>CALGJQ010000050.1 GCA_937928545.1 uncultured Verrucomicrobiales bacterium
CGTGAGCGCCACGCAGCGGGGATTTTTTTGGTTCGTGCCCTTCATGACCTGTCGAGAGTGAGTGAGAGCATCCGTCAGCCCCACTGGCACCGTCCCCCATGGAGAGTCATCACATTCGCCCCCATAGAATGACACCCGGTAGGTCGCACAGCAGGCCCCGCAACTCGTGCAAGGGTTGTCATCTTGGTTGTGCCAAGGGTAGGCAGGATTCCCCCGCTCGTTGATATCAGCCATTTGTCGGCATTACGCCGTCTGCAAACTGGGGGCCAGTCTCCACTTGTCAACAACTGCTGAAAAAAGCGTGAGGACAATCTCCCTGCTTCTCGCTTTCCAAAAAAATCTGCGTCAATCCGCGCAAATCCTTCTCAAATCTGCGTCAAAAATCTCCCCAATTCACCATTCTAAAGCGCCGAGCTAGGTTCTCCGCCCTCGAATGACATGAGCCCGCCAGAGGCGATCCAAGCTGCCGCCGTCTCTAGCGAAATTTTCCTGTTGAAGTGGATTAATTGTCTCCAATATCGGACTCAGTAGCTTCAAGCCTTTCAAGGAGTGAGGGGCTCAGCGAACCAAACAATTGACATCGAATTTAAAATGTTCGATAGAACACCATGAAATTAACTTGTGTCGAAATCTGCGCTGGAGGGGGCGGTCAAGCCATCGGTATCGAGAACGCTGGATTTGAAGCTGAGGCTCTTGTTGAAATCGATCCATCGTCGTGCGCAACTCTTCGTTTAAATCGTCCTAAATGGAATGTCATCGAAGGAGATGTTCGTGAATTCAGTGCTGTGCCTTATAAGGGAGTCGATCTTTTTGCAGGAGGTGTTCCTTGTCCGCCTTTTTCCATCGCAGGGAAGCAACTCGGAAAAGACGACGAGAGGGACCTTTTTCCTGAGGCAATCCGTCTCATCGAAGAATGTCAGCCTAAGGCAGTCATGCTTGAGAACGTTCGCGGGTTTCTAGGGGCCGTTTTCGAAGACTACCGGAGGAAGCTGAAGAGTCAGCTTCAGGCTCTCGGCTATCAGACTTCGTGGCAACTTCTGAATGCTTCCGACTTCGGCGTCACACAGCTTCGCCCCCGCGTTGTCATCGTCGCGGTCCGAAATGACATTGCCCCTTTTTATCATCCACCTCTTGTCATGGATAGAATCCCGCCAACTGTCGGCCAACTTCTTTATGACCTAATGTCTGAAAGAGGTTGGACTGGAGCGAAAACTTGGCGAGACCGTGCAGACGACATCGCACCTACTCTCGTGGGCGGCTCAAAAAAGCACGGAGGTGCTGATCTAGGCCCAACGCGCGCGAAAGCAGCTTGGGCGGCCCTCGGCGTAAATGGGAAAAGTCTCTCAAACGAAGCCCCCGATCCTGATTTTGTAGGAATGCCCCGACTCACAATCCGCATGACGGCACGAATTCAAGGATTCCCCGACTCTTGGAAGTTCGCCGGTCTCAAGACCGCGACCTATCGCCAAATTGGCAACGCCTTTCCACCGCCTGTTGCCAATGCTGTCGCAACTCAGCTTCGCACTGCGATCCTCGCTGCTGCTACTAGTAAGAAGAAAGTCGTTCCCATCGCTTCCTAGTTCGAAAAGAGATTATGCCAGCGAAGAAAGGAAGAGGAGGAGCGAGAGCCAAACTGCGCGCCTATATCCTCGCCCACATCGGTAAAACGATGTCCTCGGATGAGTTGCGCGAAGTCGCCGGCATCAGCGAGTGGGCTCGCCGAATTCGTGAACTTCGAAACGAAGAAGGCTATAATATTCTAACTCACAATGACCGGAGCGAACTCAAGCCCGGTGAGTATCTTCTCGAGGACCCCAAGCCTCAACCCGCCTTTGAAAGAAGCATCTCCAAAGAGCTTCGAGCTCTCGTCCTAGATCGGAACGGATTCACCTGCCAAATGTGTGGGGCTGTCGCTGGGGAGCCACATCCCTACGAGCCAAATCGCAAGGCTCGCCTTCATCTGGGCCATATCGTCGATAAATCCCAAGGAGGCGAAGATACTGCCGCAAATCTCCGCGCTCTGTGTTCGGTTTGCAACGAAGGGGCTTCAAACCTAACTCTCGACCGGCCTTCAATTTCGAAACTTCTGATCCAAGTTCGCCGAGCCAAACGAGAGGACCAACTAGAGGTCCTTAAATGGCTGGAGAAAAAATATCAGTCTTCGGAATAGAAAAAATCTGCGTCAATCCGACCAAATCCTTCTCAAATTTGTCTATGGACTATCTCCGTTTCACTCCGGTTGCTGCTCTGCGTGAGATACCCCTCAACCCAAGCTCCAAAACCTCAACCCAAAACCCCTCATTCTCAATTCACCAGTCACCAGTCACCAGTTAAAATTCCCCATCCCCCCCCCTCCTTGACCTCACATCATAAAAAGGGTAGAAAATATTCCCATCAGCAACCTTGATTATGAAAACGAAAGACCTCTGCTCCGAGATTGTTTCCAACGACAAAGCCTTCCGGGACTACGTCGAGAGCCAGAAAGCTTGGACTCCCTCAAAGACTGTCTCGAAAGAGCAGGCAGTCAGCCAAATTTCGCGCAGTGCCAAGGTGAAGAAACGAAGTGTTTTCATCGATTTGCCCAAGCAAGTTGCTGGGAGCTAGATCCAGTTCGCTTATCGGCTTATTTAGATTCGCTGGACTTTTCTGGAGCCGGGAACGAACACGATGTCTTCTACGATGAAAAAAGCGCCCGTGTCATAAAAATCACTAATACCGAACACGGCTTTGGTGCCCAAGGAGCGCCCTTTCTCTACCTCTCCAACCTAGAGAATCAAAATACCCTCTTCGCTGACTCCGTGAAATTCGAGGGTTTACTCAAGCTTCCTACCGGCTATCGAATTCTCACCTCTCAACGTTTCATCCCCGGCCGTCCTGCCACCGAAAATGAAATCGCAAACTTCTTCACCAGCCTCGGCCTCGCCCCACAAGGTGATCACTTCTACAAAGGGGTGATCGATCACAAGCTAGTCAAAATCTTCGACGCCCGCCCCGACAACGTTCTCCTAGAAACCGAGAACAACGCGATCCGGACCATCGACGTCCAAATAAAGATTGAGGCGACCTAACACTGCCTACGTCATCCCCCCCAAGCTCCCAAAAAAATCTGCGTCAATCCGCGCAAATCCTTCTCAAATCTGCGCCAAAAATCTCCCCAATTCACCAGTCCACATTCACTACTCACCATTCCCAGCCTAACCCCGCGCCATTCCCCTATGTTTCCTACTTTTTTTCCTCCGATTCGGATGTCTCAAAGTCGTGAAAAGCGATGGGTCGCGGTGTTGATTTATCCCACTCAAATTTCAATGATCCTGGAAGGCGCTTTGCAACCTGGTCATTGAAAGACTTGAGCAATTTCTCTGAAACCTCAATTTCAGGGACATATGGTTTCTCGTGCATTCCTAGAAGCGGCACCAACTCAAGCCGACTCGGCCCCAAATCCCCTCCTGAGTCGGGCTTCAACGTAAGCCGCAAGATCATTCCAAAATTATAAGGGGGTGCACGGTCTTCGATTTTCCCCGTGCCTGGATGAAGTAAATTCCCTAGACTATAGGCGATCAGTCGCCCTCGCCCGTTTTCTTTGAAATGCTCGATTGGGCGAGGAACATGCGGATGATGACCGATCACTAAATCGACATCTCCCAGTTCAATTGCACGATGATACTTCTCCTGTTGCCCTTTATCCAATTGAATTTTATATTCTCTTCCGTAGTGAATTGCTAGTATTTTGTAATCGGCCTCCACTGCTTTGATCTCCTTGAGCAGTAAATCGTAATCATTGAATCCATTGCGGTTTCTGAAGCTCAATGTCCCTGGCGTTTTCTCATCAGCTCGGTGAAACGGATGTAGATTATCAATAATACCGATTGCAGCGATAGCGATCGTCTTATTTTTTATGATGATCGTTTTGACCGACTTCGCCTCGTCCAAATTCATGCCAGCGCCTACTGAGATGAATTCATAGTCTTTGCGTAAGGCATCCATATTCTTAAAATTCAACCGGAGACCCTCCTCTTTATAATCCCAAATATGGTTATTCGCTTGTGTCCATACATTCACCCCTAAATCCATCATGTGGCGAATCCCTGTGGGGTGAGTTGAGAATAAATAGGTCTTCCGAGGAAGGCCTTCATTTGGCAATTCATTGAGAACAGAAGCTTCTAGGTTTACGATATTAAGATCACCATCGAATAGATCTTTGATCCCCTCTGTCATCTCAGAAAAAGGCACATACCGATCAGGATTTCTGCAAAATCCTCCGAGGGGACTCGGGACAGCTTTAGTGTCGTTGAATCCAAAATCACCACCCATGGTGATCATGATTTCGGAATCATTATCCTCTGGGGGCGCACCGACAGCATGCACAGACAAAAACGCTAGGCTAAGAAAGATGAAGAGTCTCAAGTAGCTGTGCAACGAATGTTGGATTTGACCCATTGAAGGTAAATTCTCTTAGGGATGGAGGAGGGAAGATGGAAGATGGAAGATGGAAGATGGAAGATGGAAGATGGAAGATGGAAGATGGAAGATGTGATAAAGAAATACGCTGCGCGCCACTATTTTCTTCTTATATCTGGAAGAAATTTTGCAGCCAAGGAAATTCCAGTGTCGCAATTTTCAAAATCTGAGATCCTTCGACCCTATGCGTGGCATATTTTTTTTCTAGCAGTAAAATCAGAGGGCTAAGTTGAGTCGTTGGTAAAACCAGACGTAGCCATGCAGGCTGAATTCTGGTGTTCCACTATTTTTCCGGTTCATGTCTCCGACTAAGAGTTCTAGCTTCCCATCGTTGTCCCAGTCGCAAACTTCGACTTGTGCTTGGGTGCCGCAGCCCAAGTCTTCCGCTTCGCTATTTTCGACGAGTTGTTCGGGCTTTTCAAACTTAGGCGCGCCTTTTTTGCCAGTGTTTTTAAACCAGTAGACGGCTCCGTCCTTTGCACCGCTGATCAAGTCGATCAGGCCGTCTCCATTCCAATCTGCTGCGACGGGCATGGCGTAGGCAGACAATCCAACGGATTGCCCGGAGGGTGCTTCTAGCATCAACGCGCTAAGTGGTGAGTTGATGACCATCAATGATCATAACTTGTCTGGCAACTTAGTTGCGACCTCCTTTTGACCGATGGCCTCAAGCTCAGATCAATCGCCCGAGCCAATGATCTGCGCGTCACAGGAACCCTCGGAGTTCTCTTAGAAGCAGCGATCAACGGGCGTCGCAGTCCGAAGCAGATCCAAAATCTGATTGGCGACCTCATCCGCATCCATGGCTTACGAATCTCACCCCAGCTTCATGAAACGCTGCGGCAGAAACTCGATGCGATTGGGATTGGCGATCGTCCATAAAGCGAACCGCGTAATATGCCTAGCTTATTTGATCGATGCCAATGTCTGGAATATTTTTTGCGCGACTCAATAGAGAAGCTACCGCGGCCAGTTGCTGGCACGCTTTTTCCAATATCCAGGGCGGCGGCTCATGTGAGCGACAGCGAGGATTTGGATTTCATCGCCTCGGACGCGAAAGACCAGTGAGTAGCGGAACTTACCGATTCGGGTTTTTCGGAAATCATCTTCAAAACACCTAAAAATAAGTGGCTGGCTTCTCGTCCAGTCAAGAGCATGCTCGAAGGACTGGTTGAACAGGCCTCCTTCTTTGGAGTCGTCGCTTTTGATAAAGTCAGCTGCCTCCAAAAGTTCTGATTCAGCGCCGGGATGGAAGCGGTATTTCAGCATCTCTTTAAATCGCTCTTAAACGACGCATGACCTCGTCCCCATCGACAAGCTGAACTCGTCCAGAGTCGATATCGTCAGCGCGGCCCCGAAGCTCGGCAACCCATTCCTCACTCACCTCGCTTTCGTCCACAGGGGCAACGAGAGCTGCAAACTCGTGACGTTCTTCATCATTGAGTTTCCCATAACTCTCCGCAACTAGGCGAACTCTCTCAGAAATAACCATGAACTCATACTAGTTCAGCATTATTTATTCTTCCAGCGTTTTTCTGTCGAGTTACAGGATTCGAAGACCTGCCCCACCACAAAATCCACCCAAAGCTGCCCAACCTTCCCTTTGCCTCCAACATCTGACCCTCTTCTCTCCCTCTGGTCGCTACGTGAAGCGATTTGTCCACACGGCCTAGTGTGGTGTCAGCGAAGTCTGGTGCAAAATTGCGAGAGAGATTTTTTTGAGATTCAAGGCGTGACGCGGAAGTGAATCGGGATTCACGACCAAGGAATAACGCAGAAGATCGAAAAAAGATCCGAGTAATAACCTCCTCACTGGGCGAAGCCCACATTCCCACTCATTCCCATCATACTGACGAAACAATTTTGTGGCGGACTTCGCTGACACCACACTAGTTCACCTACCCGAAATCACCGCCGACTTTCTCAATCAACGTGTCTGCGACGACAACCTTCTCCTAGAAACCGAGAACGACGCGATCCGAACCATCGACGTCCAAATAAAAATCGAGGCTACCTAAGACGAGTTACCGTATGGGTCTCCGCGTCAGAGACTGAAATTCCGCCCGAATCTTTCTGACATGAAAACTTCTCAACCCTCTTATTTACAGTAGGTTATATTGACATTTCCTAAAATATGCTTCGCATATTTTTCTAGCGTTCGATGAGGCGGCAGGCGAGGATGTAGTTTTGAGCATCTTTCTAAGCACCCACATCTTCAAAGACTGGGTAGATCACCGATCACAAAATAATCGCAGCCACTCTGATTCAACCAAGCCGACTCTCGATGCTTCATTACCAAGGTGTGCCGCAATCCGTTGAGCGTGCAATGGTTTCAACTCACCCGCCCACTCAACTATGAAATCGGAAGCGGGAAAACGGAATTTGTTGCCGTCATTTGTTGCAGTAATAAATCCTTTGTCTGGGACAAACCCTGTAAGCCATAGTTTGTCACGTATCTTTCCCCCAGCAGCTAAGCATTCAGTGGTGTTATCTGCATTTACAACTGTGACCCCGCTTCTTTTAGCGGAAACACCACACCTTACATCTTTGTCGAGTCGCCAAAAAGGAAACAAGGTCGGGTTCTTTCGAAGACGCTGACTGTCGCAGATAGGCATCAGGCATAAACTAAATTGCCAATTATCGGCTTCTGTTTTTTTATGCCTCACGACTGTGCCAAACTGCAATCTTCGAGATTGTGTATGGTAGTGAGTACGAGAGCAGAACAAAGATGCTAGACTTCCAGAGTACATCGTATCTTCGACAGCTACCATAAATTCGAAATCACTGAGGAGTTTTGGTTTTACTCCACGGAATCCATTGGCTTTATCGAGATGCTCTAATTGGTTGCATTGCTTTAGTTCGTCTTTGATTCCGCCCTTTCCCCCTTCTAGAAGGTTGAGGAGAATCGATTTTGCAATGATAGGCCTTCCTTCCTTGTCCGTCCATGATTTCTCTGGTTCACGGACCTCCAGGTCGTCGATGGTAGCTTTCGTCAGCTCTGTCAAATTCACGGTATCTGGCCAAGAGTCTTCTAACACAGCCCTAAGTTCGTCGGCGAAAAGTTCAGGTAGTTCATCGAACATTTCTGTGGAATCGAGAACAAGAGCCCGCTCAAGGAGAAATGGTCCGTCGAGTTCTCGACTGAATTTGTCAACAAGTCGCTTTGTATTTCTGCGAATAGCTGCCAATCCGTGAAGCGCAAACCCTGATAGAAGCCCTTGGTGAAAAAGGGCAAATTCTCCAATAATCCGGTCGGCTAGCTCTAACTCAGGCACTTCGTAAGGCCTTTCGTCTTCTGATCTGCCGGTTACTGCGGGTTTTCCAAAAATCAAAATTCGCGTCGCCCCTGAGACCAACTGCAGCTTCCCGTCGGGAACTTCGACATCACAGTCGGCCTGCTCTAATTTTGTATTTAGACGATCCAGAACTTTGTGGAGACTCGGTTTATCCGTATAAACTGCACAAAGCCTCACATGATGCGGCGACTGGGCTTCGCTTTCTTTTATTAAGAGTGACAAGAGTGAGCATACCGCATCACCATCATCACCGTATAAATCCCAATCAAATATTACAACATCTGCTCGCTTACAAAGCTTGTGAATCTCCGATTCTAAACTGACTTCAAAGCCCTTGCGAGGCTCATAAAGCGCGCAAGCGATCCCTTTTCGTGCGAAACTTTCGGTTATCTCTCTCGGATGGTAGGTGGTTTCATACTCATCCTCAACTTCGGCATCCTCTTCCAGTGGAACTACAGTCTCTCTTTTTACTTGATCTCCAGATGAAGTAGAAGTTTGAGGCCGCATTGCGCTACCAACATTTACGTTGGTTCCCTCAGATCTAGGGTTTCCATTATCGGTATAGATGTTGTCGTCTACAAAAACAATACTCTGAAGATAGTCCACAGTGCTTTCTGATACGAACTCGTCGAGTTTACTCATTTTTGAAACGAAGGTTGGGTGCGAAAATATGAAAAGCTGTTCCAGAACCATCTGGGGCTGCCTCGGCTGTTAAGCGCATTTGCTCACTGGAGAGAGCCTTAGCTGAAATAAAGAGCCCTAGGCCTCGGCCTCCAGGTTTACGGCTGAAGCCTCGCTCAAATATTTGCTCACGATCTCTTTCTTCAATAGTCGGACCATTGTTAGAAATCACTAAGGCATCCGCACTAGCATCAAGTTGGATTTTGTGTTCAGAACCAGAAGAAAGAACCCAGAATATAGCATTATCTATGATATTAATTAGGGCCGGATAGAGTGTTGAAGGAAAGCACTCGACTTCAGCCAATAGAAATGAATCGGACCATTCAAGCGTCACATCATGCCGTAAGAGGCGGTTGTCGAAGACATCCCGAATGTAGTTACGCATACTTGTTCCATCGATAACAATGGCCTTCCGATGCAGTCTGCGTTGGAGAGGAGTGAACAGGTTTAAGTGTCCATCTAGATGTTCGAAACTTGTCTTGATGGACTCGTAGACTGGGCGAAGCCCTTCTGCTCGACGGGAGACTTGGCCCAGAGTTCTGAGGCTACTCCGGACCTGCTTGATCGAAGCTGCAAACTCATGGTTGATAATTGCCACAGCGAGTCCCATCTGCACCATCTCGAAATCTTGTTCAGCTTGGTCTTCTAGGTCGAGCATTCGCTCTTCAAGAGCTTCCATTATCTCGGCAGGCTGCTCTCCGTCAGAAGAACGAAGATTTTCAGCGAGAGACGCAAGCATATCACGGGCCGCCATCAATCCATCGCGGTGCCTTACTTCAATTTCAGTAAGTTCCTTCTCCCATTGAGTTCGAAGTTCTTCCACTTTTTCAGGAGACATGTCCTGAATTGGGGTCCGGTTCATCTCGCCTTGGATATTCCGGATAGTTGCCTCAAGGGCTAGTCGGGCCTTTTCGGTTATTGAACTAACAGTTTTTCGAGTTTCGCTAGCAGTTGCGTTAGCCATTTTTGAAGCCTCGGAGAGCTGCTTCTTGCGTTCCGTAGCAAGAATCTTGATTCGCTCGTCAAGGCGTTTTCGTTGATCGATATAGAGCCTAGCCTGTTCGGCAACATCCCCAAGTGTCGCAGCAATTTCTTTGTCAAATGGAGTAAACAGCTCTACCTCCAAACGCTCGGTTTCGGAGAGATAATATTTCCAATTTGAGGCGAGTTTCCCACGGATCGCAAGTCCAGATGGTTTCTTGCAAGAATAAGAGTCCCGCAGGTCTGATAGCGCGGTAACGGCTTCTTGCTCTGCACGAATCAATGCAGACGCTGCCAAATCTTGGTCGGAAATATGGGATGCTGCCTCCATTCGCCTCTGTGTACGGTCACGAAGAGTTTCAATTTGTGCTACAGGTAGGTTTGCACCAACTTTCCCCTCAAATTGTTGTAAAGATTCAGAGAAGCGCTTTCGTCTCTCGTTGGCTTTCTTCTGTTGGCGTTCAAGAGCTGTGGCTCGTCGCTTTGATTCAGCTTTATCTTGTTCAAAAGCTTCGGTGTAGGTGCCATCTTTCCGGAAAAAATCGGCAGCTAGCTGAACGAACAGGTGTTCAAGAATTGCTCGCAGATCGCGGTAAGCTTTGTTTGCTTGAAGCCCTTCCCGTCCAGCTTTTTCTTCAAGATCTGGATTCTCATCTCGGGTTAATAGAACCGCTCCAAACAATCTCCGATGAGAAAAATAGTAATAACCTGCTCCAAGATTACGGCGCTTTTCAACATTGAGCCAATCAAAGGATTGATCACCATACGGTAATACCCGAATTCCGTCTCGATACAGGTAAAGGCTTCCCAAAGTCGAAAGCTTTGTATTAATGCTATTCCAAATTTCAGGCGGTAGCATCGTCTCTTTGGGTAAGCCTTGAACAGCAGCAAAAGTGATTGAGAAAGGTCCGCAGGCTGTTTTTCGCCCCTTACTATCAGGCCAGGGGACTACGTGATCAGGGTAATCATTTTCATAGATGCGGACATTCCCGGTAAACTGGCCAAACTCATCAATCTTACCGCTGAAGAGATGGTCTGAGCTATTTTCCAGTTCATCGCCCGTGAAGAATGTTTCGGGAAGGAGATATTCGTCGCCCGCAAGGGCTCCTGGAACCCAGCGGCGGAATGAAGTTTTAAAATTCAGCTTTGTAGAAGAACCAAACACATGATCTTGAAACCCTAAAAGGAGTTTGCGGAAACTATGATCATTAAGGCGATCTTCAGCACTAAGTTCGATCCGAATAATTGGATTGGCAGGAGCAATTATGAAATGAGTGCCTGTGCCATCTCCCGATAGTGACATTGAATTTTCATCCTTCTCTTGAAAAAACGATTCAAGGTATTGAGGATCGGGCTCGAAGCTTTGAATATCTTTTTTAAGTTGAGAAAAATCGAGTAAGGGATGGCTCTCAGCTAGCCCTTGAATACTCTCAAGTAACCGCTCTCGGAGAGATATAATCGTTTCCTTGCTCGGAATTTCTCCTGAATCAATGGTTTCAACCGGCAGATCTATTTCTTCGAGATTTAGACCAGGTAGTTCAAAAATTCCCCAATGAAGCCAGGAGACTACTAAATCGTGAAGTCCATCAGCTCTGACTGCTCGGCTAAGCACTAGAACTTGTTGTCCAAGCAAGGCGATCGCGAGGCGACCAATTCCTTTCTCGCCAGTGATCTCTCGGTTCGCTTTATTGGGCGGTCGAAACTGTTGCTTGCGTCCATCTCCAAGTTTACTCTCAGTTCCAAGGACGAGCCATTTGTCTTCGAAGTCCTGACGTGTCATCCCCACGCCATCGTCACGAAGAATTACGAGCCCCTCGCCACCAGGTCCCGCGTCTTCAAAATAGTCAGCCTGAACATGATCGGCATAGGCATCATGAGCATTTTTAAATAGCTCGGCCATTGCATTTTGGATCGTTGCAATCTGCTGCCGCCCCAGCATATCGACGGCTCGGGCACGTGTTCGAATCTTAGCCACTTTTTGCGAGAGAGTTTAGGTGTTGGCCAATCGCAAATGCAAGTTGAGGCGGAACTGCATTGCCTATTTGTCTTGCGAGTTGACTGATGTTCGTGCCATGGAACACGAACTTTTTAGGAAAAGTTTGGAGAGTGGCTCCTTCTCTAATTGAAATCGCTCGGTCCTCTTCTGGGTGCCCAAAACGGCCATTCGAGAAGCTGTTAAATCTTGTCGTGATTGTTGGGGCTGGTTTGTCCCAGTACATTCGACCGTAGACATCTCTAAAAATATTATCCCTTCCACGGTAAGCTGGAATTTGCAGCGACTCATTGTCTTTCCAAGATGAACGGTCCCCGCCAGATTTAGGCGTTACTTTGATGCGTTGAAGGTTTTTTTCTGATAGTTCAGCAGTCCAGTGCTGAAGATCGTCATCGTCGCGGTGTCCAGCGGGGATTGACTTAAAACCTTGGTTCTCGCCAATGAAATCGCGAACAGTAATCGAAAGATTAGTTGCAGGAGGTGGCAGTGAGACTTCTTTCCCTAACCTTGTTGCAACCAGGAGATATCGGATTCGATTTTGGGGGACTCCGTAGTGACTCGCATTAATTATTCCATCATCCCAAGTATAGCCGTTTCGTTTGAGAAAATCGAAAAAACCTGGGAGGATCGATTTCTCTTTTTGACGGTAAAGTCCTGGCACATTCTCAATTACGACGAACCCTGGGCGAAAGTGGCGAATGAACTTTTGAAAATGCTTTAAAAGAAAGGCTGTTTGCTCGGATTTTGTCTTATCAGTTCGAATCTTGCTCCAAAATTGGCAGGGGCTACATCCTGCGAATACCAGTGATGGATCATCCGGTTGGATATTTAATCTCTTCTCAAGAGATGGCGCGGAAAGCGTGCAGATGTCATGCTTGATGAACTTAGCTCCATCAATATTGGCTTCGTAGGTAGCTCTGCAGTCAGCTTCATTATCGATGCCTGCAAGAACTTCAATGCCAGCATCATGGAGGCCGAGGCTCATGCCTCCAGCTCCACAAAAAAAATCAACAGCTTTAAGGGTTTCCCGTGTTTGTCGCGGCATTCTCTTTTTTAGACTACGAAGTCGCATGTTTCCAGCTTCGAGTGGCTATGTGAAATTATGTCATCTTCATCAAGCGTGCCGCAGCCTTCTAGGTTCCAAGAAGTTGTAGCCAAAGTGCTATCGATGTGGCGAGGAGAAAGTCGGTTTGTGAATGAAGCACCTTTTTCAAATAGCCTCTCCTCCTGTCGGAAAAATACGCCGAGTATAGCGAAAAACAGAATCCCCACAGCGCCCGTAGTTGAGAGGTTTGGCGCGCTTCAAGCCACCTCAAACTCGGGGCAGATTTTAGAGGGTTTCGCGTCCCGCTTACTGAGAATTCAAACTTAGGGAAGCATTCCTCGAACGGGACCACCCCAGCATCGTCAATGATCTCCGCTTGCGCCATCATCGAACGAGCTTAAGCAGAATGATGAATTCCATTTCCAAAGAAGAAGCGATGAGAGGAGCCTTTTTCGGAGCGATGGTGGCAGATGCCCTCTGCCTGGGGAGTCATTATGAATATGACGCGCTCAAAATCCATGAGGCCTAGAAACGACTCCGAAATAAATCAAGACATTGCCCTCGATCTCGCACCCGTCAGCTTCGTTCGATTCCTCAGTGAGTAGCCCGCTACACAAGGAGAAATCCGCCTCACTGACGAACCCGAACTCTTCGCGCAATCATCTCAATTTATTCCTTCGTCATTCCTTACGGAGGCCGACCGATTGAGAAATTCATGTCGCCCGGTGAGCTGATGGGCGGCCAGACTCATGGCATCGGATAGGATCACTTTGCCTGACAGCTTGGTCTCGACACTGCGGGGAAGTCGGGCTGAATAAGTCAATTATGGAGAGCCGTGTTGAGCGACAAATTCAGCCGGAGTGAGAAACGGCACGGGAGAATTTTTGAAGTCTTTCTGGTCTCTGGTGATGATTCCTTTCGCTTCGATTCCATCGGCACAAGCGGACTGCATCGCATCTTCAAAATCACTCATCCCATAGCACAATGCGTCTTGCATGAGCTGGTTGGTGAAGGGGGCTATTTGAAAGCGGGCCGCAATTTGATTGAGGGTCACAAAGACCTGCTCGTTTCCAATCTGCTTCCGTCCCACGTAGTGAACAATCGCCGGAGTATGAGGGGCAATCCACGCCCCAAAATTTGGCTTTTGGTCGAAGACCTCAAAACAACGGATTACTTCTGCGCTCCCCGCTCTACCGAGAACGACGTCAAGAATGACGTTGGTATCAACCAAGTCGTTCTGGAGCATGTTTCTCGAGGATAGCTTCTAAAAGAGGATCATCTTTGGCGTGCTTTTCTACGCCTTGAAACACGCCAGTGTTTTCCCTTGCCCAATCTCCTAACGAGCCTCCCCACTTGCTCAAAAAAGCTTTCCCATCTCTGGCAGAGACAGCCTTTTTGGTCTGACTTTTTGTCTCGCCTAGCGAGATCGTGATGTGCGCGATTCCGTCCTCGGAAACCGTCGCAAAGAAGCCGTTCCCGGCTTCAAAGGGAAGGTCTGAGACTGGAATATCGAGAGCTTTTTCGGCCATGGTGCTGTGATTCTGCTTGGTTTCTCTTCGGCTGTCAAAGTCCCGATTTGGGACCTGGGTAGCTTGTTCACAGTTTTGCTCATGATTTCAAATCGCTCCAAGGCTTCGGAAGGCATCTCCTTCTCAACACGAGGAGGGTTTTCGCCGAGGAATCGAGCTGGACGATAGTGATTAAATCTGGCGCTCTACCTTCCCCTCTTCCCAGCGTGAGCAGGCTAAGAAAGTCCGCCAGAAAGCCCCCTCCTGACAAACACCCTAGAAGGGAGGGCGCCCGTTTCAGAGTGCTTCGAAGGATTTTACCGCAGAGCCGCAGAGGCCGGGGAGAGTCGCGGAGCATGACAGAAGCGGTTATTTTTTCTTCCTCTGCGTCACTCTCCGACCTCCGCGCCTCTGCGCTTATTTTCCGTTTAGGCCCCTTAACTTAGAACGGCGCATCGTCAACGATCTCCGCTTGCGTCATCATCGAACGAGCTTAAACAAACCCATGAATTCCATTTCCAAAGAAGAATCGATGAGAGGGGCCTTTTTCGGGGCGATCAAGATAGGGAAAAATGAACCACGAATCGCGCGAATTTTCACGACCCTACATCGCCCTAGGTAAAAGCCCCTAACTTTATCATCCTCTCGCTCGCCGCTTGGGGCGATTCTATTCGGGTGTGTCTAGACTACTCCGCGCTTTTGCTTCCTGGAATTTTTCTCCGATGGGAAAATAACCACCGGAGATTTTGCAGGTGATTAGAGCTAGAGATCTGACTTCCAGAGTGCCCGCCCTCCGATTGAAGGAGGAACGATTTTGGGTTGTGAACTTTCAGCCGAGAAATCCAGTCCTCGTGCTCCTCGACGGAGAGAATACTTCCGTTTGTCTCACTCTTTCCCAAAGCGAAAAGGATCGGAACATGTCCAATTTTTGTGGCATAAGCATTTTTGACTTCATCACTTTGACTTGGGGTCCATTTGCCAGCGCCCCAGTCGGCGGTGCCGCTTAAGAAAGCACCTGCGTAGCGATCCGGTGCCAAGTCGAGTAAGCGGCTCACGGTCAGAGTACCGTATGAGTATCCATAGAGATAGATTCGGTCTTGATCTACAGAGGTGCTGATCGACGGGACCTTATTGTGAATCACGGACTCGATCACTTCTGGAATCGCGGTGACAATACCGCTCGAGGATGAACCCATAATCAAGCAATGCGCACGAGATGATCCAAATTTGCACCACTGAAGAAATGCCCCTTGGTTGACCGAGCGCTGGCCGAGAAAAGAGCTAGGTCCTCCCGGAAAGACAATGAGCAGTGGTGCCTTCTCTCCTTGTTTCAAATTAGGCGAATAGAGGTAATCAATCTCTTGTGTTTGCTCGCTGCTTTTTCGCTCAACCTCATAGGGAAAGGGAACTCGTCTCCGTGTTTTCCCATTCGGTGACGCCGTCACCACGCTGAGAGGAAACTCAAAGGAAAAGACGGCTTTGAGCTGCCCCCTCGTGGCAGGCTTGGGATCCAAATTGACCTTGGCATTCTGAGGCCAAGGATAGGGAGAATCGACACCCACGACTCGCCATTCCTTATTGGCCTTAGCCCAGCGATTTCCCGCAGGATAAAGCGTGGTATCGATAGGCTCATAGCCATCTTCAACCATCCAATCAGTATCCCATTGACTTGCCTTCCATCCTTTTGTGTCGGGAGTTCTTACCTTTCGCCGGCTTGGGTAAACTTCTTCGATCCTATCATAGAAAACTTTGGCCACCGCTTTGAGCTGCCCAAAAGTGAGAGGCTCATTGTTGTGGTTGTTGTCGATGAACCAGCGCTGCTTTTTAAAAGCCGATACCAATGGTCCTGCTCCACCTTCAAGTGAATCATCGAGATACTCGATTGTTGCTGCGACCGCACGCTTGAGATGGCCTCTCACCGCAGGAGAGTGGTCTCCATCATCACCCATTCCCGCAGGAAATCCATAACCTGCCGATACTCCATCGGCGTGTCGCTCGTTCCACCAATAGGGGTGAAAGGTGTCCGCAACGAGACCTTGCAAAGGACCCACAATCAGAACTAAAAACAACAAATCTCTCATCGCGTTTGGGAGTGTTTTTTATACGCCATTGTTGGAAACTTTACCTTCTGGATCCAACTACGTCAATGAACGGTCCAGCTCCGAAGCACCAAAAAAGACGCAAGCCATATTTCAAGAGGAAAAGCACTCAATCATTATAGTTTCGGTATTCCAAGACCCCATCACCCCCCCCTCAAACTTGGGGCAGATTTCGTAATTTACGGACCTCTTTCCCACCGCACTCATCCCCCAATCTTAACAAGCAAGCATATAGATGCTTGGTTGAGATCATAAAATCCGTCGGAATTTTCGAAGCGAAGACCCATTTCTGAGGAATCTGCGATGAAATCGTCGCAAGCGGGACTCCCGTGACGATCTCAAGGCGGGGGAAGCCTCTTGTCATGATGTCGCCCGTCCCAGCGGAAAATCAATCCGAACGAGAGGACATTCTGGCTGCGAACACTCGTTGGCAGGGTGATTCCGGGGCTGACGACGCTAATTTTCTCACCTTGGATCACTGTAGTAAGCTCCGGAGGCGATGCCGGTGAAGACCATTTAAAAAATGGTTCCCTTTCGCCATCTCATCGCAGCCTGCTTTCTTCTGCTCCTCGCTCACGTCGGCGAAGTGCTTCTGGCATTCTTCATCAGGCTTCTTGAGGCTTATGATGTGAGTAGGATGATCACTTTGCGGTCGTTTTTTCTGACGCGGATCAGGTGCGCTGATCTACTCGTCGAAGAAGATGGGAAACTCTTGTGAGGTGACATCTTGCTTGCTGCTCAGAACACGGACGACGATGAGTTGATCGTCAATCACGCGGAAATAGAAACAGCGACCACG
Organism: uncultured Verrucomicrobiales bacterium; assembly: GCA_937928545.1. GTDB lineage: Bacteria > Verrucomicrobiota > Verrucomicrobiia > Verrucomicrobiales > Akkermansiaceae > SW10. The sequence goes on from CALGJQ010000050.1 coordinate 16,861, forward strand.
GTAAGGCAAACCTCGCAAGCCGAGACTCACGTCTTCACGAGGTGAGCCGCATAGCCCTTTTCTGGCATGATCGTAGAGCTTTTCCGTGAGATCGCGAAGAAAGCGTCCAGCAGAGAGCGGGCTGGCTTTTTCATTTGCGATATAATCATGAATGCTCCGAAGGTCTGCTTTCGCAGTGTCGGTGAGGACGAGCCGTAAAGGAGTCAAAGCCACTTCCTAATCGACGATTGCGGCATAGAGAGACTCGGCGCTCTCATATTCATGAGTGCGTCCGGCTTCAAGATCAGCGTCGCCTAGAGCAATATCCTGACGGAGCTTTTCCAGGCGGAGACGGCGCTCCTCTTCTTGGCGTGCCATTTGAGCCAAAGCAGCGCGGTGCACTTCGCTGGCATTATTAAATAGGCCAGATTCGATCTGCGCTTTCACGAAATGATCTAGAGTATCGGTCAGATTGACGTTTTGTGTCGGCATGGCTTTTTTCCTTATCGATGAGACCAAGGTAGCACGCATTGGCAATGATTGTCAATTTCACGAATGGGGCGTCAACGCAGGGCGATCGAGCATCTCTCTTGCCCGCATCCCCGACAGAAGTCACTCAACCTGCCCCCGCAAAAGCACCCCACCCTTCTGCGTCACTTTCAGATAGTGATCACTGGGAAGCCCCTCATTATCGAGAAATTTAAAGCCCTCCCCCACCGGAGGATCATCACTCACCTTAAAAATCGCCGTCGCTTCATCCACTTCATCAAACATCGCGACATAAGCCGTACCGATCCCCGCCGCCCGAGTCGCCACGAACTGGTCCCACAAAAACTTCCCCTTCCGCCGAGGAATCGCGTCCAACTTTTCCCCATACATGTTGTGCCAACTGAAGCCCGGATAAACCACGGGAAGGTAATCAATCTTATTCCTCTCACACCATTTCCGGTCCTCGACCAGATTCGCGACGTGCTTCCCGTCCTCAAAATTCACCTCGTGATAGCGACCCACCGCCCAAGGACTAATGATGTCCGCCAATTTTAAAACTTGGTGAAGGTTTTCATCCTTCGTCGCATCCCGTCTCTGCTCTCGAAAATGAAAGGGAACCCCGAGCATAATACTAAACCCACCCCACTCAGGGTTGTGCTTCAGCAAGCGAATAAAGCTCTCGGCCTTCTCCAGACTATAACCTCGGTCATCGCCAAATCCCACCCCCCAGATCGCCACGAGCGGCTTTCCATTGTGCTGCAGGTAAGCGTGATCATTTGGATCCGTTCCCAGCTTCATTTCCGTACGGAGCTTTTTCCAATCCCGCGCGAGCCGTTCAAAGTCATCATCCTTCAAGCCCGAAAGATCATACATCAGCGCATAGCAGCGCTCATTCGCGATCGCAGCATTCCGACAATGTAGCAGCTTCTGATTGTCCGACTTCAAGTGAGTGTATGAGCGATAATTCTTCGCACCCACCACTCCAAAGCGCTGCACAAAAGCCCCATCGATCCCGTAATCCTTCATCCATTTGAAGTGCCGATTCACCGTCTTCGGATTCAACGAACTAAACACCTGAGCTGTGCTCCCGTCCTCGTGCTTAAAAGCGGTATCATACTTCTCATCCTCATCGAACTCCGAGAGATCAGGCCAAATATCGATCGTCGCATGCCCCGGCTCAAACTTCCCTCGCTTCTCATAATGGTAAAACCCCATCCCCGATCCGTCCCCCGGTGTCCGGAACCATCCTTGATACCCCGTCATCACGCGCCCCTTAATCCCCGAGGGCTGCGTCGCCTTCAAGTCCACCGCTTCGGCGGGTTTCAAAACCTCATAGGCCTCATCCATCGTCACAGGCTCCGCCATCAATCTTCCCGCAAAAAGAATCCCGAAAATCAAAAACGCCCGCGTCATAGTCTTAGCTCATACCGGACTTGGGATGCAAATCCTTCACCGCAATCACATTTCATCGCATCCGTCGTCGACCACCCCAGCCTCATTGCCTTAGCCTCTCTCCACAAGCCATGCTCATTGCCTTCAACAAACCTTTCGGCGTCCTCAGCCAATTCAACGCCAACCCCGGCGACGAAGGACAACGCACCCTCAAGGAATTCAACTTCCCGCCCAAGTGCCTCCCCCTCGGCCGCCTCGACATGGACTCCGAAGGACTCCTCCTCTTCACCGACGAAAAATCGCTCGAAGACAAGCTCCTCAACCCCCGCTACGCCCACCGCCGCCGCTACCTCGTCCTCGTCGAAGGCGTCCCAGACGAAGCCGCCCTCACCAAGCTCCGCAGCGGAACCCTCATCATCAAGGGTCACCGCTGCATGCCCTGCCGCGCCAAGACCCTCAAGCAAGCCCCACCCATCCCCGACCGTGATCCCCCCGTTCGGGTTCGCCAAAAAATCATCGACACCTGGCTCCGCCTCGAACTCCGCGAAGGCAAAAACCGCCAAGTCCGCCGCATGACTGCCGCCGTCGGCTTCCCCTGCCTCCGCCTCATGCGCGAGGGCATCGGCGCCCTCCCCCTCGGCGATCTCCCCGTCGGCGAATGGAAGGAACTCAACGAAGAAGAACGCGCCGCCGTCTTCGCTCGCTGATTTTCTAAAACCCCTCTCCACATCCCGCCACACTCCTAAAAACTAATTACTTAGTTTTTTGTTTGACGGAATTTCTTTCCCCATTCACCTTGGCCCCATGAGTCAAGCTGAGCTATCCCGCCGTGAGAGGCAAATCATGGACATCCTCTACACCAAGGGTCCCTCGACCGTTGCCGAGATCACCTCGCACATGCCCGATGAACTTTCGCGCAATGCCGTCCGCACTTTCCTCACCCTCCTCGAAGGAAAGCGAAGTGTCACTCGGACCAAGCAAAGCCGCGAATTCATTTATAGCCCCGCCACTGATAAATCCGCCGCCGCCCAATCTGCACTCTCAAAGGTTCTCGATGTCTTTTTTGACGGCTCCCTCAGCGAAGCGGTCGCCGCTCGCTTCGACGGTAGCACCAAAAAAATATCCAAAGACGAACTCGCTCGCCTCGAAGACCTCATCAAACAAGCTCGCCACAACAGCAAGTAGAACACCCATACCATGACCTTTCTCTCATCGCCAGAAGCTCTACTCGCACTGGCAAAGATCAGCGCCCTCCTTCTCGTCATCCTAGCCCTTGCCCCCTTTCTTAAAAACCCCATTCACCGAGCTCGCCTCTGGACTCTCACCTTTCTCGTACTTCCCCTTCTCTTCGCTTCCTCCTTCGCGCCGCCTCTCGTTCAACTCATTCCCTCAAAATTAGTCAGTTCGGAAAAATCACCGACCCTAGTTCCTCAAGCCCCACTCAGTGTCTCAGACACTCCTCCCGTCATCAGCCAAGCTCCTCTTTCCCCTCAATCCCAGATCGCCACGAATGAAGCTCCCGCCCCATCCCTCGCGAGCGCTCTCCCCGACCGCTCTGATCCTCCCCAAGAGCAAAGACCCCTTCCTTGGTTTACCATCATATTCACCCTCGGCTTTCTCGCCTGCCTGCTCCCCATTCTTCTTTCCACAATCAAAGTCCTCCTCCTTCCCCGCTCCCTGCCACAAGATCCCCCGCTCGCAATTTGGAAAAAAATCCACGCTAATTCTCACCGTTCCCCTCAACTCTTCTTCACCCCCTCACCTTCTGCTCCCTTTAGCCTTGGCATTGTTCGCCCACAAGTTCTGCTCCCAGAGGACAGCATCAATTGGACCGCAAGACGGACCAATTCCACCCTCTTCCACGAAGCGGCCCACCTTCGTCACCACGATCCCCGCACTCGCCTTCTCGCCTCCATCGTACGCGCCCTCTTCTGGTTTCATCCCCTCGTTTGGATCGCTCATCGCCAGCTCATCAGCGCTCAGGAACAGGCTTGCGATCAATTTGCCCTCACCCACGGCATCAACCCAGCCGACTACGCCGAAGACCTCCTCGCCTCCGCCGCCCACTCACATCTCACCCCAAGCGAAGCCCTCTCCATGGCCAAATGGTCTCAACTCGGGAATCGCATCCGTCACATTTTAGAACGCCCAAAACCCACCAGCATGAAAACCCTTTCTATCACCTCCCTTCTCGCTCTCGCTAGCACTCTCGCCTTCACCGCCATCGGCTTCAGTGATCAAAAACCAAACGCGAAGGAATCCCCGAAAGAACGCAATCGCGGGACCATCTTTGATCGGGAAAACAAGCCTCTCGCGATTGACGACGCCAAAGGCCTCCGCAGCTACCCAAGCGGAGCCGCCAGCGCTCACATCATCGGCTACGTCGGCAAAAAATCGCTCGAAAAACCAACCATCTACATCGGAAAAGCAGGGATTGAAAAATGCGGAGACGAAAGACTTTCTCAAAAGAAAGACCTCAAGCTCACCATCGATGCTGACCTCCAAAACTTCTGCTATAAGCTCCTCGAAAAACAAGAATTCCCCGGAGCTATTGTGGTCCAAGACCCAAACTCCGGTGAAATTCTCGGCCTCGTTTCCTACCCCTCTTTCGACAACAATCTCTTTGTTCCTTTTATCACTCGAGGAAATTTCGAGAAACTGCAAAAGGATAAGACCAATCCATTGTTCAACCGTTCCGTGCAAGGTTCCTTCCCCCCCGGCAGCACAGCCAAGCCTCTCGTCATCCTTGCCGGATCTCACGCCGGCTTAGGTAATCCCGAATTTCACTGCGAATACAAACTCAGGGTTGGAGATTCATCCATGAGAAATTTCAAGAAATCCCCTGCGGAAAACCTCCGCATCCCCAGCGCTCTCGAAACAGGACATAATTGCTATTTCTATCAATTTGGCCTCCGCACCGGCGAAAATGCGCTCCGAGATGTTGGCCAGCTCCTCCATCTTAATGAGCCAGCCCTCTCTTCTCTTCCTTCTTCCAAGCCCTTATGGATGCGCAAGTTCGCAAATGGGCCAAAAGCGAGACCCTCTGATCTGGCGCTCGTTTCTATCGGGCAAGGGATGACTCTCTTGTCTCCTCTCGATGTCACCTCCGTCACTTCCGCCATCGCCACTGGGACTTGGCAGCAAGCTCATCTTCTCTTGGGTGAACAAAAGACCAAGCCCCCCGTTCCCCTCATCGGAAAGGGTCAAATCACGGCCGAAAGCCTCCAGACCATTCGCTCCGGAATGCACCTCGCCATTCACGGAGAACGAGGAGTCGCAAAACGTGCCGCTCTCCCTAAAACCCAACTCGCCGGACAAACAGGAACTGCCATATACGATGAAAACGCCGCTACACCATTCTCATCTTGCTCATGGTTCTCTGGCTACGGCCCGTACGAGGCGCCTAAATACACCGTCACCGTCCTTCTCGATAGCCCCGATACCCGCAAAAAAAATTCCGTTCCCATCGCCAAAGAAGTCTTCTCCTACCTTCTGGAAAGCAACTAAGCCTTATCGTATCCCCCGTCGCAGTTCTTATTGAAGACGTGGAAGCCCGCGGCTTTCGCCTCTGAGTCGCTTGTCTCCTTCGTCGCAACCTTGGTATTCACCTGGCTGATCACCTTGCGCACCGGCCTCCGGCAGGTCGGGCATTTTTCTAAAGCCTCACGGTCTAAGGACCGATGCAGCTCGAAGCCCTTCCGACACACCATGCAGCTTTGCTCCGGATCTTCCGGATGCAGCGATTGGTATTCGTAGATGGGCATCAACTAAAAAGCAGAAAAGGATGCTGCTCAACGAGCGGCATCCTTAATGAAATCAAATTCAGCAGAACTTACCAAGAAGACTTGGTCACTCCGGGAATCATGCCGTGAGACGCCATTTCACGGAAGGTAATCCGAGAAAGACGGAAACGACGAAGGAAAGCGCGGCGACGGCCGGTCACTTCACAACGATTCACCAAACGAGTGGGGCTCGCGTCACGAGGTAGCATTGTCAATCCGACGTAATCCTTCTCCTTCTTCAGCTTGTGACGAAGGTCAGAATACTTTGCTACAGTTTTTGCTTTGCGCTTGTTGCGCTCAATCCAGCATTTTCTTGCCATGGGACGCAGAGAGGTATGCAGTTTAGCCTGAGAGGCAAGGTTTTTTTAGACTTTCTGGGCAAAATCTTCCTTCAAAGATCGATTTATCGGCTAAAAGGCCCTTTTCATTAAAATATCCAAATCAACTTGCTTTGAAATCTCGCTAGTTCTAATTCCCAGCATGGACCGACCCGATGGACGCGCAATTCCCGATCTCCGCCCGATTTCCTTCATTCCCAATGTAGCGCCCCATGCCACCGGCTCGGTTCTCGTTTCCTTTGGCAACACCCGCGTTATCTGCGCCGCCACGATCGAGGAAAACGTTCCCCGCTGGATGAAATTTCAAAACGTCGAAGGTGGCTGGATCAGCGCCGAGTATTCCATGCTCCCCTACTCCACCCACGACCGGAAGCAGCGCGATATCAGCCGCGGAAAGCTCGATGGCCGCTCGTCCGAGATCCAACGCCTCATCGGCCGCTCCCTGCGCGCCGTCATTGACCTCAAAAAGCTCGGCAAACGTACCATCTGGATCGATTGCGACGTCCTCCAAGCCGACGGCGGCACCCGCACCGCCTCCATCACCGGAGGATGCGTCGCCGCAGCCATCGCGCTCAACAAACTCATGGCCCAAGGGAAGCTCAAGGACTTCCCCCTCAAAAAACTCGTCGCCGCCGTCAGTGCCGGGATCTACCAAGGCGAGGCCATTCTTGATCTCAACTACCCCGAAGACCGCGACGCCTCGGTCGACTTCAACGTCGTCATGACCGAAAGCGGCGAATACGTCGAACTCCAAGGCAGCGGCGAAGAAGACGTCTTCACCAACGAGCAAATGACCGCGATGCTCGACCTTTCACGCGCGGGAATCGAGACCCTCGTCGAGCTCCAAAAAGAGGCCATTTTAGCCGCCGACCAAGCCACCGGAGCCGACCTCGAAGGCCTCGCCGACGCATTTAAGTAACACAGCTTTAGCCTTTTATCTTGCGGTGCTTTCACCACGGATTACCTTTGGTTGTCGGTTTCTGTTTTTGCAGGACCGTCATATAAAAAACCGGAGGAAATTTCCTCCAACCATAAACAAGATAATGAAACAGACAAAAAAACAAACAAAGAAGGGCTTCACCTTGGTGGAGCTTCTCGTGGTGATCGCGATCATCGCAGTTCTTGCCGGAATTGCGACTCCGCTCATCCTCAGGGCTCAAAAAGCCGGAGCACGGACTGAGGCATTGAATAATGCCAAAGCCATCGCCGGTGGACTTGTGAGCTTTAAAACCGATAAAGGTGCCTATCCATGCGCATACACTCGCGAACAGCTTGAGAGCGACGGCATTGACAACCTTCCTCCGGGAGAAGATGCCAATGCATACCTCGCACAGCTCGTGGCCACCGAAGTCATTGACTCCGAGACCTACTTCTACGCTTCTGGCGTAAAAGGAGCGGTGAAGGGCGACGACATCATCGGTAGTTCTGATAAGCTTCTCGCCCGTGGTGAGAATGGCTTCTCATACATCATGACCGAAGACGAAGAAGCACTCTCCGATGTGAAGAGTATCACTCCTCTCGTCATTGCTCCTGTCAAGAGCGGCGGTGAAAACCCAATCTTCGATGGCAATCCTTACGCTGACTACTACGTCTACGGCGCAGTCGACGGCTCAGGCAAGCAGGGTAAAGTTGGTAAAGAAGGCCAGGCTATGTCCAAAGGACGTGACAGCCTCTTCCAGACCGGAACAGACTCACTCTTCGGTGACGAAATTCCCATCATCAAGACCCCAACCGGCATCAACTAGATCCGGACCACTCGATTTTTTCGACCAAAGCGGACCTCTTGCGAGGTCCGCTTTTTTTATGTTAGAGTCAGATCATGGGAAAGGAGCCAAAAAGGAGAATGGGATGGAAAGGGCTGCTTTTTCTCCTCCTCGTCAGCACCGTTCTTATCGGCCTTGCTACTCCCCTCATCCTCAGGGCTCAAGTTGCGGGAAATCGCACCCTCGCCCTCTCCGGTTGCAAAGCCCTCGCTGGTGGCCTGGTCTCATTCAAAACAGAATACGGCGACTACCCTTGCTCCAGAACTCGCGAGCTCCTCATCTCGAAAGGCTCCACCAATCTCCGCCCCGACACCGATGCCAACTCCTACCTCGCCCAACTGATCGCGGCTGAAGTCGTCGACTCCGAAACCTTCTTCCACTGCAAAGCTGGGAAGGGTTACCACAAAGGAGACGACGAGACTGCCACCGCCGAGAAACTCCTCGCCCCCGGTGAAAACAGCTACGCCTACATCATGTTTCAAGGCGAACGCCCACTCACCTGCGTCCCAAGCATCACCCCCATCGTGATCGCCCCCATCGTCTCCGGCGGTGCCACACCCAGCTTCGACCCCACCCTCTTCGGAGATTACTACGTCTATGGCGCAGTCGATGGCTCCGGCAAACAAGGTAAGATCTCCCCAAGCGGCGTCCCCCTCTCCAAAGGCCGCACCCACCTCTTTCAAACTGGCACAGACTCTCTCTTCGGTGACGAAATTCCCATCATCAAGACCCCAACCGGCATCAACTAGATCCGGACCACTCGATTTTTTCGACCAAAGCGGACCTCTTGCGAGGTCCGCTTTTTTTATGTTAGAGTCAGGTCATGGGAAAAGAGCCAAAAAGGAGAATGGGATGGAAAGGGCTCCTTTTCTTAGCAGCGATTGTCTTCGTCATTCTCGGCATAGGTTGCCTTAGCATCGAACGAATTTTGCTCTCGAAAAAACGCAGTATCGCGATCCTAAATTGTCACTCCATTGCCCGAAGCCTTAGCGACTTCAAAACAGAATTTGGAGACTACCCTTGTCCCGAAACAAGAGAACTTCTCGTAAAAAGAGGAATAAAAAAGGTTCCAGCTGGAACTGACGCGAATAGCTATCTCGCTCAACTCATCGTCACAAAGATGATCGACTCAGAAACCAACTTCTACTGCGAAATTGGTAAGGGCTACCACAGACCAGATGACAGAACCTCTACCCTCAACGAAATTCTCGCTCCGGGTGAAAACATCTATGCATACGTGATGGCCCAAGACAACAGACCTCTGACCCAAGTAAAAAATGCCAGTCCCCTTGTCATCGCCCCCATAATGTCTGGAGGATCGAACCCGACCTTTGATCGAGAGCCTCTCGATAGATACTTTGTTTACGGGGCAGTCGATGGCTCCACTAGATCCGGTAGGATTGGCACATTTGGAGAAGCCAAATCCAAAGGCCGCAATCACCTCTTCCAAAGCGGAAAAGACTCCCTCTTCGGCGACCAAATCCCCGACGTCAAAATCCCCACCCGCAAATACTAACAAACGAGAGCCCCCTAAACCCTTCGCGTCTTAGCGCCTTAGCGGTTAACTCCCCCCCCAACAAAATCCCTCCGCTGCTTTGCCTAAGGGCTAACTCCGCTTCGCTCCGATTGCTGCTCTGCGTGAGTCTCCTCCCCTAAATCCAAGCTCATTCGCCTGTTTCCTCACGCCTTATCTCGACAAATTCCCCCAACTCTGCCAGACTCTTCAAATGGGATATTCTTTTCAAAAAGGCTTCGGCTGGCCACACGTCCTCTTTGTCCTCGTTCTCATCGTCGTCCTCGCTGGTATTTTCCTCCCCCTCACCTTCAGTCGCTCTGGTGGTCCTCGCACCGAAACTCTATACAATGCCAAAGCCATCGCCGGTGGCCTCGTCAGTTTCAAAACCGATCACGGCGCCTACCCATGCGCCTACACTCGAAAAGTGCTCGAAGAAAAAGGCCTCAAACTCCCTCCCGGAAATGATGCCAACGCTTACCTCGCTCAACTCATCGTCACCGAGGTTATCGATTCTGAAACCTATTTCCACGCCGCCAACATGCCCGGAATCATCAAAGGCGACGACTACATCAAAACCCCCGAAAAAATCCTCTCCAAGGGTGAAAACGGCCTCGCTTACATCATGACCAGCAATGAGGAAGCCCTCTCCGACGTCAAGAGCATCACCCCTCTCGTCATCGCCCCCATCCTCTCCAACGGAGAAATCCCCACCTTCAATCCCGAACCTTACCAAGACTACTATGTCTACGGCGCAGTCGACGGCTCCGGCAAACAGGGTAAAATCTCCCCACGCGGACACGCCATGTCCAAAGATCGCGCCCACCTCTTCCAAACTGGCTCAGACTCCCTCTTCGGTGACGAAATTCCCATCATCAAAATGCCCCGCCAAGCCTCTTCCCCCTCAAAAAGCACCTCCTCCTCAGCTTTCTACTACCTTCTCCTCATCCCCGTAGTCGCCTTCTTTTGGTGGACTGCCTCCCCATCCAAGCAAGCCCCGCCAGAAGACCCCATTCCAGAATACTAACGGAGGGACACTCTCCAGAGTGTCCAAATCCCAAAAACCTCGTCGACAACATCGAAGTCATACCCCTCACCGAATTCCGGGACCAACATTAACCCCCGGCGTTCCTGCACCATCCGCCCGGAAGGACACTTTGGAAAGTGTCCTCCCCGCCCCCAACACACAGAGCGCCCTGACAACGCAAGCCATCTCGACAAAACCTCCCAGCTCTGGCAGACTCCTCAAATGGGATATTCTCACCAAAAAGGCTTCGGCTGGCCGCACGTTATTTTCGCCATCATCTGCCTCATTGTTCTAGCGGGAATGATTCTACCACTTATTCAAAGGAACCCCTACAACAATTCAAAACGTGAAACCCTCAATAACGCAAAAGCCATCGCCAGTGGACTTGCCTCCTTCAAAGAAGAATACGGAACCTACCCCTGTGCAGAAACCCGTGAACTCCTCCTTAATAAATCCCACGATAACCTTAGAAACTCTGACGACGCCAACGCTTACCTCTCTCAGCTCATCGTCACTGAAATCATCGATTCTGAAACCTACTTCTGCGCCTCTGGTGTCAGAGGCGCGATCAAAGGAGACGACATCATCGGCACCGCTGCCAAACTCCTTTCCCGAGGCGAAAACTCCTTCGCTTACCTCATGGCAAAAGGGAATAAGCCTCTCAAAGACGTAACGAGCATCACTCCTCTCGTCATGGCCCCGATCATCAAATCCGATGGTGAGGTCCCCCTCTTCGATCCCAATCCCTACGCCGACTTCTACGTCTACGGCGCGGTCGATGGCTCCGGAAAAATCGGCAAAATCAGCCCAGAAGGTCTCCCCCTCTCCAAAGGCCGCACCCACCTCTTCCAAACCGGCCAAGACTCCCTCTTCGGCGACGAAACCCCTGTCGTCAAATACCCCCTCGGGTTCTAAATCCCCCCTCCCTCTGCTGCTCCGCTGCTCTGCGTGAGACCCTCCCCAAAAACCCATTTGCCGAATCCCAAAGCTCTGTCATCTTAACCCAGAAATCATGGACGAACTCACCACTGAACTCACCCTGAACGAAGGCGCCTTCATGCCCTACCCAGTCTCGACCCTGAGTCCCAAAATCGTCCCCAACGATCTCTCAACTTTCAAGTCCCGCGGCATCTCGCAAGTCGAACGCGACCTCCAGCAAAAGCTCATTCAAATGCGCGAGGAATACATCGCCACCATCGAGCACTTCAACTGGAACAAGCTCGTCTACGAAGCCGACATCAATTTTGAGCCAACCGTCGGCGAGACCTACCACCTCTACCGCATCCGAGGAAAAAACATCCTCTCCATGATCGGCCCCGACCAATGGCCGCACCCCCACCTCGCCAGCTTCCGGCTCGACCTCGACCGCCAATGGAAGCTCACCGAAGCCAGCGTAGAAGGACGCTCGCTTTTCTCCGATGATCCCGCTACAGATCTCGGAGCATAAGCATGATTCACCCCACCGCGATCATATCCCCCGAAGCCAAAATTGGCAGCGATGTCGAAGTCGGCCCCTACTGCGTCATCGAGGCGAATGTCTCCCTCGGGGACCGCTGCAAGCTTCACTCCCACGTCGTCATTCACGGCCATAGCGAGATCGGATCGGACAATGAGTTCTTCCCCTTCGCTGCCATCGGCACCAAGTCACAAGACCTCAAATACGCGGGCGAACCCACCGCCCTCGTCATCGGCGACCACAATGTCTTCCGCGAAAACGCCACCGTGCATCGCGGCACCCTCGAAGGCTCGCCGACCCGCATCGGTTCGCACAACCTCTGCCTCGCCTACTCCCACATCGCGCACGATTGCCAAGTCGGGAACCACGTCATTCTCTCCAACAACGGAACCCTCGCCGGCCACGTCCACGTTGACGACCACGCCATCATCTCCGGCCTCAGCGCGGTGCATCAATTCTGCAAAGTCGGCGCTCACTCCATCACCGGCGGCATTTCAAAAATCGTCCAAGACATCCCGCCCTTCACCATCGTCGATGGCAACCCCGCCAGCGTGCGCGGCATCAACCAAGTCGGTCTACAACGCCGTGGCTTCAGCGAAGAAGACACCCGCGCCCTCCGCAGCGCTTACAAAAAGCTCTTCCTCAAAAAGGACAGCAATCTCAGCGAAGCGATCGAGGCAATGGACGAAGACTTGAAAAAGAACCCTCAAGTGGCCGCGCTTCTCAGCTTCATTGCCGACTCCGAACGCGGCATCATCCGCTAGCGACTCAGCCCGCGACAAAGATTGACCAATCCAGGATCGCTCTGATGCTTAGTATCCGCGATCTCATTAATCGAAGTCATGCCAAAGGCGCCGTCCTTGAAGGTCACCACCTTGTTAGGCTCACCGGCTTGCAAATTATCAATCGCCGTGACCGCAAATTTAAAGGCCATGATCCGATCATAAACAGTCGGTGATCCTCCACGTTGCACGTGTCCTAAAACCGTCAAGCGAGAGTCCATCCCCAGAGCATCGCCCATCCAGCGAGTCAGAGCTTCGCCCATTCCAGTTCCCTCGGCCACGATTCCAAGGAGGTATTTTTTTCCCTCAGCGCGCTTCTCTTTTAGACGCGCGCCAATGCTATCCAGATCGTACTCGATCTCGGGGACCAAACAGACATCTGCATCCGTTGCCAAGGCGCTGATCATCGCGAGATAACCACAATCACGCCCCATCGTCTCGATCACAAAAGCTCTCGAAAATGACGACGCGGTATCGCGAATACTATCCACGCTCGAACGGATCATATTCAGCGCCGTATCGACCCCGAGGCAATAATCCGTTCCCGAAATATCATTATCAATCGTCGCCGGGATCCCCGCAAAGGGGACCTTGAAATCCGCATAGAACTGGTTGAGTGCTCCAAAAGATCCGTCTCCTCCAATGATGACCAACTTACCAATCCCCAAACTCTGCAGATTTTCAAAAGCCTGCTTTCGGAACTCATATTCAAAAAACCTTTTCGAACGAGAAGACCCGAGCGCCGTCCCTCCACGATGGATCAAATCCGAGAGAAATTCATCAGTCGCTGGCTCGATCCATCCTTCGATCAAGCCACGCAAACCCCACTTTACCAAGTAAGGCTGCATTCCCAACTTACGGGCGTAATCTGCGGCTGATTTGACCGCAGGATTCATCCCGGCAGCATCTCCGCCGGATGTCATAATGGCTACTTTCTCGCTCAAGGGGGCGAGATGTACCACAGATCCTTCTAAGCTCAAGCCTCGGCAACAAATTCAACTCCAAGAAGACACAGATCATCCTCAAAAGAGTCTTTCGCGGAAAATTGCTTCGCCGCCTTCACCACTTCATCCAAGGCATTCCCCCCTCCACTCGTCTTTTCCAGAGCCTTTTGAAGCCTCTCCACTCCGAACTCCTCGCCATTCCCATCAAGAACCTCGAAGACCCCATCAGTAAACGCCAGAATGCCATTCAAGCCCTTCAAAGGAATCGAGATCTCGCTAAATTCAAAACCGGCCACCACCCCCAAGGCCGGGCCTTTTACCTGAGGATCAATTTCCAACAGCTCCACTTTCCCATCGCGACGCAGCATCGGGTTCGGATGCCCCGCTGAGGAAAAACGAATCTCTCCCGCCGCCAAATCTACCACCCCATAAACCGCCGTCGCAAAAATCATCTGCGAAGCACGCTCCAACAAATGGCACAGGCCATCATTCAAACCGGTGAGAAAAGCACCCGCCTGATCACCCAACGGCTCATGCTGTTTCTCGATCAAGCCACGCAACATCGAGACAATCAAAGCAGACCGCACCCCGTGCCCCATGACATCACAAACGAAGAATCCCGCCTTCCCCTCACCCAGCGGAAGGACTTCGAAAAAGTCACCCGCAAGTTTTGAAGCCGGCTGATAGCGGTGGTGAAAGCGCGCTTTTAAGCCCTTCAAATTGATCGATGGCACTTCGCTCGGAAAGGCCGCCTGCTGAATCTCTCGTGCAAGGTTCAGTTGCTCTTCCATCGATTCATTCTGACGACCCAGCACATAAGTGATGTGCTCTAATTTCTCGCGTGTCTGCATGAGCGGAGTGACATCTGAGGCAACCCCGAAGGTTCCCCGCAAGCTCCCGTCGGCATGATACCAAGGATACTTAGAAGAAACACTCCAAGTAGATGGCTTGTCTTTCCACGACAGCTCTTCGAGCTTCTGCTCGATCGGCTCGCCAGTCTCCATGATTCTAATTTCATCTGCCTCCGCGCTACGAACGAGAGAAGGATGAAAATAATCACGGTTATGCTTCCCCTCTAATTCCTCAGGAGAAGCCGCCGCCACTAAATCGGCCATCCGTTGATTCACGAGAATAAAGTTTGAATTCAAGTCTTTGAAAAACACGAGGACCGGAACGTTATCGATCACCAATCGTAAAAGGTGGCGCTCCTCACTGATCTCCTGATTCACCCCTTGCAGCTCACTCGCCGCTCGCATGAGCCCATTCTGAACCTCCATCAGCTCCGTCACCTCGTGCGTTAAGCCGAAAGTCCCCAAAATCTTACCACTCATGGAGCGCCAAATTTTCTTCGTCACCAAGACCCAAGACTCCGAGCCATCTTCCCAGACCTCATGCTCCATTATCTCCTCATGCCCCTCCCCGGTCTCCATGATTTTCAGCTCACGAGCGCGCGATTGATCGGCATGCTCTCGATCAAAGAAATCATGATCTGTCTTTCCGATCAGATCAGCCACAGACTTCGCTCCCATCCGCTCCGCCGTCGCGATGTTCGCTCGCACAAACTTCGAATCGCGATCCTTGAAATAAACATTCACCGGGGCGCTATCGAGAACGAGGTCAATCATACTCCGCTCTTCCGCCAGCGCGATCTGAGCATTGCGACGTTTCGAGATATCGATCAAACTCCCGACCATCCGGATCGCATTTCCTTCATGATCACGCTCCGGAACTCCACGCACTCGGAACCACTTCCACTCTCCATCGTTACTCCGAATCCGAGACTCGGTAGCGAAAAGCTTTCCCCCTCGTAAAATCACCCGATCCAGCTTCCGCTGAAATGTCGGGAGGTCATCAGGGTGCACATTTTCAGTGGCCTCAGCAAAAATATTAGGAGCCCCGATGCGGCCATAGCCCAGGAACATCAGGAGGCGATTCGAGTAATAGATTTCGCCCGAGGATAAATCCCAATCCCAGATTCCCTCATTGGATGCCTTAAAAGCGAGATCCAGTCTTTCGTCTTGTAAATTCATGAGGTCAGGTCCCAAGCAAGGAGACAGATCGCTTTTCGATATTCATCAGTCAGACTAAAATCCCCGACAGCCTGAGCAACTCGCTCCATCACCTTCGGGAGATCACCTCCCCGTTCGACCGTGTCTAGCAAGCGGGTCATTCCAAATTCCTCCCCGTGATCATCACGAGCCTCTTTCACCCCACTCGTGAAACAGATCATACGTCGCAAACCATTCAACGAGGCGACAATAGAATCATACTCCGTATCCTCCATCACGCCCAAGGCAGGACCATTTGCTTTCTCTGGTGGCACTAACTGGCGCACGCCATCTTCAAAAACCGCAATCGGATTCACGTGACCCGCCACCGATAATTGAATTTCAAAAGCCTTCAGATCAATCACGCCATAGAAAGCGGTCGCCCGAATACCCAAGCCCGATTCCACGAGAAGATGAGACATTCCCAAATTCAAACCCGTGAGAAAAGCACCCGCATCTCCCGATGACCCGATCTCTTTTTCAATCAAGCCCCGCAGCATCGACACGATCAAAGCAGACCTCACGCCCTGCCCTACCACTTCACAAATAAGAAAGCCCACTTTGTCAGGTCCCAAAGGAATGAGCTCAAAAAACTCACCGGTGAGATCGACCGTCGGTTGATAAAGGCGCTCGAACTTCACGACCCTATCACCCGAAGAAAAGGTCGGGAATTTTTCCGGTAAAAGCGCCAACTGCACCTCACGTGCCAATTTCAACTCAGCCGCCATGTCGCGATTCTTATCTTCAAAAGTCTCAGCCAAGTTCTCCAACTTCCGCTGCGCTCTCATGAGGTCAGAAACATCACTGGAAACCCCAAAGGTCCCTACCACTTCTCCATCACTATTGCGCCATGGGTACTTGGAAGTCAGCACCCAGGTATCGCTTTTCCCTCGCCAAGTCTCCCGCTCGATCAAGCCCACCATGGGCTCACCCGTTTCCATAATCCCTTTCTCATCTTCCTCGGCCTGCTGCCAATGGGCGTCTGAGAAAATGTCTCGATCCGACTTATCGTAGAGGTCCTCAGGATTTTTGTAACCGAACCATTCGGTGACCGCTTGATTCGCAATCAGAAATTGGTGATCCCGATTCTTAAAGTAAACATTCAGCGGCACGCTATCGATGACGAGCCTCATCAATTGCCGCTCTTCCTCCATCGTCTTGTTCTGCAAATCCAACTGCGTGGCAATTTGCTCCTGCTCGTTTCTAGTTCGCACCAGCTCAGAAATATCACTGGTCACCCCGTAGGTTCCTTTCACCTCGCCACCCTGACCAATCCACGGGTGTTTCGTCGTCTTCACCCAAGTGTCGGGACTGCCCTCCCACTTTTCATGCTCAGTCTGATCTGTGAAGCCCTTCTTCGAAAGCATGATCCTGACTTCGTCTTCTCTCGCTCGACACGCGTGCTCCTCTTCAAAGAAATCAGCATCGCTTTTCCCCAGCAATTCTTCCGGACTCTCCAAGCCCATCTTTTTCGCGGTCGATAAGTTCGCCATGACGAAGCGAGATCGATCGTCCTTGAAATAGACGTTCATCGGAATGTTATCCAAAAGCGTTTTCACAAGGTGCCGCTCTTCTGCCAGCTCTCGCTCCGCGACCATCCGCTTGGAAATATCAATCAAGCTCCCCCCGATCCGGATGACTTTCCCTAAATTATCCCGCACCGGCGTGCCGCGTACCCGAAACCACTTCCAGCCCCACTTCGCCGTCTTCACCTTCGCCTCGACTGCAAAGAGATCTTCCCCTTCCTGGATCACCCGGCGCAGTGCTTCGTCCACCAAAGTCACCGACTCCTCATCCATGTGCTCCTTTCGATCTTCAAAAAGATGGGGCATCTCATCTTTCCGGTAACCCAGAAATCGATACACCCGGGGCGAGTAATAGATACTTTTCTCGACAAGGTCCCAGTCCCAGATTCCCTCTTTCGAGGCCTGCAATGCCATCTGCAGTCGGTCTTCTCTTCGAGTTCCCATCTCTATGAACGAACAAACACCACTTGCCTCACGGTCTCAACGCTAAAGCACCGGAATCCACCAATGACCAAAATCTGTTGAAGTGATGTTTTGCTCCGCATAATCAATTTAGAAGACCTCCACTTTCGCTTTATCGTGACCGCGCTATGAATCAAACACGACTCTTCAACGACTCCAGCTCTTGGGTGGCCTTCACCAAGGTCTCTTTTCTCATCTCACTCGCAGGCATGATCTTTGGGATCAGCATGCTCCCGCTCGACATTTGGATCAAAGGATACTTCGCGATGGGCCTCTTCTTCCTCGTCAGCAGCACCATCTCGGTTTCCAAAACCCTCCGCGACAAGCATGAATACGATCGCATCATTAATCGAGTCGAGGAGGCCAAGACGGAGAAGATCTTGAAGGAATATGGAAGCTAAGAGTCGCCGTATTTCTCGGCGTGGAAGGCCGCCGCTTGCTTGACCCACTCGTCACGCTCAACCCGACCGGGGAAGGCGAGCTTGTCGGAGAAATCCGCCGCTTGCTTATCGGTCCACATCGCAATCTGCTTAAAGCGGTAGAGTCCGATCTCATGAAGCTTCGCTTCTAAGACTTCGGCAACCCCACTGATCCGCTTCAAGTCATCGATCTTCGATGGTCTCGCCGTATAAAGAACTCCATAAGTCGGATCGACTTTTACAGGCTCTCCAGCAAAGGGATCAGGCTTCGCAGGAGCAGCCGGCGCTGCCGCAGGCTGAGGCTTATGATAGATATTTACGATGGGGGCGAGATGCTCTCCGTGCTCTTCACGATGAAGATCCGCAGCTTGGTTCACCCATTGCTCGCGTTCGACGCGGCCTTTGAAGTCGAGCTTCTCTGAGAAGGCATCGATATTGTCCTGAGACCAGAGGGCGACCTGCTTGTATTGGTAGACTCCAAAGTCATTCAACTTTGGCTGCAGAACCGGGCCGACTCCAGAGATCTTGGTGAGATCATCGACCTTGGAAGGACGACTTGAGTAGAGGAAGCCAAGCTTTTCATCCTTCTTAGCGCCACTATCGGCGAAGAAGCTCATTGCTCCGGCGGGCTTTGGCTGGCGGTTCTTCTCAGATTCAAGATTCAGATTCGCTTGGGTCAATTTACTCTGCACTCCTTCTTTCTCAGCCTGAGCAGCCTTTAGCTGATCTTGTAAACGGGCCAGGTCAGCAGAAGCTTCACTCTGCTTAGCGAGCTGAGCTTTGAGTTCAGCGACTTGAGATTTGAGTTCCTCACTCTCATTCTTACCACCCTCAGATTGGGTTTTGAGAAGACCCATCGCGGTGACATTCTTGGCGAGGTCGGACTCTAATCCACCAAGCTTAGATTCTCTCTCAGAAAGTTGAGATTTGAGATCACTCACTTCTTTCTGATGTCCCTTTGAAGCGTTCTCGAGGCCGGCAATTTGATCACGGAGTTTGTTGATTTCGTTTTCCTTATCTGCAGATCCTTTTTCCAGATCAGCAAGTTGTTGTTTCAAGGCGGCGAGTTCTTGGTCTTTGCCTCCGAGACTCGAATCTAGATCCTTGACCTTGCTGCGGAGTTGATTGGTCTCCCCTTTTCCATCGTCGAATTGAGTCTGGAGCAAACCGAGGGCCGCGACATTTTTAGAAAGATCACCTTTGAGAGAACCGAGCTTACTTTCGCGCTCATCGAGCTTCGATTTTAAGCCCGTGCGCTCAGCTTCCAACTCACCGAGTTCAGCACTGGACTTTTCTTTGTAGCTTGAGAAGGAGCTGTCGAGATCGGCAAAGCGAGTGGCTTCGGAAGAAAGCTCATCGTTCAAATCGGTAATCTTCCCATCACGATCAGAAAGCTCACCTTCCCAGTGTTTTTGATGTTTTTCAAAGAGTCCCGAAAAGCGGGCGCCAAGATCATGTTTCTTCTGATAACCTGAGGCCAGTCCGTTCGCGAGGCGGTCATGCTCAGAAAGGGCGCTTTGGAGACGGCGAGCGTCTTTATACCAAATCCACCGTGAGAGAGCGAGGCCTGCGAAGAAGAACAAGGCGACCGGAACGAAGAGAGAAATGAGGTAAGGAATTTTCTGCAGATGTTCGAGAATAGCTAAAGTGATCATGTGAAAAAATGGTTAAGGGATTACGATTGGGGGTCTTCGGGCAGGTCTTCAATGAGACCGGCTAGTTGGCGGTTGTTGTCAGTGAGCACGTCTTGACGCTCACGGAGCTTGTCGTTCATAGCTTCAATGCGCTCGGCATGAGCCCGGTAATCTCGCCAAAGAATCCACCCCACGAGGAGGCCGATGAGGAAGACGATGAGCCCACCAATGAGATAGGTTTCAAACGCGTGGGTGTAGAAGAGTTTTCGAGAGGCTAGGATAGTCATAGTATCTGTGTGTGGTTTTGGGGTCTATTGATCGGATTCTTTGTCGGGCTTTTTCGTGAGCGAAATTTCAACACGGCGACTTCTCCAGAGATCCTTTTTGGCGGTGCGGGAAGTGTCTTCACCAAAGTGCTTCACGGTGAGCCGTTCGGCAGGAACACCCTTGGCAACCAATTGATCGCGGACAGCATTGGCTCGTTTCATCGAGAGGGTCTTATTGAAACTCGCATTACCTCGCAGGTCAGCATATCCCCCGACGGTGAGGCCTTGGGTGACATCCTTGGAAGCGAGAATGATTTTGGCGGCATCGATGATTTTCTGCTCTTCGGTCTCCTTAATAAGCGCTGAGGAACTGCCGAAGTAGACTGCCATTTCCTTGAGCTTCGAGATCATGGCCTCGGCCTTAATCGGATTACTCGGCATCACTGGTTTTGCGACCGGAGCGAGCTTCCTTACGATCTTGAGATTGGTTGCGCGCTTCGCTTCCGCAGGGAACTTGGCCATCTGTCCCTTTACGACATCGTAGTCAGCCCGTTCATCAAAGGTCGCTTCGGCAATAAAGCGATCGTGGTAGTAATGAACTTTTGCGCGGCCGTTTGTGGTGGAGAGAAATGCAGGGAGAAAGGTCTCAGGACTTTTTGCCCACCAGGTCGGATGAGGCCTCACTGCGAGAGTCGTCTTATCAAAAATACGATCCCCTCTCGATTCTCGTCTCACAAGATTCAAGAGATGGTCACGAGCATCCTTGTTCGGAAGTAACCCAGTCACCACGATGCTTCGATTGCTCCTTTCCAGACCAAAATCTGGGTGTTGGTAGGGTTGCACCTCAAGCTCACTATTGAGATTAGAACCGCTAGACAGCTCTTCCGCACTGCTGGTAAGAGCGGCTTTTTGTTCTTCGTCATCAAGAAATCCACCAAGCTCAAGATCGGTCGGGCTCCAGGTGAGGGAACCTTCTTGGGCGATCGAAAGGATTTGAGGGGCGAGACCCTTGATCTTTTCCTTTTCGCCAATGCTTGCGACATCGTCTCGCACTTCAAGTTGATCGACGACCCTGCGTGGGGTCCCACCTTCATCCACTGGGCTTGCCGCAAGATCGACCAGAAATTTGCGCTCACTTTCATCGCTAATGAGGCCTCTTAAAAGAACCGACTCATCAGCCTGCTCGGCGAGATGGAAATTAGGAGGGGTCAGCGCTCGGGGAGTGATCAGGTCATCACTGAGATAAAGGCCGATCACCCCATCGAGTTCGTTGAGGAGTTCCTCACTTGCGGCCTCACTGGCAGGCTGTTCTCCGATCGAATCAAGGTGATGATTGGCAATTTTCATGCCGGCGGGATCGAGGCCATTTTTGTTAAGAATATTTCTCACCTTGTTCCCAAGATCTTGCTCGATGCGCTCTTCATAGAGAGGTTTTGCAAAAATCGTGCAGAGAATTAGGGCGATGCTAAAAAGAATAAATCCTACGAGTGCTTTCATGAAATGTGTGTGTGGCTGGGGCCGCTTTTTAGACGCCTAAAGGGGGTTCCAATATTCATTACAAATTTCAGTCGGAAATGTAACGCACTTTCCGCATCTCACTCTTCCAAAGAAGCTTAGACAGTTTCCGACGAAGCTAATTTCCGAGCATCCGGAACATAAATTTAGCCGTAGGAAATTTGGGCTTCAAACCGGCCTTTTTTTGGGAAAACCCTCCGTCCCCGCTGAGGAAAAAACCCGACTCTTCAGGGGGGGGGGTTGGTGAGACTAATTCCTTCCCATGGGTCATTTTCACCAGCTTCTGCAAGTCAGGCCAAGTGGTCATCCGGAGTCCAAGCGAGGTCAGAAGCACCTCGTGAACTATTTCTTAGCACGCTTCTTTTTCTTCTTATTCTTTTTGGTGTGGGAAATGACAGGACGTTCCATCTTTGAATCAACGGGCCGAAAGACCCAAGGCTGCCACAGGGCGCGGGCCTTTTTCCATTCTTCGAGACTGCGGGTGGGATACCAAGCAGGGAGGCCGACGTGGAAGAAATCGTAGTTCTTGATGTTGGCATTGACCCATTCGCCGACGGTGGAGGTTGGACATTTTTCGGGGAAGGTGGTGTTTGCTCCGCCAAATTCTCCGACCAGGCCTTGGTCCTTGATGACTTCCATACGCCATTTGTTGAGCTCGGCGAGGAGGGTCTTTTTCACTTCGGCGTAGGCGGGGTCGGCGGCGAGGTTATTGATTTCGTGGGGGTCTTTTTTGAGGTCGAAGAGTTCGATCTCGGGTTTGCTGGAGGCCATGAAGAGGGATTGAGCTTTGTTAAGTTTACCCTCGAGGTGGAGAATGTTCATTTCCGCCAGAGCGGGATAGGCGCTCTCTTTGTAGTGAGAGAATTGACAGTAAGCCCGCTCAGGCATGAGGTTCAGGATGAGCTTATGATCGCGGGAGCGGATGGTGCGCATGGCATCATGAGTGTCATCCATTTTGTCACGGGCCGCGAAGATGTATTGGCGGTTTTTAACGTCATCACTGAAGAGGCTTTTTCCGTGAAGAGGGACAGGAGCATTGATCTCTGCAGCTTCGAGAATGGTGGCGCAAATATCGATCGAACTGACAAGAGAGGTGCTGACTTGGCCCGGTTGGACTTTATCTGGATAGCGCATAATCATGGGGATCCGAATGCCGCCATCATAGAGGAATTGCTTACCGCGGATGTGACAACGACCGTGGTCTCCGATGAAAAAGACGATCGTGTTGTTAGCGAGGCCTTCGTCATCGAGACGCTTGAGGATCTCCCCTACCTGACGATCAACCAATTGCATCTGTTCGAGGCCATTTGCCCAGTCTCGACGGATGAATTCGGTATCGGCGTAGTATGGTGGAATCTCAACGTCCTTGGTGGAGATAGGGCGTTCAGGGTCGCGATTCCAGAGACGGTGAGTGCCTCCGAAGGTGATGCGAGCGAAGAAGGGTTGGCCGTCTTTGCGCTGCTTCCAATCGGTGCCTTGAAAGAGCTCGTCTTTTTGATCGGGGAGGAAATTACAGTCAGTCTTCCACGACATGAGGGAGGTGTGATATCCAGCTTCAGCAAAGAGATGAGGGATGGGCTTGATGCCGTGAGGGAGGGGCTTTTTGTCGTCGGTGCGATGTTGATGTGCTCCGATGTAATTTTGGTGGAAGCCAGTCATCATGGCGGAACGCGAAGTCGAACACACGGGCGAGGTAGTGAAGGCGGTCTCGTAACGAATCCCCTGCGAAGCAAGCTTGTCCACATGCGGAGTGTAAATTCCTTTAGTCCCGTAACAGGAGAGGTCGGGAGACCAGTCTTCGATAGTGATCCAGAGGATGTTTGGACGTTCCGCCGAGGACAAGAGAGAAGGCAGGAAGAGAAGAAAGAAAAGTAGTTTCATACAGTGCTACGACTCAGTACTTCCCGTTGGTTTGAAACATATCTTTCTTGGATGGCCGGGGTCTCTTGCGAACAGAATGGTCGGGAGCGCCAGTTTCACGATCGAATTCATCGGGGGTTCGTTTTGAAGGAAGGTAGTCCTTGGTCGCTTCGAATTGCTTTTTAAGGAGGTGCTTATACTCGAGAAAGAGAGGACGGTAGTCTTTGTTTCCCGCGAGATTATTGAGCTCAAAGGGATCATTTTTGAGATCATAAAACTCGAACTCAGCACGAGGCTTGGTGAGGCAGCGCTCTTGGGCGGGGGTGAGTCCCCCGCTTAATCCTTTAAGCTTCTGAATCGCGGTCCAAGAGGGACTCCGACCGGCATCAGCCGAAGGAGTGTTGGGAAGGTCTGGATAGGTGTTGTGAATGAGCTTCCACCGCTGGGTCACCACAGCACGCCCATGATCTTCGTAGTCATGCCAGTGATCTTCGGCAAAGACTTGAGAACGAGTGACAGCCTTGGGATCCTTAAGAATTGGAAGAAAGGAAACTCCCTCGAATGATTTGGCAGGTTCGAGACCAGCGAGTTGAGTAAAGCTGGGTGCGATATCGACGGATGATACTAAGCTGGTTGTCCTTTGGTTCGGCTTGATGGAAGCGGGCCATTTAACGATCCATGGAGTGCGGATTCCACCATCATAGAGGGTCGTTTTGTCACCTGGAAATGGACGACCATTGTCGCTAATGAAGAGGATGAGGGTGTTCTCGGTGACTTTCTGTTTTTCGAGCTCTGCGACAACTTTGCCGACATACTGGTCAAGGCGACCGATCTCATCGTAGTAGAGACGATAATCTTCTCGGACCTCTGGAGTATCTGGAGAGTACGGCGGAACTCGTACGTCTTTCGATTGATGAGGAGGATCGAGCGCTCCATCTTCATAGGCTCGATGAGGATCGAGAGCAGCAAGCCAGAGGAAGAAGGGTTTGTCCTTAGGGCGATTTTCAAGAGTGGACACCCAAGCTTCACATCCGCTAGGTGACTTCGCGACCATCTTACCGGGTTTGGCATCGGTTCCAGTGGGGAGAATGAAGCCTGCGGTCGATGCCTCAAAGACGTCATTAAAGCGGTCTTTAACGGCTTCGCCGAGATGCCACTTTCCGGCAGCGGCGGTGTAGTAGCCGGCTGATTTGAGCTTTTCAACAAAGGTGAGAGACTCAGCTGGAAGCGGCCAATGAAGTTGCTCGGCTCCGGTATTATGAGGGTATCTCCCGGTAATGATACTCGCCCGACTTGGGCTACAGGAATTCGCTGTGAGGTAGGCGTGCTGAAAGGTCATGCCGGACTTTGCAAGGGCGTCGATATTTGGAGTCTTGATCGCAGGATGGCCATAGGCTCCACAGTCATCCCAGTTCATGTCATCGGCGATGATGAGGATGATATTCGGGCGATCTGCGGCGAAGACTGAACCGAGCAAAGTGAGGAAGAGAGTGAGAGTTTTCATTTCTTTTTGATTTGATTACCGAAGGCATCGACTTCGATTTGTGCGGCCTTTGAAATCGGAGGCGTCATCATGGTGGCGATGGCTTTTTGAAGTTTCGCTTTTGCCGCAGCGGCTTTCGATGAGAGATTGGCGGGATGAAGGAGCTCCTCTTTGTAGCCGAGACCATCGATAGCGTAGAGGCGGCCATCGGTGAAAAGCTTAAAGTCATGATCGAGGGCGAAGATGTGGCGCTTGAAAGCCATCTTATCCCAGCCCGGTCGTGGGTCATACCAGAAAAATGCAGAGTCACGGGTTTGGCCCTTTTCTCCATAAAGCTGAGGAGCAAAACTGACCCCATCATAATGCCATTCATCAGGAATCTCTTGTCCTGCAAGATCTGCCAAAGTCGGCAAAAAATCAGAAGGGTCAATGAGGTCTGAATTAACTGACGCCTTGATGCTCCCAGGCCAACTAGCGATGAGAGGAACCCGAATTCCACTTTGAAGCGGAGTGGCTTTCCCTCCCCGAACAACCTGATCGTTCAAATGAGAGATCACAGAATTGTTTGTGCCGTTGTCTGAATAAAAGAGAATGAGCGTTTCCTCGCGAAGACCAAGCTTCTCGATCCCATCGACAACTCGACCGACAATAGTGTCCATGTAGGCGACCATATCGGGAAAGTATTGATCGTCTTCATCGAGACGTTTCGATGGATCCTCATTCCAAATCTCAGAATCCGGGGTAGGATTAACCGGCCAATGAGGGAGGGCCATGGGATAGTAAACGAAAGCCTTTTCGTCTTTATTGTTTTCGAGAAACTTCAGGAGAAATTCCACCGAAATATCTTCGCCGTATTTCCCCTCAACTTGTTTGTGAAGAGTTCCATCCTGAAGATAGGTCGGATTGGCATAACGAGAGCCTTTGTCCTCAGTATGGAGTGAGTGGAAGAGAGAATATTTATGGAAGCCTGCATCTTTGGGATGCATCCCAGTCCCCCGTCGTTTTTCAGCGTTTGGGAAGTCGGGCGGGTCGTAAGATTGCAGCTGCCACTTTCCAGCGATACAGGTCCGGTAGCCGAATGACTGCATGAGATGACCAAAGGTTTTTTCTTCAGGTGGAAGGATGCCAAAATAGGTCCAGTTCCGGTGATTCTCTTTCCCTGTCATGATCTCTAAACGAGTCGGAGAGCAAAGAGGCTGAGAATAGGCGTGAGTAAAACGGAGGCCAGTGGCGGCAAGTTGATCTAGACGAGGAGTTTTATAGTCAGATCCTCCGTAGCAGCCTAAACCCTCGAGTCCGATATCATCCGCCATGATGAGAACCACTTTTTTGGGAAGAGGGAGCTCTGAAGATTGGACAATCCCAATCAAAAGACAGGTCGCGAGTGAAACAAGAAGCCGATTCATTGAGAAGAAGCTTGAGACAAAAAGAAGTGGAGATCCAGCTTCGACTCTCCGCCCCTGACCCACGTCACAGCCCCCCAAAGTTGGATGCACCTATGGAAACTCTAACACCACGCGAACAAAGCAACGAGACCCCGTATGCGGAAGTCGCACCGTCACAGAATCGAGCCCATTCCCTTGAGAAACTCGTTCCAGTTCAGGTCCCAGATTCCTCTCCCAATTCACCAGATCAGAACTGACCTCAACGATGAGATCA
>CALGJQ010000051.1 GCA_937928545.1 uncultured Verrucomicrobiales bacterium
AAGTTCTCAAACGAGGGAAAAGTGGAGCCGAAGTTGAATTTGGAAACAACCTTTGGCTCGGCGAGACCCGCGAAGGACTCATTATCGACTACCTCCTCGAAAAAGAAAAAACCAGTGACCCCAAGCAGATCAAACCCGCCCGCTTCGTCGCCCAACAAAAGCCCGGCGGCTCCGCCTACGTCATCGGCGAGGGGGGCCTCCTCAATGCCCTCCACCAAAATGGCTACTCGATCGTAGAAGAGAATCCCGACTTCGTGATCGTCGGCGAAGGACGGACCATGACTTTCGAGATGATCGAAAAAGCGGTCCGCCTCGTCGCCAAAGGCGCACGGCTCATCGCCACCAACCTCGACCCGAACTGTCCCACCGAAGCCGGCATCCGCCCGGGCTGCGGAGCGATCGCCGCCATGATCGAGAGCGCCACCGGGAAGAAGGCCTTCTCCGTCGGTAAGCCCAGCCCCATCATGATGCGCGCTGCCCGCAAGCAACTCGGCCTCACCAGCGAAGAAACCATCATGGTCGGAGACACCATGGAGACCGACATCCTCGGCGGAGTCGGCCTCCGCTACCGCACCATTCTCGTCATGTCAGGAGGCACCGCCAAAGAAGACCTCGCAGACTTCGCCTACTCACCTGATCTAGTATTAGACAGCGTCGCCCACATCCCAGAGGCCCCAGACTTCGCCGCCCTCCCTACAAACCCAGCTCCGAAAGCGACCTATGATCGTCCGGCCGAATCCCATGCGGCCAGTGGAACTTCCGTTGCTCTTCACTGATCGGGAGATCGTTAATGCTCGCGTGCCGACTCGCCATCAGCCCGTTCTCATCAAACTCCCAATTCTCATTCCCATAGGAACGAAACCACTGCCCTTCCTCATCATGCCACTCGTAGGCAAAGCGCACCGCGATCCGATTTCCAGTGTAAGCCCATAGCTCCTTGATCAATCGGTAGCCATTCTCCTTCGCCCACTTCTGCGTCAAGAACTCCACCACTTCCGCACGTCCGTTGAGAAATTCCGAACGATTCCTCCACTGCGTGTCAGAAGTATAAGCGAGAGAAACCTTCTCGGCATCACGACCATTCCAGCCGTTCTCAGCCATTCGCACTTTCTGCGATGCGCTTTCGTGATCAAAGGGCGGGAAGGGTGGTCTTGGTGTATCAGTCGTCATTGTTATTTTTGGTTTGGTAAATTCATCCTAGCAGATTTCGGGCAACCGCTTTGGTCATCCCGATAAAGAGAAACTCTGGAAAACTCAGCTCCACTTGATCCCGATGCAGCACCGTCCAGCGACGACGCAAAGGACCATCACCCAGCGCAAACGCATGCAGACTCCCTCGTGAAACCTCCTCTTGAGTGATCCATCTTGGCACCACTCCGATCCCAATATTCAGCGAGACCAGCTGCTTGATCGCCTCCTCATTATTAAGCTCAATAAATGGCTCCAGCGGAACACGCAGCTCACGATAAAAGGAATCAATCAAATCATAAGTGTGCGACTGCACCGAGGGCACAATCAGCTTCTGATCCCGCAGGCTCGCCAGATCCGCCTCCCCACTCTGTGCCCAATCGTGCGATGGATGAACAATATGCACAAGCTCATCGAAACCCAATTCCACCTGAACTAAGTCACGATAATCCCGCTGCACCGGGGCAATGACGATATCGAGCCTTCGTTCATTCATCTCATTCAAAAGATGATCCGTGTCCCCGATCTCCAGCTTTAACGAAACATCAGGAAAGCTCTCACGAAACTCACGCACGATCCCCGGAAACAGATGCCGACACCCCGTGTTCGTCGTCCCAATATGCAACTGGATATGCTCGTTCCTATCGCCACTCGAAATCCGCGAAACCATCTCATCCAAGCGCGCTAAAATATCCTGCGCCTCATTGAAAAATTTCTGCCCAGCCTGCGTTGGACTCAGAACCGGCCCATTGCGAGTAAATAGCTTCGTCTTCAAACTCTCTTCTAGTGAGCGAATCCCGTGACTCAAAGCGGATGGAGTTACGAAAAGCGTCTTACTAGCTCGCCGCATACTCCCTTCTTGGACCGTCGCCACGAACATCCGCAGCTTCTTGGTGTCCACTGAGTCATCCATCAATCTACCCATACACCATGATGAGTTATTTTTGTGATCATTCCATTCATGGACAATCGCATTCACCATAGCAGTGAAATTAAGTCGCCTTGATTCACCTCTCTAAAAGGCCACTTGGACCCCCTCCTGCTACTTGAGCGATCGTGCTTCCACTCACCCACCATCGCAGAAAGAGCGTTCCGTTAAAAATCGGATACGTTCCGATGACCGACTGCGCCCCGCTCGTCGTCGCGCAGGAGATGGGCTATTTTAAGAAGCATGGACTTCATGTAGAACTCTCCCGCGAGCCCGGCTGGGCCACCATTCGCGAGAAGATCTACCACGGCGAGCTCGATGCCGCCCAAGCCCCCACCAGCATGGTGATGGAGCTTTCCTTCGGCTACACCGGCATGGTCAGTCGCTGCCTCACCGCCTTTGTCACTGCGCACAATGGCAACGCCATCACCCTCTCGAACGAACTCTGGGAAATGGGCGTGCGCGATGGAGCATCCCTCGCTCAGGTCATCAAAGCGAACCCCGCCCGGCGCTTCACCTTCGCTGGCGTCCTCAAGTATTCTTCACAGAACTACCTCATCCGCCACTGGCTCCTCTCCCACGGCATCACTCCAGAAAAGGACGTCGATATCGTCGTCGTCCCCCCGCCCCAGGTTCACGACTGTTTAAAAAGGGGCTACCTCGATGGCTACTGCGTCGCCGAGCCATGGAGTTCCCTCGGTCTCCTCCAAAACATCGGCTTCTGCACCACCCTCACTTCGGACTTCTCACCCATGCATCCCGAGAAGGTCTTCATGGTCACCGAGGCCTTCCACGAAGAAGACCCTGCGCGTCACCTTGCCCTCCTCCGAGCCCTGTGGGATGCTGCCACCTTTTGCGACAACCCCGAAAACCGCCCTGGACTTTCCCGCCTCTTAGCAAATCCCCGCTATATCGATGTCCCAGTAGACACTCTAAACAATGCCCTCGTCGGCCCCTTTCGAATGGGCATGGGCAACCAAACCCCAGCAGATGACGCCATCGTCTTCCATCGGAATGACGCCAACCGCCCCACCCTCCAAAAGGCAGCCTGGGTCATGAATGAAATATCACTTCATAAAATCCAGCCCAAATTCTCGAAACCCTCACGCGCTCAAATCCTCAGCTGCTTCCGCGAAGACATCTACGACGATCTCCTCGCCTCTCTCTCCCGAAACTAAGCCATAAAAATACCATGAAAGAACATCCCACCATGAACAATCCCTACGACCCGAGCATCACTCTCGGCGCAGGGCACAGCCACCAAGCTGCCCCGCTCGATGAAGCCGCACAGGAATTCGTCGCCAACACCGCAAGCGACTTTAAAAACGTCGCCGCGTCCACCGCTAAACCCTGCAACCACTCCGGTCCCTGTAGTTGCTCAGGCGAATCCGCACCCGTCGCGGACAGCCATGAAGCAATGGTAGACAACGTCATCGAAGAAGCCATCGTCCGCGCCGTTTTCCCAAATGACCTCGCTCGCCGCCAGTTCATCAGCCGAGTCGGGCAAGGAGCTGCCGCCGCCATCATCGCCAGTGTCTTGCCAAAGGATAGCTTCAAGGCTTGGGCCGCAGACGATGCCAAAAACATTGAGAAAAAAGACCTCTCGATCGGTTTCATCCCCATCACTTGCGCCACTCCCATCATCATGGCGGAGCCCATGGGCTTCTACAAAAAGTACGGCCTCAATGCCAAAGTCCGCCGCGCCTCCGGTTGGTCCATGGTCCGCGACTGGGGTATTAACAAGGAAGTCGATGCCGCTCACATGCTGAGCCCCATGCCACTCTCGATCTCCCTCGGTGCCGGATCCCCGCAGGTCCCCTACCTCATGCCCGCGATCGAAAATATCAACGGCCAAGCCATCACCCTCGCCAACAAGCACAAAGGCGTCAAAGGCCCACAGGACATGAAGGGCTTCCGCTTCTGCGTCCCCTTCGAGTATTCCATGCACAACTACCTCCTCCGCTACTACCTCGCGGAAGGCGGCTTGGATCCCGATAAAGATGTGCAAATCCGCGTCGTCCCGCCACCCGAGATGGTCGCCAACCTCAAGGCGGGAAATGTCGATGGCTACCTCGCCCCCGACCCCTTCAACCAGCGCGCCGTTTACGAAAAATGCGGCTTCCTCTTCAAGCTCACCAAGGAGCTTTGGGAAGGTCACCCCTGTTGCGCCTTCGCCATTTCTCAGGAGTTCGCCACCACCAACCCGAACACCTACAAGGCACTCTTCAAGTCCATTGTCGATGCCACCTACTACTCTTCCAAAGCGGAAAACCGCAAGGAGATCGCCAAGGCCATCGCCCCGAAGAACTACCTCAACCAACCCGTCACCGTCATCGAGCAAGTCCTCACCGGCACCTATCTCGACGGCCTTGGAAACATCAAGAAAGACCCACAGCGAATCGACTTCGACCCCATGCCGTGGAACTCCATGGCCAAGTGGATCATGTCACAAATGGTTCGTTGGGGGCAGATCGAGGGCGACATCGACTTCGATGCCGTCGCCAAGAAGGTCTACCTCGAAGGCGAGTGCGAAGACATGATCAAAGAACTCGGCCACAAGCCAAAGAAGACTTCCTTAGACACCTTCTCCGTCATGGGGAAAAAGTTCACTCCGGACGATCCCCTCGGCTACGCCAAGAGCTTCGCCATCACTCGCGCTAAGTAAAAACCACCCCATTCCAACACACATGAACTTCCTCTCAAAAGGGGGCAAATACGCCCCCTACCTTCTCAGCTTGATCATCCTAGGAGTCTTCCTCTTAGTCTGGTCCAGCCTCACCCGGGTCCCCGACTTTGACCCCTCTGGGAAGGATGAGATGGAGCTCATGATGATGGAAATGAACGGAGACATCCTCCGTGATGAAAACGACAAATTCATCAACAACCCGGAAAAACTCCAAACCGTTCCCGGACCCGGCAAGGTCTTTGAAAAAGCCAAAGTAGAACTCAAGGGACCCTTCACCGAAAAAGGCACCAACGATCACGGAATCGGCCTCCTCGTGAAATATACCTTAGAGCGCTTCCTCACCGGCTTCCTTCTCGCCAGCGTTGTCGCCGTCATTTTTGGCATGCTCATCGGCATGTCGAAAACTCTCTTCACCGCCCTCAATCCCTTCATTCAGATCCTCAAGCCGGTCTCGCCGCTCGCCTGGATGCCTCTGCTTTTATACACCGTAAAAGACCCCTTCATGACCTCGGTCCTCGTCGTCTTCATGGCCTCGCTCTGGCCCACCATGGCCAACACCGCCTTCGGCGTTTCTAACATCAAACCGGACTACCTCCGCGTCTCTCAAATGGTTGAACTCAGCTGGCTCAAGCGCTTCTGGAAGGTCGTCCTTCCCGCCTCCGCTCCCGCCATTTTCGCCGGCCTCCGCATCTCCTTCGGCAGCGCCCTCGTCGCCGTCGTCCCGGCCGAGATGCTCCTCGGCGAACTCGGAGTCGGCTACCTCAGCTG
Organism: uncultured Verrucomicrobiales bacterium; assembly: GCA_937928545.1. GTDB lineage: Bacteria > Verrucomicrobiota > Verrucomicrobiia > Verrucomicrobiales > Akkermansiaceae > SW10. The sequence continues at coordinate 5,571 of CALGJQ010000051.1, forward strand.
GATCGAGTGGAACAACCTCGATATCTCCGGCGTCATCTTCGCCATCATGGTTGTCGGCGTCGTTGGCTTCACCCTCGACTGGTGCCTCGGCAAGGTCGCCTCCCGTTTCACCTACGCCGAAAGCTAAGCACCTTCTTAACCCGGCAACCTAATCACTCATTTCCATGTCTTACCTACAAGTCGACCACGTCACCAAAATCTACCCCTCTCTCGAACCCGGCGCTAAAAAAGGCGACAAGTTCGTCGTCTTCGAAGACGTCAATTTCAACATCGAGAAAGGCGAATTCGTCTCCATGATCGGACACTCCGGTTGCGGGAAAAGCACCCTCCTCAACATCATGGCCGGATTCGATGACGCCACCAAAGGCGGCATCATTCTCGATGGAAAAGAAACCTCCTCTCCCGGTCTCGACCGCATGGTCGTCTTCCAAAACTTCGCCCTCATGCCCTGGGCCACCGCCTATGAAAACGTCGCCATGGCCGTCCGCCAAAGCCACAAGGCCTGGTCAAAGGACGAGGTCAAGGAATGGACCATGAAGTATCTCACCATGATGAATCTCGAGTCCGCCGCCAACCGCCGCCCCTCGATGCTCTCCGGCGGCATGCGACAGCGCGTCGGCCTCGCCCGCGCCTTCGCTGCCGAGCCAAAGATCCTCCTCCTCGACGAGCCCTTCGCCCAGATCGATGCCCTCACCCGAGGCTCCATTCAGGAAGAACTTCTCCGCATGTGGGAAGCGACAAACAGCACCGTCTTCATGGTCACGCACGATGTCGATGAAGCCATCCTCCTCTCAAATCGCATCGCCATGATGAGCAACGGCCCCGCCGCCCAGCTCGCCGAAATCATCGACATCGATATCCCCCGCCCACGCGTCCGCGCCGAGCTCATCGACAACCCACGCTACACCGAACTCAGAAACCACATTCTCAAATTCCTCGTCACCGGAAAAGCCGCGCCGCAGGAAGCCTCCAAACTCAAAGCAATCTAACCTCAAAAAATCATGACCAAATTAGAAATGACCGAAGCCATCATGGCCGCCAAGGCTGCCAAAGAAACCAGCTGGGGAGAAATCTCCGCAGCCGTCGGACTCTCCGACGTCTTTACCACCTCTGTCGTCCTCGGACAAAACAGTCTCGTTCCTGACGACGCCAAAAAACTCACCGACTTCCTCGACCTTGGCCCAGAAGTCACCACCGCCCTCACCACCTTCCCCATGAAGGCCACCGACACCGAACTCGTCGCTAAAGACCCCCTCGTCTACCGCTTCTTCGAGATCGCCTACGTCTACGGCGGCGCTCTCAAGGAAGTCATCCACGAGAAATTCGGTGACGGCATCATGAGCGCCATCGACTTCACCATGGACGTCGACAAAGAAGAGGACCCAAAAGGCGACCGCGTCGTCGTCACCATGAATGGAAAATTCCTCCCCTACAAAAAGTGGTAAAAGTTTAGAAACCGCAAGAATACAAGCACGGGTCGAGAGGCCCGTGCTTTTTTATGCGTGAATTCCCCTCATGTCACTTGGCGCAGAAAATGCGGTATAACCCCCGCTCATGCCCGCTCTCGCAAAGCTCCTCAAGCAAAAGACCGGTCCCCTCACGGCCGAACTCCTCTTGCGGCCCAATGATTTCGGCCTTGGAAAGCTCCCCCGCAACCTCGAAACCGACGGCACCGCCAGCTCCGTCTGCGGATTCTGCTCCACCGGCTGCCAGCTCAATCTCCACCTCCACCAAGGAGAAGCCGTCGGCCTCACCCCCTCCACCGACTACCCCGTCAACCTCGGCATGGCTTGCCCCAAGGGTTGGGAAGCCCTCGCCGTCCTCGATTCCCCAGACCGTGCCACCGCCCCCTTGTTGAAGGAATTTGCCAATGAACCCGCCAAGGAAATCTCCTGGGATCTCGCCGCAAAAATCTTCTCTGATAAATTCAAGAAGGTCCAAGCGACCTACGGAAAAGACTCCGTCGCCTTCATCTCTACCGGCCAAATTCCCACCGAAGAAATGGCCTTCCTCGGCTCCTTCGCCAAATTCGGCATGGGCATCAAGCACGGCGATGGCAACACCCGCCAATGCATGGCCACCTCCGTCGTCGCCTATAAGCAGGCCTTCGGCTTCGACGCCCCGCCCTACACTTACGGCGACTTCGAGCAATCCGACGTTGTCATCCTCATGGGCTCCAACCTCGCCATCGCCCACCCCATCCTCTACCAACGCCTCGCGCGCAATAAACGAAACCCCGACATCGTCGTCATCGATCCCCGTGCCACCGAGACCGCCCAAATCGCCACCCAACACCTCGCCATCAAATCTAAAGGCGACCTCCCTCTCCTCTACGCCCTCGCCCACTGCATCATCCGCGAAGACCGCGTCGATCACGACTTCCTCCGCGAGCACACCGATGGCTTCGATGACTTTGCCGACTTCGTCAAAAACTACTCGCCCGAGGCCACCCAAGAAAAATCTGGCATCGCTCCCGCTCAAGTCGAGGCCCTCGCCAAACTCATCTCCGACCCCACCAAACGCGTCTCGATGTGGTGGACCATGGGCGTGAATCAATCGCACGAAGGTGTCCGCACCGCCCAAGCCATCATCAACCTCTGCCTCATGACAGGCAACATCGGCAAGCCCGGCACCGGCCCCAACTCCATCACCGGCCAGTGCAACGCCATGGGCTCCCGCCTCTTCTCAAACACCACCAGCCTTCTCGGCGGCCACGACTTCGCCAACCCTTCCCACCGCGAAAAAGTTTCCCGCATCCTCGAAATCCCCGAGGAAAACATCCCCCGCGAACCCAGCTGGGCCTACGACCAAATCATCGACGGCATCGAATCAGGAAAGATCAAAGGCCTCTGGGTCATCGCCACCAACCCCGCCCACTCCTGGATTAACCAGAGCAAGTTTCACAAAGTACGAAAGAAACTAGATTTCCTCGTGGTGCAGGACATGTATCACAGCACCGAAACCGCCCAAACCGCCGACCTTCTCCTTCCCGCCGCCTCCTGGGGCGAAAAAGGGGGCACCTTCATCAACTCCGAGCGCCGTATCGGCACTCTCAAGCAAGTCCGCCACGCCCCCGGCCAAGCCCTCTCCGATTTCCGCATCCTCCAACTCCTCGCCAACGCCTGGGGCTGCGGCGAAATGTTCGAAAAATGGTCCAGCCCCCACGCCGCCTTCGAGCTCCTCCAACAACTCTCCGAGGGCCAGCCCTGCGACATCACCGGTATCCAAGGCTACCAGCACCTCGACGAACAAGGCGGCATCCAATGGCCTCTTCCAACGTTCAACGTCCAACGCTCAACGCCCAACATCGAAGCTTCCCCACTTGAACGTTCAACGTTGGATGTTCGACGTTCGACGTTCAAATCGGAGCGCCGCCTCTTCGAAGATCATAAATTCTACACCCCAAACGGCCGCGCCAAATTCCTCTTCGATCCCCCCGCTCCCTTACCCGAACCGACCTGTGAGGCATACCCCTTCACCCTCCTCACCGGTCGCGGCACCTCTGCCCAATGGCACACCCAATCCCGCACCAACAAAAGTGCCGTCCTCCGAAAACTTTACCCCGCCGAACTCCTCCTCGACCTCCACCCCGAGGACGCAGACCGCCACGGCATCGCCGACCGCGACCAAATTTCCATCTCCTCACGACGCGGCACCATCACCGCCCACGCCCACCTCACCACGAACGTAAGTCCCGGAGAAGTCTTCCTCCCCATGCACGAAGGCAGCACCAACCTCCTCACCTTCCCCGCCTTCGACCCCCACTCCCGCCAACCCAGCTACAAAGCCTGCGCGGTGAAAGTTTTAAAGACCCCATAAAGCTCTTTTCTTAAACCTAATCTAGGACCCCCGTTCAGGGCCAACATTGACCTAGATCTCCGGCTCGCTATCCTCGACACGATGACTGAGCTTAAGAAAATCCGCATCGCCCTCATCATCGTGATGTTTGGACTCTTCATCAGCGGAGTCACCGCTTTCCCCCTCCTGCACGAGCTGAATTTCATCTCTTCTGTCCTCACCGGAGGAAGCAGCGACTTAAACCCCACTCATTACGAAGGCTTCACCCACTGGATTCTCAAAGTCCGCGAAGGCCTAGATGTCACCTACGCTAAATACCCTTTCGTAGCTTACGGCACCGACTGGCTCGCCTTCGCCCACCTCATGATCATGCTCTTTTTCATCCTCCCATACCGCGACCCCATCCGCTACGAAGGCGTGCTCCACGTCGGGATCTGGATGTCGGTTCTCATCTTTCCCCTCGCTCTCATCTGCGGAGCGATCCGCGAAATCCCCTTCTGGTGGCGCCTCATCGATTGCTCCTTCGGCGTCTTCTGCATCCCACCCCTGATCTACGCCATCAAACAGACGCATCGACTCGGGGTCAAAGATCAGCACTAAGTTCGCCTACTTTTCTTTCCGCTTCTTCTTTTTCGATTTCGGTTTTTGCAGCTCCACTTTCGCCGCTGCGGGGAGAGTCCGATCAAAAAGCGTGATGTATTTCTGGTAGTCGTTCCCCTTCACCGCCTCATTCTTCCAGTGCCCCAGCTGCTGGTCATACTTCGCCCGCATCTCTTCCATGACCTTCTCCTGACCCTTCATCGTCGCGAGGTTAGTCAATTCCATGGGATCATCACCGAGATGAAAAAGCTCCTCCGTCGGCTTCATCTCCTCATTCTCAAACCACCAGTAAGTGTATTTGTAAGGACCAGAAACGATGCTCATGCAAGTCGTTGGAGCTGGCGGAAAAGTATTCATCAAGGCTAAGATCTCATGACCGCCTTCTTTTGGCTTCTTCAGGAGCGGAAGCAGACTCTGTCCGTCCATGTTCTCCGTCGGCTCCAGCCCCGCGAGCTCCAAAATGGTCGGCGCAAAATCAATGTTCCCCGTCAGCTGCTGACAGCGGATCTTCTTCCCAGCCGTCTCGCTCCGAGGATCGTAAATGATCAGCGGCACTCGCGATGACTCTTCCATCGGCAGCACCTTAGAACCATAACCGTGCGACCCACAAATGAAGCCATTGTCGCTGGTATAAATCACCACCGTATTCTTCTCCACGCCCTGCCTCTTCAACTCCTCTCGGATCATTCCCAAGGCCACATCGATCGCATAAATCTGCTGATTGTAGACCGCCATGACCTCATCATATTTCTTGTCATAACCCCACTCCTCAAAACGAGGATACTGTCGTCCCTGCTTACTTTGAGGCGCAAGATGCTCGCCATAACGTCGCCCGTAGTTTGCGGGCTTCTGGAATTTCTTCCCTTCATAAACGTGGTCAAATTTGGGATCTGGAGTGGTCGGCCGATGCGGCGCTTTGAAACTGATCGAGAGGCAGAATGGCTTCTTCTTCGCCACCGAATCCCGAATCACATCACGCCCAAAAGCCCCATACGAAAGAGTGGAATGAGGATATTTGCTCGCATACTTTTTCATCGAGGGATTCCGCGCCGTCTGAAAATTCGTCTGCCCCTTCCCTCCTCCGTAGAAGTCGAATTCCTCCTCACAAATCCCTTTCCCATCGACCACGATCCCAAACTTCCCCGCAAAGGCCGTAAGGTATCCCGCCTCTCTCAGCAGAACCGGATAAGACTTCGCCCAAAGATCCGCGGCGAGATCACCATGAACAAAATTGCAGCCCGTCTTATACTCATACATCCCCGTAAAAGCATTCGCCCGACTCCCCATGCAAATCGCCGTCGTAACATAATGAAGATCAAAGATCATCCCATCCGCCGCCAGCTCATCCATGTTCGGAGTCTGCACATCCTGATTCCCATAACAGCCCATTGAGTAGGTGCACTGATCATCCGACATCAGGAAAATAATATTCGGCCGATCCTCAACAGCCTCAGGCTCCGCTTGCGCAAGAAGCGGCAAAAAAACAAAGGGGAGGAACTTTGAAAGCTTCATAAAGTGTCTACGAACTTATGAGCACATTCTTTCCTGCAGCCAAGGGACAAAGCGATATCCCTAATTCCCAGGTTAATCTTCTCGATGAAAGAGCAAGGTCGGTTTCGGCTCGAATGCTGAAGTCAAAGTCAGGCGCTCCCTCATCCTTCTCCATCCGGAAATCAAGCACCTCGTGACCAAGCTCGGCCAGAAAAGGGCGACATCAAATTCGACCTCTTTCCAACAGAGCGATCAAGCGAGGAATCTAAACACGGATATAAGTAGCCCTTCGCTCGCGAGGGTTCCGGACGCTGCAAATCTTCTCACCTCCTTATTCCCCAGACGACATCCCCCCTCTCTTCCCAAACGCGCCAAATCCAAAATTCTCTCAGCTCCTATGAAAAATGGTCACCATTTCCATGTTGCCGAAAGCGGCTTGATAAGACTCATTAAAGACCTGCCATGTCCGATGCCCCCTCCGCCACCCTCAGAGCTGCCGTTCACATCGGGGCCAGCCATGCCTCGATGATCATTCTTCGTGTCGCGGAAGATGGAAGTGAGGAGCGCGTCGACTTCCTCGAAAAGAACATCCCGCTGGGGCGTGACATCTTCGGCCACGGCCACATCCAGTCCTCCACCATCGAGCAAGCAGTCAAAGTCATCCGCGGCTTCCAAGACTCCCTCGCCGACCTCGGCCTCAGCGACATCCCCGTCCGTGCCGTCACCACCAACACCCTCGAAGAAGCCTCGAACGCCGAGGTCTTCCTCAACCGCCTCCAAATCGCCTGCCAATGGCACTTCGACCCGCTCGACGATGGCGAGATGACCCGCCTCGTCTTCCTCAAGACCCGCCGCCGCCTCCGCGACACTCCCTCGATGCAAAAGCGCAACACCATCGTGGCCCACGTTGGCCCCGGGAGCGCGCGCCTCATCCTCCTGAAAAAGGGCCGCATTGTCCGCTACCAATCATACCGCCTCGGCACCCACCGCTGCTGGGAACGCCTCCATTCTCCCGACCTCACCGGAGAGCCCATCATCCGCCTCATTCGCGAGCAAATCTCCGGCCTTATCGCCCAAATCCATTTCGACTTCCGCGAAGAAGAGATCGAAGACCTCGTCATGATCGGCACCGAGATCCAAATGCTCGCCCCCTACCTCTCCAAGCCGGATAAAACCAAATCCCGCTACAAGGTCCTCCGCCAACTCACCTCCGATCTCGCTGCTCTCACCGAGCCGGAGCGCGTGAAGTCCTACAAGCTCGACTACCAAACGGCCGGCCCCGCCCTCCCCGCCCTCGTCATCAATGCCGCCATTGCCGAATCCTTCGACCTCACCTCCCTCCGCGTCTCCAGCTCCGACTATGAAGAAGGCCTCCTCACCGACCTCGCGCACCCATCCGGCGCTCAAGAAGAACTCAAATCCCAACTCCTGCACTCCGCCACCCTCACCGCAAAACGCTTCGGAGCCGACATGGCCCACGCCCGCCACGTCGCCCACCTCTGCCTCCGCCTCTTCGAGGAAACGCAGGACCTCCATCAACTCAGCGAACACGATGCCTCCCTCCTCCACGTCGCCGCCATCCTCCATGAAGTCGGCAACCACATCTCGCCCAAATCCCACGAACTTCACGGCCTCTACATCATCCGCCATTCCGAGATCTTCGGCCTCAGCGAGCACGACCGCCTCCTCGTCGCCCTCGTCACCCGCTACCATCGCAAGGAAGCCCCCAACCTCTCTCACCCCTTCTACAAAGAACTCAGCTCCGACGACCGCATCCGCGTCGCCAAGCTCTCCGCCCTCCTCCGCGTCGCCGATGCCCTAGAACGCACCCACTCCCAGCGCGTCAAAGACCTCAGCGTCACCCTGTCCGAAGGCAAAGCCACCCTCAACCTCGAAGGCCTCGTCGACGCCTCCGCCGAACGCCTCGCCCTCCCCACCAAAGCCGACCTCTTCCAAAACCTCTTCGGCCTCAAACTCGTCCTCAACGAAAGCGCTTAAGTCTTACTCATCTCGTACTTCTACTTTCCATGAAGCCTCCCTACATCAATCGCGAACTCTCCTGGCTCGAATTCAACCAGCGCGTCCTCAACGAAGCCCTTCGTCCCGACCTTCCGCTCCTCGACCAACTCAAATTCCTCGCGATCACCGGCTCTAATCTCGACGAGTTTTTCCAAGTCCGCATCGGCGGACTCCACACCTTACATGCTTCCGCGCCCACCGTGCGGGACATCTCTGGCCTCGATGTCGGCGAGCAACTCGCCGCGATCGAAAAGCGGGTCCGCCGTTTTAAGAAAGACCAAGAACGCCTCTTCCAAAAAGAACTCCTCCCTGCCCTCTCAGAAGAAGGCCTCCCCCTTCACGCCATCGCCGACTTGGATCCCGACCAGATTCAGCACCTCGCTCACTACTTCGAGAACCACGTCTCGCCCCTCCTCTCGCCTCTCCTCCTCACGGCCGAAAACGCCCGCCAAATCATCCCTTCCCTCAACGTCTGCCTCGCCCTCACCGTCAGCGACCCCGAGCAGAAAGATGAACGTATCGTCATCCTCCCTCTTCCCTCATCGATTCCCCGTACCGCCCTTGTCAACGAAGGCGGCTTCGTCCTTCTCGAAGACCTCATCGCCCACTTCTGCTCATCCCTCTTCCCCGGCGAAAGCATCACGGCCCACACCACCTTCCGACTCACTCGCAACACCGACATTCCCGCCAACGAGGACGAGGCCCACGACTTTGCCGAAGAGATCCACCAAGTCGTCAACGCCCGCGGCCAATCCTTCCCCGTCCGCCTACAGACCTCACAAGACAACGACCTCACCCACCAACTCATCGCCCTTCTCGAGCTCGACCTTCATAAGGTCTTCCTCACCAAATTCGCCCCCCTCGCCCTCGCCGACCTCTTTTCTCTCGCGATGGTCGATGGCTTTAATCACCTCCGCACCGCACCCATCAGCGGCGCCGAAGCTCCCGAACTCGACCCCACCCACAGCATCTTCGAGGCCCTCGACCAAGAGCAGGATATAACCCTCGTTCACCCCTACCAATCCTACCGCCCCGTCGTCCGCTTCATCGAAGAGGCCTCCCGCGACCCCCACGTCCTCGCCATCAAGCAGACCCTTTACCGCACCGCAAACAATTCCCAAATCGTCGACGCCCTGATCCACGCCGCGAAATCCGGAAAGCAAGTCACCGTCCTCGTCGAGCTCAAGGCCCGCTTTGATGAAGCCCACAACCTCGAGCGAGCCGAAGAACTCCGCCGCGCCGGAGCCCAAGTCCTCTACGGCGTCAAAGGACTGAAGACCCACGCCAAAATCGCCCTCGTCATCCGCAACGAAGACGGCCACCTCAAGCGCTACGTCCACCTCGGCACCGGCAACTATAACGAGATCACGGCCCGCTTCTACACCGACATCTCCTACTTCACTTGCCGACCCGAATTCGGCACCGACGCCTCGATCTTTTTCAATGCCGTCACCGGTCGCACTAAGCTCGAAAACTTCCGCGCTCTCATCCCCGCTCCCACCGAAATCAAGCGCAGCCTCATCGACCTTATCGAGGAAGAAACAGCCCGCGCACTCGAAGGCGAAGAAGCCCGCATCGTCGCCAAAATGAATTCGCTCGAGGACATCGACATGATCAATGCCCTCTACGCCGCCTCCAAAGCAGGTGTCGAAATCAAGCTCAACGTGCGCGGCATCTGCTGTCTCAAAACCGGCGAGCGCAAGGAGGCCAAGAACATCGAAGTCGTCTCCATCATCGACCAACAACTCGAGCACATGCGCGTCTTCCACTTCCACCAAGGCGGCGATGACGAGGTCTTCATTTCCTCGGCCGACTGGATGACCCGCAACCTCGAAAAACGAGTCGAGCTCATGACTCCCATTCTCGACGCCACTTCTAAAAAGCTCCTCATTGGCATTCTCGAAAGTTGTTTCAAAGACAACCAAAACGCCTACCTCATCCAGCCCGACGGCAGCTCAAAGCGCATCGAACGTCAAAAAGGCGAACGTAAGTTCCGCATGCAAGATCACCTCACCCAACTCTTCGAACGCAAAGCCGCCACCGCCGCGCAAGCTCGGTCCAGTTCTCTAGAACCTCATCTCCCGAAGTAGACGGGAGTTCTTGGGCTAAAGAACCACTAAAGATCCAGACGGAGTAAAATGACGTTCCCCACAATGGCTATTAGCTTTTAGCTGTTGGCCATTGGCCCCGGTCGACCTGGCTAAAAGCTAATTGCTAAAGGCTAAAGGCTAAAGGCCATCACCAATAACCCTTCCTCGACAAAGCTGAGAGTTCGCCTATTTGTTCATAGACTCATGAAGGACGCCGAAAAACCACGCCCCCGCTGGAAGCTTTTCTTATGGGTTCAAGCCATCTTAATCATCCTCTGGATCATCCTGAAAAGCATTCCAAAAGTCATTGAAAGCGGAGCCGGTGGAGCTACCGACCTTCTCTTTGTCATTCTCATTATCGCCTTCTCACTCATCTGGCTGCTCTTACTCAGCCGCCTGCGATGGAAGTTCCGCCTCCTCGGACTCGGCCTCGCTTTACTCACCCTCGGACTTGTGAAAATGGACGGCCACACCGGTGGTTTCTTCCCGCAGTTCTCCTGGCGATGGACCAAAGAATCCGCCAAAGAAATCCCCGACCTCATCGGAAGCATCGCTGAAGAAGGAACGATTATTTCAAGCGAAGGACCGGAAAATTTCCCAAGACTCCTCGGCTCCCAAATGACGAACCACGTCTCAGGAGAGCTCCTCCCTGATCAATGGTTCAACTCCAAACCCAAGGAACTTTGGCGAAAGCAAATCGGCGAAGGTTGGTCCTCCTTTTCGGTCGCCGGAGGCTACACCTACACCATGGAACAGCGCGGCTTGGTCGAAACCACGATCTGCTACGAACTCCTCAGCGGCGACGCCGTGTGGGTGCATGAGGAGAAGGTCCGCTTTGAAGAATCGATGGGCGCAGACGGCCCTCGCTCCACTCCCACCATCACCGATGGCAAAGTCTTCTCTCTCGGAGCGACCGGCATTCTCAATTGCCTCGATGCCCGCACGGGCGAAAAGATTTGGGGAAAAGACATTCTCGCCGAGGTCAAGCAGAGCGTCCCAACTTGGGCCAAGAGCTGCAGCCCATTAATCGTCGATGGCAAAGTCATCGTGACTCTCGGCAGCGAAGCCAAAGAAAACCTCGCCGCCTTCGATGCCAGCTCCGGCAACCTCATCTGGCGTTCGGGCGACTACAAATCCTCCTACGCCTCACCCGTCGTCGCAACCCTCGCGGGAAAGCGACAGATCGTAGCGATCCAGCAAAAATCAGTCGATGGATACGAGATCGAAACGGGCAAGATCCTCTGGTCCTCGCCCATCGGAAACCCGCAAGGCAACTGCGCCTCTCCCCTCATCGTCGGAGACAACGTCATCACCAGCAGCGGCTACGGATACGGCTCTCATCGCATCAAAATCAGCCAAGAAGGCGACGGCTTGAAAGCCGAAGAGCTCTGGCATAGTCGCAAGCTCAAAGCAAAGTTCGCCGACATGGTCATCCACGAGGGCTTCATCTACGGACTCAATGAAGGCCGCCTCGTTTGTCTCGATCTCGAAAGCGGCGACCGCCAATGGAGCGGCGGCAACTACGGCCACGGCCAGCTCGTCGGGGTCGGTAATCACCTCATCATCCAAAGCGAACATGGCAGCATCTCCATCATCGAAATCTCACCCGAGAGCGAAAAAATCACCTCCGAATTCGAAGCCCTCGAACATCGCACTTGGAATCACCCCACCCTCGCCGGTCGCATCCTCCTCGTTCGCAATGACCGCGAAGCCATCGCCTTCGAATTCTAGCCTTGCCAGCCAACTCCGGATTGTGCAATTTAATGCAATGAAATGCCACTCACTTGTTTTCAAGTGCCTCCTTCTCGCCCTTTCTCTGAGCGGCCTCCCCCTCATCGCCTCGGAGATTGGTGAGCGCGTCAATGCCAGCTTCGTCGATGGTGTCGCGGTGACCGAAGGCGTGATCCGGGTGCGTCGTCGCCACGAGAACGATATGGATTTCTCAAAATACAATCCCTTCTACTGGGAAGGTCGCCGCGCTTGGTTTAAGGTCGAAGACTACACGCCGAAGGGAGAGAACAAGATCGTCTTCACCCTCCGCACCGAGTGGCCTCAATCCTACATCCCAACTCGCGGCGCTGACTTCTCCGCAATCTATAAAGGCGACCCTCTCGGCGACGAAACAGGCCGCAGCAAGTTCGCCATCAACGCGCGCATGACCCACGTCGGTGGCTTCACTCACTTCGAGCAAGAACTCGGCAAGCTCTCCTTTCACCAAAAACCCGATGCTCTCAAAGTGGGCTCCCCCCTCACCTTCGAGTTCCGCTTTTTCAATGACGAAGCCCACCCCGGCTGGGCCAAGCAAAAGGAACGCAACGCGCACAATCTCTTCGCCTATTACTCCGAGTTCTTCCGCATCAAAATCGGCGAACCCGGCCTCCTCATCGACAATTACGAAGCCCCAAAAGAAGTCGCCTCCCCCAAACGCTACGCCGGAGGCTGGACCACCATTCCCACCGTACGCGTCGAGCCTTGGTCCGCCCTGCAGCAGCAGGCGCTCAATCTGAAACCCGCGAACAATCAAGCCTTCCTCGATGGCCGCACCTGGTTCCACACCGACATGATCAGCGGAAAACATCTCAGCGACCCCTCCGATGACAAACCTTCGGTCTTCTTCAAGGAGATGGAAGCCGCCCGCAAAGGCCTCGCCGGAAATGCCTACAACGCGGAGTCTTGTAACAGCTGCCACGTCCACAATGCCGGAGCCCTCCTGCCAAAATTAGGAGAACCCGTTCACACCACCCTCCTCCGCCTCACCGATCCTAAATCACCCCACGGCATCCAACTTCAGAGCGATGGCAAAGACGCGGAAGGCGAAGTCACGATCGCGCAATTCGAAACGCACGAAGTCACCCTCGATGACGGCACGCGCGTCGAACTCTCAAAGCCCATCTTTCATATCGACGGCAAAGCCGCTGCCGAAATTTCCCCGCGCACCGCACCCGCCATCATCGGCGCCGGACTTCTCGAAGCGATCCCGGAGGAACGCCTCCTCGCCCTCGCCAAAAACTCCTCTGGCGAAGTCCGAAAAGTCGGAGGGAAAATCGGCCGCTTCGGTTGGAAAGCTAGCCAAGCCACCGTGAACGATCAAAACCTAAGCGCCCTCCGCGAAGACATGGGCGTCGAGAAACTTCCAGCTTCCGCCATGGCCGAACTGGAAGCCTACGTCTCCCTCCTCGGCGTCCCCCCACGCACCAACCCCGAAGCGCCCGACGTCGTTCTCGGCGAAAAAATCTTCCACGCGCTCAACTGCCAAACTTGCCACACTCCCACCCACAAAACGGGTCAGTCAAAGTTCCCCGAACTCAGTAATCAAAGCATTCAACCCTTCACCGACCTCCTCCTTCACGACATGGGCGAAGGCTTAGCCGACGACAGCTCCTCCCCCCTCGCCCGCAAATGGCGCACCGCCCCCCTCTGGGCGCTCAAAAACAAGCGTCACGCCGCCGATGACCAAAAGGACACCTTCCGCTCCGGCGACATTCACGTCACCTACCTCGACACCCACAAAGTCGCGAACCAAAACCCCATCCAACTCCTCCACGACGGCCGCGCCCGCAGCCTCGCCGAAGCCATCCTCTGGCACGGCGGCGAAGCCGAACCCTCCGTCAAAGCCTACAAGGCCCTTTCCAAAGAAGAACGCGCCGTGCTGGAGTCCTATCTCTGGGATCTGTAAAATCAGGCAGTAACAAAATCTACGGAATCCACGGAAATCCTTCCCAATCTGCGTAAAAATCCCCCACAAGCTCTCGGTCTGGCTTATGAACTTCGCCTTCAGCGAACTCGCCCCCCTCACCCAAACCCTACGCCCTGCTTGGGGCCGATATTACTTTGGCCCTCAGCTGAAGGCCAGGCTCATAGGTCGTGTTGCTCCAATGAATTTGTCTTACGCAGATTAGGAAGGATTTCCGCAGATTGCGCAGATTTTTCTAAAACAGAGTTCAGCTCCGCCGGAATCCATAAACCGTCTGAGCCTTTTCTCCTTCCTTCCGAAGGAGACCTGATTCCACGCCCTGCTTCAGGTCGCGACTCGCGGTTGCGGTGGAAATGGTTTTGAAAAGGGTGAGGTAATCTTTTCGGGTGAATTTCTTTTTGCCTAATTCCTGAGCAGCTCGGTCGAGTCGTTCTTGGGCGGTGAGAGGTTTGGGGCTGAAGTTTTGCAGGAAGTCTTCGAGGGCGCAGTGGATCATTTCTAGAGCGAACTCCACGAAGTAGGTCGAGTCACCGGCGCGGTCAGATTTTTCTAAGGCGTGATAGTAGTCTTGCTGATGATCCTTGATGAGAGACTCGATGGGAATGAACTCAAAAGCGGGATGATAGTGGTAGAGAAGAACACTTTGCCAAAAGCGGCCGATGCGCCCATTTCCGTCTTGGAAGGGATGGATAAATTCTAGCTCGTAGTGGAAGACGCTTGAGCGAATGAGTGGGTGAACATCGTCCTTTGCGAGGAAGGCAAAAAGGTCATCCATTAAGTAAGGAACACGGTCGGCCTGGGGAGCGATGTGGGAGACCGATGAGCCCTTGAGGATGCCAACGTTTTTCCGACGCCATTTCCCAGCATTTGGGATGAGGCCCTGCATCATTTGCTTGTGGGCTTTGAGAAGAGATTTGGGGTTGAGAGGATCGAAGTCGGCTAAACCATCATAAGTTTCGATGGCATTGAGGACCTCTCGAATTTCTTCCTGCGGCCCGAGGACTCGCTTGCCTTCGAGCAGGGCGGTGACTTGGTCGAGGTCGAGGGTATTCCCCTCAATCGCAAGGCTCCCTTGAACAGTCCGAACACGATTATTTTTGCGGAGGTGAGGCTGGGGTTTCGGCTGATCGAGGCCTTCGATCCGGCCGATCAGACGCTCAATCTGGCTAACCCAACGGAGGATTTTGGACGTAATGCTGAAGGGAGGACTCACGGCGTGATAGTATCACATGATACTATCAAAAATCAAGCTAAGACGAGGAATTTTTGACGCAGATTAGGAAGGATTTCCGCGGATTGCGCAGATTTCTTTTGGAGAGAATCGGTGGAACTTACCGCAACAAAGCCAAGTGATGGATCGCCTTCCCCTCGTTTCGGGCCTAGGATTGAGCTGTGAAAATTCTTCTCTTGCTCCTCACATTCTCGATCCATCTCTACGGCCAAGCGGTGGTCGAAAAGCTGCCCAAGGAATTAGCCGCGAAAACCATCTCACTGAATCCTGAGTTTCTCGTCTTCGGAAAAGAAGCAACTCAAGGAAAAGAGAAGCTTCCTCTCATCATTTTCCTGCACGGAGGCGGCGGCACTGGGGATGAAATTCGGCGCATTGGAGGTCAGCCTCGAAACTTCCTGAAAACCGTTGAGAAGGCAGGGCTGACTTGCCTTTGCGTGGCTCCTCAAGCGTCGAAAAACCCCATGAAGCATGGTGCTAAGGGAGGCTGGGTTCCCGGCGATCTCGATATCCTTCTCAGTCATCTCCTAAAAACTCTGCCCATTGATCCCAAGCGAGTCCACCTCACTGGAAGTAGCATGGGCGGCTATGGAACGATTGCTTGGGCCGCTCATTCCCCGCAGCATTTCGCCGCGATTGCCCCCATGGTCGGTGGACTGGGACCCGGCGGACCAAAGGACATCACTCCTGATCTCGAAGCCTGGGGGAAGAGCTTAGCCCAGATCCCCATGAAAGCTTACTATGGAGCCAATGACCGCGTGGTCCCTCCCGATCGCGGCGCGATGATCCTAAAAGCCATCAAGAAGGCAGGTGGAAACAATGCCGAGGTGATCGTTTTAGAAGATGAAGCTCACGGCGCTGGCAGAGTGCCTTTTAACGACACCAATTTTGTAAAATGGCTCTTTGCTCAGAAACGGAACTAAGAGAGCAACTTCCTAGAGCGCGCCCAATAATTTCAAACAAAATCCTAAGTGATGAAAAATCAGAGTGTCAGAAAACGGGCAATCTTCTTGGCTGCGATCAGTCTTGGTTTGCTTGCGAATACGAGCGCAAAGGAAACGCTACCCGACCCCGATGGAAAGCCTGCAGACATGAAGAAGCCCGTCCAGGTTTACATCCTGATGGGACAATCTAACATGTTGGGCTTTGGTAAGATCCAAGGCGGTGAAGGCTCACTTGAGCACGCCACGAAAGAGAAGAAACTCTACTCCTACCTCATCGACGATGAAGGAAAGTGGACTGAACGCAAAGACGTGCGGAATGTGCGTGTGATGGGAAGCGGTGGCCCCGGAAAGTCGCGACAGTTTAACAATGAGTGGATGACGATTAAGGGGAAGATTGGACCTGAGATTGGCATTGGTCATCATGTCGGAGAAGCCGTCGATGCCCCGGTCCTGATTCTCAAAAGCTGTATCGGAAATCGGGGCCTCGGTTGGGATCTCCTGCCTCCGGGAAGTAAAGAATTCGAGTTCACAGATTCAAAGGGCCAGACTTGGATCCATCCCGGATACAAGGGATCTCCTGAGAGGTGGAAGAAGGGAAAAGAGCCAAAGAGAATTAGCTGGTATGCCGGACTTCAATACGACGGCGACGTTGCTCGGGCCAAGGAGATCTTGAAAGATCTCGATCAATATTACCCCGGGGCTAAAGAATATGAAGTGGCCGGATTCTTTTGGTGGCAAGGTGATCGCGATAGCCGGAGCGAGGCGCTCTCAAGTCGCTATGAGCAAAATCTCGTTCAGCTCATCAAACAGCTGCGGAAGGATTTCAATGCTCCAAATGCCAAGTTCGTCACAGCCTCTCTTGGGCAAACTCAGAAAGGAACGACTGATGGAGGCGGCAAGATTCTCGACGCCATGCAAGCGGTCGATGGAGCCTCAGGAAAGTATCCTGAATTCAAAGGCAACGTTTCAGCAGTCTACACTCACCCACTTTCGAAAGGCGGCAGCTCTGGAGGTCACTACTCCGGGAACGCTGAAACCTACATGAACGTTGGCGAAGCGATGGGCCAAGCGATGGTGAAACTCCTCCAAGCAAAGTGATCGCGCTCTAGCCCTGCAAGAGACCGAGGAGACGGTCACGGACGGAGTCATTCTTCACCAAGCCCGCAAACTCCTCCGCGCCCGGCCCGATGGAGGTGAGCTGAGTCGGATCAGAGGTGTGACAAACTCCGGTCCAGCCGGTGCCCGTGACGTTGCCGACAATCTGACCAAGAAGGCCATAAGGATTGGAGAGCTGATGACTCCACTCGGTCACATCCTTCCCAGAAACTCGATCCATCATCGCTTCGACTTCCTCAGCCGAAGGTTTGAAGCCATAAGTTGCTTCCATGAGTTTATTCAATTCGTCGCTCGATTTAACCTTCTTCCACTTGCCAAGAAACCCTTCTGCGGAGCCCTTGATCTGAGCGATCTTGGCAAAGTGGTCGTTCGTCTGACGATAGCCCGCTCCTGTGCCATTAAGCCCGGGATTAGCGTTTCCGTGGTCACTGGTGAGAACGATGAGAATGTCATCGCGCCCCGCAACCATCGTCATCATTTTTGCAATGGCATCATCGAAGGCCATCTGCTCGTTGAGAATCGCTCCGATGTCATTCTTGTGAGCGGCATGATCGATGCGGGCTCCTTCGACCTGCATTAAGAATGGGGCATCATCGTCTAAGAATCGGGAGAGCGCCACTTCACTCATTTCCGAAAGAGTGGGAACCGCTTTTTGCATCTCCTCACTCTGATTCCGATCAATGGTGTAAGGCATGTGACCGGGAGCGAAAGTTCCCAGAATCTTTTTGGACTTCGATTTCAAAAGAGCGTCACGCGATTGAACCACGTCATAATTCTCCTTCGCGTAAGCACCGTAGATGTCCTCTTTGTCCCTTCTTTGACTCGGGTCGAAAAACTTAGAGCCCCCTCCCAAGATGACATCAATTCGGTTGAGATACTGTGGAGCGATACGATCTTCCTGACTGCGCTTCACCACAGAGGCTGCGAATCCCGCCGGCGTGGCATGAGTGATGCTGGCGGTCGATACCAAGCCGAGACGGACCGAGCTTTTTTCTAAAGTCTCACCAATCGACTCTAACCGCTTCCCATTTTCATCAAAATTGATTTGCCCATTCGGGACACGCTTTCCGGCACTCCACGCGGAGGACGCCGCCGCAGAATCGGTCACCATAGAACTGGATGAAGCGGTGTCCATCAGGCCTAGAGTTGCTTCCCCATTCGCGAGTAAATTCCACCACGCAGTGCCTTTCGTACGAACCTGATTCGAAAATGCCTCCGTCATCGAGAGCACGCCTTGGCTCATGCCATCTGAGACGCAGAAGATAATGCCACGCGGCTTTTTCTTAGCGAGCTTCGCCTCGTCGCTCTCCTGCCCCTGCGAGAGGCCCGTCAACAATCCGGAAGCTCCACCGACAAGACTCCCTTGTAATAAACGACGGCGTGAGTAACTCATAGCTTAAGGAAGATAGTTGAATCTATGAATGGAGCAAGTCTACCAACTAGGGAACCGTGTATTGATTGGTCGCAGTGAAGACGCGATTTCCGCCAGCGCCGGGGAAGGTTACAACGATGTCGTAGGACTGGCCGCTCGTGAGCCCGGAGGCAGCGGCGTCGAATCCGGCGACGACGGAATACCGATCGGGGTTGCCGCTCTCATCGACGCGGGCAGCCGAGGAGGTGACGCCGCCGACCGTGATATTACCGGTGTCATAGGTGGCGGCAACTCCTCCGATGGTGATGCCATTTGGGCGGACAATATTGCCGTTCTGAGTGTTGATGAGCGGAGGGGCGTTGGTGGGGAGATCAATATTGACGGTGACCGGAGGGACGGTGGTGTCGGGGACAAGAGATTGATCTTTCGCAATAAGGGCGTTGTATGCCGCCTCCCAAGCATCACCGGGATTTGGCGGAGTAGTGAGGGTGGAGTCCTCCATGCCGTTCGCTCCGATGAGATACATTTGATAGCTAGGAGTATCGTTGGGGTCGCTGACGTCTTGGGTCGAGATCAACTTGTAGTTCGGCCAATCGTCCATGATGAGAGAACGGCCATCGGTCGCATTGAGCCCAAACTTCTCAGCGATGATGCAGCGGTCAGCAGTGTCAGTGCCATTGAAGATGGGCGCGAGCGAGGTGGAGTGGAGATCAAGGTCACTCGGAATCGCGACGTCGGTGAGATCCAGAACGGTAGCAAAGAGATCGGCCACGTGAGCGAACTTATCGGTCCTTCCAGTCTGGAGAATATCAGGACCGTGGGCGAAGAAAGGAACGTGGATGCCGCCTTCATTGAGAGAACCCTTAGCGTTGGCGATGCCACCGGCGGGAGCTTGATCAACCTGCCCGGGCGTACCGTTGTCGCCAATGACGATGATATTGGTTGCACTCAGATCGACGGCAGCAAGGAGACGGCCAATCTCGGTGTCTAAGGCTTCGAGCGTTTTGACATAGAGGTCGCGGTTGGCGGTGCCGGTGGTGGAATATCCTCCGGCTGGGGCAAGATTGGCAGGTGGATCTTGGAAGGGATCGTGAGGAGCATTAAAGCCCATCCAGACCACCCAAGGATTGGAGCCTTGAGAGCTGATAAAGGAAACCGCTTCGTCGACTTGTACCGAGGTCGCGTAAGGAGAAGCGTAGGTCCCGTCAGTGACGAGATCCGCGATCGCAGTTCCGGTATCAGTAAGGACGCTATTCTCGATTTTAACGCGATTCCAGATGTTGTAGTCCTGCACACCTCCAGAAAGGGTTCCGGAAAAATTGGGCCAGCCGCCGGTGTCAAGAGGGCCGGTATCTCCAGACCCGAGGTGCCATTTCCCGAAGGAAGCGAGACCATAATTAGGAGCAGCAGCGGAGATGATTTCAGGGAAAGTTTCCTCGGAGGCGGGAAGGGTCGCGTTGGCCTGCGGATTGCCAACTCCATGTTGGTAGGGTTGACGTCCTGTCAAAAGAGTGGCGCGCGTGGGTGAGCAAATGGGTTGCGCGTAGCCGCGAGTGAAGAGAAGGCCTTTGTCCGGAGTGCCGAGGGGGCTGGAGTTGATGTCAGTGAAGAGGAGGCTCCGCAGGTTAGGCATGTTGGCGAGCTGAATGCCCGGGCCGGCTTCGGTGTTATAGAGCTCCGAAGCATCGAGGCCCCAGTCATCGAGAATGAGAAGAAGGACATTACTCGGGCCGGAGACGGAGAATGCTTCGACTGATTGAATACTCCCATTCACAAGGGCGTAATACTCACCCGGAGCGAGGGAGGAGTCATCAAAGCAAACCTCGGTTAATCCAGTAGCAGGATCGTAAGAAATGACGGTAGCAGGAATCCCCCCGACGGTGACGGAGGTGATGGAAAGCGGAGGAATGGCCGAGCTTGTAAGATTGAAAAGAAAAGTGGTGCTCGGAGTAAAACTGAAATTTTGAATGCCATTTTCATCAAAGGGAGCAAGACTGCTGAGCTTCGTTCGGAAAAATTTCTTGGGTTCGTTAGAGCTGTTTTTAACGAGAGCTAATTCCTCAAGAACAGGTTCGGCATCATTAGATTCGCGCACCCACGAACCAGACTGAAGAGTTGTAGATGAATCGATCGTATATTGGCCTCCTTCGATCGCCGACCAAGTCAGAGTGACTTCATCTGGTGAAGTTTCGGCGGCGGAGAAATTTCGCAAAGGCTTCTTGGGTCCCCCCTCCCAGTGAATGGTGACGTTTGCGGGGACGGTGTTGGGCGATGCGCCGGAAGTAGTGCCGAAGAAGTAGCGGGCGATGTTGTAAGGGTAAACGGGGGTGCCATCGGCTTCGATGTTCGTGAAGTAAGCCCATGTCCCAGCCGGGAATTCCGGGGTGACGCAGAAGCGAACGTTATATTCGTTGAGGTCAAAATCACTCCCGAGTGTTAGCCCAAGATCACCTTTATAAGCGTAGTCTTCAAGGTAGTGGCCAATCGGAATGGCAGCCGAAACATTGGGACCGTGGAAATTAGCGGCAATGGTAGCAGAGGTCCCTTCATTTCGAACAACCCATTGGGGATGAGCTGTGCGGCCAGTTGCGGCGAGATCCGTCGATCCATTTGAGCCATCGCGCTTTTGATAGCCTGAGATCATCCGGCGAACAGCAGAGCTCGCGTCGTTTGGGTCGGAATAACCGTAAGGCCCGTAAAGTGGCAGGCCATCACGGAACCATCCGATAATGGGTGAGTGAGAGCCGTTGAAGCTCTCAGTGTAGGTATTGGTGGTGGGGTCATAGTCAACGGAATCACCAAGAAGGTGACGAAGAGCAGGAGCGTTGGCGTGGTAGTGGTGGTTTGCTCCAGCTTGGTGCGCGAAGGCGGGGTCGAAGGTATCGCTTTCGTTGATGTAAGCATCGCGATTCCAAACATCGTCGCCATTGACTCCAGCTGCTGCACCGGGGCCATCGTCAACAGCTTGAGACGTGTCGTAAGAGAAGGCATCTCGCGAATCAAAAAGAGCGACTCCATCAACCATGTACCCAATCACTCCTAGACCAGTCGGTGTCTTATTAGTCGAAATGACCGGAGTTAATGGAAAGCGGTAGATGTCAGCCTGGTTTGCGGGGTAGTTCGGGAAGAGATTATTGTTTCCGCCATACCAAGGTCCCATGATGTGAAGGCCGAGGTTTGAAGTCCGGATGTAAACATCGGTGGAGTCATAAGAAATTTCGGTAATTCCAGCGTAAACAGGGTCGGCTTGCGTCCCCTGTCCTCTCGACCAAGTGGTGACAGGAGCTTGTGCCGCCTGCGCATTGTTGTCTGGATAGATCCGAGCGTAGCGACCGGAGAGATCGGTAAACCAAGAAAAGATGAGAGGTGTGGCTTGCAGGGAGAAGCAAGAAAGCAGGAGGATGAGAAAAGACTTCATGAGGCGTGTGAAAAAATGAGCGGAGAGTGTGACTGACAAGAAATTAAACTCCAGTTCGCGGGGTTAGTTGCAAAAGAACTCCAGAACCTGCGCACCTTGTTTGAAAGTGCCCTCCCCCTTCTTGGAATTTGAATTCAAAGGCCGATCTCAGTAGGGACTTTAAGCGGAGTTCCTGAAAATCCCCCCTCAAAAATATCTATTTTTTGTTCACGGCGAAAAGCTCCTTTTGGGTCGTAGATTCGTAGCGCGCATTCATGGAGTTCTCCACTCGCAGAGCTTCCGTCCTTTTTGTGATCAAACTTTTTCAGCAAAGAAGTCAGATCGATTCCGACTTCGATCGGACTGGAGTCGTCCGGGCCAGCAATGGGGCTTACGAGAATGACAGCGTAAATCGTCAGCAATTTTCTTTGAGAAATGATCATAAAAGTCCGAACTTTAGTCACACCTCTTCAATGAAAGATCCCTATCGTACGACACCTCGAATGCCCTGCCAATTTTTCACCGGACTATCCTGTAATTGTGTTCAAGATTTGTGGAAGTCGGCTCATCTCATCGCATGACGCATCGGCAGCCGTGCAAATCGGATGAGTCTTCGATGGAATGAAAATCGTTCGTAAGCCGGCATCTCTCGCACCTTCCACATCCGTAACTGGGTTGTCGCCCACGTAAACCGCTTCGCCCGGACGCACCCCAAGCTCACAACAGGCCAAATGAAAAATAGCCGCATCGGGTTTCCGTAGATTCACTGCGGCTGAAACAATCACGCTCCTGAACATCGAAGCGATTTCTAAGCCTCGAAAATTCCGCTCCTGAAATGGAGTCATGCCATTCGAAATTATGCCCAGCTTGTAATGTGGAGAAATCGCATTGAGAGCTTCTAGAACTCCTGACCTCGGAACCGCAAAAGCACAGAAGCACGATTCGTAAACCGCAAGAAGCTCCGCGCAAGACCATCCCTCGATCTGGAACTCATCGATCAACGCAGAGTAGACCTTATCCTTCCATACCGCGCCATTGGCATCCAACTCCATAAACCGAGAAACAAAGGCCGCCTGATCATCGAGATACGGCCTCAGCATCCCTTCACATTGCCACGCCAAGAAATCTAACAACGACTTCTCGCGGTCGAGGAGAGTCTGATCTAGATCGAAAATTACGGCGCGCACGATGGGCTTCTCTATTGGATGACGTTAGAGCGAAAAGCAGCGCGCTCTCACGATTTGTGAGGCTTCTCAGGCTCCATCTTATCGGCGAACTCGTCACCATATTTATCCTGAAGCTCTACTAAAGTTGCCATAGCATTCTCGTATCTCTGCCGATCGCTGTCTTCGACTAGCGACTTAGCGGACGTGCTAGACAAAGGAAGACTTGCATCTGTTACATCCAAAACGGTGATCAAAATTTCGTCACATACTGACAAAGTCTGATGCTCGGTCCAACAATGGTGATCATCGTCAGCATCTGCACGTCCCGTTAGTCCTCCAACGGTAAGAAAGATATCCGGAGTCCCATCAGGATCCCCCTGTGGGGTTGATAAATCTCCCAGCTTACCCACTGCGTTGACGATTGAATTAAGAACGCAGAGATCTTCCGCACCCGCAATCGACAACTGCTGCCCGTTAAGTGTGGTTTTTAGAGCAATCATTTTTTCAAGAAAACGTACGAGGTCAGTCTCGACCGACCGAGCGAACAAATAAACTGTGAATTCAAAAACAAACTCCTAGATCGAGGGCCGTCGTATCCCACGACTTGTCGAGCATCAGTTTTTCCCCACAACCTTGTGTCCAAATTGGGTGAGCCAAACCCGCCAAATCTTTGAAGTTCAATAGCAATAAAATTGGCTGAACATTCTCTAATTTGCAGTAATTTAGTCGCGTCCCCACACTTCATCTTCAAATGCCAATCTCGATGCGCGCTTAGGGTCGATCCCTCTATCTTCGTATTGTTTCTGGCGGCGATCCTTATCGCTTCCAAATGCATTTTCAATTACTGTTTCGGCTATGAATGAGCATCCGACGATACTCATGCTGGCGACGATACACAGGAAGCTGGCAAAGAGACGTAGTTTCATATTTTCAGACGTTTAAGTGAAGGACCGTCCAAATCCAGAGGATAGGACAGGCAAATCCGATGTCGAACACGAAAGATGAAAATGAACTAACTGACGTCAAGGGCGTCCCTCTTTCACGCTTTATTGTTCGGCATCCTTTTTGAGGACAACCTAAAATTTTGCATCAAAATCCAGCTTGATCAGAATCAGCAAGTGTCCGGTAAAACTCCCCAACTCTCTTTTCTCCGAAAGCTTCTTCCAGCCAATAATCTTCGCTACAACTTCGAAATAGATCCTCCAGAGAAGTCTCTCGAAATGAAAAATCTAACTTACCTATCTCCGCTCCATCCTGATTCTCTAATGGTAATGGAACCAGCTCATTAATCCCGACAAACTGCCAGCGATTCGGTGGTATCTCGTGATCTGCATCAATATTAGAAGAAGGGGCAAGGCGCTCCTCGGATAATCCTATCCTACGAGCCTTCATGAAAGCTTCCCTCCAATGACTACACCGAACGACAACTTGTTTTCGGAACACTCTTCGCGGCGGCTCACGAGGCGGATCATCCGAAGGCGAGATCAATGCGACTGTATAAGATACAATCCACCAGCCAGATTCGCTATTCGGATTCATTTTCAAGCAGAACGTTAGAGGTAATCCGGCAGCTGACCGATTTACCAGCTCCGCTTGTCCCTTCAATTTCTTCTACCCAAAAATCCTCAACTTTACAAGCGTTCAGCTGTCGCATCCCACGACTTGTTGAACAGAGCCGCTACGCGGCGATTTCATGCTGCGGGATTGCAGGGGTGAAGTGAGTCAGTCATGCTCCGTGGTCGTATGTTAAAAAAACAACAGACATGACAGCCTCACTTCGCAACAGTGGTATCAGGATTTCGCCCGCTTTGTCCAACTCAAAGGTCTCCGCGAACGTTCCTCCAAGACCTACCTCGGGTGGATCAAACAGCTCGCTGCTTACTACCCCGGCCAGAACCTCCCCGCGCTCGATCGCAGTCAGGTTCTCGCTTTTCTAGCCCACCTC
>CALGJQ010000052.1 GCA_937928545.1 uncultured Verrucomicrobiales bacterium
TGCACGAAAATTCTCCGAAGCAATGCACCCCCTCGGCCGACTCGGCACCGCCGAAGAAATCGCCAACGCCCTCTTCTTCCTCCTCTCACCAGAGAACACCTGGATCACCGGCCAATCCCTCTCAGTCGATGGCGGCCTCTCCTCACTCCAGACCAAATAGTCCTATTCGCTCTCCCCCTTTGAGTTTCAATTTTCCAAGTTTCGAATTTGTTTAGTGTTTCCCAATTTAGAAATTAGGATTTCCCCACTAACCACCGTGCCAATGGAGCTTCTTACGAAGTGTCTCATAGAAAGAATGTCCCGGCAATCGGACCAATCGCAGCGACTCTTCGTGCCGACTCACGCGAACTACGCTGTCCTTCGCAATTCGTAAAATATCGCGCCCATCCACCGAAAACAAAATCGGCTCCTCGCCATTCCCCGCCGGCGAAAGCTCAATCACCGATTGCTCACCGACCACCAAAGAACGATTGCTCATGCTGTGAGGGCAAATCGGCGTGATCACAAAAACCCCGGCATGCGGCCCCAGCAAAGGACCACCCGCCGCCATCGAGTAAGCGGTCGATCCCGTCGGCGTCGCCACGATCAGACCATCCGCCCGATAGTGATTTAAAAGCTCCCCATCCACGCGTGCTTCCAACGAGACCAATCGCCCCGTCTCCCCCCGCATCAAAACCGCTTCATTCAATGCTAGAAACTCATGCGCCTTCCCACCCTCTTCAATCATCTCAACCTTCAGCATGCTTCGCTCGACCACATTCATCTCGCCCTTCGCCAGATGATCACTCAGCACATCCACTTCCTCATCCGTGCAGGCCGTCAAAAATCCAAGCGTCCCAATATTCACCCCCGCAATCGGAATCGAACTTGGACCAATTCGATGCAGCGTCTGTAGTAAAGTTCCATCCCCTCCCAAAGAAATCACCAGGTCAGCCTTCTCCGTAAAGTTCGACTCACCCTTTTCCTTAATTAACGCCGCCGTCTCTTCTTCCAGAACCACTTCGATCCCTCGTTTCTCTAAACTCTTCCGCACAGTCTCCACTGCCTCAGGGGCATCAGGCTTTCGGGGATGGGCGACAATCGCAACTCTCACGCGCGCAAGCTAGCATTCCTCTCGCAGTCGAGCAATCGTTCCTTGCCTCAATGCCTCCGCAAAGACATCGTCCCCCTATGCCGCTCCTTCCGGAAGAAGCAGACCGTTATCTGCGCCAGACCATGCTCGCCGAACTTGGCGAAGCCGGTCAGCAACGACTCAAGGACTCCTCCATCCTCTGCATCGGCACCGGCGGACTCGGCTCACCCGCCCTTTTATATCTCGCCGCCGCCGGAATCGGAAAAATTGGCCTCATCGATCCCGACCAAGTCGATCTCTCAAACCTCCATCGCCAAATCCTTCACGATACCGACCGCGTCGGCACCCCAAAGTTAGAGAGCGCCAAAGCCCGCCTCCAACAAATCAATCCCCACGTCGAAGTCACCCTCCACCCCGGCCGCTTCACTCCCGAAAACTCTCTCAACCTCCTCAAGGACTACGATGCCCTCCTCGACGGCTCCGATAACTTCCCCACCCGCTTCGCGGCCAACGACGCCGCCTTCTTT
Source organism: uncultured Verrucomicrobiales bacterium (assembly GCA_937928545.1). Taxonomy (GTDB): domain Bacteria; phylum Verrucomicrobiota; class Verrucomicrobiia; order Verrucomicrobiales; family Akkermansiaceae; genus SW10. The sequence goes on from CALGJQ010000052.1 coordinate 1,600, forward strand.
CTCAAAAAGCCCCTCATTCACGGCGCCATTTTCCAATTCGAAGGCCAAGTCACCGTCTTCGCACCCCACCTTGGCGGCCCTTGCTATCGCTGCCTCCTCCCTGAAGCCCCCCCCGATGGCACCGTCCCCACCTGAACCGAAGCAGGTGTCCTGGGCGTGCTCCCCGGAATTGTTGGCAGTCTCCAAGCGATGGAAGCGATCAAGCTCCTCGCCCAAATCGGCACGCCCCCACTCGGTCGCCTCATCCACTACCGCGCCCTCACCACCGCCTTCCGCGAAATCAAAATCAAGCGCGATCCCAACTGCCCCCTCTGCAGTCAAAACGCCACCATCACCGAACCTCTTTCTGAATCAAAAGACATGACCCCACTTCCTGAAATCACCACCCTCGAACTTCGTCAAATCCTCACCGAGGGCTTCGACGGCATCCTCCTCGACGTCCGCGAGCAAGACGAATACTTCATGCACCACATCGATGGCTCCGAACTCCTCCCCCTCAGCGGCTGGCCCGACGCCGCCGCCAATCTTCCCAAAGACACCAAATACCTCGTCCACTGCGCCGCCGGCATCCGCAGCGCCCGCGCCGGCGAATGGATGCTCCAAAACGGCTTCACCGACGTCACCAACATCGCCGGAGGCATGAAGCAATGGCTCCAAGAAGAATAACCCACCACCCTCAACCCAGTCCCCCCTCATCACGGAAGGGCTGTCTCCAGACTGCCCACCCCCAACCGAAGCCCCCCTCAACCCACCCATTCGTCCATTCTGCATTTGTCCATTCGTCCATTGCCCTCCCCCTTACAAAACCACCTTCCTTTTCTCCTCGTCTCGTCTTGCAGGATGCCTCTCCTTCATACAAACTCCCTTCAACCTCATAAAAAACCATGTTCCGTCGTCTTAAAAACATCATCAAAGGCTTCTTCGGCCTCTTCATCGGAGGAATCGAAAAGCGCAATCCCGAAGCTCTCCTCGAAAACGAAAAAGAGAACCTTCGCAAACAAATCTCTGAGTTCAACAAAGGCCTCGCCGGTCACGCCGGTCTTGTCGAAAAACTCATGTCGAAAGCCAAGATGCTCGACCGTGAGGAACAAGAACTCCGCGCCAAAACGGCCGCCAATCTCAAAGCCGGAAATCGCGAGGCCGCCGGTAAACTTGCCCTCAAACTTCAGACCGTTGATCGTGAGCACGATGACGTTCACCAGCAGATGGAAGAAGCCGACGCTCGCTACAAGGAGCTCGTGAAAGCCCGCGACGTCTCCGTCAAAACCGCCAAGGACCGCATCGAGCAACTCGTCCGCGATCTCGATGAAATGAAATCCACCAAAGCGATGGCCGAGCTCAATGAAATGGCCTCTGGCATGATCACCGACATCGGTGGCTCTGGCGACACCCTCAACCGTCTCGAAGAAATGGTCGAAGAAGAGCGCACCAAAGCCGCTGGACGTGCCCGCGTTGCGAAAGATCAAATCGATATGTCCGGAATCAACGAGAGCGCCGCCGAGCAAGACGCCCTTGCCGAAATGGCCCTCGCTGACTTCGCGGCAGCCGAAGGAATCGAACTCGAAGGCTCTGCTGGCGGTGGCGAAAGCGCCCCTGCCGACACCACCAAAAGCTCGATGGGTCCTGCGAGCGAGTCTCAGTAAATCGCCCATCTTATGAGAAAGCGCCCCTGGCTCGTCTGGCTTCTCATCGTCATCGTCTTCATCCTCATTGGCACCGCCATCTGGATTAAGCTGACCGTCGCTGAGCAGCCTCAAGAACATAGTGACCCCGGCATCCCCGCGGTCGAAGGGCTCCCTGATCCCGAAGACGTCGAATGAGTTCTTCACTACCAACTTGGGCCAGCGAAGTCATCGCTCGATACGAAAGCGGCTCCGCAGGCTGCTTCGTCCTCCACGGAAATGTCGATGACCGCTTCTTCCTCCCGCTCAAGACACCCCGCTTGGGTAACCTTGCTGAATTCCTCAGCGAAGTCCTCCTTCCCCGTTTCGATGTCGTCCTCACCTACGACCTCGGCGGCGGAGTCGACGTCGAACGCGGCAAAGAGGAATTCTCAAACTGGCCCAGCCTTAAAAACGAAGTCCAACTTCCCACCCAACCGCTCAAGGCCTCCCGCTTCCTCGGTCGCTACCTCACCTACGTCCGCAACCTCCGCCACGTCGGTGCCAAGGCACCCAAAGTCGCCCTCATTTTGAAAGGCGCGCACCTCATGTGCCCCAGCCTTCCAAACGCGCTCAACTACGACCTCCACGCCCTCGCCAGCGTCTGGCAAGCTTGGGCTTCCGAGGCCAATCTCGCCTCCCACGATCAAGCGGTCTTCCTCCTCTCGGAGAACCTCACCGGCCTCCACCCCCTCGTCGCCAACCATCCCTCGGTTGCCGATATCGAAATCCCCCTTCCCACCGTCGAGGAACTCAGCGGCTTGATGGAAACCCTTTCCGATAAGTGCCGCGAAGCGATCACCGGAATCAAAGACCGCCTCCCTTGGGCCGCCGCCCGACTCCGCGGAGCCACCGGCAGCGCGGTCGAAGACCTCCTCCTCCGACGTCACTACGACAAGAAACCTCTCGTCGAAAACGACTTCAGCTCGCTCAAAAAACAACTCGTCGAACGCGACTGCGCCGGACTCATCGAGTTTGTCGAACCCGACCGCTCGCTCGATGGTGTCATCGGCCTCGACACCGCCAAAGATTGGCTCAAGCGAGACCTCGATCTCTGGCGACGCGATGAACTCGAAGCAATGCCCATGGGCTACCTCTTCTGTGGCCCCGTCGGCACCGGAAAAACTTACCTCGCCGAATGCCTCGCTGGCGAAGCTGGCGTCCCCGTCGTCACGCTCAAAAACTTCCGCGACCGCTGGGTAGGTTCCACCGAAGCCAACCTCGAAAAAATCTTCTCCCTCCTCCACGCTCTCGACCGCTGCATGGTCTTCATCGATGAAGCCGACCAAGCCCTTGGTAAACGCGCCTCCGGCTCCGGTGACTCCGGCGTCTCAAGCCGCGTTTACTCCATGATCGCCAAGGAAATGTCGAACCCACGCAACCGTGGCAAACTCGTCTGGATCCTCGCCTCTAGTCGTCCAGACCTCATCGAGGTCGACCTCAAACGCCCCGGCCGCATCGACGTCAAAATCCCCATCTTCCCCGCTACCGAACCCGAGGAAGCCCTCGCTCTCCTCCGCGCCCTCAGCGGAAAACGCGGCATCAAACTCTCCGACGAAGAGTGGGAAAAGCTCAAGGAACATCTCCCCGAACTCCTCACCGCTGGAGGAGCCGAAGCACTCGCCGTCAAAGCAGTGCGACTCGTCAAAACCAAAACGCACGAGCCCTTCGAGGCCATGCACCACATCCTCACCACCAGTCTCCCTCCCGTTCCCTTCGAAACGCTCAAAGCCCAAATGCGCCTCGCCGTCAAAGAAGCGACCGAAAGCGAATTCGTCCCCGATCAAGTCATCGAGATTCTTAAATCGTGACCTGGAAAATCTACGCCGCCGGAAAGCCCGCCCTCGCCTACGCCAAAACCGGAATCGAGGAATACCTCAAGCGCCTCAAACGCGGAACCAAAGTCGAGCTAATCTACCTCAAAGCGGGCGATTCCGAAACCGTCTCAAAAGACCTCCTCACCCGCTCGGAAGGAACCTTCCGCATCGCCCTCGACGAACGCGGCAAAGACTGGAACACCGAACAATTCGTCAAAAAGGTCAACGCTTGGGAAATGGACCCCGGCCTCAAAACGATCTCCCTCCTCATCGGAGCCTCCGATGGCCACACCCCCGCCCTCCGAAAAGAAGCCAACGCCATCTGGGCCCTCTCTCCTCTCACCCTCCAGCACGAACTCGCCCTCGTCGTACTCCTAGAACAACTCTACCGCGCCTACAGCATCAAACGCGGCGAGCCGTATCATCGCTAGCTCCCCCGCAACCCAAGCCATCCACACACGCAAACCGAAGCGGCGAGACGCCACCGCTCCGTACCGAAGACGCTTCGCGAACAAGGAGTCGCGGCGTCTCGCCGCTTATCAACCTTGGTTCCGCAGCCCTACATCCGCACACGCAAACCGAAGTGGCGAGACGCCACCTCTCCGTGCCGAAGACGCTTCGCGAGCAAACCGCTTTGGCCAATCAAGCCCCCTCCGGCCTCGGTCCCGGAATGGCCTCGCAAGCTTCCCTCCAGTTTTCAAAATTCCAACGATTCGGAAAGCCCGTGCATTGATACGGCTTCACATCCTGCAGCCGACAATCAATCCCATCGAGCATGATGCATTCCGTCGTTCCCTCTTTATCGATGAGCGATAAGCCCTGCCGATTATCCCTTAGCCGCGTGTAATTTCGCACGAATTCATAAAGCGGAATCTCTAAAAACTCCGCGATTTTCTCGACCTCACCATCCGCCAGCACGACATCGCCTTCCCACTTGCAACAGTTCGTGCAGCGTTGGCATTGATACCAGACGTCTTCCTTCTCAGTCGCCATTCTCCCAGAAGATCAACGGCCACCCATCCGGCGACGATAGACATCGACCACTTTGACAAAGTTGGCCCACTTCGTTCCCGGACGTCCGTTATTTAGAAGGAAATGCGGGCAGTTCTTGTTCGGAGGCTTTTTACCATGACGAGGCCACTTGTAATGCGGAACCACGCGAGAAGCGGGAAGATCGTATTTCAAACAGAGCCAAGCGGCGAGCTTCGCTGTTCTTTCTAAGGTGGCGCTCCGGCTATTTCCGGGATGCTCACACATCTCGATTCCAATACTGTATCGGTTTCCGGGACCATCGTAGTCAGCGTGATTCCCCTGCTCGCTTGTCGGCAGATGCTGCACCGCACGATATTCATCGGTGGTATAGTGCCAAGAAATCCGGCCTAAAGCCCCCCGTTTGAGAGCGAGCGCATGACGATTGGCATCGGCCCCCTTACTCCAGTTCTGAGTCGAATGGATCGTGATATACTGCGGGTTCATGCTCTTTCGAGAGCGTCCACGAGATCCGTAGGAAAGGTAATCCTTCCGCACGTTCACCTGGCTGTAGATTGACGATGGGCTCTGTGTCTGCTGAGTATTATAGGGAGTTGCCTGACGAATCTCTGAATTTTGCGAGACATTATAACCCTGATTCCAGTTCCCAGATCGATCCTGAATCCCCGTGTAAGGGTTTTCTGAACCATACGGAGCATACTTCCGATTCACAGGAGGATCCGCGGAGCATGCCACAAATACAGCGACTCCTAATCCTGCTAGGGTAAACCAAAGAGATGTTCTTCGCATCATGACCTTTCAATACCACCCAAATCACCCGAAGGAAAGAAAGCATTTCGATTTGGGGCAATTTAGTTAAGAAACCGAAAAGATTTATTCACAACTTATTCTTCATGCGAACAACTTGTGAATAAGTGAGATTTCTGTTGTCATTGCCAGGCTGCTGACTGTGAATAACATTCATCCCCGAAAGCTTATTCACAATTTCGAAGCATCAAAATGCCTCCGATCTCGTGATCCTCCATTTTTCGACTGGTCAAGCCCCTCTTCAGAACAGAAAACCCTGTGTCCCTAGGAATTCTCCTCCATATGAAACCACGCAACACAGTCGCTCAGACTGAATCCTGCACTCAATTGACCCTCGATCTCATCGAGCACGATGGCCGTTTCTTTTTGGAATGTGAAGGTCGTCAAGTTGATGGCTGCCGCTTGGGCCATGCTGCCCGAAATGTCATTGCCACCATGAGCCGCCCCTTCCGGCCCGCAAAGCAACCACGCATTCTCTTCCTCGGACTCGGATTTGGCCACGCCGTTAAGATGGCCCGCGAAACTCTTCCGCAGGAAAAAGCGTCCTTTATCATCTTTCCCGAAGCGGCCCTCCTCCCAAAGTGGATTTCAGAACACCTCGACGAAGATCCCCTCGACGACGAACGAGTCCATCTTGAAACAGCAAGCCCCTTCGAGCCCCTTCCAAAGGACTACGCTGGGAGCCAAGGGATCTTTGCTGACCTCGATCACCTCGATGCCCTCGCCCCAAAACGCTGGTCCATCACATCAGAGGCCGTCCTCAGTGGACTCTGCGATCGTCTCAAAAATGGAGGCCTCCTCGGGCTCATTTCGACCCGGCCTATCTCCAACCTTGAAAGAATGCTTCGCAAGACCGGTTTCGACGTCGCCACCGACCTCGCCCCCCTTTCTGAAAAATCAAAGAAAAACAGGACTCTTTACCTCGCTCGTAAAGGACATTACCAACGCTCTCACTAGAAACGCTTCGTTTATGAAATTATTCCTCCTCCCAGCTCTCCTCGCGAGCACCTCCATTGCCGCCGAGCTGACGATCAAAACTGGACCCCTTGAGTCTTCTCTCAGCATCGATACCTCCTTCATCCCGACAGAGGTAGAAACCTTCCAAGTGAGCCCGAAGCAATGGACCTCCTTCGTTGTAAAAGAGCTCGTCGACCACGGAACAGAAGTGCAAGCCGGAGACCCGCTCGTGACTTTTGAAGCGGAGGACTATCAAAAAAAACTTCTCGAAAGCAAAGAATCCGCCAAGTCTCGCCAAATCGCCCTTGCGAAAGCAGAACGCGAACTTGCCGACCTCAAAATCTCAACGCCTCGGACTTTAGAAGGGCTCAAGCTCACTCACGACCGAGCAAAAGAAGCGCTCGATGACTTCACCGAATCTGGTCGCGCCCTCAATGAAGAAGATGCCCGTGAACGCCTCGAAGGATCGAAGCGCTCACTCAGCTATTACGAAGAAGAATTGAAGCAGCTTCTCAAAATGTATGAGGAAGACGGCATCACCGAAGAAACCGAAGAAATCATCCTCAAGCGCCAACGGGCTTCCGTAAAATCAGCCCGCTTCGCTCTTAAAAGAGCCGAAAAGCGCTCCGCTTGGGCTCTCAATAAAGAAATCCCCCGCCAAGCCGTCGATTTGAAGCGCGCTTTTGACGACGCCCTCCTCGCCTACGAGACCGGCAAAGTGAACCTTCCTCGCGCGCTTGAAGAAAAAACTCTCGCTCTTGCCAAAACCAAACGAGATCACGCCGAAGCCGATCAAAAACTCGCCGAACTGGAGGCCGACGCCAAGTTCCTTTCCATCGTCGCTCCCGCTAATGGCATCATCTATCACGGTGAAATTAACAAGCATTCCTGGGCTCTCGGAAACAGCGACAAGTTCATGAAAGAAAAAGGCGCGATCCCGGCCGACACCGTCTTCATGAGCCTCATCCCTGAAGGCCGCACTCTCTCCTTGCACGGAACGATTGGACAAGCAGATCGTTTGAATCTTTCCTCCGACGCAAGCGGATCCGCCGAAGTCGACGGGCTTAAAAACACCACCTTCCCCACGGCCATCACCACTCTTTCTAACGCCCCAGATGGCGAAGGGAAATTCCGCGTCGCAATGTCGGTGGAACTCGCAGCCGACTCCCCCATCGTCACCGGAATGAAAGCGAAGGTAAAACTCATCACCTTCCGCAAAGAAGATGCCATGAGTGTCCCCAGTTCAGCCATTACCACGAAAGATGAAGTCTCCACCGTGAAACTAAAAATGGCTGACGGAAAAGATGAAATCCGTGAAGTCAAACTGGGCCGCGTGGTTGGTGATAAAACCGAGATTTTAGAAGGCCTCGAAGCCGATCAAGTCATCCTCGTTCCAGATCCTCCAAAGAAATAGGAACATGCGCTTTTTCCTTCTCTTTTTTGCCATCACGTTGACCGCTTCGTCGCAAAAGCTCGCGACTTTAGGCCCCTTGCCAGAGGTAGCGCCGCTCAAAGATGAGGAACTTGAGAGCGCCATCACTCGCGGGGTCGACTACCTCGTCGGCAAGCAAAACAAGGACGGCTCCTGGGGCAGCGCCACCCGCACCAAAGGACTCAACATCTACGCTCCTGTCCCCGACTCCCATCTCGCCTTTCGAACTGGCGCCTCCACCCTCGCCCTGAGCGGACTTCTTGATAGCAGAGATCGACGTCCCGAAGTCATCGCCGCCATCGACAAAGCCGAAGCTTGGCTCTTTGAAAAACTCCCTAAGCTCCGCCATCTCGACCCCACCACCACCTATAACGTTTGGGGTCATGCATACGGAATTCGCGCCATCGCTGACCTCATTGAATACCGCAAAGGAGACGAAGCCAAAATCTCCCGTCTCAAGCAGCTGGCTGATCTCCAAATCCAAATGCTCCTCAAAACTGAAGACATCAATGCAGGCTGGGGATACCTCGATCTTGATGATTTTCACACCGCCCACTTTTCTGGCATCCCTACCGCCTTCACCACCGCCACGGTCCTCCTCGCGATGAAGGAGGGCGAAGAGCAGTTCGACCTCAAAATTCCGCAAAAGGAAATCAAACGCGCCCTCGCCTCCATCGAAAAACAGAGAACTCCCGACTGGTCCTTCGTCTATTCCTTCAGCCACAAGCTCCGTCCCCGCATCGATATTAATCGCCCCGCCGGCTCCCTCGGCCGCTCCCAAGTCTGCATGGCCGCGATGCGCAAATTCGGCGACAAACGCGTCACCGACGAACTCCTCGCCCACTGGCTTCACCGCCTCTGCCTTCGCGAAGGCTGGTTCGATATCGGCCGCAAGCGCCCCGTCCCCCACGAAACCCACTTCTCGATCTCCGGTTACTTCTACTACTACGGCTTCTACTACGCCACCGAATGCCTCCTCATGCTCCCCGCCGAGAAGCAGAAGGAATTCATCCCCCACCTCGCCCGTCACATCCTCGAAAAGCAGGAAAAAGACGGATCTTGGTGGGACTACCCTCTTTACGACTATCACCAGCCCTACGGCACCGGTTACGCCCTCACCACCCTCTCCCGCCTACGGAAAAAGTAGGCTCCTTGACAAAGCTCAGCCACCCCTCCATCTTTGCTCACAACAAGACAGGGGTGTTTTCCTTCATCGGAATCCTGAGATCATACCCTCACCACCGAACTCACCTTCGGGAGTCAGACCAAAAATCTCTCTCACGCCTGTCCGCTTTCCTCGTAAGCCGACAGGCTTTTTTCTGCCCCTCAACCAAGTCTTTCTTAACTCAATCACTTCGTAACCCGATAACTCAAATCATGATCTCACCAGACGAAAACGGCCTCACTCCCGAAAACTCCAAGCAACGCTCCGACTACACCGGCAACTTCGTCGAGGACATCGACAACTCCGCCGAGCTCGAAGCCATCGCGAACGACCCCACCATTTTCCCGAACTCCACGCGCATCTACGTCGAAGGAAAAATCCACGCTGATGTCAAAGTCCCGATGCGTGAGATCCGTCTCTCTGATACCGAACATCAAAACGGACGCATCGAGAAAAACCCTCCCATTCGCGTCTACGATTGCGCCGGCCCTTGGGGAGATCCCGACTTCAAAGGCAATGTCCGCGAGGGCCTCCCCGCCCTCCGCCGCGACTGGATCCTCGCCCGTAACGACGTCGAAGAATACGAGGGCCGCGAGATCAAGGCCATCGACAACGGCTACCTCTCCGAAGCTCACGCTGAGAAATACAACGAGAACAAAGCCTCCAAAAACAAGCTCAAGGAATACCCCGGCCTCAAGCGAAAGCCGCTCAAATCCACCGGCAAGCCCGTGACCCAAAAGTGGTATGCCGATCAAGGCATCATCACTCCCGAGATGGAATACATCGCAATCCGCGAGAACAACGGCCGCCTCGAAGAATTCAAAACAATCCACGATCGCTACCCCACTCTCGACGAAATCCCCGCCGACGCTTCCGATAAGGTCAAAGAATTCCTCCGTCAGAAAAACTCCACACCCGAGGGCTACGAAATGCCCCGCCCGAGTGACATCGACCCCATGAAGCAGGTTCCACGGAACGTCATGCATCACCAGCACCCCGGCCAAACTTACGGGGCAGAGATTCCAAAACTCATCACCGCCGAGTTCGTCCGCTCCGAGGTCGCCCGTGGCCGCGCCATCATCCCGGTCAATATCAACCACCCGGAAAACGAGCCCATGATCATTGGCCGGAACTTCCTCGTGAAGATTAACGCCAACATCGGGAACTCCGCCGTCGCTTCCACCATCGATGAGGAAGTGGAAAAAATGCAGTGGTCCACCAAGTGGGGCGCCGACACCGTGATGGATCTCTCCACCGGGAAAAACATCCACGCCACTCGCGAGTGGATCATTCGCAACTCACCCGTCCCCATCGGAACCGTCCCCATCTACCAAGCGCTCGAAAAAGTGAATGGCCAGATCGAGCAACTCACTTGGGAACTCTACCGCGACACTCTCATCGAGCAAGCCGAGCAAGGCGTCGACTACTTCACGATCCACGCCGCCGTCCTCAAAGCTTTCGTCCCCCACACCGCCCGTCGCATGACTGGCATCGTGTCACGCGGTGGCTCCATCATGGCGAAGTGGGCTCTCCACCACAATAAGGAGAACTTCCTCTACACTCACTGGGATGACATCTGCGACATCTGCGCGGCGTACGACGTTTCCTTTAGTATCGGAGACGGCCTCCGCCCCGGCTCGATTGCCGATGCGAACGACTACGCCCAACTCGCCGAGCTCGAGGTGCAAGGCGAACTCACAACCCGCGCTTGGGCCAAGAGTTGCCAAGTCATGAACGAGGGCCCCGGCCACGTTCCGATGCAGCTCATCGAGGAGAACATGCAGAAGCAGATCGACTGGTGTCACGAAGCTCCTTTCTACACCCTCGGGCCGCTCACCACCGACATCGCTCCCGGATACGATCACATCACCTCCGGCATCGGAGCCGCCAACATCGGTTGGTATGGTTGCGCCATGCTCTGCTACGTCACCCCAAAGGAGCACCTCGGTCTCCCGAACAAGGACGACGTCCGCGAAGGAGTCATCACCTACAAGATCGCAGCCCACGCCGCCGACCTTGCCAAAGGTCACCCCGCCGCGCAGGAACGTGACAATGCGATCTCCAAAGCCCGCTTCGAATTCCGCTGGCGCGACCAATTCGCCCTCGGCCTCGACCCCGCCAGAGCGATCGACTTCCACGACGAAACCCTCCCAGCCGAAGGTGCTAAAACCGCGCACTTCTGCTCTATGTGCGGACCGACCTTCTGCTCCATGAAGATCACCGCCGACGTCCGCAAATACGCCGAAGAAAACGGCTACACCGGCGACGACATGAAGGGCGAGGAACTCGTCGAGGCATAAAACCACTTATCAAACATCAAAGGGAGGGCCTAGGCTCTCCCTTTTTTTTATCCCACAGAATATTTTTGACCTTTTTTATGACCTAAACTACCGTGAAAGTATGACGGTTAAAAAAATCCCAGTTTCCGAGTTCAAAGCGCACTGCGCCGAAGAACTGCGCGCCATTGAAAATGGGGAATGTGTGGTCGAAATCACTCGACATGGGAAAGTAATCGCCATCGCCCAGGCACCTCAGCCAGAAATCAAAAAAACCACGCTTCTCGGGGCGGGAAAAGACAACGCGTCCATCACGGCAGACTATGATCCTCATGAGCCCGCCCTCGATGAAGACGACTGGAACATCAATCAGTAATTGCGATGGCCTCTTACCTCCTCGACACCTGCGCTTGGATTGACGCTCTCCTTGCTCCGGAGAAACTCTCGCCGAAAGTCCGTAAAATCCTAGGGAACTCTGAGCCCGTTTTCCTCAGCACGATCAGCCTCCTTGAATTCACCCGGAAAGAAGCACGTGGTCAGATCAAACTCAACATGCCCTGCCGCGACTGGCTCGAACAAGTCGCCCTCCCCGCCGGGAAAATCACCCTCATCCCTCTCTCTCCACGGATCACGGTCGAGGCAACCCGCCTCCCTGCCGGCCTCTTCAACCCACAAGGAAAAGAACACAAGGACCCCGCCGATCAGATCATCGTAGCCACCGCACGTTGCAACAACTTAACCCTCCTGACGTCCGACAAGGTCCTCCTCACTTACTCTAAAGTAAGATCACTCGCCTCCCGTAAGTAACCCAACCAACCGAGCGTAGCCGGAAGCTCTAGAGGCTGTCGGCTACCATCTTCTTTTCCCCTATGAGAAAAGAATTCCGCTCACGAACTCACTGACATATTCCGGAGTCGTCCCATGCTTGGGAACAACTGCAATCAATTGGCGCGATAACTTTCGAGGCATCGCCAAACGACTGACCCGGTGTTTTCTCATGAGGCTCGTCAAACTTCGACGAGGGACCAGTGCCACTCCAAAACCCAATGCGACGAACTCATTGATGAGATCAAAGTTCTCTAGCTCCAAATTTCCATTCAACTTCAACTTTTGCTGTTTCGCCCACTGATCGATCAACGCTCTCGAACTGGAACCCGCAGGCGGAAGAATCCATGTCTGAACAGCAGCCCATTTCTTGAAATTCTTTTCTACGACCGTATCAGCGGAACCGATCAGGCAAAATTCATCCTCCATCTCATGGCTCACCCGAACCTCTTCAGGGAGTTTTTCAGGTCGATCAATGATTCCTAAATCGAGTTCACTCCGACTGACCTGCTCCAAAATTTCCTGATCTGAAAATTGCGTGAGACGCACTCTCTTTCCGAGATGCCCTTTTTGCTCTGAGTGAAAAATACCCGGAATGTGTGCGAGAGCGAGACCCAGCGAGAGACCGATCTTCACCTCGCGAGGAGCATCCAAATATTCTTCACGCACTCTCCGCAGCGCTCCTTCTAAAATGTGAGGCAGAGCCTCGGTCTCACGTAGAAACACCGCCCCGGCCTCCGTGAGCTTTACCGACCGCGTTGTTCGCTCGAAAACCTTGAGCCCTAAGCGCTCCTCAAGCCCCTGAACTTGTCGAGTCAACGCACTCTGCGAAATCCCAGCCTCTTTTGCTGCCGAGGTAAATCCACGATGCTCTGCTACCAAGCGAAGGAGACGCAGGGCATAAAGATCGATGAGAGGCTCTTCCTTATTCATTCTTAAAATGCATTGATTGATTAAAATAATGAATTTAACACAAACAAAGTCGAGCGATATCGTCCACGTATGGCAGACAAAACCGATAAAAACCCACTGACCGCAAAAGGCGCATACTACACTGACACCACGTGCATTGATTGCGATCTTTGCCGAGAAATTGCGCCCTCAGTTTTCAGGCGAGATGACGAGGAAGGCCTCTCTTATGTTTGGCATCAACCTCGAAACATCGCCGAACGCGAATTAGCAGACGAAGCACTACAAGCCTGCCCCACCGAAACAATCGGAGACGACGGCTAACCCGAAGTCGAAAGCTAGAAAGGCTATCGAAACCTCCCCGGCACGCCTCTCCACCATCGGCTCAGCGAAGAGGGCCGTATCCTCGTAGAAGACGCTTCAGAAACCTGCACCCTCTTCGACATCAACTTTCAACCCGACTCAATGTCGGTGGAAGAACTCCGGAGCGGCTACTTAAATCTCCTTACGAAGATCTACGACGAAGAGTTCATCACTCAACGCTACCGGAAGTTCCGCCAGCACCTTCGCGAACAAATTAAGACGCGAAGACGATAGAGCCAACTACCGTGGCCAAGCCGCGTGAATATGGGTCGAGTGTCCCTTATCACCAGGCCCGAGAGTTTCAGTCGCGCCCATTTCGCGACAGCGAGCGAGGAATTTCCGCCAGTAAGGATTGCTGCGGCCTACTTTGCGGCCATTGATCATATCGATATCAAACGCGAGGCCTGCGTAGTGGCGAGAAGTCCGGCTGTGTGAAGCTCCAGCCATCGAAGTAACGCGAAAGGAGTATCCTTCCTTCGCCATCGACTGCATCGCGCGGAGCATGCGAGGATCAAGGCGGACATAACCACCGGGAGCGGTTCCGTAAGAGCTTCGCTTCACGGCATTCCCAGCAGCGGCTTGACGGATATTATCAAGAGCAGAAGCGCCATCATAGCGGCCACTGACCTGACGCGGCAGCCAGCTAATGCTGGAGGTGCTCTTTAGCCAAACTGCGACGTTCGCTGGCGAAGAGCTTCGTTTGACCTTAGAAATGGTGGCGGGAGCATCGCTTCCACAGCTGACGACTCCGAGACCGATTAAAGTTGCGAGGAGGGGGAGAATAAGAACGAAACGTTTCATCGGCAAAGATTCTGCCCATTTTCTCCTCTCTTGGCAATGCTACGATGCCTCCCTTGTGTTCCCGCCCTCCCCCGTCTATAACTCCCTCAGAACAAGCATGGGTCCCCGTCGTATTCTCACCAGGGCCAAGCGACTCCTCTTTCGGGACTCGCTTGAAGCTCGGCATGAACGGACTGCCGGAGCACTCTCAGAAGTCTTCGCTTCGTTCATTATCCAAGACGGAGTAGCCTCTCACCGAGAACTCGAAATCGTCTACGACTTCGAGCGCTCGATCTTCCCCGATATCGACCATGGCATTCTTGGTTTAAAATTAGAGTCCGCAGTCGCTCGCCCTCAGGAGATCGACAATGCGCTTAAGCACCTCAAAAAAAATCTCCCTTCCGAACATAAGACCGCCTTTGCTCTGCAGTTGTATTCCGTGATCAGGGCCGGAGGTGACCTCGATAGTGAGAAAGAACGATTCACCGAGGTCATGAATGCCATTGGCAAAAAGAATTTGCCCAAGGTCGTCATCGATGAGTTAAGCGGAATCGACGCTCCAAAAAACGACCTCCTTATCAAGGTCGACTTTGGCAATGGTGCGCCGAACGAAGTCAGACTCCCTGACGGAAAAGAGCCTCCCCGCTTCCGCTGCTACCAAGCAGGCGGGTTGATTCTCCTTCGCAACCTACAAAGTAAACCGCTCAACGTGCGGGGCCACGCTTTAGATGCCAACCGACTTCTCCAAATCCGCCCCTCTGACGAAATCATCGCAGGGAACTGGAGGATCAGCTATCAAGACCTCGCCTTCTTCCTACAGACCGAGAAAAAGGGCCTCGCATCCTCTCTTTACCTCGTAGAGAGCGAAGGTGAACTCAACCTAAGCCGAAGCAGGTCCCGCCAAGCCCTCGCCAAACTCACCTTTGGACACCGCGTCCACCTCGTCCCTCTTCAAGATGAAATCCTTACCGATGGCGACCGCGAGCCTCTCAGCTCCGGGGTCGAATATCAGTGTGACTATCATGACCTCATCCACGTCGGAGAGAGAGACCCCCTCCCGCTCGAATCCCTGAGACGCCTCACCCAACAAACCGGTCAACGCTTCGTCCTCCCACCCGGTCGCCGAAAAGTCCGCGTCTCTAACGACCCAGCTCACTTGTCTGGAGATAGCTTATTGCTCACTCCTGGATTGGCTGACAAGTTCGTCCTCGAATTTGACTTTGACCCTAAAACGGGGCTAGGGGAATTCGAAGTCATTGAATCGGCTCAAACCATCTACGCCAACGGCCTCCCCGTCACCTCAGCCTCCCTTCCCGATGGCTCAACCATTCGCCTCAGCAGTCGCCAAGCTCTTCGCTGTCGCTTCTCCGACAACATCCTCGATGAAGAACGTAACCTCGTCCGTCATCTCCAGGTCGAAAACCTAAACCATAATTTTTGGAAAGGTGGTAAAGCCATCGACAGCCTCTCCTTCGAACTCGAGCGGGGCCAAATGATGTGCATCATCGGCCCCAGTGGTAGTGGAAAAAGCACCCTCCTAGAAATCCTCGCCGGACAGCGAAGCCCCAAAAACGGCCACGTCCGCCTCAACGGGCTTTCTCTTTACGAACGCCAGAGCCGACTCTCTCCACTCATCTCCTTCATGCCCCAGGAGGACGCATTGAGTGAACAACTGAGCGCCCGTGAGCACCTCGCTCATGCCGCTGCCATTCGCCGTCCCCACCTTTCAGAAACCGCCATTCAGAAGCGGGTCAATTACCTCCTTGGCGAACTTGGCCTGGACCAAATCGGCGAACGTCGAGTTGGAGCTCCGGGCTCCAAAAGCCTTAGCGGCGGAGAACGCTCGCGCCTCAATGCCGGCCTCGATCTCATCGGCGGGGGCGAGATCTTTCTTTTCGACGAACCCATTTCGGGACTCTCTTCCAAAGATGCCGAACACGTGATCGATGCCTTGCACGGCTTTGCGCAAGATAAAATCGTCGTCGCCTCTCTTCATCGCCCGAGTGAGAAAGTCCTCGAAGCCTTCGACCTCGTTCTCCTCCTCGATCGAGGTGGAAAAATGGCCTTCTACGGAACTCCCAAAGAATTGGTGAACTACTTCAGAGAAGCCTCCGAAGATCTTGAGCTCGTCCAAGCCGAGGGAACTTCACAGCACGGGGCAGACTTCGTCTTTGATGTCTTGGAAACTCCGATGCCTCGACTTCACACCGCTGGAAAAATGAAGCGCCGCTTTCCGCCCGACTTCTGGCAGGAACGCTTCGAAAACCAGCAGGTTATGGCCCACCTTTCTCTTTCGAAATCGAGCCAAGCGACGGGAGGAATGGAGGTCCCCACCGCGGATGATCAAGTCCCAGCCCCAGAGCCCCCAGAACATGGACGACGTCAAAAGTGGATGATTTTCAAGACCCACTTTTCTCGTGCCGCAAAGTCAAAGTTCCGTCATCGCGGCACCTTCTATTCCATTTTTCTCGAAGCCCCTCTTTTGGCCGCTTTGATCGCGGTCACCTTGCGAGCTTCAGCCGAGGGGAACTACCTATTTCACTCTGCGCTGCACCTCCCCTCTTACCTCTTTCTCGCGGTTACTGTTGCGATGTTTTTTGGCTTAACGAACAGCGCTACCGAAGTCCTCCGTGATCGCCCTGTGCTAAGGCGTGAGCGAAATTGCCGTCCTCACCCAGTCCTCTACCTTGGATCCAAATTCCTAATTTTAACCGCGATGGTCTCGATTCAATCAGCCGTCTTTATTGCCGTCGCACACAGTATTGTCGACATCCACCACCTCTTCTGGGACCACCTCTCTTGGATGATTCTCACTGGTTGCTGTGGCACCGCCCTCGCACTCTTAATCTCGGTCATTGCCAAATCTGAACGCACCGCTCTCAGCGCGATCCCTCTCATTCTTGTTCCTCAAATTCTCCTTGCGGGTGCTCTCATTCCTTTCAAAGAGATGAACCGAGGCCTCTTTGTGCGAGCTGATGACGGACGTGACGAAGGCCGCGAACCGGTGCCCTCCACCATCATGCCCCTCCGCTACGCTTTTGAAGGAAGCATCGTTACTCAAGCGACCAAAAACCGCTTCGAGCAAGTTCGCCAACCCTTACAAAAGCGCATTGACCAACTCAAAGAGCTCAAGAATCTCGACGACTCTGAGCAAAAAGAATTACTAAATAGTAGCGAAGAACTGCGTGTTCTTTATGCCGCGATCGCTCGGAACGCAGACAAAGCCGACCAAATTCTCGAAGACCCCTTGGCGGAATTAGAGCGGCTCCTTGCGCTCGAAGAATCAGGAGAAGTTGACCTTGAAATTGAAAACATCGGCCCAGAAGAAACGGTCCGGTCAGTCTCCCAATTTTTTGTCAACGAGCGGATCGAAAACCTCGTAGAACTTGCCGAAACCTCAAGGCTCGACGGACGACGCAGCGATCGCCCAAATATCTTTTTGGCCAAGGAAAAACCCTTCCTCGGATTCACCATCAGCACTCAGTGGTACTGCCGGATTTTCTTGATCATTCTCAGCCTCGCCTTCTTGGCTCCCGCGATTCAACTCCTCAAGCTCTCACTCACTCGGCGGTAATGGCTCAGCGAGGGCCGTTCCGAGAGCACGAGACACGGAGGACACCGCATCACGAGAGAGGGGCCTTTGCACAATCACGCCAAGGACGACGAGCCCGAAATGTGAGTGACGCGGAATCACTTCCATCACCTTCTCAGGACCAATTTTGACATGAAGGGATCCCAGATTCTGGTCCTCGCCCACTTGCCTACCAGCACTACTCGAGGCATGCGCCAAAGTACGCGCTACCTTCACTAATTTCTCACTTCCAACTTCATCCACGACGATTTCGCCATGGCGATCACAGATGAAGTATGAACGAGTGGGAATCTGCTCTTTCAACCAAATTCCAAAAGCATGTAAACGAGTCGATAGCGGAAGCGGACGAAAAACCTCCCGCACAGGAGGAGTTGGCTCATTAGGCTTTGAAGCGATTTTAAAGGGCGAGTCGATTACCGGCGGGCGAGGCTCGGGACGAGCTTCAGCGGTCTTTGACTCAGGTTCCTCAATTGGTTCTGATTGAGGTCTCGTCGAAACGACCGTCACTTCTTCAGACTCAAGCGGCTCTGTTTGGATGGCCTCTGGCTCAACGCTTAGCTGCTCTACCACTGGAGATTTTTCTCGTTCTACTGGCTCAAGCGGCTCTACTCCCCTATCGATTTCTGGCTGATCTGGAACAGCTATGACCGGAGTCTCTGGGCGAGTTGCTTGGGGGACAATCTGAACGGGTTCAGAAACGGGTTGAGCTGGAACAGAAGCAGGTTCGACCGGTTCTCTTGCTCGAATAATCCCAGAGGAAGCCGCGCGATTTTGAGCGTCCGATAGGCTCTGACGAGCAACAACGCTAGCCGATCCCTCTTCTTCAGGACGAGAAGCATAACCCACAAAAGAAGCTCCGAACATCTTGTCATTCGGAAAACCTCTTCCTTGAGGACTCGGAATCAAAAGCCCTTCCGCCAATGATCTGACGTGCTCTTCATCAAGCCATTGTTTCACCGCTTCACTTTGCATAATCAAATGTTTCAGAAGTTGAAGGGATAATACGCTGCTCTAACTCAGCACGAAGCGCCTCGAAAGTTGCCAAAAACTCAGCACCCTCTTCCATGACACCCACGGGAAGCCCACGCGCACTCGCCCGGACATATAGATCATCGCGCGGGATGACTGTTTGCATCACCATCTCAGGTGGAAGTAAATCACGGAGGGCGGCCGCTGATTCTAAACTTTCCGGGAGATCATCCTTCACCATCGTCAAAACGACACCAAGGACTTGAAGCTCGGGATTCACCACCCGCATGCGGGCCAAGGCTTCCAGCATCTTTGGGACCGAACGCACCCCGAGCGGCTCAGCCTGTTGAGGAACGATCACGCCATTGCTCGCACTCAAAACATCTGCGGTTGCTCCAAAAAGTCCTGCCGCAGTATCCACGATACAAATATCGTAATCTAAAGCCTCCACTTCTGCCAAAAAACAACGAACGCGGTGCAGCGTGACCCCCATTGATCCTCCACCTAACTCGTAAGCACTACTGTGGCCTGATGCCACCAAACTCAGGGTCTCCATCCGTGTAGGAACGATAATTTTCTCCGCACTCACCGAAGGATTCCCCAACATATCGTAGAATCCTGAAAGATGCCGAGATTGACGAGTCAATGAGAGCCCCACCGATCCTTGTGGGTCTGAATCGACGAGGAGCGTCCGCTTTCCACTGCGGGCAAAGGCGTGAGCAAGGTTGATAGCGAGAGTCGTTTTTCCGACGCCGCCTTTTTGACTGGTGATGGCAAGTGTGATCACTGGATTGGGGGAGAAAATATAATCTAAATGAGGGATTTATCGTCCGTAGGACCTGAACAAAGGAAAGCATTTCCAAACGCCTTTGTCTGGTCATTTCCTCTAAATTTCTTAGAGTGACCTACCGAGTCCTTTTTACACCGCTGTTCAATGCGTTTGCCCTCTTTTACATCGCTCCTCCTCTTTCTCACCTTTTCCGTAATTTCTTGCGACAATGAAGCTCGAAAAAGGGCAAAGGAAGAACGTTTAAATAAAGATAATTTCTTCAAACACTCGGAAACCGCAACCAGTCTAGACTCGTTTCAGAACGAACTTGCCGATGGCCAAACCGATTTTCTACGCAGCTTCTCCAACGACGCCATTTCTTGGCAGAAATGGGATCGCTCGATTTTAGAAAAAGCGGAATCCGCTCAGAGTCCCATCATGGCTCTGGTCGGATCCTCACTTGGAGGAAACTCACGGAAACTAGGACGCAGTTTATCAGAAGACCCTGAGCTTCGGGAACTCGTCACCAAGCAGTCTCTCTGCACAGTTATTGATACTTACGCTAACCCTGAAATGGGATTACTCTCTTATCATCTCACCAGCGAACTCAAGCGGGCCGCAGCCTTCCCAACCTTAGTCTGGCTGAGCCATGAGGGAGCTCCTCTCGCTTGGATTCCCGTCGGAAAAACTTCAGGGAGAGACCTTACGATCATCGTCACCAACGCTGTTGCCATGGTAGAGGACATTTGGACCGATTTCTCTGAATACGCCGTCGAAAATAGTCGCAAGGACAACGAATCTCGCCAACGGCGGTTCGACGCGAATACCGACGAGCCCGAGAACAAAGTAGAACGAAATGAAATTTTCCGTAGATCAACCCGCCAGCTGAGTTCTCTTTATAGCTTTGGGGATCGGGATCTCGACTACATCGGGGGACTCATTCCAACCAATAGTCTCGAACTTTTAGCAATCGGATCTCAGTCAGACCTATTGACCAATCAAGTTCGGGAGAATTGCCGCAAAGCTGCTCTTGAAGTCAGTTTTGCCCTTGTTCAAGAAGGGATCAAAGACCACCTCGATGGATCCTATTTCTTCGCCCGTCGCACGACAGATTGGTCCCTACCTTCCTTCTCGAAGAATATTGTATCTCTGGCAAATACCGCTCACATGCTGATGCGAGTCGGTTCAATTCTTGGAAATCAAGCCCTCATTGACGAAGGACTCTCCGTTCTTCGTGTCGCTGAAGACGATTGGCTCGCTCAGTCACTCTCAAGCCGATCCCCTTCCGTAGAACCTGACGAGCCCGGAAAATTCCTCTGGAACCTTCAAACTCTCAAAAAAGTTCTTTCCGAAGAAGAGATCCCTCTCGCAATCAAAGCCTTCTCCCTCAGTAAAGATGGTAATGTCCCTCCCGAAGTTGATCCATTGGGCAACTACTTTGAACTCAATACCCTCCGCCGCCGCATCCCGAACGAAAAGTTGGCCGAGCAATTCGGTCAGAGTGTGGAGGACCTCAATGCCTCGATAAATAGTATTTCAAAAAAGCTCCTAAAGCACCGCACGGAAACCACCGTCTATAATACTGAAAGCTCTCTTTGCTTGGGTGATCTGGCTCTAATCCTTAGAGCACAAGTAGCCAGAGCCATGCTCAGCAATGATTCATCAAAACTCGAATTGGCATTCGCCTTAGCTGATCGTCTTCAAAGAGACTATGTCGATCCCGAAAAAGGACTCGCTCGACTTCCAACGAGCCAAGGATTTCTCACCGCCCGTTGTGGGGACTACGCCTCCGCGTCGAACGCGTTTCTCCTTCTCTACCAAGCCAGCTTAGACGAAAAGTGGCTTACTCTCTCCCTCAAGATTCTCGACGAGGCGATCGCTAAGCTGAACACCGAGGGTGGCCTTCTCTCAGAAATCCCTGAGGACGAGCGAGTCATCCCGCTCCGTCAGCACAATCGCGCCATGATCTTTGGATCCTCATCACTCGGAGTCCTAGATCTCAGCCTAAACCGTGCCTGGGCCATCACCGGTGATGCAAAATACCTAGAACTTTTAAAGCTCCAAGAGAACAACATCTCCCCCATGGCAACTCGATCCCCAGTCAATCACACTGACTTCCTTGCTTCATGCGCTCTAGGAACCCATCCCCTAGTCGCCATAGTGAAAGGAAACCCCGATTCCCAAGCGGGCCAAGAAATTCTTAGAGTGCTAAACTCTCAAAAACACCTTCCCTTTCTTTCGATCCGAGCCGCAAGGGAAAGCGATGCAAATCTCATTGAACCCTCCTCTAACCAAGGGGCCTCTGTTACCCTTATCCGGAACGATCAGGTTCTGGGAAGCGCTACCACTGAGTCGGCATTAACTCCCATCCTTAGGCAAATCATCTCTGGTAACTAGTGGAAGTCACCTCAGCCTTGCCCTCCTCTAAAATTCCGTCACTGTCCCCTCCATCATCATGAGCGCGAGAACCGCATCCCAAGAACGCAATACCGCTGAAACCAAAATCAAATTAGATCTGAATCTTGATGGCTCAGGTCAGTCCACGATTGCAACCGGCGTCCCCTTCTTTGACCACATGCTTACCCTCTTTTCGCGTCATTCCCTCATCGATCTCAAGATTGAAGTAGACGGCGATACTGAGGTCGACTTTCACCACACGGTCGAGGACACCGCAATTGTCCTCGGAGAATGCCTCAAAGACGCTCTCGGAGACAAATCTGGCATTCGCCGCTACGGCCACGCCTATGTGCCCATGGACGAGACCCTTTGCCGCTCGGTGATCGATCTCAGTAATCGCCCCCAGCTCGAACTCCGCGCTGCTGACGATACTCCAGATGCCCAAAACTTTCCCTTCACGCTTGTGGAAGAGTTCTGTCGTGCCCTCGCTTCAAACCTCCGCTGCAACCTCCATATTGAGGTCCTTTACGGCCGTGACGGACACCACATCGCTGAGTCCATTTTCAAATCAATGGCCGTCGCCCTGCGCATTGCTTCCGAAAACGACCCTCGCCGCGAAGGCATCCCTTCCACCAAGGAGGTTCTTTAAAGCGCCATGAAACTCGGAATGATCGACTACGGTCGGGGAAATCTCCGCAGCGTGATTAATGCCTGCCGCAGCCTTGGACATGATCCTGTTCTTGTCACCAAGCCAGAGGAACTTGTCAATTTTACCCACCTCATTTTCCCAGGCCAAGGCGCTTTCGGAGATTGCATGGAAAGCTTGAACCGTCTTGGACTCACGGAGCCACTTCGTGAATGGATCGCTGCCGATAAGCCCTACTTCGGCATCTGCGTGGGTTATCAACTTCTTTTCGAAGCAAGCGAAGAATCCCATGGCACTGCCGGCCTCGGCATTGTCCCAGGCACCGTCAAACGCTTTACCAGCACCGAGGTCAAAATCCCTCACATGGGTTGGAATTCGGTCGATCTCAAAAACACGCAATCTCCCCAGTGGAAGGGTTTTGAAAACGATCCCTATTTTTACTTCGTTCACTCCTTCTATCCCGTTGAGGTTCCCGTGGAATTCGTCTCCGCAACTTGCCAATACGGACAAGAGAATTTCTGTGCCGCCATTGAAAAAGGAAACCTCTTTGCGACCCAATTCCACCCCGAGAAAAGCCAACACGCTGGACTCAATTTACTAGGGAATTTCCTCAATCCCTAGCCACCAGAAAAAACGCGCCCCATCACTGGAGCGCGTTTTGAAGAATTTTAGCTTCGTTCCCCTTAGAACTGATAGTTCAAGTAGAAGTTAAACTGGCCGCCTTTGTCAGCCTCGTCATCAGGTGACTGAATGGGAATTGCATAATCAACCGCAAGAGGGCCAATTGGAAGATCAAGACGGAGGCCAATTCCGGCATCCGTCGCGAGGTTACTTGCACTGAAATCCCAAGAGTCTTCATTCACAAAACCCATGTCGTAAAAGACCGCACCACGGACTCGCTCCGTAATTGGGAAGGTCAATTCGAGAGAAGCGAAGAAGCTCGATCCACCACCAAGAACCTCTTCGGTCACCTGGTCTCGTGGTCCAATATCACGATACTCGAATCCACGCAGGTCACGAGATCCACCTAAGAACTGACGTTCGAAAATGGGAACGCTTCCATCACCACCAAATTCGTCAACCACGGTGAACGAACCGCGAGCAGTCAAAATAGTATCCCATGCCAAGTTCCAGTGCTTCGTTCCATTTCCTGAAACCGTGTAAGCATCGACATCTCCTCCGAGGAAACCACCCGCAACCGTCACACCCAGATCAACCTTATGGCCTCTGCGAGGAAGCTTGTTACTGTCACGACTGTCGTAGACGTAATTTAAGGAAAGCGCGCTCCGCAAATACTTTCCATCTTCGTCAAGAAAGGCCTGTGAGGTGCCATTTTCAGCATCAATTTCGATCGACTCCAAACGATACTCCCCTTTCACATAGGCCTTCCGCCCAACCGGCTTACGAAGAAAGACCGAACCACCGATATTGGTCTGGTCATACTCATCACTCAAAAAGAGAAGATCACGGTAGTAGAGCTCAGTTCCCAGCGAAAGTTTCTTACCGAGGAACCATGGCTCCACCAGTGAAAGACGGAAGTCCTTACGCTCAGCACCCGCCCGAAGACTCATACTAAAACGCTGCCCCGCTCCCGTGAAGCGTCCCCAGTTTGTAATATCGAAGTTTGTTTGCTCAAGGTTGATGAAGCCAACGATGTTATCGACTGAACTAAAGCCCGCACCGAAGTTCACACTTCCGGTCTTCTTCTCGTTCACCATGATATTCACATCACGGTAACCGGCTTGAGAACTGTTCGAGCCCGTCACTTGCACATCGTCGAAATAATTCAGGTTCGAAAGACGGCGCTTCGTTGTATCAATATCCACCGAGTTGAAATTTTCACCGGGACGCATCGGGATCTCGCGACGAATCACTTTATCCATACTCTTGGTATTTCCTTGGATATTAACCCGACCAACCTTCTTTCGTGAACCGGGAGTGATCCGGTAGAAAATATTAACGCGGGAATCTGCCGCCTCCCGGATATCTGGCTTCACTGCGACGTCTGCATATCCACGAGATCCGTAGTAACTACGAATCATGCGGACATCATCACGAACCTTCTTTGAGGAGAAAGGCATATTCCCCACCAAGCTCAAGGCTGGCATCAGCTCCTCACGAGTGAAGACCTTGATACTGGGAAAGCCCACCGAATTCACAACATACCTTGGACCTTCGTTGACTGGAATGACGAGATCAACTCCCTCACCCTTACGAGGGACGCGCTTTGGAATGCCCACCTTAGCCCGCCAAAAACCCTTGCTTCGGTAAAAGTCTTCCACCTTCTCGATATCCTCATCCAAAGCGACCGTGTTAATCCGACCAGACTTTGTGAACCAAGAAAACCATCCCTTCTCCTTCGTGTTCATCTCCTTGCGAAGATCGGTATCCTTTAGGGCGCTGTTTCCCTCGAAACGAATTTTGTAAACTTCGCTTTTCTCACCCTCTCCTACCAAAAAGACAAGATCGGCATAACCAGCACGACTCGACGCTTGCAAACGATGAGTCACCGAAACATCCGGATATCCATATCCTTCATAAAGCTTCTCGATATTCCTGCGGGCTTTGATGATTTGCGCATCACTCAAGACCTGGCCAACCCCGAGCTTGGTTTCCTTCGCCAACTTCCCATCCGAGAAAGTCGAATTACCATCGAACCCGAGTCCGCTTATGAGTGGACGAGTGGCAACATCTACGATCACTTTCACTCCCCCCGAAACATCTTCCGCGAAAATCTGAACGTCATTTACCAATCCACTCGCGTTGAGAGTCTTGATGTCGCCATCGAGAACTGTCTGAGAAAAGGCCTTCCCCGGAGCAACTGCCATATGGCTTCGCAAGCGAGCTTCATTTACAGTCTTGGCTCCTCGGTAACGAATCTCCACCGCGGTCACCTTTTTGCCGTCGAATTGACCAGCCTCAAGAAGGAAGTTCTGAGCTTGCGCAGTCCCTACCATCACCGGTGAAGTGAAGAGAAGACTTCCGAGCGAAAGAAGTCGGAGGGATTGTTTGGGATTAGGAGAATATCGCATGAAGTAAAACAGATAGCTTGTTCGTTGTCATTACGGCGAAGTTGACCTCTTACGTCAAGGTCAATGACCCAACAACTTACTCACTTTGAGTCCTGAATTTTTTAAAAAAGAAATCCCCGTTTCCATCCCTTGACCTCCCCCCACTTCCTCCCTAGCTTTTCGCCCCCGCGTAAAAAGAACACTTTTATCCGTCATGAATATCCGCCTGGAGAAAAAAGAAAAATGCCTCGCCGCCTTGAGCGTCGAGATCCCCGCCGAAAAGGTCACCGCTGAACGTAACAAAGTCGTCAAAGCCTTTGTCACTCAGGCCCGTATTCCAGGCTTCCGCCCCGGCAAGGCGCCCAAAGCGGTCATCGAAAAGTCACACGGCTCTGATATCGATCAAGAGGTCGAGTCACGCCTCATTCAAAGTAGCTTCCAAGACGCCCTCAAAGAACATCAGGACCTCAAAGTTCTCAGTGTAAAAAATCCTGAAAACATCACTCACCAAGCCGATGGCTCTCTTAGCTTCGACGCTGAATTAATCACCGCTCCTGAAATCACGCTTCCAGAATACAAAGGCCTCGACATCGAGGTCCCCAAAGCGGGCGTCCCAGAAGAAGCGATCGATCAAAACCTCGAGCAACTCCGTCAGCGCTTCGCAGACTATGCTGACATCGAAGACCGCGCCGCCGATCAAGGCGACCTCGCCATCATCGACTACACCGCCACCATCGATGGCAAGCCTCTCGATGAAGTCGGCGGAGAACAAGCCAAACCCCTCGCCTCAAACGAAGGATACTGGATCCGCATCGAAGACGAGGCCTTCTTCCCCGGCTTCACCGATGAACTCGTCGGCACCAAAGCGGGCGATGAAAAAGACATCACCGTCACTCTTCCCGAAGACTTCCCCATTGAGAGCATTCGCGACCAAGAAGCGGTCTTCGCCGTAAAAGTCACCGGACTTAAAAGCGAAACCCTTCCCGATCTCGACGACGAATTCGCCGGCAAGATCGAGCCCGGGAAATCTCTCGACGATATCAAAGCGCTCATCCGCGACGACCTCGACATGCGTCAGAAGCAACAGCTTGAGGAAATCAAAATCAATGGCGTCCTTGCCAAGCTCAACGAGCTCGTCGACTTCGATGTCCCCGAAGACTTCCTCAAGTCCGAGACCCAAGGACAAGCCGATGCCCTAGTTCGCGAAGGAATGGAGTCAGGCATGACTCAGGAGCAAGTGGAAACGCAACAAGGCGGCCTTTTTGAAGCAGCCGAAGTCCGCGCGAAGAGCAGCCTCAAAACAAACTTCCTCCTCACCGAAATCGCCGAAAAAGAAGAGTTCAAAGTTGAGAGCAGCGAAGTCCTCCAGCGCGTCACCGCGATGGCCAAGCAGGCTAAGAAGCCAGTCAAAGGCTACATGAAGGAACTTCAGAAAAACGGCCAACTAGGAAACATCCGTCAAAACATGCTCTTCAGTAAGGCTATTGACTTCTTGGTAGAGCACGCGAACGTCACAGAGGTTGAACCTGAAACTGAAGAAAAATAATTCATGATCCCCACTTCTCAATCCGGAGATTCTACTCCGCAGAATAACTACTTTATCCCCACCGTCATCGAGTCCGATGGCCGGGGTGAACGTGCCTTCGACATCTACTCGCGTCTCCTCAAGGACCGCATCATCTTCATCGGAACCGGCATCGACGACGGCGTGGCAAACTCCGTCATCGCTCAGATGCTCTTCCTCCAGATGCAGGATCCTAAGAAGGACATCCACATCTACATCAACTCCCCAGGTGGTTCGGTCACCGCAGGTCTCGCGATCTACGACACCATGCAATTCCTCACCTGTGATGTGAACACTTACTGCATCGGGATCTGTGCTTCCATGGGCTCAGTCCTCCTGACTGCCGGAACGAAAGGAAAGCGCTTCGCTCTCCCAAATTCCCACGTCATGATCCACCAAGTTTCTGGTGGCGCACAAGGAACCGCTGCAGACGTCGAGCGCACCGTCGAGTTCATGTATAGCCTCAAGCGTCGCCTCAATGACATCCTCGCCCATCACTGTGGCAAGACCTCTGAAGAGCTCGAAACAGCCTCCGACCGCGACAACTACATGTCTGCTGCAGAGTCCGTGGAATTCGGCCTCGTCGACAAAGTCCTCGAGAACCGCACTCAGCTCCCGGAAGACCCTAAGAGCTAGACTCCGTTAGCCTTCCTATTTTTCAAAAGCGAAGGTCGAAAGGCTTTCGCTTTTTTCGTCCCTCTAAGCCTGCCCAGGATGCTTGTAGCCCTCCCGATAAGGCCGAGCCAATCGCGCGTTCGCTTCGTCATCGTCCTTCACCTTCCGAGCCACCGGATCCCACTCCAGCGATCTCCCCAACTCCTGCGACATGTTCGCAAGGATACAGGCCGAGGTTGAAAAATACCCCTCCTCAATATCCGCAATCGGACGCCCCCGATCCTCAATTCTTGAAAGCAAATCCCGCATGTGCGCCCGCACCGCTGGCACCACGTGTTTTTCAATCCCCTCCTCCTTCTCATCTTCCGGATATTGATCCAGCTCAAAGCCCACCTTCCCGCTCAACTTCTTCCCTTTGCCACGTGGCGTAAATTCCCACTTGTGAACATCCGCTTTTAAAGTCCCCTTCTCACCATAAATAAAGAGCGCCCACGGAAACTCCGGATCAGGAGCGTCGCCCCAAGTCCGGTGATTCCACACCACCTCCAAATCATCAAACTCAAAGGTCGCGGTCTGCGTATCGGGAATGTTCGCGATGCTCTTGGTATCGACATAGATCCCCCCGCTCGATGACACCTTCTTCACTTCGCCCAGCCCCAACATCCAGCGAACCGTATCCAGCATGTGAATGCACATGTCCCCCACGATCCCATTCCCATACTCCTGAAAGGCCCGCCATCCCCTCGGATGCGCCACCGTATTATAAGGACGCATCGGCGCCGGCCCCGTCCACAAATTCCAGTCCAAATGCTCCGGCACCGGAGCCAAAGCCTTCGCCTCCGGAGTCCGGGACCTCATGTGATAGTAACAACAAATCTCGGCATGCCCCACCTCTCCTAACAACCCCGCATCCACCACCTGCTCCTTCACATCCTGCAAATGCGGAGTCGACCGCCGCTGCGTCCCCACCTGCACCACACTTCCCTTCTTCCGCGCCGCATCAAAAATCGCCTGCCCCTCCGCAATATCCACCGAAACCGGCTTCTGCAAATACAGATCCGCCCCCGCCTCAATCGCCGCCATCGCCGGCAGTGCATGCCAATGATCCGGCGTATCAATCAACACGATGTCCGGCTTCTCCTGATCCAGAAGTTCCTGATAATCCTTAAAAGTCGGCGGCCTCTTCTTCGACAACTGTCGCGTCGCCACTAAATCCGCCGCCCCGCTCAACATCTTAGAATCCGCATCACAAAGCCCCACCACCTCAATCGGAGCAACCTGAACCAACCGCAAAAGATCCAACTTCCCATACCAACCCGACCCGATCAAAGCGACCCGCTTCTTAAAGTCCCCAAACTCCCCATACTGCGCCCCCATCAATTTTGAAGTTCCCAAAAAAGGCGTCGCCGCAAACGCAGCCGAACTACTAACAAAAGAGCGTCGATTCATCGTTTCCTAAGATGAAGAGTCTCGCTACTCTTGTCCAATCACTTCCTCGCAACACCCTAAATGAACTGGAAAAAAATCCTCATCGGCACCTGGTCCTGGAAACGCCCCTTCTACACCATCGCTTGGGTCTATTTCCTTCTCGTTCTCTTCGCCATCTTCTTCGCCGACAAGCTCATCTTCCAGCCACCCGGCACTCCCTACCCCGAAGACCGCACCCACTTTACGATTCTCGGGGAAGGAGATGAAGCCACCGCAATCTACCATCGGCCACCAGCCCCGAACATGCCCACCCTCCTCTGGTCCCACGGCAATGCTCAGAACCTCGAATCCCTCAAACCCGCTCTCGACTCACTCAACATCCAAGGCTTCGGCGTCATCTCCTACGACTACCCCGGGTACGGCGAAAGCCGCGGCAAGCCCTCCGAAAAAGGCTGCTACTGCGCAGCTGAAGCCACCTACCAACACCTCACCGAAACTCTCGGCACCAAAGCATCCGACATCATCATCATCGGCCAGTCCGTCGGATCCGGCCCCACTTGCTGGCTCGCATCGCGAGAGGAACATCGCAGCGTCGTTCTCATCGCCCCTTTCCTCAGTGCCTTCCGCACCGTGACTCAAATCCCCATCTTCCCCGCTGATCGATTCCCCAATCTCAAACGCATCCCCGAGATTACCTCCCCCCTTCTCGTCATTTATGGCGAAGCAGATCAAGTCATCCCATTCAAACATGGGGAAACGCTCTTTGAGCTTTCTCCCTCTGAACAAAAAGCCTTCATCGCCGTCCCCGAAGCCGGTCACAACGACCTCTTTGTGCAAGCCGACTTCGACTTCTTCACCGTCCTCCACGAATTTTCCAAACGTCAATAAAGGAGCTCTTCATCAACTCCTTAGCTTGACGAAAAAGAGTCACGATCTAGCCTCAAATCTTATGAGTGAATCAGCGTGGCGCGTCCTCGACGGCGAAGGAAATGAGCAAGGACCCTATTCTTCCGAAGACCTCCAAGGCTTCTACTCCTCTGGAAATATTGACCACTCCACCATGGTCTGGACCGAAGGCCTCGACCAATGGATTCCCGCCGGCCAAGTCGAGGGTCTCCTCCCTGCCATGCCTCAAGTCGTAGAACTGGCCGCCGCTCAACCAGCGCCCACTGCTCCCGCGCCCACCACCTCCGGCATGGATCTCACACCACAAGTCCCTGGCGTCGCCACTAGCGGAGAACTCGCTAAGCCATCGCTCCCCTCCTGGATCAGCCTGACCACTCTCCTCATCGGGATCGCCGCTCTTGTCCTGTTCTTCCTGCCGTGGGTCTCCCTCGCCATGAACTTGAGCGATAGCGGAGAAATCAAAATAGGCAAGTCCATCACCCAATCGGGAATCCAATCCATCACCCAAGATCAATCTCCGACTCCCGAGTTCATCGATGCTTATGCCAAAAACAATGGCATTTCAGTTGAAGAAGCAGAAAAGGCAATCGACAGCGAAAAAGAGAAGTCGGACGAGGAAACCAGCTACAAATCATCCACCCTCATCATGGCGGCCATGATCGCCACTGGTCTTGGCCTCATTCTCGCTCTCATCGGAATCACAAACCGAGGCCGGAAACTCATCCTCATTGCCCAATTCATTTTCATCCTTGCCGCTCTCCTCATCGGCATCCAAATGGTGAAACAATTCCCGATGGTCGCCTCATTCGTCGAGTCGATGGAATTCATCAATGAAAAAGCCACGGAAATCATCGAAGCCGAGTTTGAAGTCAACTCCTTAGCCGATCCCACTGCCGCCGCTAAGAAAAAGGCTCAAAATCTCCAACAACTCAACGATAGTAGCACTGTTCGATCACACTTTGAACCAGCCTGTCTCGCTGCAGTCGGGATCTTAAGTCTTTCTCTCCTCCTCATCGTCGTCACGATGTCCTCAGGCGGGCCTCCTCCCATTGTCATTCCTCAACCCGGCGAAACGAACCCACAGCCCGGCGGAATCAAATTCCACTAACTCAGATCTTCGGCAGTCACACTCCGCTGCTCGCGCGTCCCCAGCTCCACCGCCTGATCCACCACTCTGGAAGGATCATCGTCGAAGCGATACCCATGGCAATTTGGGCATATCACAACCTCAGCTGTCACAATCGAATCACAGCCTTCGCAAACCTTGTAAGCCACCGGATTGTTCGCGATCTCACGAGCCTTCGCGAGACGATCTTGCTGTTGAGTGTCTGCCATCCGGAAATAAAATAAGGGCCTTGAGGAAAACCCTCAAGACCCTTGTGAAAAATCTTTGAGAAATTAAGCAGGCTTAATCGCCTTATTCGTCCGGCTCTTCATATTAGCCGCCTTGTTCTTCTGGAAAATATTCTTCTTAGCAGCCTTGTCGACCGCAGAAGTAAACTCCTGATAAGCCTTCAATGCTTCGTCGTTCTTGCCCTCTTCAGCAGCGGCGAGAGCCTTCTTTTGAAGGGTCTTGATACGGCTCTTAGCGGCACGGTTATTCTCTGTGCGCTTCTCGATTTGACGCACTCTTTTTTCTGCAGACTTATTGTTGGCCATAGGACGATCCCGCTGGGCGGGAGCGGGAAAATAGGGAAAAGACACGAGGTGTCAAGTTCCAGTCCTCGGAAATTTCCATAGCACCCTCGCCCTTCCTGTGGAAAGATCCCCTCATGAAATCGAGCACTTCCCTTCTCATGAGCCTTCTCATCGGCCTTGCCCCCGCTCAGGACAAGCCCGGAATCCCTGAAGATCTCCTTGATGACGAGCACTTCCGCACCGAAAGCGCCCTTAATGAGTTCACCGTTCCTTCTATTGCCAAGGTTTTTAACGAATTGGAGAAAATCTCCCCCCTTGCTTACGATTCCGCCCATCTCAAGAACCACGAACGCCTCCCCCTCGACCGCTCCCGCCTCGCCCTCCGCCTCGGCACCCTCATTGCGGATGGCTTCATCGCGGTCCAAACTGGCAATTCCGACGACGTCCCCAAAATCGCCTCGCACATCTCTCGCTACGCCAAAGCCCTCGGCGCGGGAGAACAGATTAAAAAACACGCCGCTTCGCTCCTCGATCACGCGAAGGCCAAAGACCTCGAAAAACTCAAAACCGCTCTCGCTGCCACCCAGCGCGATGTCGAACGCGAACTTGCCAGCCTCCGTGACCCTGATCTCTCACACCTCATTTCCCTCGGTGGCTGGCTTCAAGCACTCGACTCAGCCTCTATCGCGGTTGATAAAAAATTCACCCCTGAACGCGGCTTCACCCTCTTTCGTGAAGACGTCGCTGACTACTATGCCGAATCCATCGGCTCCCTCAATCCCGCCATCAGCTCCCGCCCTCATATCGTAAAAATGCGACTCCTCCTACAAGGCCTTCGCAACGCCATGGTTCTCGCTGAAGACACTCAACCGACCGCCGAGCAGGTCAAAGAAGTCACGGAAGTCTCCGCTGAACTCGTTAAAATCGCTCGCAAATAATCAACACATGACCCTTCTCCTCGGACTTGGAATCATCGGGTCCCGCAGCGCCGATCAACTCGCCGCCGCCGGACAGCCACTCAAAACTTGGAATCGCACGCCCAAGGATCGTCCCGACTCAGTCTCCGATCCCCTCGCAGCTGCGCAAGAATCTAAGGTCATCCTCTGCTACCTCCGTGACGAAGTGGCAGTGCGCGAAGTCTTCTCGCTCATCAAGTCAGCCCTCGATGAATCAAAGACCTTCATCAATCACGCCACCATCGACCCCGACACCACGATGTGGCTCGCTCGCCAATGCCAAGAAATCGGCTGTGGCTTTCTCGATTGCCCCTTCACCGGATCACGCGACGCCGCCGCTGGAGGAAACCTCGTCTACTACGTCGCCGGTGATCCCGTGCTCCTCGAAAAGCACCGCCCTCTTCTCGAAATCACCTCTAAAGAAATCATTTTCTTAGGCCAGCCTCCCGCCGCCACGGTCGTCAAAATCACCACCAATCTCGCCACCGCTGCTGCCGTCCAAGCCCTCACCGAAGCGCTCGAAATCTCCCGCCGCCACGGCGTCGACCCCCGCGCTTGGCACGAAGCGGCAAAGCTCAATGGTTGCTACGCCCCCGCCATGGGCATGAAACTCCCCACCATGCTGGAGAATGATTTCACTCCTCATTTCTCGGCCGAAAACATGGCAAAGGACACCCAATACGCGATCCAACTCGCCGACGCCTCCGGCGTCAACGCCGACCTCAACCACCTCACTTGGGCCCGACTCTTCGAAGCCGAAATGCGCGATGCCTCGGAAGACTTTTCCGCCACCGTCCGCCAACATCAAACGACCGATATCGAACTCGAAGACGAAGATGATATTTCCTGCAGCCGCATCCGCCTCACTGGTCCTGATGCCGAGCGCTACCTAAACGGCCAAGTCAGTAATGACGTCCGCCTCACCGAAGACGGACGCATGATCGAGGCCTGCATTCTCGACGCCAAGGGGAAGCTCCAGTTCTTCGTTCAAATCCACCGCGAGGGTGAAGACCTCGTCGTGCAAGGACCCATCGAACTCGCTGAGGAACTCCACGCTCGTCTCGACAAATACCTCATTGCCGATGACGTCGAACTCATCGACGAAAGCCAAGACGACGAAGCCTTCATCACCGTCCCAAACGAAACTCGCCGCATTCTCAATGGCACTCCGAAATGGCCAAACGAAATCTACCCCGGCATTCTCCCCCCCGAAGCAGGCCTCGAAGAACGCGCCATCTCCTACACCAAGGGTTGCTACACCGGTCAGGAAGTCATCTCCCGCATGAAACGGGCTGGCAAAACGAACCGCCATCTCGTCAAACTCTCCCTCAGTAAGCCCCTCATCCCCACCACCTCAAAACTGATGGTCGGTGATAAGGAAGCAGGCTTCATCACCTCTGTCGCCTCTCACGTCGGCGAAGGAGAAATCGCCCTCGGCTACCGCCTCCGCAAGTTCGAAGATCACCGCGAATTCGACATCGCCTCCCCCGCCTCTAGTGAGATCATCGGCAAAGCGACCATTCGCTAGCGCAAGCCACGGAGGGGTGACGTCCAGCAGCCCATTTTTTTCAAAGAGGCATTTGGTAGACCAAATACACCCAAGAAGTTGCCAAGCCATTGTAGATCATGTGGAGCACGATGCTTGATTTGAGCGATCCCGTTCGCCAGGTCAACCAACAGCAACCCAAGCCAAAGACCCCCACCGAGAAAATTTCCCACAGATCATACTGAGTGTGAATCGACGCAAAAAAGATCGATGACACCAAAGCGGCTGGGACAGGCCCCCACTTCTTCAGCAGACCAAGAAAGAGCACTCCACGAAACATCATCTCTTCAAAGATCGGCGCATACACAACCCCATTCATGAAGTCAAAAAGGAGATCCCACCCCGTGGGATCGACCACAAAATAAAAGGCGTAAGGGTCCAAAATTTCACTCACCCCACCCAACCATGCCTGAAGAGAACCCAATAAAGCCAGGACCGAAAAGGTCCCAAAGACCGCTCGCCAGCGCACCGCTTGACCAAGCCGATAAACCCGCCAAATTCCTCCCCACGACCCGACCATCACAAAGGACGCCAATAGCGCCGCTCCACCCCGCCAGAAAAAATCTGAGAGCAAACCTCCCCAATGATCTCCAAAGAATTGATAGAGAATCCCTCCCAAATTATTAAAGATGAAATAGTCGCACAGAATTGAGATGAGAAAGAAGAGCGCCCAAATCACCGACGGTTCCCACACTCCCAAAACCCTCCAAATCTTCCCCCGCTTCCGCCAATTTCTTCGCACCATCCACATCGCGACCAAGGCTCCAGGCAAAGCAAAAAACCAAACAGCCTGAGCCACCATCACTCTCCAAAGCTGAGAATCTTGCTCTCTTTCTGAATACATCTCCTCCGAGGCCTCAGACTCCGCCAGATAAGCCCTCAGCTGATTCACCCGTTCACTCTCTTCATGATCTGACAGGAGTTCCTCCAGCTGATCATAATCCGTTTCGCGATCTCCTTGGTCTGCCCAAAATCGAACAAGGGGATTTGCATCGTCCACCGCTTCCAAACCCACGATCTCCCTCTCCACAAACCGAATTTCGAATTCCTCAGCGATGAAATCGTCATCATAATTCGAAAGCCCAAAAGTCAGGAAGGCCCAATAGAGTCCCATTCCAATCGTCAAAACCCAAGACCACTTGATCTGGGTGTAATGTCGAAATCGGCGAATCTCCAAAGGTCAAACGGGCTAGAGATCCAAAAAGTTCTGCAAAATCTGCTTCCCCGAATTCGTCAAAATCGACTCCGGGTGAAACTGCACTCCATGAACATTCAGCTCCTTATGCTTCAGCCCCATAATCATGCCATCCTCGGTCCAAGCCGTGACTTCAAGACAATCGGGAAGGCTCTCCTTTTTCACAATGAGTGAATGGTAACGCGTCGCCTCAAACGGATCAGGGAGATCTTTAAAAACACTCTTTCCTCCGTGATAGATCATCGAAGTCTTCCCATGCATCAGCTCCTTAGCCCGCACCACTTCCCCACCATAAACCTGACCAATCGATTGATGCCCCAAGCAAACTCCAAAGATCGGAAGTTCTTTTCCAAAAGCCTCGATCACCTCACAAGAAATCCCCGCCTCGTTCGGCGTGCATGGTCCTGGTGAAATACAAATGCGACTCGGCTTGAGATCACGAAGTTCTTTCACCGTCACCGCATCATTCCTCAGCACCTTCATCTCCGCACCCAACTCGCCAAAATACTGGACGAGATTATAAGTGAACGAATCGTAATTATCGATGACTACTAACATGGTTTGATCGTGTGAATATCGCTTTGGCAGTTATAGCAAACATCGAAGTTTCCTGGATTAACTTCCTGACATGAAGGGCAGACTTTTTCAGTCTCAACGCCTTCGGCCATCCGAGCATCATGATCTTTGATAAATTTGATCGCTCGTGAATAATCTTCGTCATTAAGAACGCAAAGATTTGGCAAAAATTCATCAATCGGAGCTTCATTGACACTCAGAGCCTCATTTCTGATAAAAGTAGCGATCCCTTCCGCTTCCAAAAGATCTTGGTAACGAGTGACTCGATGAATTTTAGAATGTCGAAAAACCTCTTTCATCACTTCGCCAGCGTCTTGGCCAAACCAACCGCGCGCATCATCGCCGCAGCCTTATTGACGGTTTCATTATACTCGTAGGTCGGATCACTATCCGCCACCACCCCGGCTCCCGCCTGGATGTAAACTTTATCCCCTTTCAGAACGCAGGTTCGCAAGGCGATGCAGGAATCGTGATTTCCATCCCATCCAAAGTAGCCCACCGCACCCGAGTAAGTCCCGCGCTTGTTCTTCTCGAGTGAATTGATGATCTGCATCGCACGAATCTTAGGCGCACCACTCACCGTCCCCGCAGGGAAAGTCGAGCGTAGAACATCGTAAGCATTGTGCTCAGACGAAAGCTTCCCGCTGACATTCGAGACAATATGCATCACGTGACTATAGCGCTCGACGATCATTTGATCATCGACTGAAACAGATCCCGTCTCCGAAATCCGGCCCACATCATTGCGAGCGAGATCAATCAACATGACATGCTCCGCGCACTCCTTTTCATCTGCCAAAAGATCCGCCGCGAGCGCATCATCTTCCTCTTTCGTCTTCCCTCTCCAACGCGTCCCCGCGATCGGACGAATATCAATCCGTCCATCCACCGCTCGCACATGGACCTCCGGCGAACTCCCTACCAAAGAGAAATCCGGCGTCTCGTAAACAAACATGTAGGGCGAGGGGTTCACATGACGGAGCGCTCGATAAAGGTCGATATTGCTCCCCTCAAAATCGGCTTCAAACCTCTGACTCGGCACCACTTGAAAAGCATCACCCGCCGCGATGTATTCCTTCGCCTTCAGCACCATCTCCTCGTATTCAGCTTGTGTCGTATTACTGCGTGGCTCCGGAGCTTCCACTTCCGCCAAACCATTGAGAGGCGAAACATGCAGCGGACGATCTAACATCTCAATGATCGCGCCAATCCGGCCCACCGCCATCGCGTAAGCTTCTTCATTCGAGGACGCCTCGTCCAACATCGCATTCGCCACCACCAAAAGGCGGCGCAATTTGTGATCAAAAACCACCATCGTATCCGCGAGAAAAAAGATCGATTCCGGAAGCCCTAAATCATCCTCCGGCGACTCCGAAACTGTCGGCTCAAATTGCAGCACCGCATCGTATCCCACATAGCCAACCGCTCCCCCAAAAAACGGAGGAGCATCGCCATGCGTCACCGGCTTATAGCCCGCCATCAATCGCTGAACTTCATCCAAGACGTCGCCCTCGCGCTTGCGCTTCTCGACTTGCCCGCCTTTTTCAATCGTGACCTCATCACCTCGCGAAGTGAAAACCCACCTTGGCTGGCTCCCCACGATCGACCATCGCCCGCTCGCATCCGTGCTCTCCGCACTCTCAAAGAGAAAGGCATTCCTGCCATCGCGGAGCTTTAAAAAGGCAGAGACCGGAGTCTCAAAGTCAGCAGCAAGCTGAGCATAGACAGGCACGACATTTCCGGCCTGCGCTAACTCAACGAACTCCTCGGCACTGGGCTTGACTGGAACCTGATTCACGCGGGCCGCAGTTTGGCGACGAAGCCAAGAAGCGCAACGGGAAAGTCACGGTCTATTCTGCGTCTTTTGGAGACTTCGCAGTGTATTTCTTAAAATCCACCTTCTTTCCTTCGAACACCAACCCATCAGGAAATAAGGTATCAAAGGAAAAATGCGTCTCGATATATCCGGCATCAAAGACCTTGCCCTGTCGACTGCGCATCAGAGGGAATTTGACCTTAAGCCCCTTAAGCGTGAATTTTTGATAATCCTCCGCAGTCGCTCCATTTGGAACTGACTGAGTCTTCAAAACTTTGGGATCCAAATTCCCGGCGAGAATAAGAGCCTGCTCAAAGGGAACACCACCCCAATCCCCCATCGACTTAGTGCCGTTGACTCCTCCCAATTCCAAAATCGAGCTCAGAACAAATCGTGCTTCCGCCGCAGAGTCATCAGCAAAAAGAATTGTCGTAGACCAGCCCTCATGATCAAAAACCTGCTCCTGCAGTCCCGTTGTGACCATCAACTTGTAGCGATATTCTCCCGCCAAAACAAAAGCCCCAGAGATAAACCAACAAGTGAAAATACAAAGCTTCATCGACACCTTCATAAACTCACCCTCCAAACAACTCACCATAAAAAGCCGGATCCACTTCCGGCTCGATGCTTTGCCACTTCGTCACTTCATTTTGCGAAGCCGCACAAATCTCCAACGCCACTCCCCCAATTTTCTCCCGCACCACCTCGACCGCTTTCAACGGACAATTACAATCCCCGCTCAAGTGCCCGAGCACCACTCGCTTCAGTCCCTCCGGAACCAAAGCCGCCACTAGCTCCGCCGCTTGATCATTCGACAAGTGTCCATGCTGGGACGAAATCCGATTCTTCGTGCTAAAAGGTCGCTTGGTATCAGCCTCCAACATCGGCCAATCATAATTCGCTTCTAAGACCAAGCCCTCCACCCCCTGCAACATCTTTGTAATGGGATCAGTGACATGCCCCAAATCGGTCGCCACTCCCACACTTCGCTCACCTCGCGCGATGACATAGCCCACCGGCTCAACTGCATCATGCGGCAGCGCAAAGGTGCTAATTTCGAAACCCTCCCACGAAAACTTCTGCCCACTCTCAAAGGCCACCCACTCCGCTTGCGAATTTAAATTCTCTTGCACCACCCGCCCCGTCATCACCGAAGCAACGATCGGAACTCGACACTTCCGCAAAAAAACATCCAGCCCCCTCACATGATCCCCATGTTCGTGCGTCAAAAGAATCCCCGTCAACTTTTGCGGGTCCACCCCCAGCGCCTCCAAACGAAGGTTCAGCTGCTTCGCGCTCAGTCCAGCATCGACGAGGAGATACTTCCCATCGCATTCCACAATGGTGGAATTCCCTCCACTGCCACTCCCAAGAACCGCAAAACGCATCGTCTCAAATTAATGACCAAGAGAAGCCCCACTCGCAACCTTTGATTACCAAAAGCGCTTCACCGAAGCATCGGCTTGATAGTGACGTTTGAAACCTGAATCCGGCTCCCCTTTCATCATCGATCGAGCAGCGAGCCCAAAGACCACTCCCGCCACAAAACCACCAATGTGCGCCGCGTAGGCCACTCCGCCCGACTCACCGACATTCTGGAGCGTGCCGTATCCTTGGAAAAGTTGCATCGCGATCCACATCCCTAAAACCACCACCGCTGGAACCGAGAGCATCTTGAAAAAGAAAATCGCATTCACCTTATTGCGGGGAAAAAGGACAAGATAAGCTCCCAAAATTCCCGAGATCGCTCCCGACGCCCCAAGGTTCGGAATAATACTATCCGGCCCCAGTGTAATCTGCGCCGCCGATGCCAAAAGCCCGCTCGCCAAATAGAAGATCAAAAAGAGCCCCGAACCAAAACGGTGCTCCACATTATCCCCAAAGATCCAGAGATAGAGCATATTCCCACCGAGGTGCATCAAGTTTGCATGCATGAACATCGAGCTTAGAAGAGTCAGGTAAATTGGCGTCGGCCCCGCGACATGATCGATCTGATGCTGCTGCATCACCGTGTCTCCGATATAATGCGGCCCGACCAAATCCGTCCCCGAGGTAATCTCCGCCGGAATGACACTCCAACCGATCGTAAACGCCGGATTCGCTAGCTGATAAAGAAAAACGACCACATTGATCACCAACAAAGTAATCGAGACATAAGCCGGCTTCATCAAATGCCGGTCATCATCACTGATTGGGAAGAACATACCGTTCTTTAACAGCTTGAGCCAAAACGGACCAGCCTCTTGATTGAGGAGAATGCCCTCTTGCATCTTACTTTTTCTCCGACTAACGTCCCTCATGTCGCCGGGATGGTGGAATTGGTAGACACGCGTGATTTAGGATCACGTGCCCTTGGGCGTGCAGGTTCGACCCCTGTTCCCGGTACTTTCCCCTAAAAAATAACAAAATAACATTATGGACGAACTCAAAGAAAAACTCGCCGCACTCGGCCTCGAATCAGATAAGATTGAAGGCGTCATCGAAACCGTTCTCGGCTTCGTAAAAGACAAACTGCCAGAAGGCATGGGCGGAATGCTCGATGGCCTCGTAGGCGGTGAAGAAGGCGAAGACGGAAATAGCATCATCGACAAGGCCAAGGGTCTTTTCGGTGGCTAGATCGACCGAACCTCAAGAACCTTTCAAAGCTCGCCCTCATCGGCGGGCTTTTTTTTTGACCCAGCTCCCCCAAAACCTGTCCGATAGATTCCGCGAAGCTCCGCGTAGTAAAAATCCGCTTCATGAGATTCCTGAGAGTCACCCTCGCTCTGCCTTCCCTTCTTTTCGCCACCCCTGAAAAGATCGACTTCTCGCGAGATGTCCGCCCCATTCTCAACACAAACTGCCTCCCCTGCCACGGCGGCGTCAAAAAAAGCGGCAAGGTCTCCTTCCTCTATCGCGAAGAAGCCCTCGCCAAAGGAAAGTCTGGCAAGCCCACCGTCGTTCCCAGCGATCCCGATGCTTCTGAAATGCTCGTCCGCATTCTCTCCGATGATCCCGACGAAGTCATGCCCCAGCCCAAGCACGGCCCTCCTCTCAAAGCGGAAGAAGTTGCCCTCATCCGTCAATGGATCGAAGAAGGAGCCGAGTGGAACAATCATTGGTCCTTCGAAAAGCCCACCCGCCACGACGCCCCGCAAATTTCAGATTCCAAGTGGCCCAAAAATGCCCTCGATCCCTTCATCCTCGCCAAGCTCGACGAAAAAGAACTCCAGCCCTCACCGCCCGCCTCTTCCGCCCGACTCCTTCGTCGCCTTCACCTCGATCTCACCGGCTACCCGCCTACTCTCGAGCAACTTGATGCCTTCGAAAAATCCTACGCCACAAACCCAGACTCCGCCGTCGCCGAGGTCGCCGACCGACTCCTCAAAGAAGAAGCCTTCGGCGAAAAGTGGGCCAGCCAATGGCTCGATGTCGCACGCTACGCCGACTCCGAAGGCCTCGGCGCTGACCGTCGTTGGACCGTTTGGCCCTATCGCGACTGGGTCATCCGCGCCCTCAATCAAGACATGCCCTACGATCAATTCCTGATCAAACAACTCGCCGGAGACCTCCTCCCAAATCATAGCCTCGATGACCTCATCGCAACCACCTTCCATCGCCTCTCCCAACAAAATGCCGAAGGTGGAACGGACAACGAAGAGTTCCGCGTCATGGCCGTGATGGACCGCGTCAACACCACTTGGAAAGGCATTCAAGGCATCACCTTCGAGTGCGTCCAATGCCACGAACATCCCTACGAACCCATCCGTCACGACGAATACTTTAAGTTCCTCGCCTTCTTCAACAACTCCCGAGACCTCGACCTCAGCACCCATTTCCCCACCTTAAAAGTCCCCGCCAAGCCTGAAGAATTCCCCACCGCCGTCGCCCATCGACAGAAATACCGTGAACTGCAAACCGCACTCCAAGACCACTCACGAAAACTCATCTCCGAAACCCCTTGGACCAAGATCGATCAAATGACGGTCAAGTCGGAGCGCGTCGGCTCAAAATCTCGTCAACTCGACGGCTTCCAAGAATTCCTCACCGACGGAACCA
This sequence comes from uncultured Verrucomicrobiales bacterium, assembly GCA_937928545.1. Classification (GTDB taxonomy): domain Bacteria; phylum Verrucomicrobiota; class Verrucomicrobiia; order Verrucomicrobiales; family Akkermansiaceae; genus SW10. Next base: position 43,244 of record CALGJQ010000052.1, read on the forward strand.
TCCCTCGAAACATCGTCTTTAAACTCGAGATTCCAAAACCCGCTTCTCTCCAAAAACTCACCGCCATCCGAATTCACACACTCCCGCTTGATCTCGAAAAAGCGATCCACTCCCCTGAACTCGGAGCCGTCCTCTCACGCATCATTCTCAAGGCCACCATTCCCGGCCAAGACAAGCCGGTCGACCTCCCGATCGCCCAAGTCCTCGGCGACGATGACTTCCCCATGTGGAACCCAAACGACTCCCTCAAAAAAGGCGGCTCCGGCTGGGGAGCCTACACCCATCAATACCATCAACGATCCTGCGTCGTTGTCCTAAAAGAAGCTCTCGACCTGCCTGAGGGCTCAAAAATCCATCTCGAACTTCTCCACCAAGCCAACGCCCCCACCGGCCCCATGGCTACCAAGCGCGGCCGACTTGAGTTCACTGAAAATCCCGCCTTCCAATCCTGGCTCGCCGACCCCAGCACGATCGCCACGCGCAAAGAACGCGACCAAGCCCTCCACGCTTACAACCAACTCGGAAAAACTAACCTCGCCATCATGGAGTCTCTCAACCCAAACCTCCAACGCGACACCCGCACTTTCAAACGAGGAAACTGGCTCGAAAAAGATGACACCCCTCTCCCTCCTGCCACCCCAAAATCCCTCCACCCACTCAAGCCTGCCAATCCAAGTTCCCCCACCCGACTCGACCTCGCAAACTGGATCGCTGATGACGCAAATCCCTTCACGTCCCGAGTCCTCGTCGCTCGTGTTTGGGAACAACTCTTTGGCCTCTCACTCGTCGAAACGCTCGAAGACTTTGGCTCCTCCGGCCTCCCCCCATCTCACCCTAAGCTCCTCGATGATCTCGCTCTTCGTTTCCAAACCGAAATGAACCGCTCTCTCAAAACCCTCATCCGTGAAATCGTCACCTCAGCCACCTACCGGCAATCGAGCAAAACCACTTCACTCGCCCAAGAAAAAGACCCCGAAAATCGCTACCTCTCGCGTGGCCCTCGCAACCGACTCAGTGCCGAAATCGTTCGCGACCATCACCTCACCGCCTCCGGTCTCCTCAACCCCGCTCTCTACGGCAGTCCCGTCCGCCCACCCATCCCCGATGGCGTCTGGAAGCCCTTCGATGACGGTCCTTGGGACGCTGCAAAAACTGGCGACCCCAATCGCTACCGACGCTCGATCTACACCTATTGGAAACGCAGTATTCCCTACCCTGCCTTCGGCTCTTTCGACGCTCCCACTCGCGAAACTTGCAGCAGCCGACGCCTCGTTTCAAACACCCCCCTCGCCGCTCTCGCCACCCTAAATGACGAAGCCTTCGCCGAAATGGCCCAAGGTCTCGCCCGCCGCATGAAGGATGACACCGAGGGCGACCTCCAAAACAAACTCATCGCCGGCTTCCGCATGGCCACCAGCCTGAAACCAAGCGAGCGACAACTCGAAATCATCACCCAACTCTTCGATGACACCGTGAAAGACTACGAGGCGAATCCCCAACAATTTGAAAACCTCGCTGGCAGTCCCGACGGTGCCGCTTTCACGATTGTCGCGGCGACTTATCTCAATATGGACGACGCTCTCACTCGGTAAAAACGCCCCGTAAGAGGTCCAGAGTGACGCCCTTATTCCCAAAAAAATCAGCTCAAAAAATAAAGATCTTTTTCCGGAATAAACACCTCCCTGACGGCTTCTTCTTTGCGTTATGTCAAACATTACTAAACACGCACTTGTTGCCACTTCTGTCATCCTAGCTTCGAGTTCAGCGCATGCCGTCTTAATTCAGCTCACTTACACAACCACAAACAATCTTGGCACCGCTCCCGCAGCCTACTCTTTCCATGATGGTTCGGGAGGGATTTTCGCTGCTGGCGACACCGCTTCTGCCGGTTTGGAGTTTCTCGCCGAACAGGGCGGACCAATGGGACTGATTGGAGAACTCAACACCGCCACTCCAAGCGCAACCAACGGTGCCATCATTCCTGTGGGCGGCCCCGGCCCCTTCACCCCAGGGATGTCAAATTCAGTGATTCTCAATGTCCCCGCATCCAACAACATGCTGGACCTTGCCGCCATGCTTTTGCCCTCTAATGATTGGATCATCGGAACTGGTGGCACCAGCATCGACGTCAGCAGCATCTTGGGTGGCGGACTCGGCGCAACAAACACCTTTTCTTTCTCTAACGTCTACGACGCTGGAACTGAGTCCGAGAACTTTGCGAACTCCCCAGGCAACCCCATTATTAGCATTCCAGGTGGCATGGCTCCTCTCGGCGATACTCAAGGAGGAGTTGTCACACTCGTGACCGGTGCAGATCCATTCGCCTCCTTCGCGGGACTTCCAAATGGCTTCGACACCACACCTTACGACTTCAATAGCTCTGGCTATGGCTCAATCAGCTCTCTGACCGTCACCGTAGTTCCTGAGCCTAGCACCGCTCTTCTCGGTTCCCTTGCTGGCCTCGGGCTCTTCCTCCGCCGCCGTCGCTAATTCTTCCCCTCTTCAATCCCTGATCTCGATTGAGAGGTCAGGGATTTTTTTATCCAATAAAAAAAGGCCGCTCCCCTGTAAGCCGGATTCTGTTCCACGTGGCCTATCCACGTTTCAGCAGTCATTTATCTCTGCGACTAATACCCGGGGATCAAACGGACGAGCAGCCCTTCCCCTGTTATGTCTTGCACTGTGAGAGGTTTACCCTGCCACCTCGGTCACCCTCGGCGCGGTAGGCTCTTACCCCACCTTTTCACCCTTACCTTCCGAAAAAGGCGGTCTATTTTCTGCGGCACTAATCTGTCCGGCGATCCTTACGAATCGCCGTCCCTCTTTTTCAAAAGGCACACTGCTCTGTAGTGTCCGGACTTTCCTCCAGCTTCCTTACGAAAACCAGCGACTGCCCGGGGAGCGGACCGCGAAGCTAGGAAGTCCCCTCACCTTTGACCAGCCTCAAAAAATCTATGACAAACTCAGTTGCTTAAGATCGTAGAAAGGCCATTCTTTAGCAAGTACATGAACCGACTCATTCTCCTTTCCTTCCTCTTTGGCTCACTCCAGGCCAAGGAAGCCCTCAGCGTTCTCCCAGAAGCCTCAGCAGACTGGAAAATGGCCGGCCCCGGCTCCTTCGAACTCAAAGATGGCATCTCAACCGCAAAAGGAGGTATGGGTCTCTGGTGGTATGGCAAAAAAGAATTCAAAAACGCCTGCTTCGAGATCGAATTTAATGCCCCCGAAGATGCCGACAACTCTGGCGTCTTCATCCGCTTCCCCGATCCAGGTAACGACCCCTGGATCGCCGTCAAACAAGGATACGAAATCCAAATCTGCGGAAACGAATCTCACAAAAACAAAACGGGTGCCATTTACGACATCCAACCCGGCATCCACCCCGACATGAAAGTCGGCGAATGGAACACCTACAAAATCATCACCGCCGGTGACCAGATCGGCATCATCCTCAACGACAAACTCATCAACATCTTCGAATGCCAAGACGGTCGCGGAGATGTCAGCGGATACTTCGGCCTTCAGAACCACGACGATGGCTCCCCCGTTCAGTTCCGAAACGTCAAAGTCCACGAACTCGCCTCCGGCTCCCTCCTCTCCGCCATGGCTGAACTCGGGGTCCCCCGCTCCGCCCTTTTCGAATACAATGCCGCGAGCAAAAAAGAGGAAACGTGGTATCACCTCGCTGACCACGGTCCCGCCTTCTTCCAAACCTTTGGCGATTGGTTCAAAGGCACGGAACGTCGTGAGTCCGCCATCAAAGGCATCGCCCTCTCCTACTCGGCCTTTCCAAATCGCGTCGCTCTTTTCAATACCGAAAACCTCTCCCTCGTCTCCGCCACCGACCAAGGAGTCAACCTCATCAACACCCCTTGGGGAGCTGGACACGGCAAGGTCAACCAGTTCAATAACAAAGACTCCTACCTCTTCACCGCAGCCGAAGGCTCCGTCTGGGCCGACGAATCAGGCTCCTTCGATGACAAGCGCCCCATCAAAGGATACGGAAACTTTTCCCACCTCGACTTCAATGGCTACTTCCGCCACGGCCCTCAGGTCATTCTCGACTACTCCGTCAACGGCACTCGCATCCTCGACACTCTAAGCGATCACAAAAACGGACTCCTCCGTTTCCTCGAAGTCGCTCCTCACAAAAAAGAACTCACCGTCCGCCTCCTCGATTCTTCAAGCGAAAAAAACTTCGGCCTCAATTCCAACGCAGTCGATGGCGGAGTCGAAACCTCCTTCAAAGACGGGGTCCACCTCATGCGTCTTGAGCCTTCAGACAGCACCACCTTAGTCACCCTTCTTTACACCAAAAACCGCGAAGACGAGGCCCCCGATCCCATCGCCCTCACTCCGCTCACCAAAGGCGGCCCCGGCATCTCGCCCGAGACCTTCGAGGTCGACGCCCAGATCGAAAGCTCCGACAAGCCTTGGCTCGTCGACCAAGTCCCTCTTCCTCCCGCTTTAGAAAAATCTCCCTACAAGTCCAAGGTCCGCATGTCCGACATCGACTTCTTCTCCGATGGTGACCGCGCCCTCCTCTCCACCTGGGACGGCGACATCTGGCACCTCAGCGGACTCAAGGAGTTCAAAAAACTCACATGGAAACGCTACGCCACCGGCTTCTTCGAACCCCTCGGTCTCAAGATCGTCGATGACGTCCCCTATATCTCCGGCCGCGATGGCATCTATAAAACCCACGACCTCAACAACGATGGCGAGGCCGACAAATTCGAAATCTTTAACAACGACGTTTACCTCACCAATAATTTCCACGAATTCCAGTTCGGCCTCGAAACCGACAAAGAAGGAAACTTCTACTTCGCTAAAGCCTCTCCCGTCCTCCCCGGCGGTCGCGGCTTTGACAAAATCCTCCCTCATAACGGCGCCTTCGTAAAAATCAGCGCCGACGGCCAACGCTTCTACACCATCGGAACCGGCCTCCGCGCCCCCGGCGGCATCGGCATCGGACCGAACGGTGAAATCACCACCGGAGAAAACGAAGGCACCTGGCAGCCCCGTTGTAAGATCAACTACTACGAACCCAAGCAAGGCACTCCCTTCTTTGGCGTCGAAGAAGCCCGCCACGGCAACAGCTCTGAATACACCGAGCCACTCTGCTACCTCCCCATGTCAGTCGACAACTCCGGCGGCGGCCAAATCTGGGTCAAAGACGGAGCCAAAATCGGCATCGCACCTGGCGAACTCATCCACCTCTCCTACGGCCAATCTGCCGTTTATCACGTCCTCCGCCAGAGGGTCTCCGATGGCTTCTACCAAGGCGGCGTTGCCAAGCTCCCCGTAAAACTTTCCTCCTCCGCCCAACGCGCCGTCTTCCACCCCGATGGCTCCATGTATGTCGTCGGATTCCGAGGCTGGCAAACCAACGCCGCCAACGAAGCGGGCCTCCAACGCATTCGCCGGAACACCGAAGAAATCAACCCGCTCCCCACCGCCATGGAAGTCACGAATGAAGGGATCAGACTCACCTTCGACGTTGAGCTCGATGACGAACTCGCCAACGACCCCACCTCCTTCACCGCTCAACGCTGGAAGTACGTGCGCGGACCACAATACGGATCCGGTGATTTCTCGATCGATAACCCCGATCTCGAAGCCGAGAAAACTGCCCTCAAAAAGGAGTCTAAAAAACACCGCCAGCGCGACAAAGTCACCATCACTTCCGCCCACCTTAGCGAAAACAAAAAATCAGTGCACCTCATCATCGACGGACACAAAGCAAGCCAGCAATTCAAACTTGAATACGACCTAGAATCATCCGACGGCGAAGAACTCATCGGCACCATCCACAGCACCATCCACAAGGTCCCCGGACAGTAACTACGGAGCTTGGACTTTAGTCCGAGTCCCAAAACGACAAGCCCCTCAACCAAGCCTTCAGACCTTGGACTTCAGCCCGAGTCCCCAAACGACAAGCCCCTCAACCAAAAAATGCGCTTCCTCATCATCACCCTTCTTCTCCTCACCCCCATCCAAGCCACCTTAACCGCCACCTTCAAATCCGGCGACAAATCCACCACCACTCAAGTCACCCTCCCCGCCCTCCAAGTCACCGCAGGCGAGCCACCCGCACCTGGCCTCGCCCCCGGCCCCTTCACCGCCACCTACCAAGGCACCCTCGTCATCCCAAAACGCTACCGCGTCTACTTCTCTCTCGAATCCCTCGGCTCAGTCTCCCTCAAAGTAAACGACGAAGCCCTCACCTTCACCGAAGGCAAATCCGAACGCCTCCGCCTCAACCCCGGCGAAGTCCCCATCGAGATCACCTACACCTCGCCCGAAAACGGCGTCGGCTCCTTCCGCCTCTTCTGGGAAGAACGCCGTGCATTCCCCCGCGAACCCATCCCCGCCTCCGCCTTCGCTCCTTCCCAAAAAGCCCCCCTCGACGCCGCCCACCTCTTCGCCAGCCACAACTGCATCCAGTGCCACTCCGCCGACCTCGGCAAAAACGCCATGCCCGAGCTCTCACACTCCGGCCCCAATCTCAGCAACATCGGCGACCGCACCCACGAAGCCTGGCTCACCCGCTGGATCGCCCAGCCTGATCTCCTCAAACCCACCACCACCATGCCCGCCATGGTCGATCACACCAAACCCGAGGGCGCCCAAGCCGCCGCCGACCTCGGTGCCTACCTCGCCACTCTTAAAACCGACAAAACAATCGGCCCCAAACCCGACCTCACCCTCGCCCAAAAAGGCGGCGAACACTTCCATAAACTCGGCTGCATCGCCTGCCACTCCAAGCCCGATGCCGACGAACCAGACTTCGAAAACGGCCGCGTCCCCCTCAACAACGTCGCCGCCAAATTCAAAGACGGCGCCCTCACCGCCTTCCTCAAAAACCCGCAAGAGCATCACAAGGCCATCAAGATGCCCAACTTCCGCTTCTCCGATGAAGAAGCCTCCTCCCTCGCCGCCTACCTCACCAAAACCTCCACCGGAGAACACACTCCCGATCCCTCCGAATTCCCGCCCGGCGACGCCGCTCGCGGCAAAAAACTCGCCGCCGACCTCAACTGCTCCGCTTGCCACGAAGGCCTCGCCCCCTCCACCGCCAAGACCCCACAACTTGCCGACCTCAAAAACTGGACCGACCAAGGCTGCCTCGGACCCGATGAAAAACGCGGTAAATCACCCCGCCTCAACCTCACCAACGAGGAAAAAAAAGCCCTCACCCCCGCCCTCCTCCCTCTCCTGCAAAACGACACCGTCGAAGCCTACACCCATCGCCAGATCGACGCCCTTCACTGCGCCTCCTGCCACAAACACAACGGCAAATCCTCCCTCCTCTCCAAAGTCCACGCCGAGACCAAGTCCCTCCTCGACCACATCACCGCCAGCGACGAGCGCCTCATCCAATCCCGTCCGCCCCTCACTCACATGGGCTCTATGCTCCACACCGACTACCTCGAACAAATGCTCCTCGGCACCGCCGCCCCACGCCCCCGCCCATGGCTCGAAATGCGTATGCCCGCCTTCCCCCTCCATGCCAAACACATGGCCCACGGCCTCGGCCAACACCACGGGCTCGCCGCATCCACTCCCTCCACCGAAAAAGCCCCCGATGACCAAATCAAACTCGGTGAGCAGCTCGTCGGCATGACCGGATACGCCTGCGTCACCTGCCACGCCATCAACGAAAAACCCGCCCTCGCCGCCTTCGAGGTCCAAGGCATCAACTTCGGCCTCAGCCACCAACGCCTCCGTGCCGACTACTATCATCAATGGATGTTCAACCCCGCCCGCCTCGTCCCCGACACCAAAATGCCCCGCTACACCAACCCCGACGACGGCACCGCCCTCCGCCAAGACATCCTCGAAGGCGACTCCCAAAAACAATTCGAAGCCATCCGCCTCTTCATCCAATCCCTCTCCAAATAAGGAGAGCGGCGCTTCCAGCCCACTCACCCCCAACCCCAAGGAAGGGCTGTCTCCAGACTGCCCAACCCCCTCAACCCAGCCCCCCAACATCCCCCAGTCCCTCCGCGCCTCCGCGTCCCTGCGTGAGACCTTCCCCCCAACCCAAGCCCCCAGTCCCTTTGCTGCTCAGCTGCTTTGCGTGAGCCCTCCCCCCAACCAAGCCCCCCAACCCACCCCATATTCCCCCACAACCACCGCAAAAATCCTTGCTATCCTCACCTTTTCCTCGTAACTCCCACCTCCCTTCCCACGAGCTGCATTATCAACAAAGAGAAACCGGGTAAGGTCCATTGCAGCAATTTCTCAACCAAAAGCGCCTTCGTGCTTTAACGGAGGACCCAAAAACAATGATTAACGAACTCGTCAAAGACATGGTCGAAGCTGGAGTCCATTACGGTCACCAGACCAAGAAGTGGAATCCAAAAATGAAGCCTTACCTCATGAAGGATAAAGGTGGAATCTACATCATCGACCTCGAAAAAACCGTCCAGTGCCTCGATAAGGCGTCCGATTTCCTCTCCGGAATCGCTGGAAAAAAGAAAAAGATCCTTTTCGTCGGCTGTAAGCGTCAGGCGCAAGAAGCCGTCCGCGAGGCCGCTGAAGCCACTGGCCAATACTACGTCAACTACCGCTGGCTTGGTGGCACCCTCACCAACCTCACCACCATTCGGAACTCCGTAAAGCGCCTCAAGTATCTTGAGGACATCGAGCGTGCTCCAGAATACAAGTCCATGTCCAAAAAAGAGCTCTCCGCTCTCGGACGTGAGAAGGAAAAACTCCACCGCAACCTCAATGGAGTGCGCGACATGGAGAAGCACCCAGATGCCGTCGTCATCGTCGACACCGCTCGTGAGTCCATCGCCGTTGCCGAAGCCAAGCGCCTCAAGATTCCCATCATCGGAATCGTCGACACCAACGGAGACCCTAGCAAGCTCGAGTATCCGATCCCCGGAAACGACGACGCCATGCGCTCCATCCGTATCGTCCTCCAGAACCTCGTCGACGGAATCATCGCCGGCTCAAAGAGCTAATTCAGGCCCATTTTTCAAACTGAGAAAGAACCACACATTATGATCACAGCAGCTCTTGTAAAAGAACTCCGCGAAAAGACCGGAGTCGCCATGATGGAATGTAAGAACGCTCTTAAGGAAACTGAGGGTGACATCGATGCCGCCATCAAAATCCTCCGCGAGCGCGGCGAAGCAAAGGCCGAGAAAAAAGCCTCCCGTGACGCCAACGAAGGAGTCATCGTCGCCGCGATCGACGAGTCCGGTAAGTCCGGCCTCCTCGTCGAAGTGAACTGCGAGACCGACTTCGTTGCGAAGAACGAGAACTTCCAGGCCTTCGTCGCTGACATTGCCAACACCGTCCTCGCCAGCGATGCCGCTGACCTCGACGCCGCCCTCGCCCTCCCGAAGGACGAAGGCACGCTTGAGCAATTCATCAAAACGAAAGTCCTCGAAATGGGCGAGAACCTCCAGTTCCGACGCTTCGAACGCCTCAGCCTTTCCGGAGAAGGCGCCGTCGCTTCCTACATCCACCTCGGTGGAAAAGTTGGCGTCCTCATCGAAGTTGGAGCCGGCAATGCCGACACCGCTTCTTCCGGAGCCTTCCAGGACCTCGTCAAAGACCTTACCCTCCACATCGCCGCGACCTCGCCTGCAGGTCTCCAGCGCGAAGACATCCCGGCCGACCTCGTCGAGTCCGAGAAGGACATTTTCCGCAAGCAAATGGAAGGTCAGAACAAGCCAGCCGACATCCTCGAGAAAATCATCGAAGGGAAGCTTGGTAAGTTCTACTCCGAGCGCTGCCTTCTCGAGCAAGGCTTCGTCAAGGACCCTGACACCGCGATCAAGGATCTCCTCGCCGCAAAAGGGAAAGAAATCGGTGACACCATCACCGTGAACAACTTCCTCCGCTTCGGCCTCGGCGAGTAAACAACTCTCCGATCCCAATCACCTCAAAATCCGGCACCCGAAAGGGCTGCCGGATTTTTTATAGGAGGGGCTGTCTCCAGACTGCCCACAATTCCCCGCCTCAACCAAGAATATGGAGAGCGGCGCTTCCAGCCCGCTTCCCCTCAACCCAAGCTACTCAACCTAGGCCAACGCCCCATGTCCCAGACCCGCAACCCAGCCTTGTCTGAAGGACAAACTCATAAGCGGAACCTATAAATTTCACCTACAGTGAACAACTCACCCCCCTCAAAGCCAGCCCGCTGATATCAGATAGGCCATCAGCCACTAAGAACTCACCGCAGCATCGCATGGAAAAGCTTTCCAAAGCGAGCAGGTAAACCTTAATGCCCTCCACTCACCTTACCGTAGTATTCTCCCTCCACGAGATCACCCGCTTTGGTCAGAATATGACTACACGAGGCATCGAGATTAATCAGGTGGAGCTTCTTACCCAGCGCTCGGTATTTCTCACTTATACTGTGAATCGCCTCAATCGCCGAGTGGTCACAGACCTTTGAGCGGCGGAAATTTAAGTAAACATTCTCCGGATCATCAGCGGGATGAAAGAGGTCTTTAAACTGCTGGATCGAACCAAAGAAGATCGGTCCACGGACCTTATACGTTCTACTCTTCTCATCCTCTTCAAAGAGTTCCAAAACAAGCTCTTGTGAACGCTCCCAGCAATAAGCCAAGGCACTGATAATAATCCCGATTCCCACCGCAAGGGCGAGGTTATGAGAAATCACGGTAATCACAGAAACTGCAAAGATGACCCACAGGTCCGTCTTAGGAACCTTGCCCACCATGCGCAAACTAGACCAAGCGAAGGTTGCGATCACGACCATGAACATCACTCCGATCAGGCAACCAATCGGGATCATCTCAATCAGACCTGGGGCAAATAGAATGAAGCCAAGAAGAATCACCGCAGCGGCAATCCCCGACAGCCTTCCGCGACCGCCCGAGTTGATGTTCACCATACTCTGTCCGATCATCGCACAACCACCAATCCCGCCAAAGAGTCCCGTCACGACGTTTGCCCCACCCAGCGCGACACACTCACGATTCGAGGAACCACGAGTTTCAGTCAGCTCATCAATCAAAGAGAGAGTCATGAGAGACTCAACCAAGCCAATGCTCGCGATGGCGAGGGCGAGGAAGAAGATCGCGCTTAAACCATCCATATTCGACCAAGCGATTTCTGGAATGTGGAAGCTGGGGAGATCCGCTTTGAGGCCTTGGCGAATCTCGCCCATCTCTTCTGTCGTCAGAGTGCTCGCCGCGATTTCCTCGCCCTTTGCATCCAGCTCATTGATGAGGAGCGAATCTTGAGCCGCCTTAAATTTATCGATCTTCACCGCTTTCTCACGCTGAAGTTCCCGCTGAGTTTCTACGACACTCGCAACGGTCTTAGTGTGCTCTTTTAAAGAAGGAGTGAAGGCCACCACGAGAGTTCCTAGAACAATCGCGACAAGTGGAGCCGGGACTGCGCGGGTGAATTTGGGCAAGAAGTGACAGATCAGCATCGTGCCGATAATGAGGCCAGCCATGGAGAGCGCGGGCATCGAGCCGAGGCTCATCCAATCACCAATCTGCATGAAGCCTTCCTTTGAGTCGTAGACGATGCGTTCATCGGTCTTGAATTGGTTGAACTGCGCCCACCCGATCACAATCGCGAGACCATTCACAAAGCCGAGCATCACGGAATGGGGAAGGAGACGGATAAACCGGCCCATTTTAAAGAGGCCCACTAAAATTTGAATCACACCAGCCAAAATCACGGCCGCGAAGAGATACTCCAGCCCCCATAACAGGATCACCGAAATGGTTGCAACAGCCGTCGCACCAGCGGCACCCGATATCATCCCCGGACGGCCACCAAAGATCGCGGTGATCAGGCCCAAGAAAAATGAGGCATACAGACCGAGTAAGGGATCAACCCCAGCCACAAAAGCAAAGGCAACCGCTTCAGGAATCATCGCAAGAGTGACCGTCGCCCCAGCCAAGACCTCGTCCTTCCACCGAATTCCCTGTCCGTATTTACGGTAGATAAGCCTAAACATATTCTTAGCGATGGAACTAGAGCCAATGAGCGAAATAGGCAATCCCTTTCCTGATCGCTCCCTAGGATCAATCCTCGACATCATAGGAACCTTTCCGCCATCTTAGCCAAATGAAGCCTTCATCCCGACGCAAGTTCCTCACTAAATCCACCCTCCTTGCAGGATCAGCCCTTTCTTTTCCAAACATCGCCACCGGCAAAAAAACAAGCGGCCCAGTCACCATCGGAGAAGGAGAACACCAATACGAAGTCGATCACAGCTTCGCCAAGCTTCCTGATCAATTCACCTGGCAGACCACTCACAATGTCGCCGTCGATGCCGAGCAAAATCTCTACGTCATGCACGAAGGGAAAGCCAACATCAAAGACCACCCCTCCATCTTCGTCTTCGATCCCAAAGGGAAATTCATCCGCGCCTTCGGCAGCCAGTTCCAAGGCGGAGGCCATGGCATTGAAGTTCGCAGCGAAGGCAAAGAACAATTCCTCTACATCACCGGCTATCAAAACATCAAAGCCTTCGCCAAACTCACTCTCACCGGAGACATCGTCTGGTATCAACGCGCTCCCATGGCCTCTGGCCGATACGCCGAAGGCGAAGACAGCTCCACCAAACGGGACTGGGGTCGCAACAAATTCATGCCCACCAACACCGCCTTCCATCCTAGCGATGGCAGCATCTACCTCGCCGATGGCTACGGCGGCCATTGCATTCACCGTTACGATTCCGCCGGCCGCTACCTCTCCACCATCGGCAAGCCCGGCAAAGGAGACGGAGAGTTTAATCTCCCCCACGGACTTTGGATCGACAGCCGAAACCCGAAATCCCCCACCCTCTGCGTCGCCGACCGAGCCAATAGCCGCCTCCAATGGTTCACCTTAGATGGAAAGCATCTCAAAACCCTCGCCGAGCCCTTCATCCTTCCGGCCAACATCGACGTTCACAAGGACCTCATGCTCATCCCTGATCTCTCCGCCCGCCTCACCCTTCTCGACAAGGATGACAAAGTGATCCACCTCGCCAATGACGACGAATGGCGCAAGCAAGTCACCGCCAATAGAAACAAACTTCGCAGCCAACCCAACAAATGGGTCGACGGAAAATTCATTCATCCACACGACGCCTGCTTCGATGCCGAAGGCAACATCTTCGTCGCCGAATGGGTCACCACCGGCCGCGTGACCAAACTCAAAAAGGTCTAAATTACCTTCCCTGCCTTCACTTCTGTCACTGCCAAGTCCATCTTTTCATCCTCCAACCAATCCAGATTGGTGGTCGTGATCAACTTCTGCGCCCCTTCCGGAAGCCGCCCCATCAAAGCATTCCTCCGCTTCGGATCGAGTTCCCCAAAAACATCATCGATCAGATAAACCGGCTCCCGCTTCCCCAACTCACGCAGCACCTCACCCTGCGCCAACTTCAGTGAAAGAGCCAAAGTCCGCTGCTGTCCCTCACTCGCAAAGTCCTTCGCTGAGCGCCCCGCAATCGTGAGCTTCAACTCATCCCGATGCGGCCCCGCTAAAGTCATTCCACGCCGCGTTTCCGACTCCTCCACCTCCGCAAAGGCCGCTTCCAAATCCCCCTTCGCGCGGTCGACATACTTCACCGCCAATTCTTCTCCCGCCCCACTGATCTCCGCCTGATTATGCCTCGCCAGCGGCATCAATTTCTCACAGAGTTCTTCGCGCAATCGCACCATCTCCGAGCCATGCTCAATCAGCATCTTGGTATACGCTTGCACCACCCCTTCCCCAGCCGAGAGCGTTTTTAAATAGCGATTCCTCGCCTTTAGCGCCCCCCGATATCGAGTCCAATGATGCCGATACTCCGCATCGATCTGCGTCGCAATAAAATCAAGATACCTCCTCCGACTTTCGCCCCCACCTCTCACCAAATCCAAATCCTCATTCCCCATCCACACCACCAGCCCACTCTCTTCCAAATACTCCCGACGCACCGACACCTCCGTCCCCTCCGCTTTTAAAGACAAACCCTTCCGATCTCCCCTCACCTGCAACTCTCGCCCCCAAGCCTCACCCGCAATCCCAAATCCCTCCGCTCCCTCACGAATCAACTGCCGCGTCTGCCGCGCTCTCGGCGACTGCAACCGCAGCAAAAGGCACACCGCCTCTAGTAACGAAGTCTTCCCCTGCGCATTCTCCCCCACAAAAATCTGCCCCGCCGTATCCAGCGATAACGACGCCTGCTCAAAGCATCGAAAATTCACAAGGCGCAGGCTCTCAATCACGCCCGACCATCTTCTTCAAAACGACCCATTGCAACGCGAAACCCACCTCAAAAATTAGGTGAAGCTTTCCCCAATTTTGTAATTCCTCACCCCGTTCACGCTCATGAACACCACCACGAATACCCATGAGCCTCCACGCCCAACTTTCCACCGAAGCCCAATCAAACCTCGCCTCCCAGCGCCGCACCTCCACTCTCACCAGCCTCCTCATTGCCCTCCTCACCATGGCCCTCCTTGGCATCATCCTTCTCATCATCGCCATGGGAACTGATCCAAAAACCGGGCCCTTGATGGAAAGCTACATCTCGCAAGCTCCACCAGACGATCAAATCCACCTCAAGAAAATCACCAATACCATCGTCCGCAAACCCAATCCCCCAAGCCATACCTCAGCTCGAGTCATCTCGACCAAGGTCCCCACCACCACCTCCATTCCGATCTCACTCGTCAACATTCCCGATCCAGAAATCGAAATCGGCCAAGACGAAAACTTTGGCTCCGGCACTTGGGGAAAAGATGGAAATGGCCCCGGCTCCGGCTTCAACAACATCACCGACGTCCTAAAAAAACGCTGCTCTCACGCCGACCGTATGCAACGCCTCCTCTCAAACGGCGGAAATGCCGAATGTGAAGACGCCGTCATTAAGGCACTCCGTTGGCTCAAAAAAACTCAAAACAAAGACGGCTCATGGACCAACAAAAGCCAAGTCGCCATGACCGGCCTCGCCCTCCTCACCTACCTCGGCCATTGCGAAACCGCCCAGTCTCCAGAATTTGGCGAAAGCGTTCTCGCCGCCACCACCTACCTCACCGACCTTGCCATGAAAAATAACGGCAAGCTCGCCTCCGACTTCAAAAACAAGCACTGGCCCTACGAGCACGCCATCGCCACCTACGCCCTCGCTGAAGCTTACACCCTCTGCGTCAAATCCTTCGGGGAAAACATCTACCAACTCGAAGAAGCTGTCCAAACCTCCGGTCAATTCCTCATCAACAGCCAACACCAAAGCGGAGGCTGGGACTACGCCTACAGCGAAGACAGCACCCGCGGGGGCGACGTCTCCATCGTCGGCTGGCACCTCCAAGCGCTCAAAGCTTGCCAACTCAGCGGGCTTGAATTCAAAAACCTCCGCAAATCCTGCAATAAAGCAATCGACTACCTTGAACGCATGCAGCTCTCCAGCGGAGCGATTGGCTACTCATCCCCCAGACTCCACGCCGGACAAGACGGCACCACCCTAGCTGCGGTCGGAGCCCTCTGCGCTCAGATCTGGAAAAGCCCCTCGACTCAAGTCGCTCGCAAAGCCGTTCGCTTCATCGACAAAAACATGAAGCTTCAATGGGACAGCCCCGACTCCGACCTCTACGGCCACTACTACGCCGTCCAAGCCATGATCAACCATGGCGGCCCCGAGTGGGAGCGCTACAATCAACTCTTCCGCGATCAGCTCCTCACCAACCAAGCACCTGATGGCTCCTTCCGCCCCGTCAACCAAGGCCAGCAAACCGGCATCAACGCCGTCGCCGCCAGCTTCGCCGGAAACAACTCCTTCGCCACTCACTACCGCACCTGCCTCGCCACCCTCATACTTGAGTCCTACTACCGCTTCCTCCCCGCCAGCCAAAGCAAGTAAACTACTCCCCAGGGCGATCAAACTAGGGAGAATTTTTCGCAATGTCTCTTTGTTCTCCAGCCCCAATCGGGGCGATCTAACGTAGCCCACGGGCAGAGGGAGGAACGACCGTCGCCCTGGGTTTGTGCATGGACCGGTCCGGGGCGAGCCAAACGTGGTAATCTCCATACCGCGCACCCGCTGCCCCCACCACCAGTAGCGACGCCGGAAGGGCGCGCTTCGGGCACCTCATATCCGATTCAAGATCAAAGGCTCGCGCCTCGTTTCTTCGACCCCAAGACCCAGGGCGACGCTACGCTTT
>CALGJQ010000053.1 GCA_937928545.1 uncultured Verrucomicrobiales bacterium
CTCCTCAAAGACCCCACAACAAAATGGGACCACGTCGCCCTCACCCAATATCCCAACCCCGCCCTCCGCGAATGGGCCGCCAACCCCCTCTCCAAAGAAATGCGCGAGACCTTCTTCGGCCCCCTCATCGAGGAAGTTGAAGCCCGGATCAAAAAACAAATGGGCGAAAAATGGGACCGCAACCTCTTCGAAAACCACCTCATGGGCTACTCACTCCGCACCGACCAATACCGCCTCATCGAATGGCGCGACGACCGCAGCCCAAATACGCCACCTATCTTCACTGAACTCTACGACCACAACAACGATCCAGGCGAAACCAAAAATGTTGCCTCCGAAAACAAAGACGTCATCGAAAAGCTCTCCCCCCTAATCACCGCACGCATCCCCAAAAACAAAACCCCGCAAACCAAACCCATTCACGGCACCAACAAAAAGTAGTGTGTCAAATCACCAGCTGCCCACAGCCAGCCCCCACATCAATTCCCCTCCGCTGACGAATCGTCACCGGAACCTCAGCCTCATCACGCACAATCTCTAGAAAAGCTAAGGTCCGCTCTTCCGAGGGCGGACGGCCATCAAAATCCTCCGTGGGATTCAAGGGGATGAGATTTACGTGGACCTCCATCCCTTTCAAAATCTTCGCCAGTCGATGCGCGTGATCGTCACTGTCATTCGCTCCCTCAATCAAGGTCCAAGCAATGAAGACCTTTCTCCCCGTCTCACTTGTATAGTCCCGACAGGCCCCCAGCAGCTCTGAAATCGGCCAGCGCCTATTAATCGGAATCAGCGCTCCCCGTTCCTCATCACTCGCTCCGTGGAGACTAATCGAGAGCGAGTAATTTTGCTCCAGCTTCGCCAACTTACGAATCCCCGGAACATGCCCCACCGTACTGATACTAATCCGCGCCGGCGACAAACCAGGCCCTCGTGGATCGGTCAAAATCTCCAAGGCATCCGTCAGCGGGACAAAATTATGCAGCGGCTCCCCCATCCCCATCATCACAATGTTCCGGATCGGAGCCTTCTCATCCTTCGCCAGAATCTCATTCAAAAAATGCACCTGCGCCACAATCTCTCCCGCCGTCAAATGCCGCAGCAAGCCCATCTTCCCCGTCGCACAAAAGACACAACCCATCGCACATCCCACCTGACTACTAATGCAAGCGGTATGCCGCCCTTCATACCCCATCAGCACCGTTTCAATCTCCCGCCCATCCGTAAAACGCAGCACAAACTTCCGCGTATAACCGTCCGCACTTGCCACCTCGCGCACCACCTCCGGTTTCAAAACCTCCTGCTCACTCACCCACCGCTGAATGTTCTTCCCCAGCTCAGCTATCTCAACCGACCCCTGATTCACCATCCGGAAAATCAGCGAGGCATTCGCAGGGCTCACCCCATCCTCCCCCAGCTTCTCCTGAAGTTGGGTAAAGGTCAGATCGCTAAGAGTCTTCATCGGCGAGAGACTTGAAGCACGTTCCCGCCTCTTTGAAAAGTCAGGACTCAGACACACTGGCTCACGTAAATCGCGGGCAACAAACCTTCGTAAGCCTTCACACTCTCCTCATTCGCAAATTCCTGATGCCTGACATGCGGTCCATGTGCCTCAATCTCATCCGCCGCCTGCGCCAAAAACCCCGCCAATAATCTCAACTCACGAGGCCCACCTGCAATCGTCAAGGAGTCCAACTTCGTCGACGAATCAACCTCACTCACCGGACTCGCAAACAACTGTAAATTCATCGAGCGGATACTATAAATTCATCATCATGACTCAAGTCCTTTTCAAGAAGACAGCGGTTCACCTCAAAATCTTTTTCTC
The DNA here is from genome assembly GCA_937928545.1 of uncultured Verrucomicrobiales bacterium. Lineage (GTDB taxonomy): Bacteria > Verrucomicrobiota > Verrucomicrobiia > Verrucomicrobiales > Akkermansiaceae > SW10. The sequence continues at coordinate 1,826 of CALGJQ010000053.1, forward strand.
CACCACTGAAGTCGCTCGCTTCAACTGCTCATATTCGTATTCCACGTCAGGAACATTCGTCCTCCAATTCTCGCTACTGAAATCCTCAATCTCTAAACCCAGCTTCAAGACTGCTCCCCCAACATCCTGAAACGCCGAATCAATCCCATCAATTTTCTCCTCCAACTTCCGCACCTTAGCCTCTAAACGATTGATCTTTTTCTCGGGATCCTCCGAGTCACCACAAGCAAGGAAAACAAAACTCATCAGCCCCAAAATCGCCCCCCTCACTCGATCAAATTTCATCAAGAATCACTATCAGAAACATGAGCAAGATCCCAAACCAAACTCCGAGTGTAATTCCAAAATGCCCCGCCCGTGGACACTGATCCTACCTCTCGACAAAAGCTATTACTCGCCCATTGGCCTAAACTTAAGCCCAATGCTCTTTCGCGGAGTGAATTAGGGAGAAAAAGAGATCTCATCTTGCGAGATCGTAGCCATTTTTTCAATTTGTCCTGATTTATGGAAACAAACTCATGTCATCCGCATTGGAGCAACACGCATCAAGGAAGTACTTGTCCCCATTTTCCCACCTAATCTTCTGGCAAGTTAAAATCAGGCTTCGGAATCGACATCGTCTCCACCTCGATCTCACCCAGCACATAGCGGAACCCCTCCACCCACATCTTCAAAATCTCTGGGTCATAAAACACCTCATTGTTGTGCCCAAACGCACTCACAAACACGCGTCCTTCACCATACTTCTTCACCCACGCCAAAGCGTAATCGTTATCCTCACGATCCCCCTTCTTCTTCGCGTTCACCTCACTATTCATATCCAGCGCCAACAGGACTCGCTGCTTCGAACGATCAAAATCCTTATAAAGATAAAGCTCGTCCCTCAGCTTAAAGCCCTTCCCCTCGTGCACCTCCTTCACAATCGGATGAGTCGGATCCTCATTCGCGATATCCCAAGTCCCACCCGCATTCCAAGGATGACTCTTAAAGTCCCCACCCATCATATCGACATACTCCGGCCAACCACCATCCGTCGCCGAATGAATCGCAAAGATTCCTCCACCATTCTTCACATAATTGATCAAGGACTCCCGCAAGCCGCTGCCCTCCTTAAACCCGTTTTGAATCTTCGTATTATTATTAAAGCAAATCGCATCAAACTTCTTGATCGCCTCCGGCTCAAAATTCGCCAAATCAGAAGACACCGTCACCTCAAAGAGGCCGGTCTTCTCCCCCATCACCTGCAGCATCGTCTCCCCAATCCCAATCGACTTGTGCTTGAATCCATAAGCCTTCGAAAAACATAAAATCCGATGCTTCTTCTTCGGCGCTTCCACCTTCGGCATCGCCGCCTCCACTAGCTCACGCTCGCTCGGCTTCTGATCATTCGCCGCAAAAAGGCCAACCGCAAAAAGCGGCAAAACCGCAAAAAGAAGAGATTTTTTCATAAGAGGACTACCCCCACCTCACCCTCAATCTTTCGCGCATCCCCAATCAGCCTCGCGTTCTCGAATAAACCACCGCCGCAATAATCATCACCGCCACCACCAAGAGAAAAATCCGACCGGACTTCTTCTCAGCCACTTTACAAAGCACTCAAAGCATTCCAAAGACTCACCTCTCCCCTCAGAAACGCAAGTCGCCAAAGTTTAGAGTTTCCGATTTTCGCATTTCGAGTTTAAACCCTCCCCGTGCCAGTTTCAGACTACATCGTCACCATCGGACTTGAGGTTCATTGCCAGATCAAAACGAACACCAAAATGTTCTGCGGTTGCGAGACCTCTTTCGCCGACGAACCCAACACCCACACCTGCCCCACCTGCCTCGGCCTCCCCGGCGCCCTCCCCGTCCTTAATGAATTCGCGATCGAGCGCACCATCCTCTCCGGCATGCTCCTCGGCTGCACCACCCCGCCCACCGTCGTTTGGGATCGGAAAAACTACTTCTACCCCGACATGCCCAAGGACTACCAGATCACCCAGATGGACCTCCCCCTCTGCCTCGGCGGCGGCGTCCCCCTCTACGATCACAACTACCCAAAGGACGCCCAAAAAAGCATCAAGAACCCCGGAAAAGTCGTCGAACTCAACCGCATTCACCTTGAAGAAGACGTCGCCAAGTCCACCCACCTCGCCAACTCCACCCTCATCGACTTCAACCGTGCCGGCACTCCCCTCATGGAGATCGTCACCGAACCCGATATCGACTCGGCCGAAGAAACCTTCGCCTACCTAAAGTCTCTCCAACAAATCCTCATCGCCGGAGGCATCTCAGACGCCGACATGGACAAAGGACAAATGCGCTGCGACGTAAACATCTCCGTCCGCAAAAATCCAGAGGATGAACTCGGCGTAAAAATCGAGCTCAAAAACATGAACTCCACCTCCGCCGTCCGCCGCGCCATCCACTACGAGGTCGCCCGCCAATGCGAAGCCATCGACAACGGCGAAACCCTCACCCAAGCCACCTGGCGCTGGGACGAAGACCTCGAGGAAACTCAAGAAATGCGCACCAAAGAAGACGCGCACGACTACCGCTACTTCCCCGACCCCGACCTCCTCCCCGTTACCACCGCCGACTACGTCGAAAAAGTCCGCCCCCTCGTCCCCGAGCTCCCCCACGAAAAATCCGCCCGCTTCCAAAAAGACCTCGGCCTTACTCCATACGACGCCTCCGTCATCACCTCCGATGTCCAACTCGTCTCGTACTTCGAAGCCGCTGTCGAAGGCGCAAAAACCTCCGGTAAAAAAGTCGCCAACTGGATCATCAATAACCTCCTCGGCCTCCTCAACGAAAAGTCCGTCGAAATCCAAGACGCGTCCGTCACCCCGGCGAAACTCGCCGAAATCCTCAACCTCATCGACGCTGGCACTATCTCCAACACCCAAGCCCAGGAACTCTTCGCCGCCCTCTGGGATGCCCCCGAAAAAGACCCCGCCGCCTTGGCCAAAGAAATGGGCTTCGAACCCGCCGACACCGGAGCCATCGACTCCCTCATCGACGAAGTCATCGCCGCCAACCCCGACAAAGTCGCCGAGATCCAGGGCGGAAACGAAAAGCTCCTCAACTTCCTCACCGGCCAAGTCATGAAAGCCTCCAAAGGAAAAGCCAACCCCAAGATCGTCACCGACGGCCTCAAAGCAAAGCTCCTCTAGCTTCCCCCAATATGGAGAGCGGGCTTCCAGCCCGCTTACCCTCAACCACCCCCAACCACCCCCTCTCAAACCTTCGCGTCTCTGCGCCTTCGCGGTAAACCACCCTCAACAACCCCCAACCATCCCCCCTCAAACCTTCGCGTCTCTGCGCCTTCGCGGTAAACCACCCCCAACCACCCCCAACCACCCCCAAAATCCCCCCACCCACTCTAAAAACTTCCAAATCCCCTCAAAATGTGGTCTCACAGCCCCCGTCATGACCTCCGCAGAGATCCGCTCCAGCTTCCTAGACTTCTTTAAAGAAAAGCAGCACACCATCGTGCCCTCTGCTTCAATCCTCCCCCAATCTCCCGGACTCCTCTTCACCAATGCCGGGATGAACCAATTCGTCCCCTTCTTCCTCGGCACCGAAAAGCCCCCCTACTCTCCTCCTCGCGCTGCCGACACCCAGAAATGCATCCGCGCTGGCGGTAAGCACAACGACCTCGAGGACGTCGGTTACGACACCTACCACCACACCTTCTTCGAAATGCTCGGCAACTGGTCCTTCGGTGACTACTTCAAGCAAGACGCCATCGAGTGGGGCTGGGAACTCATCGTCGAGCGTTGGGGCTGCCCACCAGAGCGCCTCTACGCCACCGTCTACGCACCCTCCGAAGGCGACCCCTCCGAATTCGACCAAGAAGCCTACGACATTTGGGCCAAACTCTTCACCGCCAAAGGCCTCGACCCCGCCAAGCACATCGTCAACGGAAACGTCGAAGACAACTTCTGGAAAATGGGCGACACTGGCCCCTGCGGACCCTGCTCAGAGCTCCACGTCGACATGACCCCCGCAGGCGACACCGGCGGCAAGCTCGTCAACATGGACTCCGACCTCTGCATCGAGATCTGGAACCTCGTCTTCATCCAATACAACGCCGAAGAAGACGGCAGCTACCGTGACCTCCCCGCCAAGCACGTCGACACCGGCATGGGCTTCGAACGCGCCTGCTCCCTCATCCAAAACACCAAAGGCTTCACCGACTTCTCCGAAAAGCCCACCAACTACGCCACCGACGTCTTCCAACCCATCTTCCGAAAGCTCGAAGAACTCTCCGGCAAAAAATACGTCGATATCTATCCCAATTCACAACTCACCACTCAAAATTCACAACTCAGCGAAGCGATAGCCTTCCGCGTCATCGCCGACCACATCCGCACCCTCAGCTTCTCCATCGCCGACAGCATCATCCCCGGCACCAACGGACGCAACTACGTCCTCCGCCGCATCCTCCGCCGCGCCGTCAAATACGGCCGCAGCCTCGGCTTCGATGGCAAAGAACCCTTCCTCCCCAAACTCGTCGACACCCTCGTCACCGAATTCGGCCAAGTCTTCCCCGAAATCAAAACCCGCGCCGAAGTCGTCAAAGAAACCCTCGCCAACGAAGAAGACGCTTTCAACAAAACCCTCGATCGCGGCCTCCAGCTCTTCGAATCAAGGAGCGCGGGCGTCCCGCCCGTTTCTCAAAAAAACGAAAACACCCAAGACTCTCGTCCTTCCTTCCCGCCAGAAGACGCCTTCAAACTCTACGACACCTTCGGCTTCCCCATCGACCTCACCGCCCTTCTCTGCCGTGAGCGCGGCATCACCCTCGATGAAGCCGCCGTCGAGGCCCGCATGGAAGAAGCCCGCGAACTCTCGCGCGCTTCCCAAAAGAAAACCATCGTCCGAGCCACCGACATCTCCACCGAAGCCGTCACCGAGTTCCTCGGCTTCGACCAAGACACCTGCGAAGCCACCGTCCTCGAAATCCACGACGACCTCGTCATCACCGACCAATCCATCTTCTTCACTGAAATGGGTGGCCAAGAAGGTGACAGCGGAACTCTCAACGACGCCAAAGTCATCACCACTCAGAAAGTCGGAGCCGCCATCGCCCATCAAATCGACGGTGACCTCCCATCCCTTGGCGACAAAGTCACTTTAACTCTCGACCGCGCCCGTCGTCAGCCCATCGAGGCTCACCACACCGCCACCCACCTTCTCCACTGGGCTCTCCACGAAGTCGTCTCATCCGACTCCGCCCAACAAGGCTCCTCCGTCTCACCCGACCGCCTCACCTTCGACTTCAACTCCAAGGCCCTCACCCCTGAGCAACTCATCGCTCTCGAAGAAAAAGTAAACGCCGCCATCCAAGCCGACGACCTCGTCTCCTGGATCGAAGTCCCCCACACGGACGTCAAAGACCGCAGCGACATCATGCAATTCTTCGGCGACAAATACGGCGACCTCGTCCGCGTCGTCCAAATCGGCGGCGGAGACCAAAGCCTCGACGGCTACTCCATGGAACTCTGTGGCGGCACCCACGTCCGCAAAACCTCTGAAATTGGCCTCTTCAAAATCAAATCCGAAGGCTCCACCGGAGCCGGCATCCGCCGCATCGAAGCCCTCTGCGGCCCCGCCGCCGAAGCCTTCCTCGCCGAAAAAGTTGAGAAAACTGGAGCTGAAATCCAAGTTTTCGCCGCTCGACTGCTCGAAACAAACAATAAACTAAGTGAACTTGAAGCTGACCATTTCATTCCTGACTTTGGACCAAACGAATCTGGAGACGTTCCAAAACCCGAAAATCTCGATGCCGTTCTAAAGGCTTATAAGGACATCGTCATGCAAGCCGAGAAAGCCCTCAAGAAAGCCCAGTCCGCTGGCGCCGCCCGCATGGCCGACTCCCTCATCGCCGAGCAAAACCTCACCGGCAACATCGTCCTCTCGGCCGAAGGATCCCCCGCCCTCCTCCAAGAACTCCTCAACGGCCTCAAGAAGATCCACTTCAACCAAGCCGCCTTCCTCATCGTCGACGATGGCGATAAACTCCACCTCGGAGCCCTCTGCGGCAAAGACGGAAACAACGCCGGCCACGGAGCCGGAAACCTCATCAAAGACCTCGGCCCCATCGCCGGTGGTAAAGGCGGCGGCAAGCCCGACATGGCCCGCGGAGCCGCCCCCGACCGCAGCAAACTCCCCGACCTCCTCACCGCCGCCATTACGGAGCTTGGGCTTTAGTCCGAGTCCCCCTCAACCAAGCCTCCAAAACCTTCGCGTCTTTGCGCCTTCGCGGTTTTCCCCTCTTCACTATGCGCCCCCAAGAACGTCGCCGCGCCTTCTTGCAATCAGAAGGCTACCTCATCGTCCGGAACTTCTTCCCCCCCGATGAAATCGCCCACGCCCGCACCGCCCAAGACGCCTACTACCAAGGCGAATCTAACCGCACCCCCGCCTTCACCTGGCGCGCACCCCGCCCCTGCACCTCCCGCTCCCGCAAACACCCCTACGCCTCCTTCTACCGCTCCGAGCTCGCCACCCTCCTCCGCGATGGCCGCATCGCCGACCTCATCAAAGAAACCTTCGACCTCAAACAACTCCGCTTCTGGCATGATCAGCTCTTGTACGAAGAACCTCGTAATTCAGCAGAAGAAAACTACCACTGGCACCGCGAAGAATCCCGCTGGCTTACCTGTGCCGCCTCCCAAATGCTCACCGCTTGGATCCCCCTCATGGACTTCACCCACGAAATGGGACCCATCACCATGATGGTCGATGACCAAGCCCGCCGCATGACCCTCAATGCTGGCGACCTCGTCCTCTTCCCCGCCACAAGCCTCCACGGCAATCCCCCAAACCTCAGCGACCAACCCCGCCGCGCCATCGCCGCTCACTTCGCTTCATCTGACCTTCG
>CALGJQ010000054.1 GCA_937928545.1 uncultured Verrucomicrobiales bacterium
CGCGGAATGTGTATGAACCCAGTCGATCACCCCAACGGTGGTGGTGAGGGTAAGTCAAAGTCCGGTGGTGGTCGTCAGCACCTTAAGTCTCCTTGGGGACACACCAAAGGTCAGAAGACTCGCAACAAGCATAAAAACAGCACCTTCATTATTGAGGACCGTCGCAAGAACAAGCGCAAGTAACTCAATAACCAGTAACTCACTCACTTATTATGTCACGTTCATTGAAAAAAGGCCCCTACGTTGATCAAAAGCTCCTCGCTAAGATCGATGCGGCCGTCGAAAAAGGCGACAAGAAGCCCATCAAGACCTGGAGCCGTCGCTCCATGATCACTCCTGACTTCGTCGGTCACAACTTCGCCGTTCATAATGGCAAGACCTTCGTCCCAGTTTTCGTTTCTGAAAATATGGTGGGCCACAAGCTCGGTGAATTCTCACCGACTCGCATCTTCAAGGCTCACGGCGGTATTGGTAAGAAGTAAAATCCCGATCTAGAGAACCCATCGTCATGCGTATCCCATTCACCTCAGCAATCCTCACCGGAGTCTTCCTCCTCGGTGCTGCGATGGCCGGTGCGCAGGAAACGCATACTGATAAACTTGAGCGCGAAGTTCGCCAACTCAAGCTTCAGAACCTCAACCTCAATAAGAGCCTCGCTGAGGCCCTTGAGCGAGAGGATACCAAGACGAAGATTCTCAAGAAGATCCGGGAAGATCACGCACTTCTGGGAATTGATATTCTCGAAGGTGGTGACACCAAACTTCTCCACGCCGTTACCGATTATCAGATCGCTCGCGAAGACCTCACAAAACTCGAGGTCGCCGTCAGCAATCTTCTTCCACTTGTTCAAAACTACCTCCGCACCGCACTCGGCTCCGATCCCGAAGCCCGCAAAGCGGTGGAAGTCAAAATCCGCGAGCTCGAAGTCGTGCTTGGCCAGCGTCAGCAGCCCAAGCGCAAGATCGAGCAGGGGACCGCCCAAGAAGCACGCATCGTTACAGTTGACTCCAATACCGGAGCTGTCGTAGTGAACGCCGGCTCGGACGCGGAACTCACCGTTGGAACCCGATTCCGCATCGAGCGCTCCGGCTCTCACATTGGTGACGCCATCGTCGCTGCCACTCGTCCGAACGTCAGCGGGCTCTTGATGCAAGCACTCTCAAATCCTGATGTCCCCGTAGAACCCGGTGACATCGCCAAAGTAATTACTCTCAATTCTGACCCGACAAACTGATGTTAGTTCGTTCGACCACAAAATACGCTCGGATTTCTCCGAAAAAAGCTCGCCACGTTGCTCGTGAAATTCAGGGACTTTCCGTCTCCGATGCCATCGACACCTTGACCTATACTCCTAAGAAGTCTGCTCACCTCATTGGTAAGACGCTCAAAAGCGCCGTCGCCAACGCGGAGAACAACCACGAACTCTCTGCCGATGAACTCATCGTCAAGGAAGCTACCGTCGGTGAAGGACCCACTCTTAAGCGCTTCAAGCCACGTGCTCGGGGTTCTGCAGGAGCGATTCGTAAGCGCACCAGCCACATTTTCATCACTCTCACTGACGAGTTCGAAGCTCCAGAAGAGAAGAAGCGTTCCGGTAAGCCTAAGAAGCGTGACACCATCAAGTCTCTCTTCGGCGCCGCTAAGACCGCTCCTAAGAAAGAAGAAGCACCTGCCGAAGAGGAAGAAGCTGCCACTGAGGAAGCTGCTGAAGATGCCCCAGAAGATCGCGGCCGTGTTTTCGAGACCGCTCCAGATGATGTTGATGACCTCAAGGTGATCTCCGGAGTCGGGCCTGGTATTGAAGAGAAGCTCAATGGCTTCGGTGTTTATCAATACGCTCAGATCGCTGAGTGGGATGCTGCTAATGTCGCCACCTTCGATACCCTCCTTTCCTTCAAAGGACGCATCGACCGCGATAACTGGATCGAACAAGCCAAAGAGCTTGCCGCAAACAAGGGCTAATCCTCACCTACAAACTTTTACAATTTAAGAATCATGGGACAAAAAGTTAATCCAATCGGTTTCCGCCTCGCCGTCAACAAAGACTGGCGCTCCAAGTGGTATGCCCAAGGCAAGGACTTCACCAACAAGCTCCACGAGGACCTCCGCATCCGTAAGTATATTAGCGGTCGTCTCCAAGGCGCCGCACTCGCCAAGGTCGTGATCGAGCGTGCTTGGAACAGTGTTCGGGTCACCCTTCACACCTCACGCCCCGGACTCGTCATCGGCCGTAAAGGTTCTGAGATCGAGGCCATGACCAACGACATCTCTAAGATCGCAGGTGGTTCACAGGTTAAAATCGACATCATTGAAATCCGTAAGCCTGAGCTCGATGCCCAGTGTGTTTGCGAAAACATCGTGATTCAGCTTGAGCGTCGTATCGCTTTCCGTCGCGCCATGAAGCGTGCCGTTCAGACCGCCATGGAATTCGGTGCCAACGGTATCCGCGTTCGCTGCGGTGGTCGTCTCGGTGGTGCTGATATTGCTCGTGCTGAGTGGTATCGCGAAGGCAAAGTCCCTCTTCAAACTCTCCGTGTTCCCATCGACTATGGATTCGCCGAAGCCAAGACCGTTTACGGAATCATTGGCGTAAAGTGCTGGATCAATAAGAACGAAGACGCTGACAAGGGAGGTCGCCCTCCAGGTCATGATCGTCCTCGTCGTGGAGGTCGCGGTGGTGGTCGTGGTGATAGCCGCGGAGGCCGTGGTGATAGCCGTGGAGGCCGTGGTGGAGACAACCGCGGAGGTGGTGGTGACAACCGCTCAGACAACAATCAGAACAAGCCCGCTGAGGGCGGAAGCGCACCTGCACCAGCCGCTTCCTAATCCAGCACTCAATTTTAAAACCAATATTTAGGAGGACAGAATTATGCCTTTGATGCCAAAAAGAACCAAGTTCCGGAAAGCCCATCGTGGTAACCGGGGTGGTAATGCCCAGCGTGGCACCGATGTAAGTTTCGGTGACTTCGGACTTCAGGCCCTCGGCCGCGGATGGATGACCAACCGCCAGATCGAAGCTTGTCGTGTTTCCATTAACCGCTTTCTCAAGCGTAAAGGTAAGACTTGGATCCGTGTCTTTCCTCACAAGCCCATCACCCGCCGCCCACCTGAAACTCGTATGGGTAAGGGTAAAGGCTCCGTTGATGCTTGGGTTGCTGTGATTCGTCCTGGCACCATGCTTTTCGAAGTTGGTGGTGTTCCCGAGTCCCAAGCTCGCGAAGCAATGCGCCTCGCCTCTTATAAGCTCGGCTTCGAAACCCGTTTCGTATCCCGTACCGCACTCTAATTCCTCCTCACCTAGGAATCTAAAATTTCATTGAACTGTCCGAAAGGAATCACGTCATGCCCAAAGTTAAATTTACCGAAATCTCCGAGCTAAGTATCGAAGAACTCTCCACTCGTCTCCGTGACTTGAAGGAGGAGGCTTTGAATCTCCGGCTCCAGCAGGCCACAGGCCAGCTTGAAAACACCGCACGCCGTCGTGTTGTCCGCCGCGAAATCGCTCAGGTCATGACAGCTATCAATCAGCGCAAGTCCGCCTAAGGAATCCTGAAATCAATTAAGCACTTAACCCATTTCTAAAAAGATGTCAGAAAATCAGGAAGCCGCTCCCAAGAAGGACTTTGTCCCATCCGAGGGAGATGCCAAAAACAAGAAGACCCGCGTCGGAATCGTAAAGTCCACCAGCATGGAAAAAACCATCGTTGTGGAATACACCAACCGCGTGCCTCACCCTAAGTTCAAGAAGATCGTCAAGCAGTCGAAGAAATTCTACGCACACGATGAAGCAGGCGAAGCCGCTGTCGGCGACAAAGTCCGCATCGAAGAGACCAACCCGATCTCCAAGCTCAAGCGCTGGAAGCTCGTGAAGGTTCTCACTCACTAAATTAACTCTCTAACGATACCTATTTCGTCATGCTCCAAATGGAATCAAAAGTCGCCGTTGCCGATAACACCGGCGCGCGCCAAGCCAAGATGATTGGTGTCATCGGCAAGCGGACCAAGTCTGCTCGCGTCGGCGACATCATCACCGCTCACATCCGCGAGTCTATCCCCACTGCCTCCGTGAAAAAGGGTTCTGTGGTCAAGGCCGTTGTCGTGCGCACCGCCTATCCTGTTCGTCGTCCTGATGGCTCCGTTCTTCGTTTCGACGAAAACGCGATCGTCATCATCGATAAGGACAATAACCCAAAGGGCTCCCGTATCTTCGGACCAGTTGCCCGTGAACTTCGTGAAAAGAACTTCATGAAGATCGTCTCCCTCGCTCCTGAGGTTCTCTAAATTTCTAATTCTACGGACCATGAAAATCAAAACCCACGTAAAGCCAGGTGACGAAGTCGTCGTCATCTCAGGAAACTACAAAGGTGAAAAAGGCACCGTCATCTCCGTCAATGCTGCCAAAGAGCAGGTCGTTGTCGAAGGTGTCCGCAAAATGAAAAAAGGCATTCGCAAATCTGAAGAGAACCCTGATGGGGGAATCGAAGAAGTCGATGGCCCCATTCACATCTCTAACGTAAAAAAAGTCTAGCCCGTGGCTCCTGACTGTGTCAGGAACCCGGCCCGCTCCAACCACTCGAATCAATCGGACAGGGGAGCACCCCGCGCGCTTAAGCACAATTCATCACGCTGACCCGCCAATAATACAATGAAACCAACACTCCAGCGCCTCTACGAGGAGAAGCTTGTCAAAGCTCTCCAAGAAGAATTAGGCCTAAAAAATGTTAACGAGGTCCCGCGCCTCGAGAAAATCTCCGTCAACTCCCACGTCGGCCACTACGCAAACGAGCGTAAGGCAGCTGTCGAGGACGCTGTTGATGAGATCTCTAAGATCACCGGTCAGAAGCCTTCCGTCGTCTTCGCCAAGAAGTCCGTTGCGAACTTCAAAGTCCGTGAGGGCGAAGCAGTCGGAGCCCGTGTCACCCTCCGTGGTGATCGCATGTGGGAATTCCTTGAGCGCTTCGTAGCGATCACTTGCCCAAACATCCGTGACTTCCGCGGCCTGCCCTTCAAGTCCTTTGACGGTCGTGGCAACTACGCTGTCGGATTCCCTGATCAATCCATCTTCCCTGAAATCGAGCTTGATCAGATCAAGCGCCAGATTGGTTTCGATTTCATTTTCGTCACTTCCGCTAAAGAGGACGCGCACGCTAAGGCGATGCTCAAAGCCCTCGGCATGCCCTTCCGCGACAATCGCAAGGAAGAGGACGCCGCTTAAACTCACGACCTGGAAAAATATAATACCATGGCAACTCTCACAGACCCCATCGCTGACTTCCTCATTCGCTTGAAGAATGCCTCACGCGCTGGCAATGACTCCTTCCGAGCTCCTCATTCTAAAATGAAAGTGGAGATCTCCCGTATCCTTAAAGAAGAAGGCTACATCTGGAACTACGAAGTCGATACCTCCGGGAAATTCCCTGAGCTCGTCGTTAAGACTAAGTATGTTGACGGTGTGCCGGCCCTCACTGATCTTAAGCGGATCTCTAAGTGTGGTCGTCGCAAATACTCTGGCTCCCAGGAAATTCCCCGCGTCCTAAACGGCATGGGTATTTCCATCCTCTCAACCCCTAAGGGATTGATGACTGGGCACGCCGCTAAGAAAGCAAAGGTCGGCGGGGAAATTCTCGCCTTCGTCTGGTAAACCACTCACCTACAAAAAACAGAACCATGTCAAGAGTAGGACTTAAGCCTATCCCAGCCGTTGATAAAGTCACCGTTAAGGTCGACGGAAATCAAGTCAACGTCGAGGGACCAAAAGGTAAACTTTCCCTCGATCTCCCTGAAGGCATCACCGTCGAGGTGAGCGCTGAAGAGATCACCGTCGTCCGTGCCTCCGAGTTGCGCCATGTGCGTGCTCTCCACGGCACCTTCCGCAGCCTCGTACAAAACCTCATCGTTGGCGTCAGCGAAGGTTTCGTAAAAGAGCTCGAAATTCAAGGAGTCGGTTTCCGATCCGCCGTCAAGGGCAAGGCCCTCGACCTCAGCCTCGGAAAATCCCACCCCATTCTCCACCCTATCCCTGAAGGTCTCACTGTCACCGTGACAGAGAACACCAAGATCAAGGTTGAGGGCATCGACAAGCAACTCGTCGGCCAATTCGCCGCTGAAGTGCGTAACTACTACCCACCCGAGCCCTACAAAGGTAAGGGAGTCCGATACGTCGGCGAATACGTCCGCCGCAAAGCCGGTAAGTCTGTTAAGTAAATCCTGACGACAACCCAGAACTTCATATTAAAAATGAGCACTCTCAATCGAAAGGAACTCCGCCGCAAGGTTCACCGCCGCATCCGGAAGAAAATTTCCGGAACTGCCGAGCGTCCACGCCTCGCTGTTCACTTCTCAAACAAAAACGTTTACGCCCAAGTCATCGACGATCTCACTGGCAACACCCTTTGTGCCGCTTCTACTCTCGATTCATCCATCGAGAAAACTGGAGCCAGCAAAGAAACTGCTGAAGCCGTCGGTAAATTGGTCGCCCAGCGCGCCGCTGATGCCAAGATCGAAGCAGTTGTCTTCGACCGTGGTGGCTTCTTCTTCACAGGTAAGGTCAAAGCCCTCGCCGATGCCGCCCGCAAAGGTGGTCTTAAATTCTAATCCTTGCTCCGAACTAACATGGCAAATAACGAAGACTCCAAGCCTGCTGAAACTCCAGCAGCAAAGCCAGCGGAAGCAAAAGCCGCTGACACAGCTCCAGCACCAGCTGCCGCTGCAACTCCAGCCGGTGATCAAAAGCCTGCTGACGCAAATTCCAATAACCGTGGCGGCGACAATCGCGGCGGAGATAACCGTGGTGGTGGCCAAAATCGCGGAGGCGGTGGTGGTAACCAACGTGGTGGCTTCGGTGGCCGACAGCGTGAAGCTGCTCCTACCGATTCCGAAGGCAACGAGCTGACTGAAAAAGTCGTATTCATCAACCGCTGTTCTAAGGTGGTCAAGGGTGGACGTCGCTTCAGTTTCTCTGCTCTCGTCGTCTCTGGTAACGAAAAAGGATCCGTCGGAGTTGGATTCGGTAAGGCCAATGAGGTCGCCGAATGCATCAAGAAGGCATCTGGCATCGCTAATAAGAGCCTCGAAAAAATCAAGTTGAACGGTCCTACCATTCCTCACGAAGTTTACGCTGAGTTTGGTGGTGGTAAGGTTCTTCTCAAGCCCGCCTCACCCGGAACTGGCGTTATTGCTGGTGGTGGTGTCCGCGCCGTTTGTGAAGCCGTCGGCATCCATGACATTCTCGCCAAGTCAATCGGGTCCAACAACCACGCCAACGTGGTCAAGGCAACGATCAAGGCACTCACCATGCTCCGCAATAAGGAAGAGGTCTTCTCTCTCCGCGGACTCAAAAAGGAAAAGTCCGTTTAAGACTCTTCCCTAATCCTGAAACACATTTCAAAAAATGAATCTTCATAATCTCAAGCCCAATCCTGGAGCCAAGCACCGCAAAAAGCGTCTTGGTTGTGGAGAGAGCTCCGGTCTTGGTAAGACCTCTGGTCGTGGCCACAAAGGTCAGAAGTCCCGCTCCGGTGGTGGCGTCCGTCCTGGCTTCGAAGGTGGTCAAATGCCTCTTGCCCGTCGTCTCCCTAAGCGTGGATTCTCTAACCTGCAATTTCGCGACACCATCGCCATCGTCAATGTTTCTCAGTTGGAACAGTATTTCGAAGCTGGTGCGGAAGTGAACGAAGAGACCCTCCGTCAAGTCAAGCTGGTCAAAGGTCAGTGCGATAAGGTCAAGGTCCTCGGTCAAGGCGAGATCACTAAGGCCCTCAAGGTCACCGTCAATCAGGCAAGTTCTTCTGCAAAGGAGAAGATCGAGAAAGCCGGTGGTTCTCTCGAGCTTGCAAGTGGCGAAGCTGCTGCTCCTGCTAAGAAGGCGAAGGCTAAAGCACCTGCCAAGAAGAAAGAAGCACCTGCTCCTGCCAAGAAGGAAGCACCTGCACCAGCCGCTGATCCTGCTCCTGCTCCTGCTTCCGATCGCGGACGCGTCTTCGAGACTGCTCCTGATCAAGTAGATGATCTCAAGGTCATCTCTGGAGTCGGACCTGGCATCGAGGAAAAGCTCAACGGATTCGGTGTTTACACTTACGCACAGATTGCTGAGTGGGATGCTTCCAATGTCGCTACTTTCGATGAACTCCTCTCCTTCAAAGGTCGCATTGATCGCGATAACTGGATCGAGCAGGCCAAGGAACTCGCAGCCAAAGGCTAGGATCTTCCACTCTGGTGAAGAACACTCCTCACGCAATTTCCACGTTGAGCCCGGTCCGCCGGGCTGCAGCGTTTTTTGCGTTTTTGGGATTTCTCACTCTCGCCTCTTGCGGAGAGCAGAAGAAAACCCATGTTACTCTCCTCGATGAGCAGGCTTCGGTCGTCAACGAGCTGCATGATGTCATCTCTGACACTTCTCTGGAGCCTGATCAGGCCGCCGAGACTGTCGCGGGTCTCATCGACCAGTTCAAAAAGCTCAAGCGGGAGACCTCAGAACTCGAAGCCCCTTCGGAGGAAGAGATCACCGCTCTAACGAGTCATCAATCCCTCCCTCAGGCCCACGAGAAACTCATGAAACTCCTCCACAGTCTTGATTCCGGCGCGCCGGAAACGGCGCATTTAATCGCGCTCATTCAGGGCCTGCACGATCCCATTCCGATGAGCGGAGAGGGAGCTACTCAATAATTTCAGACCACAAATCACTATGATTTCCGCATTTACCAACACTTGGAAGATCCCCGAACTGCGCGACCGCATTCTCTTCACCATGGCCATGATCGTGATCGTGCGTCTCGGTGTTCACCTTCCCATCCCGGGTGTGAACATGGACGTGATCCGCGAGTATCTCGAAATCCTGAAAAAGGATAACCAAGACGGTGCTGGCGGTGGTGTTGGTGCGATCTTGAACGTCTTCTCTGGTGGAGGCCTCACCAGCATGGGTCTCTTTGCTCTTGGCATCATGCCCTACATTTCCGCATCGATTATGATGCAGCTTCTCAGTGCAGTGGTTCCCAAGTTGGCCCGCCTCAAGAAAGAGGACGGTGGTCAGCAGAAGATCAACCAGTGGACCCGCTTCGTGACGATCGCGATTGCTGCCATTCAGGGATTCTTCCTCGCCAAGTCGCTTGAAAATCCCGCAAGTAACCCGCTTCTCCAAGGGATTGATAAGGCCTTGGCCGCGACAGGGATGGATTTGGTTCCGGACTACGGTCCTGGCTTTGTTGCGCAGACTGTTCTCATTATCGTGGCCGGCACCTTGTTCCTCATGTGGATCGGTGACCAGATTACCGAGCGTGGTATTGGTAATGGTGTTTCACTCATCATTTCGGTGAACATCATCTCCGCTCTTCCCGGCGTTATCGTTCAGATCTGGAACAACTTCGTGATCGAGCGCTCTAGCCCATTCAGCCCGCTCTTAATTGTCTTCATGGTCGTGCTCTTCCTCTTCGTGATCGCCGCGGTCATTGCGGTGACGCAAGGGCAGCGACGAATAGCGGTGCAATACGCTCGCCGTGTCGCGGGTCGCCGCGAGATGTCCGGAGGTACTCAGTATCTTCCGCTTAAAGTGAACTACGCTGGTGTCATGCCCGTAATTTTTGCCACCGCCATTCTCCAGCTTCCTACTCAGCTTCTGAGCCAGATGAGTGATGCTTCTTGGGTGCGGACGATGGGTGAAATCCTCTCGCCTAACGACATCTGGTTCTACCTTATCTCTGGTTTCATGATCTTCTTCTTCAGTTTCTTCTGGGTTGCAACCATGTTCCAGCCCTCCGAAGTGGCCGAGAATCTTAAGCGTGGAGGTGGCTACATTCCCGGGGTTCGCCCCGGAAAGCCCACTTCTGATTTCTTGGACTACACCATGACTCGCCTAACCTTTGCGGGTGCGCTTTTCCTGACCTTGATCTTCATGATGCCTTTCTTCATCGGAATCATGCTTGGTTTGGGAGCAAACAATATGATCACTTCCTTCTTTGGAGGAACAAGTCTTCTGATTCTCGTTGGTGTTCTTTTGGATATGATGCGCCAGATTGAGACTCACCTTCTGCAGCGTCAATACGATGGCTTCCTGCGCAAGGGTAAGATCAAGGGACGCCAGCAACGCCAGATTTCTGGTGCGCAGGCTTCTAGTTCCTCAGTTGTCTATCTCTGGGTGGTCTTAGCCGTGATCGTCTTGGTCGCAGTCGTGGCCATCATCAGTCAGTAATTCTGAGATGTCCCGCCATGTCGTTTTCCTCGGCCCGCCAGCGTCGGGAAAGGGGACTCAAGGCCGCCGTCTCGCTGAAGAGGATGGCTTGGCCTATCTCTCGACCGGCGCCCTTTTGAGGAGTGCGCTTCGTGATGACACCGAGCTGGGCAAAAAGGCCCGCCCCTTCCTAGACCGAGGAGAGTTCGTCCCAGACGAGATCATGGTTCCCATGGTTCTTGAGTGGACTGAGGCTCAGAAGAGCGGTTGGCTTCTTGATGGTTTTCCCCGCACCGTTCCACAAGCTGAAGCGCTGGATGAGGCTCTTAACGGAGAACTTGAAGCGATCATTCTTCATGTTCCTGATGAGGAACTTCGTCGCCGGGTGGCTTGTCGCTTAGAGTGCGAGAATTGTCACCGAGTGGCGCGAGAAGGGGAAGGAGAGCAGTGTCCCAAGTGCGGAGGTAAGCTGTCAGCACGAGCTGATGATGCCTCGGCAAATTTTGAGAACCGTCTTCTCGAATACCGCCGTCTCGTGATTCCAGCGATCACTTACTACTGTGACCGCGGACGAGCACGGATCGTGAATGGAACGGGCTCGCCAGATGACGTTTATCAGCGAGTGAGAGGCTAGAAGCAGGGGAAGAGCTTATTCAGCTTTCCCACGCTGCCAGCTTTCGACGCGTCCGTTCTGGAATTTCACCCAAGCGGAGCGATAGGGAACGTAGCTCACTTCTGTTCCAAAGCTGCCGTAGGGGCTGAAGCCGCGACCGTGACCGTAACGACCATACCGGCTCCCGTATCCAAATCCATGGCCTCCATAGATCGATTGGTGGTAAACTGGCGTAATGCCGGTGTAGGTCCACTTTTCAAAAGTCCGGCCACGATCTTGTCCCTCGGTCTTTGCGGCAGGATTACCCCAAGCGAGATAAACGGCGTCAGGCCTCATCCCGTCTTCAATTTTACCACTTTCAACGAGAGCCTGATGACGGGCGCTTAGATCATTGAAGATTTGGGAGTTTTTCTCGATTCGTCCAGTCGGAGTGCTCGAGGAGCAACTCACGGCAAGGAACGCGAGAAGGGGAAGGATGAGGAGGGTTTTCATGATTATAAACTAGGTGCAGTAGTGAGACTCCGCAACTGCCTATCAAATTCAGGGAATTGATAGGGAATTTGAAGAAAAATACGGTTGAGCGGCGGGGATTTGCTACGATGGTTGCTCCATGTCCATCGAGATCGAATATTGCGAGCAATGAAACTACCGTCCTGAAGCTGACCGTGTGTCGGCTGAGATTGAGAAAGCGACTGGCCAAAAAGTCACTCTGGTTGGCGGAGGAGGGGGCATTTTTGAGATCCGGCAGGATGGAGAAGTGATCTGGAAAAAGGAATATAGCGGCCACTACCCGAAGCCGGGTGAAGCCGCTGCCTTATTCTAAGAATTACTTATCGGAACCCACTGCCGGTTGATTCGGGAGCGGGGTGTGGGATTTTTTGATGATTTCCATCATCTTCTTCACCACTTCGGGATTACTCTTTGCGAGATCGTTTTTCTCAAAGGGGTCTTCATCGAGCTTGTAGATCTCGAGCGGCTTCATGAAGGATTTCTCTCCTTTACGTGCTTTTTGAAGCTCGCGGTAGGCCTTCCACTTTCCTTTGCGAACAGCTTGCGAGAAGATGTATTGCTTAGCTCCTTTGCAAAATTCGAAGTAGAGGTGGTCGTGGGCTTTCTGTGCCGAAGCCTGCCCGCTGAGAGTTGGGAGGAAGGAGATGCCATCGCTTTTTGCGGGAACATCTTGGCCGACAATCTCGCACATCGTGGGGAGCACGTCCCAGAAGGCGCTAATGTGATCGCTTGTGCTACCAGGGCTGATGACGGAGGGCCAGCGGGCGAGCATGGGAGTGCGGATGCCGCCCTCGTGCATGTCGCGCTTCATTCCCCGAAGTGAGCCGGTGGAGTTCCAGAAGTCGGGGTCATGCCCGCCCTCTCGATGAGCGCCGTTGTCGCTGGTGAAGATGACGAGGGTGTTGTCATCGATGCCGAGCTTTTTGAGAAGAGCCAAAATATCGCCGACTTGGTTATCGAGGTTTTCGATCATGGCGGCGAATCCGGCGATGGGGTTGATGACATCTTCACAGGTCTCGGTTCCATCTCCACCATGGACGATGTATTTCCCGATCAGGTGATCAAACTGCGGGTAAACCTTGCGCCATTTTTCGTGAAGATGCTTGGGCGCATGCATCGCGGCATGGGGCACGGCGGTGGGAATATAGCAGAAGAAGGGGCGTTGTTCTTTGGCGTTTCGTTCGATGAATTTCATGGAGTGATCCATGATGAGATCGTGAACGTATTTTCCCTTTTCCAGCGGAATTTCTTTTCCGTTATGAACGTAGGTGGTGGGGTAGTAGGTGTGAGCGATGGTTTGGCTTTTCCAGCCGCAAAATTCATCGAAACCATGGCTGAGAGGATTTGCAGGTCCGCTTTTATTGGTGTGGCCTAAACCCCATTTCCCAAAAGCCCCTGTGGCGTAGCCAGCGGCTTTGAAAATTTCGGGGAGGACGGTTTGCTCTGGATCAAGGAGGCCTCCGTTGGTCTCGGAAACGTTTCCGCGAATGGCAACTTTACCGGGGTGTTGGCCGGTCATGAGGACGGCGCGGGAGGGCGAGCAAACAGTGTTGCCCGAGTAGTGTGCGGTGAACTTGATTCCCTCGGTGCCGATACGGTCGATGTTGGGAGTTTTGAATTCCTTTTGCCCATGAATCGAGAGATCTCCGATGCCAAGATCATCGGCGAGAATGTAAATGACGTTTGGTTTTTTCTCCGCGAAGAGAGCGGGGGTGAGGAGGAGGAAAAGAAGGAGCTTCTTCATGACGAAGAGCTTTTCTGATTGAGGAGGCTGCGTCGAGTTATTCCGAGACTCGCGAGATACGATTGTCTAGGAATTCGGGCATGTGGAAGAACTCGGAGCGATCGCATTTGAAGCAATAGAGCCGAGTCTTGTTCGGGAGCATGCCCCCGATGATCCAAAGGATGATCGATGGGAGAATGAGCGCGACCGCAAAAGCCATCGCAGCACCTCTTCCTCCCAAATCAAGAAACGAGAGCTTCGTCACAAACATGAGGATGAACATTACGATGGTCATCCAAGGTGCGATCTTTCTTAAAAATCGCCCGAGTCGACCGGGGCCGACCTCGAGTGCGAAGCGGATGTCATATCCGTTTCCACAGTGTTCGCAGTGATCCGGCAAGCCCGCAGGCCATTCCGGGGTGAGGGAAAAGTTCTTTGGTCTTTTTATCATCATATTCTCCTTTCTGAGCGTCTTTAGAATGGAGAATGAAAAGCAACTTGTCCTTTATAAGAGAGGGGAGTTTTTGGAACGGCTCGTTTAGGTTCCGCAGAAGGTGGCGCAGACGATTTCCTCTGGTCTTGGTGTTTCCTGAAAATGCTCAAAGCCTGCTTGCTCTTCATAGGGTTGTTGCAGGATTTGATGAAGTTCATGGAAGGGGGCGAAGTCTCCTTTCTTGCCGGCTTCGATGACGCTCTCGATTCGGTGATTGCGAGGGATGAACGCGGGGTTCGTCGATTTCATGAGCGAGAGGTTGGCATCGCCCGCGGACTGCCAATGAGTGAGCCAGCCGCGAAGGGGCTGTGGGTTGCTGAAGTTTGCGAGGAAGGCTTCTTCTCCTTGTGCGAGTGCGCGGAAGGTGAGGGTGAAGTCGGCCTTTTGTTCGGCCATGAGATCGAGGAGAGATTGGATGAGCTCCCAGTCGGAATTTTCAGGGAGGCCGATTTTATGAGAGAAGATTTTGAGGCGCGCGGGCTCGTAGATCTCGGGGAATTTTGCGAGTTCATTTTGCGCAAGTTCGACTGCTTTTTCTTGGTTATCGTCGAAGAGAGGAAGGAGGGCTTCGGCGAGGCGGGAGAGATTCCACTGCGCGATGTAAGGTTGGTTTTGATAGGCGTAGCGGCCTTGTTGATCGATGTAGCTGAACTTTTGCGCGGGATCAAAGCGGTCCATAAAGGCGCAGGGGCCGTAGTCGATTGTTTCGCCCGATAGGCTCATGTTATCGGTGTTCATGACGCCGTGGATGAAGCCGACACCCATCCACTTGGCGACGAGATGGGCTTGTTTTTCGATGACTTTACGAAGGAGATCGAGGGCGTCGGTGAGGTCGGGATAGTGACGCTTTTTGGCGTAGTCGACGAGGACGCGTAGGTTTTCGTGATCTTGATGGGCTGCGAAGAACTGGGCAGTGCCGATGCGGAGGTGGGAGGAGGCTATGCGAGTGAGGATCCCGCCGGGTTCGGGTTCTTCGCGGAGGACTTGTTCGCCACTTTCCACGGCAGCGAGGGCGCGGGTGGTGGGGACGCCGAGGGCGTGCATCGCTTCCGAGACGAGGTATTCCCGTAGGACTGGGCCGAGGGCGGAACGGCCATCGCCACGTCGAGAAAAAGGAGTGCGGCCTGCGCCTTTCAATTGGAAGTCTTTGCCAGCGACTTCGCCAAGGAGGATGGCGCGGCCATCGCCGAGGACGGGTGAGAAGCCGCCGAATTGATGGCCCGAGTAGGCCATCGCGAGAGGCTCGGCACCATCGGGAATCGTGTTGCCGGAGAGAATGGCGAGACCTTCTTCTGAGCGGAGGAAAGCGGGGTCTATGCTGAGTTCACGGGCGAGGTCGTCGTTGACCGCGATGAGCGAGGGCGAAGAGACGGGGATGGGCGGAGTTTTTTCGAAAAATTCAGCGGGGAGCTGGGAGTAGGTGTTTTGGAAGGGGAGCGTCATGTGAGATAGGATTAAGCTGGATTTGAAGTAGCGCGACGCCTGATTTGATAAGAGACAAATAGTCGAGTTTTCGCCAAGGAGAAGGATCGTGCGGTCGTGACTTGCTCCTCTCTGGGGGGGAAGGTGTTCAACGCTGCGCCATAAGGTCGCAGCGGTTGTCTTTCAGGATGGAGCGGAGAGGGATGCGGATCAGGAGGAGGTAGATCGCAAAAACAATGATGGGGATTAGAGGGGGGAGGGCGGGTTGAAAGTCGGGACTAAAGAACCCAGCAAGCAGAGCGACAGGAATGACTAGTACTGCTCCGACGAGGAGAGCTTGAAGGGTGATTACACGAAGGAATCCGAGGCCTTTTTTTGGAGGCCAGTGGTTGATTGATCG
Source organism: uncultured Verrucomicrobiales bacterium (assembly GCA_937928545.1). Lineage (GTDB taxonomy): Bacteria > Verrucomicrobiota > Verrucomicrobiia > Verrucomicrobiales > Akkermansiaceae > SW10. The sequence goes on from CALGJQ010000054.1 coordinate 15,324, forward strand.
ATTCCAAAAAGGAAACCAAAAGACGGTGATTACTGCGGGGAGGACATAAAGAAAGATGAGGAAGCAGGAGAGCGGTTCACGAAAAGAAGTGGCCCATGTGGTAAGTCCGAGTGCGATCGTGATGGTGGCAAGGATCGCTTTTGGGACGATCTCTTTCCAGTGGAGCCACTCCAGGGCCGAGAGACTGAGGGGAAGCAGCTGGAACTGCGCGCCGATGGCTTGAGGTCCGAGTGAAATTCCTTCGAGGTATTTCAGGGACGTTGCTCCTGACTCAATAAATTTGGAGAATCCCCAGAAAATGGCGGTGACAAGTATGATCGTTTTGAAGTTCTCAAGTGGATGAATCCAAGTGAAGCCCCAGAGCCAAATTAAGGAGAGGGTAATGAAGGTGGCGAGGACCCAATCCCGAAGGGTGTTTGTCTGAGTTCCGCCGACGGCACGTACCAATGCTCGCTCTTTGAGGTTGAGATACTTCCAAGTGAACTTTTCGAGCGTTCCTTGCGGGGATTTTGGAAGAGTGGCTAGCTGAGAGATAACTTCCTCATCGAGTTCATGCTCATGCTGGGGGTTTCCCAAAACTTCGTAAAAGAGAGTGCGGTCAAACGGTGAGATTTCCCACCAAAGCGAGCGAGTGAACCGGGCGCATACAAATCCGGTGACAAGGAGTCCGATGAGGACGGTTGGGTGATAGAGAGCGTGATGCCAAGGTAATAAATATAGTTTGGTTAATGCGAATTCGGAAAATGTGTCACTGAGCATTGCGCCGAACAGAATGAAGATGGGACCGTAAAAAAGGGCTGAGTAGAGCCAACTCATTCTGGGGAGGAAACTCAGCGTGAGGATGCCTCCCAGCCCAATGAAGATGAAACTGCCCATGAGGGCTCCGCCAAGCAAGGTGGGTGAAATTCCGCTCACCATTCCATAGAGCATGGCGTAGAAGAGCCCTTTTAAAAAAGGAGCTAGAATTTCGGCGTGGGTCTGCCGCTCGATACGGAGATCATCGAGTGGAAGGAGATAGGTGAGTTCCTGACGCCGAGGATCGATGACAATTGTAAAAAGATTGCTTAAGGTCGAGGAGGCGAGAAATGGAAAGAGGAGCGAAAGGAATGCAGGAATGCCCGGGGTGTCTCCTCTTCCTATAAAAAGTATTAAGGCAGGGAACAACAGGAGGAGATGAATTCCAATAGACGTGAATAAGGGGCGGAACCAAATACGCTCCGGCTTCTCAAAAGCCCGAGAAGGGTCTTGAGATTTCCATTTTTTCCCGACGATTTTGAGCCGGTCCCGAATGGTCTGGTTCCTGAAATGTTTGAATTTCATTCGTCGGATTCGGAGAAGACTTCGAGCGCGGGGTCGCCGGATTCGAGTTGGGATTGAAACATAGTGGGGGTGCCGTCGAAGTAGATTTGGGAGTCATGGATGACGAGGATGCGGTCGGCGAATTCGCGGGCGTAGGCTACGAGTTGGGTGGTGTAGATGATACTGCGTTTTTGATCACTTACAGCAGCGCGGAAGAGGCGGCGCATTTCTCGTAAGCCAGAAGCATCCATGCCTGAGGCAAAGGGTTCGTCGAAAAGTCCTAAGGGAGCCTTGGAACCTTCGTAGAGAACGAGGGCCAGTTTGTAGCGTTGGCCGCGCGAGAGGGAGGCTGCGGGTTGGTGGGATTTTTCGGCGAGGTGGAAGCGTTCGAGGAGTTGCATAGACTCCTCTTCTAATTCCTCGGATTCCTTTCGATAGAGGGAAAGCCAGATTTCGACATTCTCGAGGACAGAGAGGTGATCAAAAAGGACGGGGAAATCAGGGAGAAGGAAAATTTTCTCTCGTTGTGTTTCTGAGAGCCGATCAAGAGGGGCATTCTCAATTTGAAGTGTTCCTTGATCGAGACCTAATAGACCTGCAAAGATTCTTAAAAGAGTGGTTTTCCCGGCTCCGTTAGCACCAAGAACGACAATCAGTTCACCTTTGGAAACGGTAAGGTTGACGTCTTGGAGGACGGTGTTTTGTCCGAAGCTTTTGGAGGCGGAGGAGAGTTGGGCGAGGGTCATGGCTTAATGCGACACTCAGGAGAGTGTCGTTCCTTGGGTTAGTCTTTTGTCTGCACCGAGTTCCACCAATTTTTGTTCGGCTTGTAGTCGGGTTTCAGGAAGTTGGCGTGCTGTTTTTCGAGCGCGGCCTTTTTCTTGGTGTGGAGGTTTGTGACTTGTTCCTTTTTCTTTTCGGCGTCGAAGCGGGGGTCGGGTTTGGGGATTTTTGCGCCGACTTCGCTGAGGTGGGCAGTCAGTTTTACGGAGAGTTTTTTGACGAGCTCTGGGTGGCCGGTGGCGAGATTGGAGGCTTCGCCGATGTCTTCTTTGACGTTGTAGAGTTCTTCGCGGCCATCTTCGTAGTAGCGGATGAGCTTGAAGTCGCCTTCGCGGATGATGCCGGAGGGCTCGCCGCCTTGGTTTCCGTAGTGGGGGTAGTGCCAGTAGAGGGTGCGCTCGGCTTGGCCACCTTTGAGGGCGGGGACGAGTGAGATGCCATCGGGGTGCGCGGCGGGGAGTTGCTCGAGACCTGCGAGGTCGAGGAGGGTGGGGAAGAAGTCGGTGCCGGTGGCGAATTGGCTGGAGGTGGAGCCGGGCTTGGTGACGCCGGGGGCGGAGATGTAGTAGGGTTGGAGGATGCCACCTTCCCATTGACGGCCTTTGCCACCACGGAGGGGGAGGCAGGCGGTGGCGAAGGCGTCGCCGGAGGAGACTCCGCCATTGTCAGAGGTGAAGATGATGATGGTGTTTTTATCGAGGCCGAGTTCCTTGAGCTTGGCGGTGACGAGGCCGACGGCGTCGTCCATCGACTCCATCATGCCGCCGTAGATCGGGCAGTCTTGGACTTGGCGGACGGGGAGGGTGCGATCGTTTTTAAAGCGCTCGGTGGCGAGGCCAGCGTCGGTGGCTTTTTGACGATACTTTTCCCAGAGGTCGGGCGAGGTTTGGATGGGGCCGTGGACGGAGTAGAAGGAGAGGAAGGCGAAGAAGGGTTTACTGGATTCCGCGGCGATGAATTTGTTGGTTTCCTGAGCGAGACGGATCGGGAGGACTTCGCCTGCGGGGCCGTCTTCGAGGGCGGGGTTTTTATAGGGTGAAAAGTATCCGCCGCGTGGGCTGCCGGAGGAGTATCCGCCTTTGTTGACTTCGAAGCCATGGTCTCCGGGGCCGGATCCTTCGCCGCCGATGTGCCATTTTCCGGCAAAGAAAGTACGATAACCACCGGACTTTAGGGCCTCGGCGACGGTGGTGATTTCCGTAGGGAGTTTTGAACCGTTTTCGGCGGGGAGGACTTTGTCGTTCCGATTCCACTTCATGCCGGTGGCGGCGCCGATCCAGTCGGTGATACCGAGGCGGGCCGGGTATTGGCCGCTCATGATGGAGGCGCGAGAAGGGGAGCAGACCTGGCAGGTGGAATAGCCGTTGGTGAAGCGCATGCCGGACTTGGCGATGGCGTCGATGTGGGGAGTTTCGTGGAAGGTGGAGCCTTCGATGGAGAGGTCCTTGATGCCTAGGTCGTCGGCGAGGATGAAGAGGATGTTGGGCCGCTGCGCGGCAAATCCTAAATTCGAGAAGAGGAGAAATCCTAAAAGGAAAGAAAGAGAGATTTTGTGCATGAAGAGAGAATGAAGGATTCTCCTCAGAGCGCACGGATTTTCACGAATTGTTGAGGGCGCTTACTTGCTCGGGAGGATGGCTTGAAGCTCGTAGGTGCGTTTTTGGCGTGGGGTGCCGGGGCCGTTGTAGCCGAGCATGCGGAAGGACTTGGCTTTGAGGCCTTTCTTTTCGAGGGCAGCTTTTAGGGCTTCTTTGGCCTTTTTGATTTGAGCTTTGGAGTCGTCGCCCATCCATGTGTAGCTAAGAGCTTTTGAGGTTTCGATGTCTTTGACTTCGATCTTTTTGCCATCGGCTCCGACTTTGCCAACTTCGGTGTTTTGGTAGAGGAAGGCCATGTTGACCTTTTCCATTTTGTCATCCTTTTCCTCCATCTTCATTTCGACAGGGGCGGTCATGGGGATGTCTTTCTTTTTAATATGGCTGAAGAGGGTCCAGAAGGAGAAGCCGCTGGAGCCATTGGTGACGGCGGCGCGGTATTTGGGGTAGTTTTTTTCGGCAACCTCATTGTAGGGGCCGGGTGCGGGCCATCCTTTGGGGAGGGGAGCTTCGGACGAGTAAGCGGGTTTTTCGGCAAGGGCAGGGTCAGCAACACAGGATGGCGTGGCGGTGAGGAGGAGGAGGGCGAGGAGCTTTTTCATCTGATCAAGGAACTCGTGATTTGGAAATATGCAAGTTGGGGAGGTGGAGGGGAGGAGGTGGGTGGGTGCAGCGTGATCAAGCTAGGGAAAGATGAACCACGGATCGCACGAATTTTCACGAATCTTGGTTGAGGGGGCGGGGTTCGGGCTTGGAAAATCCTCAAGAATTTTTCCTAATCTTCATGAATTTGCCTAAGGGCTATCTCCGCTTTGCTCCGGTTGTGTTGAAAATCTAAGGCGAATTATCGGTGATTCAGAAAATGACGGGGAGTTTTTGACACAGATTTATAAGGATTCATCTGAATTCTTGAAGATTGGTGGAGGGCCTTAAGTTGAGGGCGCGGCCGATTTAGGTCCCTCTGCACAAATAGGGATTGAGCAGAGTTGATTCACTAGCTTGATAACCCTGTTGGCAATAGAGATACCTAGCGGTTGGCGATTAGCTTTTCTTGGTTGAGGGGCGCATTCCTGCAAAATGCTTTTGACGCTATGTGTCGGGATCGTCATTAGTAGTTTCCCCCCATTTGATGACATGATTTTGAAGAAAGTGATCTTTCTTGTGCTGCTGCTACTCGGAGCGGCAGTGTTCGTGTTTCGTGAACGGGGACGTGAGAAAGCTTTCCGAGACGAGGAGAGGCGATATTCGACTCGGTCTACTTTGATGGAAAACTCTGAGGAATTGTTGGAAGAGAAGAAATGGACTTTTGATCGAGAACCGGAAGAGCCGATCTCTTTTGATGATGCGATTGCTGAGTTGGTGGACAAGATCCATGCATATGAGATCAATAATGCGGAACTTTTGGTGAATGTTGAGAACGAAGTGGGTCAGAGGATCACTTACTGTCTTATTCAGCCTCCGAGTCGGGTTTTAAGAAATTGGGGACTTCATAAGTCGAGGCTCTTGAACCAAATTCCGCACCGAGAAAGAGCGAGATTTGAGGAGGAGTGGAAAATGCTGATGCATCGTCATGGGAAATCGAAGCATCGCTATCGCATTGTTCATTTCGATATTCCATCGAAGACGAGCCAATCAATTTACGTGGTTTTCTTCCGTTCGGATGTCCGGCCGGATTTGAGTTCAAACAAGAACACTTTTTTTGATATTGAGGATGTGATTGTGAAGGGAGATGACTCGGTGTGGCCCTTCAAACATCTTGTGGAGAAGGAGGAGTAAGCGATTTTGGAAGACAGGAAGTCTTGGCAGGTGGGCATGAGAAATGTTAGAAGGATGGCATGCCAAAAATCGCAATTTCGAGATCGCAGGTGATTGATGCTCCGGTGGGGGCTGTTTTTGAGATCGTGAGAGACTTCCATCAATGGTCGAAGTGGTCGCCGTGGTTGATTGCGGATCCGGAGTGTCGTTTGCAGATTCAGGACAATGGTTATTCTTGGGAAGGGGAGGTGTGTGGAGCGGGCGAGATGTCGGTGGTGGGTGAGGTGGAGAATGAGTCGATCACTTATGATTTACGGTTTTTGAAACCCTTTAAGTCGCAGGCGGATGTGAAGATGACTTTTGAAAAGAAGAGGGAGAAGACGGAGGTGACTTGGACGATGGATAGTTCGCTGCCGTTCTTTTTGTTTTGGATGAAGAAGTCGATGGAGGCTTACATCGGGATGGATTTTGAGCGGGGGCTTTTGATGCTAAAGGATTTGGTGGAAAAGGGGGAGGTGCCATCGCGTTTGAGTTTTCGAGGTCAGGAACGTTGCGAGGGATTTGTGGGGGTGGGGAAGAGATGCACGGCGAGTTTGTGCGGCTTTGAGGAGGAGATGGATGCGAATTATAAGGAGGTGCGGAAGCATTATCCGGAGGGGGAGGGCTTTTCAGTTTACTACGATTGGAATGTCGTGAAGGGGATGATGACTTATTTGATCGGGGTGAAGTTGGAGGCGACGCCGGGGGTGATTCCTGATGGAATGGAGCTGCTGACGGCGCCGGAGATGGATGTTTTTGTGGTGAGACATACGGGGCCGTATCGACATCTGAGTAATGGCTGGGCTGCGGGAATGGCTCATTCTCACTCGAAGAAGTTTAAGCATTTGAAGAAGTTTCCGCCTTTCGAGTTCTACGAGAAGGAAAGTGAGGGTGAAGATGCGGTGGTTAAGATTTGCTTCCCGATGAAGTGACAGGGCATGCTGTGCGCATGAAAGTTTTAGAACTGGTTGCGCCTTCGCAGTTTGTTGTTTCGGAGAAGCCAAAGCCCTCGCCGAAGTCGGATGAGGTTTTGATTAAGGTGGCGTGTTGCGGGATTTGCGGGAGTGATGTGCATGGGATGGATAATTCGAGTGGGCGTCGCATTCCGCCAATGATCATGGGGCATGAGGCCAGCGGGGTGATTGAGGAAGTGGGTGGGGATGTTGAGGGATGGAGTGTTGGTGAGAGAGTGTCTTTTGATTCGATGGTTTATTGTGGGAAGTGTGAATTTTGTGAGCGGGGTGAGACGAACTTGTGTGATGAGCGGCAGGTGATGGGGGTGTCTTGTGAGGAGTTTCAAAGGGATGGGGCCTTTGCGGAATGGGTAGTGGTGCCGTCGCGGATTTTGGAGCGGGTGCCAGAGGGTTTGGGATTTGAGGAGGCGGCATTTACGGAGCCGTTGGCGGTGGCTTTACATGCGGTGAATTTGGTGAAGGTGAAGAAGGGGGAAAGAGCTTTGGTGGTGGGGGCTGGGTTGATTGGGCTTTTGGTGGTGCAGGCGCTGAAGCGGGCCGGTGCTGGTGAGGTGGTGGCGGTGGATATGGACCGGAAGAGGTTGGATTTGGCACTGGAGTTGGGAGCGAATGGGGCCTTTATGCCGGATGAAGATTGCGGGGACGAATTTGATCTTGCGATGGAGGTGGTGGGGGCAGCTCCGACTTTGGAGAAGGCGGTGAAGTCGGTCCGCAAGGGCGGGCGCGTGGGTTTGGTGGGGAATGTGGTGGCGGAGGTTCCGTTGGCGCTGCAGTGGGTGGTGACGCGGGAGATTTCGCTGATCGGATCTTGTGCGGCAGCGGGGGAATGCACGGAGGCGCTGGAGGCGATTGCGAGTGGGGAGATTTTGGTGAAGCCTTTGATTTCGGCGGTGGGGAGTTTGGAAGAGGGGG
>CALGJQ010000055.1 GCA_937928545.1 uncultured Verrucomicrobiales bacterium
GGAAGAGGGGGGGGATTATTTTAAGAGGTCGCGGGAGGGGAAGGAGGGGCTTTTGAAGGTTTTGTTGAAGCCTTGAGAAATGAACGAATGAACGATTGCGGAATGAACAATTGAGCTTGGTTGAGGGGGAGGTCTCACGCAGAGCAGCGGAGCAGCGGAGGGACTTGGGGGTTTGGTTGAGGGGGCTTGGTTGAGGGGGCTTTGGTTGAGGGGGCTCGGGCTGAAGCCCAAGCTCCGTATTTTTGTTAGAGGAGGTGGGCGCCGGGGGCGGGGCGGGTGGCGAAGAGGAGGGGGGTGATGCCGGTTTGGGCTTGGTAGCGGGTGTGCATTTGTTGGGCGATGGCTTCGGCATCGCTGCTGCGGCAGAGGGTGACGGTGGATCCGCCGAAGCCGCCGCCGGTCATGCGAGCGCCTAGGACGCCGCCTTCGAAGCCGATTTCTTGGGCTAAGGCAACCATGAGGTCGAGTTCGTCGCAGGAGACTTCGAAGTCATCGCGGAGGGAACGGTGAGAGCCTTCCATGAGTTTACCGATGTTGGAGAAGTCGCCGGATTTGAAGGCCTCGACGGCTTCGATGGTGCGGCCTATTTCGGTGACGACGTGGCGGGAGCGGCGGAAGATGCGATCGCCCATTTTTTCTTGGGCGGCGTAGACGTCTTCCATGGTTGCGTCACGCCAGCTGGGTTTTCCGATGAGGGCTAGGCCGTCTTCGGTGTCTTTTCGGCGGGCGGCGTAACCGCCATCGGTGAGATCGTGAGAGATGTTGGTGTTGGCGACGATGATGGAGAGGGAGGGGTCGGAGAAGGGAACCATTTCGGGTTCGCCGGAGCGGCAGTCGATGAGGATGAGTTGGTCTGATGCGCCAAAGGTGGAGGCGAATTGGTCCATGATGCCGCAGGGGACGTCGGCGTAGTCGTGCTCGGCTTTTTGGGCGAGGAGGGCTTTGTCTTTGGTGTCGAGAACGGTGTCAACGAGGGCTTCGAGAAGGGTGGCGAAGCCGCACTCGAGAGCGGCGGAAGAGGAAAGGCCTGCACCGAGGGGGATGGATGAGGAGATGTAGGCGTCAAAGCCGGGAAGGGTGTAGTTGAGATCCATGAAGCCCTGAATGACACCACGGAGGTAGTTGGTCCATTTGGGGGAGCCGACTTCTTGGCGGCTGGAGAGGTCGAGTTCGATGGGGTCGAGGTTAGATGCGCCGATGCGGGCGGTGGTGGAGTCATTGGGCCGAGCGGCGATGACGAGGTAGCGTTCGATAGCGAGGGGAAGGACGAAGCCATCGCAGTAGTCGATGTGTTCGCCGATGAGGTTCACGCGGCCGGGAGCGACGGCGACGAGGGAGCTCTCGACGTCGAAGGTAGCCTTGAGTTGAGCGCGGGCTTCGTCGGCGAGGGAGTCGATGGTGCTATTTTGAGAAAGCGACATAGATGGCGATGACAATAATGACGAGGACGAGGCTGGCCCACTTTGCGCCATTCCAAGGAGTCATATCGATCGTGGTTCTGGTTTCGATCTTCCAAGGAGTGGAGCGAGGTGAGGCTTTGGACATGACGAGGAGGTAGACGACTAGTCCGGCGAAGACCCATCCCATGTAATGGAATTTGTGGACTCCAAGGATGAAGTCTCCTTCCTTCAAAATAAAGAGGCCGAAAGCGAGGGCGACCACACCAGCAATCATGGCGATGCTTGCCGCGCTTCCTGGAGCAAAACGGTTGAGCATACCAACAACAACGACCGCAAAGATCGGGATGAAGTAGATTGAGTTCATATCCTGCAAGTAACCGAAGATGGTATCTTGCCCTGCGAGAAAGGGGGCTCCGATCATTGCGGCAATCGCGATGGCGATTACAAAAAGTTTTGCGGCTTTGACGGTCTCTTCTTCACTACCGCCAGGATTAATGTGGTGCTTGTAGAGGCCCAAACTGAAAAGTGCGGATGTCGAGTTCAGCGCGGCATTGAAAGAACTCAGGATCGCGCCGACCATAACCGCAGCAAAGAAGCCGGTGAGGTGGTCAGGAAGGAGACGGGAAACCAAGGTGCCGTATGCCTGATCATTACTGATTCCTTCAGAAGCATAGAGATGATAAGCGACTAGACCGGGAAGGACTAGGTAGAGTGGTCCAAGGAGCTTGAGTCCGCCAGTGAGAAGGACTCCCTTTTGGCCTTCGGCGAGAGAACTAGCCCCGAAGGTTCTTTGAATGATTTGTTGGTTGGTGCACCAGTAGAAGAGGTTGAGGAGGGCAACTCCGGTGAACAGAGTTCCAAAGGGAAGGCCGAAGTCATTACTCCCAGTCGAGTCAAGTCGCTCGGGGTGTTTTTCGTTCAAGACGGTCCATCCTGCTCCGATGCCCTCATTCCCACCGACGGCATTGAGTGCTAACCATGCGATGGTGAAACCACCAATAAGAAGTCCAATGCCGTTAATGGTATCGAGAACAGCCAATGTGCGGAGTCCTCCGAAGCGTGAGTAGAGAAGGCCGGCGACACCGATGAGAATGGTCGTGAAGCGGAGCAGGACAGTGTCATTTTCAATTCCAGTAAGAGTGGCTAGGTCCATCATATCGATGAGGCCACGAGCACCAGTATATAGAACTAGAGGAATGAGTATTAAGGCGTATGCGAGAAGGAAAATAGAGTTTGCGATTGTTTGGGTAAGAGACCCGTAGCGTTGTTCTAGGAACTGAGGAACAGTCGTGATTCCTGAGCGAAGAAATTTAGGAAGAAAGAAAAGCGCCATAAACACTAGGGCGATCACGGCTACGACCTCCCAAGCCATCACGCTGAGACCATCTTTAAAGGCTGCTCCGTTCAGGCCGACCATTTGCTCGGTGGAGAGGTTGGTGAGGAGGAGCGATCCAGCGATAATGGGGAAGGTGAGGCTGCGGCCACCTAGAAAGAAGCCGTCGGAACTACTGGTTTCATCGCGGCGAGTGATCCACCAGGTGAGGACGGCGGCGAAGGCGGTGAAGAGGATGAATGAGGTGACTGTGAGCATGTGAAGGTATGGTGCTTGGGAATGAGCCGTGTGGATGAGACTAGGTTTCCTGTTAGGTGCCGAGAAGGAAATTGTTGGGAGGGGGCGCTCAACAGGCGGGGTGTGAGGGGAAGAAAAAGAGCCACTTGTTTGAGTGGCTCTTTGGAAGGAGGTGAGGTTCGAAAGCAGGAACTTTCGGCTACGTTTGTTTAATTCGTCCGGACGATGGCGATCCAGTCGTTTTTGTCGGGGGCGGTGATGTTGTTGTTGGGGAGCTGGGTGGCGGGTTGGATTTTGCCGTCGCGGGGGTTGAACCATTGGATGGTTTTTGGGGATTTTCCTTCGGGGAGGGTGAGTTTAGCGGAGCCGCCATCGGGGAAGGCAAGGACGTGGATCTTGTCGCCGGAGAGGCAGTAGGTTTTGTTTCCTTTTTCGGGGTTGCCGACAGCTTCGGGGTTGGGGGACATGTCTTGGACGGGGATTTTTTGGTCACGGAAGAAGTCGAGGGCGATTTTGGCGTAGGTCCAAGATTGGTCGCGGGAGCGCCAGTCTTCGCAGATGAGGTCGTTTTGGGGGAGCTTGTAGCCGAAGTAGTATTCGACTCCCCAGCCGCCGCCGAGGAGGTTGCCCCAGAGGACCCATTTGCGGGTTTCTTCAACGGTGGGGCCTTTGTAATCCTTGGGCATGCCAGGGTAGTCGGGATCGGGTGGCATGCCTTCGCTGGCGTTGCCGGGTTCGTCGAAGGCGACGCCCCATGGGTGCTGGGCTTTGACGGAGGCGCGGTGCCATTTGACGGTTTGCCAGTGGACGTCTTTTAGGTGGGAGTTTTGGAGGGAGACGCCGGTGAAGGCGGGGGCTCCGAGGAGGGGCTTGTAGACTTTGTCTTGTTGGTCGGGGTAGGTGTGGATGACGAGGTGGTGGTTGTAGGGGTCGAGGTCACGGATGCGGGTGGCCATGTCCATTTGCTCTTTGGTGGTCTGAGTGTTTTCTTCGCCAAGGTTCCAGTTGAGGGCGAGATGGTGGCCGAAGCGGGCGACGATTTCGCGGCAGTAGAGTTTGCGCTCGGGTCCGAGGATTCCTCCGTCGAGGGAGGTCGGAACGATGCCGTTGGTGGCCTTTTTATGGCCGCGGCGGTTGTCGTCGATTTCGGTTTCTTGGAGTTTGAAGTGGAGGAAGAGGCCCTTGGCTTGGGCGTGGTTGAAGACGATGTTCCATTGGTCGAGCTTGGAGCAATCGTAGTTGAATTTCTGGTTGCGCTCGACGAAGGGCCAGACGTTGTCGCCGTCGCCGCCGGCATTGTAGGGGAGGAAGGAGAAGGCGTTCATGCCTTTTCCAGAGAGGTAGTTGAGGGCGCCGATGAGACCTTTTCCTTTGCCATTTTTCCAAGTGGGGTCGCCTTGTTCCCAGTCTTGGAGGTGGGGTTGATAGGTTTTCAAGGGGACGTTTTTTTTGCGAGCGATGGTGTCGTCGAAGTCGGCGTAGGCGAGGAGGGTTTCGGGAGCATCGGCACCGGCTTTGAGGAAGTAGCGCTTGGAGCCGGCGAATTGGAGGTAGGGCTTGTTGACGTAGGTGAGCCGGCCTTCGGCGTAGAATCCGGGGGCATCAGAAGGGGTGGGCTTGATGGTGATTTTTCCGGATTTGTTGAACGGCTTGAGAGTCTCGACGGGCTTGTCGGGGAATTTGTTGGTGGGCATCAAGGCGACGTCTTTTCCGCTGAGGAAGGTGGTGGAGTAGGTCCACTCGCCGGGGAGGTCGGGCGAGAAATGAGCGCGCCATTTGGTGCCGGATTTGGCGGAGGATTCGGCGGCATTGCCATCGGCGGCGAAGTAGCCGGGGACGTGGTATTCGGGTGAGCCGGAGGAGTGGGTGAAGGTGACGACGAGGGAGTAGTCGCGGAAGGGATTGGGTTTTTGGTCGAGTTCGTAGGCGAAGGGGCCATCTAGGGTGAGGGTGACGGGTTGCCACTGGGTGTTGGCTCCGGTGATGGCGATGGTGCCGTCGCCGGGGAGTTGGCGGGGTTGTTGGAGGTCGGGGTGAACGACTCGCGCGTCTTTTAAATGAACGCTTAGCGATGAAATTTTAGTTTTCTCATCAGCAGGCATGAAGACGAGACCGGCCATGCGGGCGCGGGAGAATTCTTTGCCGTCGGCGGAGGCGATTTGGGATTTGATTTTGATTTCCTCGCCAGCGCCGAAGATGATGTTTTTGACGGTTTTGTGGTATTCTTCGCCTGTTTCGAAAGTCTCTTTGGAGAGGGGAATGTTGTAGGCGAGGATGGATTTATCGTTGAGGAAAATTTCGTGATGGGCTTGGCCATCATTCTCGCCGATGCCGAGGAGGGTGAGGTGGTATTTGCCGCTGGGGTAGGGGAAGGCGATGGTGGTTTCGGCGGTCCTATTTTTGTCGGGGTTGATGGCGAGCCATTTGTCTTGGTCGAGGTAGAAGCCTCCTTTGGCAGGGAGTTGTGAAGCCGGGATTTTTAGAGAGCCATCGAAATCGCTTCGTTGTGTTTCATTCACGATGCTTCGTGGTTTAAGGGTGGCGTCTTTCTTGAGGTTCATTTGGATCCAGTTGCGGAGGGTGGAAGAGCCTTTTCCGTAATCTCCGGGGAGGGTGACGATGTCGCGGGTTTGGCGCTTGGGTTGCGGTCCCCAGTGGGTCGGGAAACGTGATTTTGGTTTGGCGGCGTCTTTTTTCTGATTCTGGAGGATCCAGCTTTTTAAGGTGGAGGATCCCTTGCCGTAAGGCTTGGGGAGATCAAGGTAATCTGCGGTTTGGAGTTCGGGAGGAGGGCCCCAGTGTTTTGGGTAGGGGTTGGCAGGGGTGGTGGTGGCTTTGAAGGCTTTTGGAAGTGTGCCGTTTTTTACGAGGGTTGTGGGGCCAGTTCCTTTTGGTGGATTCTTTTGGTCAGGCTTGGTGGTGGTGAGGATGAATTTGTCGAATTCGAATCCGTCTTCGCGCATGGAGAAGTGGATTTTGTGCAGGCCAGGTGCTGGGATATCGATCCAAATTTGACCGAAGACGCCGATGTGAACTTCTTTGGTCCGTTGCTTGCTGTCCCAGGCCCATTCGTTCTTTTTGGTCCACTGCATGCGGGCGCCGGATTCGGGCCAAGTGCCATTGAGGCCGAGGTGGATGCCGTTGTCTTCGGTGTTGGTGGAGTAAGTGCGGACCCAGCAGTAGTATCGGCCAGCGGTGTTGAAGTGAATGGGGTAGGTGAGGATGGCCATTTGGCCGGGGGTGTTGATGAAGTTCTCTTTTTGAATGAGCTTGTCGTCGTGGGAGCGGCGGGTGTCGGGGAGGATTTCGAGATAGGCTCCTCCGGATGCGGTGGCGGCGTGGGAGGGGTCGCCATCGGGTTGGATGGCGGGGTCGTTTTCGGTGGAGATGATGTGCCAAGCGCGGACGTCTGATTTTACCTGAGAGGTGAAGTGCTCGGCTTCGACGGCGACGACTCCATTTTTTTCTTCGAAGACGAGATCGGGAGAAAGTGGCGTGGTGGAAGCGAGGGAGAGATTCGCAAGCGAAAGGGCGAGAAGGTGAGTGGTGAGCTTCTTCATAGGACTGGACATCCTAGTGAGGAGAAGCGGGGTGCCAAGAACGGAAGTTTTTAGTTGGCTAAGATCTCGTCTGGGGCGTCGGCGAGGATGCGATGGTAGGGAGAGAGCTCGCTGAGGAGCGTCTTCCAAAGGGTGATGTCGTGATCGCAGGTGAGGAGTTCGACTTTTGGGTCGATGATGGACCATGCTTGTTGTTCGACTTCGTCCTCGAGTTGATTTTTTGACCAGCCGGAGTAGCCGGCGAAGGCTTTGACGAGAGTATTGGGCTGGCCGATGTAGGCTTTTGCTTCATCTGCCGAGATGCGAGTGGCGAAGCCGAGTTCTGAGTCGCGTTCCCAGAAGGCGGCGAAGGTGAGTTGGTCGCGAGCGACGGGGCCGCCAAGGTGGACGGGGAGTTTCCAGAGTTCGAGGAAGTCGGGATCTGTGATGAGGTCACCGACTTTTTGGCCGGAGGGGTGATTGAGAATGAGACCAAAGGCGCCTTCTTCTGGGCTGTGTTCGGCGAGTAGAACGACAGATTTGTTAAAGTTGCCATCGCGCAGAGAGGGGTCTGCAAGGATGACTTTTTCTGCAAGATCGGGGGGAATCGGGTGAGTGTTCACGAGAAGATTATGATAGATCAGAGCCTGAGGGTGAAGGTTTTGTTGCGGAATTCATTTGGTTTGAGAAAACTTGTCACAATCAAAGAAGTATTACGACTTGATTGAATGGCCTGATTTAGGGAGGTTCACCCCTCATGAATACAGAAGCACTTTCTAGAGCTGCGGCCGAAGCCCGCGGATTGGCCATCGATGCCGTCCATGCTTGTTCCTCCGGCCATCTTGGTCTTCCCCTTGGTTGCGCTGATATGGGCGCAGTTCTTTTTGGCGAAGCTCTCCGTTTTAACCCTGCTGCTCCCAAGTGGCTGAATCGCGATCGCTTCATCCTCTCGGCGGGTCACGGTTCGATGTTTATTTACAGCTGGCTGCATCTTGCGGGATTCAAAGTCAGTGGTCAGGATGTTGCGGATTTCCGTAAACTCCACTCGATCACTCCGGGTCACCCTGAGTTTGATGAGACTGAAGGAGTGGAAGCGACGACTGGTCCTCTTGGGCAGGGTGTTGGCAATGCGGTTGGTTATGCTCTTTCAGGAAAGCGCGCAGCGGCTCGTTTCAATACGGCGGATCATACTATCTTCGACCATCATGTGGTGGCGCTCGCAGGTGACGGATGTCTTCAGGAGGGAGTGGCGCAGGAAGCGATTGCTTTCGCGGGTCACAACCAGTTGGACAATCTCATCCTCATTTATGATTCCAATGACGTCACGCTTGATGCGATGGCGGATAAGACTCAGGGCTGGGATTCTGAAAAATACTTTGAGTCACTCGGCTGGAATGCAGTGACTATCGACGGTCACGATATGGCGGCTTTCCTTGATGCTTTCAATGCCGCGAAGGCGAGCAGCGGGAAGCCATCGATCATCATTGCTAAGACTGAGATCGGTCGTGGAATTCCTCAAGTTGCGGGAACGGCTTCGGCTCACGGTGAGGGTGGTGCGAATTTCGCGGAGGAGGCTCGCAAGGGGCTCGGACTTCCTGATCAGCATTTCTATGTTTCTGACGAGACGAAGGCTTACTTTGCAGCACAGGCGGAGGCTAAGGCCGATGCCTTTAACGAGTGGCAAGCGACTTACGATGCTTGGGCCGCCGCGAACCAAGAGCTTGCGAGCGAGTTGGAAGACTCTGTTGCCAAGGTTGTGCCGACTGATCTTTCTGACCAGATTCCAGCTTTCGCTGACGACTATGCGGACGCTACTCGTGGCTCCGGTGGCGTGGTGATCAATGCGGTCGCTAAGGCGATGCCTTCGGTGATTTCTGGATCGGCTGACCTCTACGGCTCGACCAAAAACTACATCAAAGATGCCGGTGACTTTTCTGGAGAGACTCCAACTGGACGTAATATCTGGTTTGGAATTCGTGAGCACGGAATGGGAGCGATTTGTAACGGAGTCGCATACGATGGCCTCTTCCGTATCAGTGGAGCGACCTTCTGTGTCTTTGCTGACTATCTTCGCCCTGCGATCCGGATTGCTGGTTTGGCCAAGCTTCCCGTCGCTTACATCTTCACGCACGATTCCGTTGGAGTCGGTGAAGATGGACCAACTCACCAGCCGGTTGAGACCGTCAGTGGTTTGCGCGTCATTCCAAATGTCGATGTGATCCGCCCTGGAGATCAGGAGGAAGTCGCCGGTGCTTGGATTTGCGCGATGGAGCGTCTCGATGGGCCGACTGCTCTCATTCTGAGCCGTCAGAAGGTGATGTCTCTAAATGACTACGCTTCGGTTGCGACTCGTCGTGATGGCGTTGCCAAGGGTGCTTACATTCTGAAGAAGGAAGAGGGTGCACTCGAGTGCATCATTCTTGCGACTGGTTCCGAAGTGGAGCACGCGATCAATGCCGCGAAGGAAATCGGAGCAGGAGCCCGCGTGGTTTCCGCACCGTGTCTGGAGCGTTTTGACCGTCAGTCTGATGCTTATAAAGAAGAGGTTCTGCCAGCATCCTGCACGAAGCGTGCGGCGATCGAAGCGGGAGTCACCGGACTTTGGTATAAGTATGTCGGCCTTGAAGGTTCCGTGATTGGAATCGACCGCTTTGGTATTTCTGCTCCTGGTAACGTCGTGATGGATGAGCTGGGAATCAATGCAGCGAGCGTGGTGAAGGCCTTGAGCTAGTCTCGCGATTTATTTTTCAAAGCCTCCACTCTATTCGGGTGGGGGCTTTTTGTGGTTTTCATTCCCGGGTCTGTCCGCCCCAAAGGGGCAATCTAACGTAGCCTCGGGCAACGCCCGGGGTCTAAGTGGCGTTTCAAAAGAGAGCCCTGAAGGGGTGATCTAATTGTGGGGTGATCTAGGTTTGGCGAGAATGGTCTATGACTTTGCTGACCATTAGATCGCCCTTTCAGGGCTCCTGCCAATTGCCTGTTGTGACCCCAGGGCGTTGCCCTGGGCTACGATAGTTAGCCCCTTTGGGGCTGGATACTGACGGGTATTTTGGGAGGCGTTTACTCCTTTTCCTTTTTCTTCACGGAGATTGAGGGGAGGGCTTTTTGGAAGAGGCCCATGGTCCATTTGGCGTCGTTTTTGAGGCCTTGGATTTCGCGTTGGACGGGTTGCTCGATTTTGGTGAGCGCTGAATCTTCGGTGAGTTCTTCGACGGGAGTGGGTGTGACGACGACGTTTTGTTTCGGCGTTTTGCCTTTGGGGCTGAAGACGGCGGCGATTGCGATGAGGGCTAAAGCGGGGACGGCGAGGCGGCGAAGGAGGGGCTTTTTTTCCGGAACGTGGGGTTCACGTGCCATCGCTTGGATACGTGTTTCAAAGCCGGGGCGCGGGGTTTCGGTGGGGATTTTTTCGCGGAGGCGTTGTTCTAGAGAATTTGTTTTCATGGCGAGGTGAGATTTGGGGCTTGGCCGGGGAGCCAGGCATCGGGTGTGAGGGCGAGTTCTTTGCCGAGATGCTTGCGGGCGCGGTAGAGAATGACTTTGGTATGAGTGGCGGTTTTACGGAGGACTTTGGCGACGTCTTTGATGGGGAGGTCTTCTTGGTAGTGCATCCAGAGGGCGGTGAATTCGTCGCGCTTGAGTTTGCTTTTGGCGAGGGTCCAGAGGGCGACGGCGTCGTGTGGTTTGGCGCTTTCGGCGGTGGGATGATCGGCGTCGAAGAGTTGGTTGGTCGGTTTATTTTTGCGCCACTGTGAGATGGCGCTGCGGCGGGCGATCGTGAAGAGCCAGGGGAGGAGGTCGCGGCCGGTTTTGAAGGTGTGGAGTTTGCGGAGGGCGAGAAGGAGGCTCTCTTGGGTGAGGTCTTCGGCGTCTTCCTTGCGGCCGGTGAGTTGGTGGAGGAAGGCGTAAACTTTTTTGTGGTAACGGTGGATGATTTCATCGCGTGCCGAGGAGGCGTCATCTCCGCCAGCGAGGGCGGCGAGGACGAGATCGGAATCGGAACGATGAGCCATTAGTTGGAGGCTACTTAATTTTGGAGAGCAGAGCGAGGGCCTTTGCGGTGGGGAGGCTCATCGACATGGTGAGGGTTTTTCCTTTGGCCTCAGCGCGGTGTTGGATGTCGAGGTCGTCGATCTTTTCATCGGCGAGTTCGCCGAGGGCGATGAGTCCTTGGAGGACATGCATGATTCGGCGAGAGGATTTCCAGTTTTTACTTTGCACTTCCATGTCGGCAATGAGGCGTTCTTCGTTCTCGCTGAGGGTCATGAGGATGGAGTCAGCCTTGCGGACGATGCGTGAGCCGTCTTCGAGGGGCATGTCGATCTCCTTGAGATTAGCGAAGGCGACGATCGCGGGGGATTTGGCTGGAAGGGGAAAGTCGGCGGCGAGGCTGGGCTTGTTTTTTGCGAAGACGTCGAGGCTGGTTTTTAGGAGCTCCAATTGCTGACTGATGGTGACGGTTTTGTCGCTGTGAAAGGCGGCGAATTGGGTTTTGCCCTTGTCGTCCCATTGGTGGATGACGGTTTTTCCGTGAGCAGTGGATTTGTAGTTTTCGCCTTCTTGAATGAGAGCTTCGAGATGGCTGCGATCAAATTTTCCGGTCAGGGTGATGGCGGCTTGATCTTCCTTGCCATTGCCGAAGAGGGTGACGTCGTCGAGATCGGTGAGGAGATCTAGGTTTAAGAAATTTTTGACTTCGGCAAGCTGGTCGGCCTGGGTCTTTTGGAGTTCTTCGAAAATGATTCCGCCGGTGGTGGTTTCACGCATCGCGCTGAGGTCGCCGTGGAGATACCAGTTGGCATCCGCCGGGATAGTGGAAGGATCGAAAGGGCCCGCGAAGGCAAGGGGGATGGTGAGGATGCTGGCGAGGAGGGATCGTTTCATCGCAGGGCTTATGCGATGGAGGGGGGAAAGGTTACAGGTTTTCGCTGATCTTCAGAAATCTCTTCCAGTTCTTTTGAGCCAGTTCGCTGTCTGGTTCCATTTTTAAAGCGGCGAGATACTTCGCTCGCGCGCATTCGACTTTCTTGAGACTCAGCAAGGCGTCTCCCTGAAGTCCAAGAGGAGTTGAAAGGGTGGGATCCACAGTGGCGGCATGCGCGAAGCATTTCAGCGCTGCGGGATAACTCTTCAGCTCGTAGTGGCAACTCCCAAGAAACATGACCGACCACGGGTCCTCGGGATGTTCCACGATGTCGTCAACCCAAAGAGGAATAGCGTCCTTCCAGCGATGCTCTCCCATGAGAGCTTTTGCTTTGGCTTGCCGGACCGTGTCTTCCTCCATGTTGCTTGCTTATTTTTTGAACTGGTCGTATTCTGGGTTCACCTTGGCGTCTTTGAAGATGGGCTTGTTCTTCCAGAGGTCGAAGGTGGCTTTGAGTTGGATGGCGGATTCGGGGGATTGGCCTTTGTCGCCGGATTCTTTGATCCAGGTTTCGAGGAGTTCGCGGTGGCGTTTTAGCTCGTCGGCGAATTTAGGGTCGCTGGCGAGGTTGTTGATTTGGTGCGGGTCAGCGGCGAGGTCGTAGAGTTCTTCGGCGGGGCGTTTTCCGAACCAATGTTCCATTTGGTAAGGGGTGAGCTTTCCGGAGTCACGGAGCCTCTTGAGGTCGAGGACGGGCGGGCGGTTGTCGCGGTATTGGGCTTGGAGGAGGGGGCGATCTAAGAAGTAGTTTTTGAGGTAGCGGAACTTGTCACTGCGGACCGTGCGGATGCGGTCGATGGTGTAGTCGCAGCGGTCGCGGGCGGAGACGACGTGGGTGACGGGCTGGTAGTTTTCGCCGAAGAGGTTTTGGCCGTCGAGGTGGTCGGGGAGTTTTGCTCCGGCGAAGGCGAGGGTGGTGGCGGGGATGTCGAGGGCGTTGACAAGTTCATTGCGAATGGTGCCGGCTTTGAGCGCGGGGTGGTTTCCCTTGATCATGAAGGGGATGTGGACTCCGCCTTCGTAGCAGAATTGTTTGTGGCGGAGGGACTGGTTATTCCCGTGGTCGGAGAAGAAGAAGACGATGGTGTTTTCGAGTTCGCCGTCGGCTTTGAGTTGTTTGAGGATCCGATCGATGCGGGTGTCGACGCCACGGGCGGCATTGTAGTGAAGAGTCCAGGCTTTGCGGAGTTGGGGGGTGTCTGGGAAGTAGGGTGGGAGGGGGACTTCGTTTGGTTTGAGGACTTCGCCTTTGCGGGTGTATTTGGCGTTGGCTTTGCCGCCTTTGATTTCGATCTGGCCGAACCAAGGTTGCTTTTTATCGGGGCGGGCGTTCCAGGTGTTCTCGGTGATGGACATGTAGGGGTGAGAGCGGTTGCCCTGCCAGCCGTTCATGCCGGGTTTGTAGTCGGGGTGGTTGCCGACGGTGTAGAGTTTGGTGCGATCGTAGTGGAAGTTGTAGTCGTCTTTGCCGGAGTTGAAGGTGAAGTAGCCGGCCTCGCGCATGAGTTCAGGGATCGTCTTGATGCCATCGGGGAGGTTGATGCGGACGTTTTCAGGGACGATTTCGCCATCGGGCCAGCGGCTGGAGCGATGTTGGTGGGTGCCGGTGGTGGTTTGGTAGACGCCGGTGATCATGGCGGAACGGCAGGCGGAGCAAACGGGAGCGGGGACGAAGGCTCGTTTGAAAAGGACGCCATCGGCCGCGAATTTGTCGACGACGGGAGTGTGGTCTTTGTTGATGGGGTCGTCGTAGCAACCGAAGTAGGGGGAGAGGTCCTCGGAGAAGATCCAGAGAATGTTGGGGCGCTTGGCCTCTTGAGCGGGAAGGAGAGAGGTGAGGAGGATGAAAGTGAAGAGGAGAGATTTCATGGTGATTGGGGATTTCAGCATGAAAGTGGGGGAATGGCGAGTGGGGATGGGTTGGAGGGGGGAGGAATGAACAAATGAACGATTGCAGAATGGACAAATGGCTGGGGTTGAGGGGGCTTGGGTTGGGGAGGGGGAGTCTCACGCAAAGCAGCGGAGCAGCAGAGGTTTTTTGGTGGGGTTGAGAGGCTTAGGTTTGGGAGGAGGCTCACGCAGAGACGCAGGGGCGCAGAGGTTTTTGGGGTTGGTTGAGGGGGCTTGGAAATCTGTGTCATCCTTTCTCAATCCTCTTAAATCTGTGATAAAAATTCTTAGATTTATTGGAAGGAATCCCCAGGGAACACGGAGGTTGCTGATCTTGGTTGAAGGGGGCGGAGGTGATTTTGGCTTTTTACGGTGCGATATCAGGTGAGGCTCGACTGGGTTTGGGAGTGCTGCTCGGCTATCCTGATATGAACGCCCTTTGTTGGTTTTTCCTTGAAATAGAGAGGGGTTCTGGGATTTCTTGATTGGTTGTTACTTCGAGATATTCTTCTCAGAAGGCCTACTAATAAATACTGTTCGGTAAGAAATGGAACCTCAGAAACAAGAACTACATGCTCTTGCAGATGGACTTCTTATTGGCGACCCAGATTCCATCGCTAGTTGTATCGATTTCGTAGATTCTTATTCCGAAGGGATTTGGCACGGAAGGGCTAGGGCGATGATGTGTCGCCGACTGAAACATATTGAACTCACCACAAGTGACGCCAGCCGTCTGGTAAGGGCGATACTCATGCGATTCGAAAAGGGGAAGTTTGCAGAGCAGTTTAAAGACATGGTGAAGCTTGCTTTAGTGCTAGATAGTGATGCAACTAAGCAGGCTGCGAGAGATCTATCCACAGACAGTCGTGAGTATGTTCGATCACAAGCTCGATGGGTTCTCGAACACCACTAACTGAAGCCAAGAAACCGAACCCCAAAGATAGCTTTGGGCGGTAGGCCCGCAGTTATCGGTTGTTGGACTGGCCCATTGGGGAGGAGCCTATGCTGGTAAGCTGCGCTTATGCGTTTTCAATTGGTAACTCTCCTTGAACGAGTTACGTCGATTTTGATAAGCCTCGGGCTCTTTGAGATCCTTCGCGGGGGCTGCGCTGCGAACTGCGGAGCTGTTCGCCTCGTGGGGGCGGTATTTGGAACGGGCTTTTGGGGAACAAAGTACGAGATATCCTGAAGTTGGCCGCTTTTGACGCTTTTGGGGTGGTTTTTGGGCGCACGTTCTTTGGGCATGGCTTGTGGCAATGTCCTGGAAGTTGATGATGGGTTTTTGATCATGAGGGTGGTCCTCGGGTTTGGTAGTTGAGGCGGGGGATTTCGCGGAGGTATTTGAGTTCGCCTCCGCAGCAGGGACAGGTGAAGGGTTCTTTTTCGGGGAGATGAGGTGGGAGTTCGGGGCCTTGGTTGAGGGGAGATCTCACGCAGAGCAGCGGAGCAGCAGAGGTTTGGGGGAGGTGGGTTGAGGGGGAGTCTCGCGAAGAGGCGCGGATA
>CALGJQ010000056.1 GCA_937928545.1 uncultured Verrucomicrobiales bacterium
CTTCCAGTGGCCCTCCCCCCGCCCCTGCACCGTCCGCAACCGCAAACACCCCTTCGCCTCCTTCTTCCGCACTGAGTTCGCCACCCTCCTCCGCGACGGCCGCCTCGCCAAACTCATCCGCGAAACCTTCTCCATAAGCCAAGTCCGCTTCTGGCACGATCAACTCCTCTACGAAGAACCTCGTACTTCCGGCGAGACCAAATACCACTGGCACCGCGAAGAATCCCGCTGGCTCACCTGCGCCGCCGAAAATATGCTCACCGCCTGGATCCCCCTCATCGACTTCACCCACGAAATGGGCCCCATCACCATCATGGTCGATAACGAACCCCGCCGCATGACCCTCAACGCCGGAGACCTCGTCCTCTTCCCCTCCACCACCCTCCACGGTAATCCCCAAAACTTTAGCACCATCCCCCGCCGCGCCCTCGCCGCCCACTTCGCCTCCGGAGACCTCCACTATCAGGCCAGCGGAAAATTCCGCCACGTCAACGAACGGGTCGTCCAAAAAACCAACGACCTCCCCGACTTCCAAGACCCCGCCGTCTGCCCCATCGTCATCTGATCAATCACGTAAACATCGAGGTCTCCCACTTCAATGCCACCTGCTTCCATCCCAGACTCAGCCGAGGCCAGGAGCAAGGGCACAGACCTTTCCCGTGTATAATCCAGTTTCAAAAGGTTTTGTCAGGCCCTCCCTCATGTTCTGACTATTGCTTCAATTGCACCACGGTCTTCCCCTTCTCGATCTTCTTTTCGGACTCAGATCCATCAGGCCAGCGAACCCGAATTTTTGATACCGACTCACCTTCCGGAACAGAAAACGAAAGTGCCGGAGTCGATTGCGAAAGATACCCGCCCCCTGCATAGACTTCCGCTGAAGTCGTTTTTCCGGAGAGATATTCCAGTCTAACTTTCGCGCCAATCGCGGTAGCATTCCCTGCCTTCCCGCTCAGCCGGACGGTGAGATTTTCTCCACCAGTCATGGCGCTTTGGAAGGCCGAAAGCGGACCATTGTTTCGCGCCACCACGAAGTCAAAGCGGCCATCACCATTCAGATCAGCCTTGGTCAAACTCGCTGCATCTCCGGGGACAAAAAGCCCACTCCGATCCACCGGAGCGGCCTTGAAGCTACCATCACCAACTCCTAACAAAAGCTGGCTCACTCCCCCCGAGTTTCGACCCGTTTCCACCTGCGGACTGTGGAAGTTTTGCGCGAGATAAATATCTGCAAACCCATCGCCATTCACATCCTGAACCTCCACCCCAAAAGAAGGGGCAATCTGCGCAATCCGAGGAAGCTTTTCAAAACGGAACTTTGGCGCGCCACCCTGCTCGGACTCGTTAATGAAAACCCCAGTCTCTAAAACAGTCGCCGCGAGCTTCATCGAGTCCTTCAACTTCTCTGGCTGATAAATATCGGTCAGCTCAGATCCCGCGAACTGCCTGAAGCTCGTGAAAGTCTTCCGCAAGTGAGGCATCGCATTGCTCGAACAACTCCGACCACGACCCGGATACAAAATATCGTTCTCAAATTCTGCTTCCACGATTCGCTTGCGACCCAAGTTTTCAAAATCGCCATAGTAAAGCAAAGCGGGATGCTCCAGATTTGCATGATACTTCAAATTCAGGCCAAAGTTCGTCGCGACGTAATCGATGTCTCCATCGCCATCGAGGTCACCTCCCGCGATTCCATTCCACCAACCCGTCAGCTCAGCCACGCCCGTGTCCTTGCTCACTTCAGTCAGGGTTCCTTCTTGGTTCTGAAAGACTCGCAAAGCTCCCCATTCCGAAGTCACGAGAAGATCAACCCAGCCATCGCCATTCACATCCGACCACAGGGCCGAGGTCACCATTCCTGAAACATCGAGTTCCGCAGCGGTGAACTTTCCTTCGTCGTTCATAAGCAAGGTGCTCTTAGCGGCTTCAGGATACGCTCCCGGAACGACACGCCCACCCACAAATAAATCAAGGTCACCATCACGATCAAAGTCAGCTCCAACCACCACACTTCCACTGGCGCGCATCTCGGGAATCATGCCATCAGGAGCTCGCGTGAGCTCACCTCCTTCATTTAAGTAAAGTCGATCAGCCAACTCCGGATCGCCCGACTTGAACTCATAGCTCCCGCTCACCACATAAAGGTCGAGCGTGCCATTTCCAGCGGCATCAAACCAAAGACCACCCATATCTTCAAAGCCAGCGTCATCACTGAGCACCTGCGAAGCCGACTTCTGAAAGCTACCGTCTCCTTGATTGACCATCAACTGTCCCGTCGATCCTACGGCACCACCCAACCAAAAATCATCGTCACCATCTTGATCAAAGTCACCCCAAGCCTGACCCGGCCCGAGCTGTGACAACTTATTCGGCAAAAGCGGCTGCTTGGAAAAATCATCAAAATCAATTTCCTGATGCGAGAGATCTCCCAAGGCCTGCGAAGGCTCAAACATTTCCTTCGGAGCCTCAGTCGCTGGCTCCTTAAAAGCATCCGCTTCGTTCGGCTGCACCACTGTATAAAGATGATTCGCCTTCAGATCGGTCAGCTCCTGCTTCCGGCCATCTGACCATTCAATCAAGACCCGCTTCGCTTCACCCTCTCCCAAACCAAAGTGCACCAAGGGCTCACTGGAAGCGAGGTAGCCACGCACTGGATTAAGCTCTCGGATTTGCACCGAACCATCCGCCATTTCTAAACGAACTTTCGACCCAATTCCAAAGCGGTTTGAGTCCGTTCCTTGCAGACGAATCAAGAGCCGATTTCCCTCCGTAGAATCGTTCCGATAAAGCGTCACAGGCTCCTCAAGGTTGCACATGATGAGGTCCAAATCTCCGTCTCGGTCCAAATCTGCGTGGGCCGCTCCAAAGCTCATTCCCACGTGATCCAATCCCCACTCCTCACTCACGTCGTCAAATTTCAAGTCGCCGAGATTTCGGAAAGCTAAGTTCTGCTCACGCAATTCCTCGGTCCCCGCTCGCACATGTCGATCCCACTCCGTCTCCCCCGCCTTAGCGATCACAGCCGCGTTATCAGACTCATTGAAGTTCTTCGACATCCCATTCGTCATGAAGACATCTGGCTTACCGTCACAATCGAGATCACTCAGCTTCACCGTCCAAGTCCAATCAGAGTTCGCCAACTTAGCCATCTGCGCCCCCTCCATGAAACGTTCTTTTCCAGTCCCGAGGAACAGCGCGTTACGCATGTACTGCTGCGGGTCTGCGGTGCGAAGAAACTCCGCCTTAGCTCCCATGGTGCCCATGTTCGTTTTCTGTTTGAAGTGATTCGTCCCCGACATATCGGCGATTAAGAAATCCGGCTTAGCATCCCCATTAAGATCCGCAAAGTCCGCTCCCATCGAGAACCACGAAGTGTGCGGCGTGATCGTCTTCACCACATCGGTAAAAGTTCCATCGTGATTATTCCGATACACCCGATCCGGATCATCGAAATCATTGCCCACCCATAAGTCGGGCCAACCATCCTGATTGTAATCCCACCAAGTCGCCGAAAGCCCAAATCCCACTCCATAGATCCCCGCTTCACGACTCACATTCGTGAACTTCCCGCCATCATTCCGGAACAAAACATCCGGCTGACCCACTTTCTGAATCTTAAAAATCGGACGTCCATCTGCCGCCGTTCCTGATTGATACGGACGAAAGTAATTCCCCAAAGAAGGATCGGTGTAAGAGATACTTCCCTTTCCATTCTCAACCTTAAAACGCAAAACATCTTCCGACAAAGGCTTCCCATTTGGCGAATGGAATCTGTTCGTCAAAAGATAAAGATCCAAATCACCATCTCGATCATAGTCACTAAAAGTCGGCATGTGACTCGCGCTCAAATACGCCAAACCAAAGTCCTTCGCTTTCTCCTCAAAAGTGGCATCACCGCGATTCACAAAGAGCTGATTGGGCGCGCCATAATTCGCGACATAAATATCCAAATCTCCATCGCCATCAATATCGACCATCGCCGCTCCAGCGCTCCATCGCCCTTCTCCATCCACCCCAGCTTTTTCCGTGTAGTCTTCGAACTTCAAAGGCCCACTTTGTAAATAGAGCCGGTTATCCTCGGGGCCACTTGTAAAAAAGAGATCAGGCAAGCCATCGCCATTGAGATCACCAACTGCCACCCCACCACAGACTTTCTCCGTGGCATAGAGATAGCGCAGGGGATGCTCCGGCTTTATCGAGTTCACAAAGTCGACCCCCGTCTCCCCCGCCGGAAGCGAAGTGAAGCGTTTCCCACTTCCATTTTCATTCGATGGAACTGCGAGAGGAACTGAAGACACCTTTCCGGGAACAGGCTCAACGAGCTTCATTTCTTTTCTCTCCTCAGTTTCTTCGCCCAGTTTTTCAAGCTCCGCTTCGGGCTCCGAACACGAAAACAAAAGTGCAAACGGCACAAATCGCAAAAGTGCTACCGCGATCTGTTTGCTTTGAGGAGTTCCTTTTTTCACCTGACTAGCTGATACCACAACACCGATCCTCTGTGAAGAGGATCGATCCGTAAAATTCCCGCACAAAATCGCTCGAAATCTTCAAAACTAACCGCCAAAACAGAAAACGTAAGGCCAACTCACCTCACAAAGCCTCCCCGTAGCACCTCTGCTCTGCCTGCCCCCTACCAAGCAAAAAAAATCCGTTACCTTCTTCACCCTTCGGCAGTATTATAATGTAACCATGCCTTCCCCTCCCGATACCCACCAAGATGATCGCTATGAAGCCTTCATTCAGCACTTCGCCCATTGGGAACCGGACCTTCGCCGCTTCATCCGCTCCCTCCTCCCCACCCGCGAGGACGCCGATGAAGTCCTCCAACAAACCGCCCTCGTCGCCTGGCGTAAATTCGACCAATTCGACCGCTCCACCCCCTTCATCAAGTGGACCTGCGTCATCGCCCGCTTCGAGGCCCTCGCCTACCGGCGCAAAATGGCCCGCGACCGCCTCGTCTTCCGCGAAGACATCCTAGACCTCATGGCGGACGAGGGCCTCAGCGAACTCGACCACCGACAAGAAGAACAAGACGCCCTCGAACACTGCCTCTCAGAACTCCCCGAAAAACAGCGCAAACTTGTCACCCTCGCCTACACCCCCGGCATCAAAATCAAAGACCTCGCCGCCCAAGCCGGCTCCACCGCCCCCGCCTTCTACATGCGGCTCAAACGCATCCGCCATCAACTAATGGCCTGCCTCGAATCAAAGATCACCTCGCCATGAAATCCACCTTCACCCAGCTCACCCCCGACCAAAAATCCTGGCTCGACTCCTACCTCGACCAGACCATCACCCCCGGGGACTTCGAAGCCATGCAGAGCAGCTTGGCCACCGACCCCGCATACCGCGCCATCGCACGGCGCTACCTTAGCCTCGATGACTTCCTGGCCAATCTCCCCGCTGAAGCCCCCGCCCTCATTAAAAAGAAAGTCATCCCTTTCCCCAACCTCATCCCCCTCGCCGCCGCCGCCGCCCTCGCCTTCCTCCTCGGCAGCGCCCTCATGCTCTGGTGGCAACCCAACCAAAATCCCCCCCTCTCATCCACTCCCTCACCATCCCCCTCCGCCCAAGGATTCGCCGTCATCGAAAACCTCTTCAATGCCACCTGGCCCGCCAACACCACCCCTCATCAGCCCGGCGACTCGCTCGGAGCAGAGCACTTCCGCCTCGCCTCCGGCACCGCCGAGATCCAATTCTTCTCCGGTGCCTCCATGACCATCGAGGGCCCCGCCGACATCTCCCTAAAATCCGCCTGGGAAGCCCACTGCTCCCAAGGCGCAGTCCGCATGAAGGTCCCCCCCGCCGCCCGCGGCTTCAAGCTCCACTGCCCCTCCACCGAAATCATCGACCTCGGAACCGAATTCGGACTCGTCGTCAAAAATGGCGAAGGCCAAGTCGAAGTCTTCGACGGAGAAATCGCCCTCACCCATCACAACAAAGAAGAAAAACTCCTCACCAAAGGCCAAGCCCTCACCCTCTCCCAAACCGGCCCCCTCTCCACCCTCGCCTCCGGAAAAATCTCCGTCCCCAATGCCGAAACCTTCCGCCCCCAAGCCGCCCAAGAACTCACCACCAGCTTCCAAGCCTGGCAAAAACACCGCGATACCCTCGCCCGCGACCAGCGCCTCATCGCCTACTACACCTTCGACCAAGCCTCCTCACTCATCCCAAACCTCACCCTCCCCCGGAACCCTGAGCTCGATGGCGCCGTCATCCTTGCCGAACCCGTCGGCGGACGCTGGCCCAGCCTCAAATCCGCCCTCGAATTCCGCCGCCCCGGCTCCCGCGTCCGCGTCAATATCCCCGGAGAATTTCAAGCCCTCACCTTCTCCTGCTGGGTCCGTATCGACAGCCTAGACCGCCGCTACAATGCCCTCTTCATGGGAGACGGCTACGAAAACGGCGAACCCCATTGGCAAATCCGCGACGACGGAAAACTCATGCTCTCCATCATGGTCGACCAAGATAAACCCCACCCCACCTATCCTGAAAAAAGCCGCTACCACCACGTCTACTTCTCACCAAAAATCTGGGACCTTTCCATGAGCGGAAAATGGCTCTATCTTACCTCCGTTTATCATCCCGCATCAGCCCTCGTCTCCCACTTCGTCAACGGACAAAAGGTTTCCTCTGAAACCATCGCCCCTGACTTCCTCGTCAAATCCCTCCGCATCGGAAACGGCGAAATCGGAAACTGGGGACAACCCTTTCGCAAAGACCCCAACTTCACCATCCGAAACCTAAACGGCCGCATGGACGAACTCGCCATTTTCGACACCGCACTCACCGATGAGGAAGTGCAGTCCCTCTACCAAAACAGCCGCTCCACTCATCACTAAACTCAAAACACAAAACACAATGAAAACCTCTGTATCCTCCCTCTTGGCAGCCCTCGCCACTCTCACCCTCCCCCTCAGCGCCAAGCTCACCGCCTGGTATCCCCTCGACGAAGCACCGAACTCCCCCGCCACCGTCGCGGAAAACGTCGCAGACCTTCCCTCCACTCTCGTCGGCTTCGATGCCGACCCCACCCTCAGCTTCATCGAGCGCGGACACCCCTCCGCCACCACCGCCCTCGGCACCTCCTATCTCATTTCCAAAGGCGGCGCGATCAACCTCGGTGACACTTCTCCCGTCCAACCCACCGACCAATTCACCATCTCCTTCTTCTACCAACCCGTCACCTTCGACGCCTTCGATCGCATCCTCGAATCACAGGCCGGAAACGACAACACCCAAAACGGGATCCGTATCGACACCGGCGGCCTTGGAAGTCGCGTCCGCGTCCTCATCCGCTCAAATGCTACTTCAAACACCCAGCTCACCCATCCCCTTGAACTCAAGAACGATGGCACCTGGTATTTCTGCGCCGTCCGCTACGACTCCACCATCGGCGATGGTAATGCCCTCAAACTCACCGTCGTCGAACTCGGAGAGACCCCGCTCGATGAAGCCGCCATCACCGCCGGCACCAATTCTCCCGCCGCCCTCAACACCGGCCCAATCGGCTTCTCCCACGCCCTCGAAACCATCCTCGGATCTGAAAACGCCACCGCCACCGGTAACAATACCCTCAACGCCGCCCTCGACGAATTCGCCTTCTACGACAACAGCGACGCCAATGGTGTCCTCACCGATTCCCAACTCGCCGACGGCGCAAACTTCGGCCCCTCCGGTGTCGAACTCATCACCTCATTCAGCTCCAACCAGCAAGTCGCCTCCGTCGCCAACCCCGCCACCCTCTCATGGACCATCAATGAACCCTTCGACACCCTCACCCTAGATGATGGCACCGGCACCCTCACCGACCTCGCCCCTCTCACCACCGCCGGATCCGGCAGCACCATGGTCACCCCTTCCGCCACCACCACCTACTACCTCAAAGGGGTCAATGGAGACGTCGAAAACGTCCACATTCTCAAACTCCTCTCAGGGGCCGCTCCGGAAATCACCTCCTTCGCTTCCTCCTCCTCCGCCGTAAATACCGGAGGTAATGTCGACCTCTCATGGGCCGTCATTGGTGCAGACACCATCTCGTTCGATCCCGGAGCCGTCGATGTCTCTGCCCTCGCCACCCTCAACCAAACCCTCACCGCCACCACCATCTTCACCCTCTCCGCCACCAACCCCTTTGGCACCACCACCGAAAACGTCATTGTCAACGTCATCGATGGACCCATCCCCGCTCACTCCCACATCGCCTCACTCGCTATCAACACCACCGACACCTGGATCGACCAACTTGCGGGCAAAAACCTGAACATCATCAACCTCCTCCTCGACACCCCCCTCACCACTGCCAGTGCTAACACCAACATCACCAGCACCTACCTCTCCGGAGGCGGAAATGTTGCTGGTTCCGGCTCCGCCTTCCAGTTTCCCGAATCAACCTTCGAGATCTGGTTCCGTCCCGCCGCCCTCACCGCCGACCATCAAGTCATCTTCGAAACCGGCGGTGGCCAAAACGGAATCTCCGCCCTCATCAATGAAGACGGCCTCCGCTTCCTCGGCAGTGCTGGAGATACCCGCACCCTCGACCTCGTCGTCCCACTCACTGGGATCAACTTCAGCGACTTCGTCCAACTCACCTTCTCGCTCAACACCACCGACGGCACCTTTCAAGCCTCCCTGCGCGATACCTTCGGAGCCGAAGTCTCCGCCTCTGAGACCGCCAACATAGCCCTCGGCGGCACCGCCGCCACCCTCTTCAACTATGGCGCAGGTGGCGCCGGCGGAAACACCAACGCCCTCGGCGGTAAAACCGAAGCCGCCGGCACTGACCCCGCTGGCCTCTCATCTTTCACCGGTGAAATCGCCATCTTCAATGTCTACGACCGCATCCTCGATGCCAACGAAATCACCGAAACATTCGTCCAAGTCGCACCCAATGTCACCCCCCAGACCGGAGAGAAAAACGCCATCACCAACATCACCTACGATGGCGCCACCGAAGCCTCCCTCACTTGGAACTCCGTCCCCGGCACCACCTACGATGCCGAGTTCTCCACCGACCTCATCAACTGGACCCCCTTCGGCACCACCACCCAGGCCACCGACATCTCAACCACCAACCCCTTCACCGTCCCCGCTGCCCAACCCCGCCTCTTCCTCCGCATCATCGAAGTCACCCCATAAATTCACCCCAAAACCACCTCAAGAATTCAACCCCGGCTCACCCCCGGGGTTTTTTCGTCCCCCATCCCTCCCCATCCCCCCATCTCCCCATCTCCCCATCCCTCCATCCCCCCATCCCTCATCTCCCCCCAAAAACCTCGCAGCCCCAAATCCCATCTTTTACACGTTAGATTTTCATTTCTGTGGTAGTTATTCATCGATGGTCTTACGCTTCACCCGCTTCCAATTCCTCTTCGGATTCTTGCTCGCCCCCCTCTCCGCAACACCGATCGATTACCAAAAAGACGTCGCACCCATCTTCGCCGAAAATTGCCTCAAGTGCCACGGCGACGAAAAGCAGAAAGCCGCTCTCCGCCTCGACAATCGCCCCCTCATGCTCAAAGGCGGAGACTCCGGCCTCCCCACCATCGTCCCCGGCAGTTCCAAAAAATCCTTCCTCATCGAAGTCATCTCCGACCCAGATCACGAACAAGCCATGCCCCCCAAAGGCAAGCCCCTCACCCCTGACCAAATTTCCACCCTAAGCACCTGGATCGACGAAGGCGCTAATTGGCCCGGCCAAATGGACAAAAAGCTCGAACTCAAAACCGACCACTGGTCCTTCCAAAAAGTCACCCGCCCCACCCCTCCCACTTCAGAAAGCCACCCCATCGACTCCTTCCTTAACCAAGCCCTCGAAAAAAACGGCATCACCCCAAACCAAGCCGCCTCACCCCGCGACCTCATCAAACGCGTCCACATCACCCTCACCGGCCTCAGCCCCACCCCTGAAGAAGTCTCCGCCTTCGCAGAATCTTACCAAGCCGATCCCGAAGCCGCCTACACCACCCTCCTCGACTCCCAGCTCAATTCCCCCCACTTCGGCGAACGCTGGGGCCAACATTGGCTCGACGTCATCCGCTGGGCCGAAACCAACGGCTCCGAATCCAACCTCTACCGCAAAAACGCCTGGACCTACCGCGACTACGTCGTCCGCTCCTTTAACAACGACACCCCCTACGACCAATTCATCACCGAACAACTCGCCGGTGACCAACTCGGAGTTGGAGAAGCCACCGGCTTCCTCGTCGCCGGACCCCACGTCCCCGCCGCCACCGTCGGCCGCCAACCCACCGCCATCCGCCAAGCCCGCGCCGACCGCATGGACGAAGTCATGAACACCATCGGCGCCTCCATGCTCGGCGTCACCGTCTCCTGCGCCCGCTGCCACAACCACAAATTCGACCCCGTCTCCATCCAGGATTACTACTCCCTCACCGCCATCTTCCAAGGCCTCGAATTCGGAGGACGCATCCCCGAACTCTCACCCGACCACCCCCGCAAAAAACGCGCCACCGAACTCTACCCCCAACTCAACGCCGAACGCAAAACCCTCCGCGAATCCCTCGGCATCTGGGAAGAAAACTGGGGAGCCTACTCCGACCTCGTCTTCCCCAACACCACCACCAAAAAACTCCGCGTCGAATTCCTCTCACCAAAAGTCTTCATCGATGAACTCGAAGTCTTCGGCCCCACCGACCACCGCCAAAACCTCGCCCATCAATCAACCGGAGCCACTCTCTCCGAATCCCCAGACATGCTCCAAGACGGCTCCACCGTCGAAAAAGCAAACGACGGCGAATACGGTACCATGGTCTGGAAATCCTTCGCCGCCAAAAAATCCAAAGAAAAACCCTGGGTCGAAATCACCTTCCCCGAACCCATTGACGTCAACCGCTTCCGCTTCTCCACCAACCGCGAATATTACCTCGAAACAGACTACCTCACCAAGATGCCCGGCAGCGACTTCCCCGCCCTCCGCATCCTCGCCCAACGAGAAGACGGCACCTGGCAACACCTCGTCGGCACCCACCAAATCCGCAAAACCCTCCAACAAGACCCCGAACTCAAAGCCACCTCCGACCGCCTCCACAAGCACATCGCTAATCTCCGCCACGAAGCACCCCAACACGCCTTCATCGGTCGTTTCTCCCAACCCGCTCCCACCAAAGTCCTCCACCGCGGAAGCCCCGAAAACCCCCGCGACGAAGTCCCACCCGCCGGCTTCGCCATCATGAATGGCGACCTCGGTCTCGACTCCAGTACGAAAGATCCCGTACGACGCCAAAAGTTCGCCGAATGGCTCACCAAACCCGACCACCCCCTCACCTCCCGCGTCATGGTCAACCGCATCTGGCACCACCTCTTCGGCAGCGGCATCGTTCCCACCACCGCCGACTTCGGCATCGCCGGAGCTAAACCCAGCCACCCCCTACTCCTCGACTGGCTCGCCTCCGAATTCATCGCAAAACAATGGTCCACCAAAACCATGATTAAGGAAATCATGCTCACCGACGCCTTCCGCCGCTCCAGCCTCCCCCACAGCGCCGCCATCCAAAAAGATGCCAACTCCACCCTCCTCTGGCGCTTCCCCCCACGCCGCGTCGAAGCCGAAGTCATCCGCGACTCCATCCTCCAAGCCTCCGGCAAACTCGACCCAAAAATCGGCGGCCCCAGCTTCCGCATTCACAACATCAAAAAAACCTACGCCCAATGGGAAGTCACCGACAACCACGGCCCCGACACCTGGCGCCGCATGCTCTACCAAGAACGCATGCGCCGCGTCGATGACCAGATCTTCACCGCCTTCGACTTCCCCGACTGCGGCCAAGTCCGCGCCAAACGCCCCGTCTCCACCACCCCCCTCCAAGCCCTCAACCTATTAAATTCCCCCTTCGTCGTCGACCAATCAAACCACATCGCCGCACGAGCCAAAACCGAATCCCCCGACGCCCCCATCCCCCGTATCTTCCAACTCATCCTAAAACGCCCCCCCACCGAAGCCGAACTCCAGTCCGTCCAAACCATCCCCCTAAACATCATCTCCCGCTCCCTCATCAACTCCAACGAATTCGCCTTCCTGCCCTAAGAAAAAGTCTCACGCAAAGCAGCGAAGCAGCAAAGCGAAATGGATTTTATCAAAACCAATAGCAACGCCCCTCAACCCAATCAAAAAAATCACCATCCCTCAACCTCCCACTAGCTTTGCTGCTCCGCTGCTTTGCGTGAGGCACCCCACCAACCCAAGCCCCTCACCCATGACCCTCGACGAAGCCTCCAACCTCATCATCAAGCTAGCAATCAAGATCCACAACAAACTGGGCCCCGGTCTCCTAGAATCAGTCTACCAACGCATCCTAGCATATGAACTCCGCAAAGCAGGCCTCCAAGTCCAAACCGAAGTCCCCATCCCAGTCAAATGGGATAATCACACTATCGAAGACTCCTTCCGCGCCGACCTCATCGTAGAAAGCGGAATCTTGATCGAACTGAAATCTGTCGAACAACTCCTCCCCGTCCACCACAAACAAGTTTTCACTTACCTAAAACTCACCAACCTCAACCTAGCCCTCCTCATCAACTTCAACACCCCCCTTCTCAAAGACGGACTCCACCGCATCGTCCGCAACTTCCCCGATAACCAAACCCCTCCAACCCTCAACCAATAACCCCTCAACCAAGCCCCCCCAACCCTTTGCTGCTTCGCTGCTTTGCGTGAGACAAAATCCACAACCCAAGCCCATCAACCTTTCCAAATCCAAAGCCCACTCAACCATGAACCCAGAAACCATCTCCCCCTTCGGCCACAACCTCCTCAACCGCCGAGACTTCATGAACAAGACTGCCTTCTCCCTTGGCAGCCTCGGCCTCGCCCATCTCCTAGCCGCCGATGCCAAGGACGACCCCACCAACTTCACCGGCAAATCCCCCATCCGCCCCGACATTGACCCAGACAACCCCTACCTCCCCCGCCCCTCCCACCACGAAGCTGCAGCCAAACGAGTCCTCGTCATCTACTGCCCCGGTGCCGTCTCCCACGTCGACACCTTCGACTACAAACCCGACCTCTACAAATACCACGGCCAAAAACCTCCCGGCATCCCCGCCGTCACCTTTGAAGGCCCCACCGGAAACATCGCCAAGCCCTTTTGGGACTTCAAACCACGAGGCGAATCCGGAAAAATGATCTCCGACCTCCTCCCCAACCTCGGCTCCCATGCCGATGAATTCGCCTTCATCCACTCCCTCCACACCCAGACCTCCGCCCACCCCCAAGGCGAGAACTTCATGAACACCGGCTTCACCATGGAAGGCTTCCCCTCCTTCGGTTCGTGGGCCACCTACGCCCTAGGCTCCGAAAACAAAGACCTCCCCGCCTTCGTCGCCATCAACGACCCCCGCGGCATGGCCCGCTCCGGCAAAAACAACTTCGGCAACGGCTTCCTCCCCGCCTCCTTCCAAGGCACCGACTTCAACGCAAAAAATCCCCCCGCCAACCTCCAACGTCCCTCCGGCTACACCGCCACCGACGACAAACTCACCGCCGAAGTCCTCAAACGCCTCAACGGAAACCACCTCGAAAAATACCCCGGCGACGCCGACCTCGCCGCCCGCATCGCCAGCTACGAACTCGCCGGCAAGATGCAACTCTCCGTCCCCGACATGATGGACCTCAGCAACGAGCCCAGCTCCATCCACCAACAATACGGCACCGACACCGGCTCCGACCTCAAAAAGGAATACGCCAAAAACTGCATCCTCGCTCGCCGCCTCCTCGAAAAAGGCGTCCGCGTCGTCCAACTCTTCAACGGCTCCGACCCGAGCGGCGGAAACGGCATCACCAACTGGGACAGCCACTCCAACATCAAAGACACCCACGCCATGCAAGCCGAGATCATGGACCAACCCACCGGAGCCTTAATCGCCGACCTCAAACAACGCGGCATGCTCGAAGACACCCTCATCGTCTGGGCCACCGAGTTCGGCCGCATGCCCTTCCTCCAAGGAAACGGCACCGGCCGCGACCACAACCCAGACGCCTTCACCTGCTTCCTCGGCGGCGCCGGCGTCCGCAAAGGCTACTCCCACGGCACCTCAGACAACTTCGGCGCCAAAGCCGAAAAAGACCCCGTCTCCGTCTACGACTTCAACGCCACCATCCTCCACCTCATGGGTTTGGATCACGAGAGGTTGACGTATTACCACAATGGCTTGGAGAGAAGACTGACCAATGTTCATGGTCACGTCATCCAAGACGTTCTGGCATAGAAAATTCACCACTCACTATTCCTCTGCCACAGCGGCCTGGAAAGAAGACTCACCAACGTCCACGGCAACGGCCACGTCATCAAAGACGTCCTCACTTAACTTAAATTCTACGACTATCTCACAGGGCCACTTTAAAATCGATGAACTAAGCGGAAGTAACCTTCTCGTAACACATCCTGATCAAGCTCAATCACCAGAGTCCCAGTCCCATCTTTTATTTCAATGACCTCTACACGGTCCCAACTCGTCAAGTCCTCCGAAAACATCAGTTCGTAAAATCCGTTTGTCCCTGACGCCGTCACCGAGATTTCAGTTCTGGAAAGCCGTTCGACGCTCAGAGTCGGCATACTACCGACTTCAATTTCAGTAATCGTTGCAGACACTAATTGGTTGTCTGCGTAAGCTTCTAACTTAACATGATAAGTTCTATCCTTTTTCAATTGAAGGTCGAGAATTTGTAAAAATGACTCGCTAGTCACACTTACCTCAGCGCCTTCTAGCTCTGCAAAGCTCTCTGCGATCTGGAGTCGATATTCCGTAATTCCTTCAAGGTGGCTTGGCGACCAAGTGAGGAAAAGACGGTTTTGCTCATCAATTACTGTTTCCGGAATGCTGAGGTTCAGCTGAATCAAATCGTCACTGCTATCGAGGGGATTCAAGGCCGAAGATATTTCTTCCCCATCATTCATCCCTCCAAAGTCCGAATCCTTGACTAGGGGTGATGTCAGATAAGTGTGAACCTCTGGACCATCGACCAAGCCATCCCCATCTGTATCTGCCAACTTTGGATCAGTGGAGTTCCTGAACTCGTCCAAGTTAACCAAACCATCATTATCAGGATCGTCTGCCGCCTCATTCACCGAAGCATTCAGTCCATTCTCCTCCTCCCAGAAATCGTCCATCCCGTCCTCATCAGCATCTGAGAAAATTTCCACTGTATGGTACTGCTCAAACACCGTTTCTTCCCCATATCGGATCGATGCCCGATAAGCCACAGTCTGCTGGCTTTGTGGAACATCAGTATCCGTCACGGCAAATGTATCGGAACCGAAATCAGGAATGTTTACCTCTTCAGACGAAAGTAGCACCCAGAGCCCCTCACCTGACCGGCGCTCAAAAAGTAATTCAAACTCGCCTTCGGTCGTATCCATGGTTCGGATCGTGACCGTGCCACTCATTTCCTCACCTGCGTCGATATTGTCAGGAGCCCCGAAGGTTGCCACCAAGGGGTAAGATGACGTCATTGAAACTTCCTGACTGGAGGCGAAGTAATCAATATAAGAGCCTGAAGAGTTTAGAATCTCGATAGACTCAAGATCAAGCATGGCCTCCGATCCACTTACGGTGAACCACAACCATTGGAACTCCCCAGGTTGAAGGGCCAAAGTTCCCACGGCGTGACCGGGTGCAAACGTTGCCCCTTCAATATCGCCGGAAAATGGCCTGTGATTCGGATACGGTTGACGCCAGTTAACCGCTACTGGATCAGAGTTCGTATTTTTTATCCGGTAGATGACATATCGCCCTAGTCCCGAGGCCCTAATCTCACGGGTGACCATCAGGTCGATTGGTTCAGCGAAACGCTTTAAGGGTTTACTGGCACGGTCCGCACCAGCAGGGACACCTCCCCCACCAAAGGTCCAAGAAGACAAGAATGTCTGGCTTTCATCGTCACCGTCAATATCGGGAAGATCCACCCATGGTCGCTGACTACCTGAAGGTCTTACTGCCAGCTTGATCGCGGCAGTCATGGTCTTGTTTCCCTCTGCATCTTCTTTCAATTCAAAATTTCTCAACGAATCTGGGAAATTCTGCAGTGCTAGACGATTCACATGGGGGAGGTAACGACGTATAGTCTGACCTGCAGGAACACTAATAGTTTGCTCAAGTTGAGTTCCATTCTCAGACACAGTAGATCCACTGTTGAGAACCATATATTGCCGATCAGTGACACCCGAAATCTGCCGAAGCGGGTCTGCTGATATCCGGAATAATCCGAAGTCCAAAACTGTGAGATTGTCGCTACCAAATGCTCGTGTGTATTCAAACCAGATCGTCATATCCTCCGGTGAGTTATTTGTGAGCAAGACTGGAGTATAGAGGGTTTTCAACCTTCCTAGTCCATCGAAGGAGGGAATTGCCCCTTGAATGTTGACCGAAATGTCATCTTTCCATGTCGGGGAAGTTTGTTTTCCTTCAAGCACCTCCAGCAGATCCACCTTGAGATCAGCCATCTCGGTCACCAGTTCAACAACCTGGCGCGCGTAGGTAAAATCATTAGAAGCCGCCATCATCTGAAGCATTGCCTGATCTTCATCGGTCACCCTGTCAGCCCAAGTCCCGAAGATGAAGTCATATCCAGCGACTACTAGTTGGTTCGCTGGGGTGAGCGCCCGCAGACCCGGAACCCGTCCATTCCCCAACCCCATGATTATTCCAGGAGCATGCGCTCCATTCGAATACGCTCGATGCTTAATCGACTCCGCAGCTGCCCAGCTGATTCTCTCTTGCATAGCGATAGAGCTGACAAGAAGGCTCTGTCGAAGATTGCTCACACGCCTCGTATAAATTTTAAGTGCTTTTTTGATCTCGTCACGCTGCGGTTTTTCGAGCTCCGAAAAGCCAGCTCTAGCCGCATACCTCAGTGTCTCCGAATAATTTTGGAGAGTCGCTAGGAAGGCGGGCTCTATGACCGAATTCACGCGACTTTTAAGTAAGTTGCTCCTGTCTTCTACATTGGCGGGGAAAGTGTCGAGAACCAGGGACGCAGCTCCTAGCAAATTGGTCACTTTGGTGACACTCCCGATATTTCCGAAGAAGCTCTTTCCGTAGACTCCCATGGCTGCTTGAAATTCTGGAGAAGCAAAATCGTCAACGTAACCGAGTTCAAAATCCAAAAGTGGGTTCAAACTAGTTGCAAAGGCATCGACAAGACTGATGGCTTCCGAGCCCGGTACCGTTGGCTTAAATCTAGACAGCCCTTGTTGCAGGGAACGGTCGTTCTCCACCACAATCACACCGAGTTCATTGACCGCAGCACTAAACTCCCTCTCGAGAGCGGTGATGAAATTCTCCAATTCATCGATTCCAGTCGATACTTCCGGAGTCCAATCAAGTGTGTAGTATTTACGCTGCTCGCTTCCCTTGTTGAAGACTGTAAATTCAATATTCTTAATACCTACAGGACCCATCTTTGATGAGGTAGGGTAGGTAATCTCCACATCATAGAGACCTTGAGCGGCATCATA
Organism: uncultured Verrucomicrobiales bacterium; assembly: GCA_937928545.1. Classification (GTDB taxonomy): domain Bacteria; phylum Verrucomicrobiota; class Verrucomicrobiia; order Verrucomicrobiales; family Akkermansiaceae; genus SW10. The sequence goes on from CALGJQ010000056.1 coordinate 17,475, forward strand.
GGTGCTAATTTTTGCATCGAGCGCCTTTCGGTCACCCTCATTCTCAGTAACAATCCAGCTGCTATAATCCCAATCGGAAACCGGTGTCCCATTTCCACCGGTCAGGCGAAACCGAAGCCTATGCATTTGTCCCGGCCCGGCTTTTCTATCATCTACCCCAGGCCTAACTACGTTGTTAACAACCGTTCCAACCCACTCCATCGTAAAGCTACTTGCCGGGAGAATATATGGACCAAAATTGCCAGTCACTAATGCCTCCGAGGTCTGCCATGACCATTCAGTCCGGTAGATACCACCATACGCCTCTTCGGGCAGGCTCGGTATGCCCGAATACAAGATTGACTTTGGTACTTCGTGAGCAAAGCCACCCTGATCGCTAACCTTGTTCAGAATCACAATGAAATCATTCGACCCAGTGCCGTCGAGTTCCTTGAAGCGCAGAACAAGATTCTCTGGGGACGCAATTCCATCTGGTACTAAAAGTTCTCCAATAAGCTCCTCTCCTCCAAATATAAAGAATCCCGTATTTGTCCCCGAAGTAAACAGCCGGCCACCACTAGCCACTCGCAGGGAAAGGTCTCCCTTAGAAACCGGATTTGCTCTCTCTAAATCCGGAAGTCCGACAGGTTCTGCTACAGTAAGGACGAAAGTATTACTCTCTCTATAATTATCTCCTCCACTCAGGACATTCAGCGTAGAAGTCAGGGTCCAAGTGCCAGTGGCAAGAGTTACTCGCGCTTTCAATACCAAAGAATTGTCTGTGAATGACAAAGGTATCGAAATCGTTGCCCCCGACGTAGATTCCACTGCAAGAAACGTAGCATCCTCAATCTGAGCACCTTGGTCGGTCAATCCCGAAGCAGCTACCGTCACCGTCGTCTCGTCGCCCTCGACTATTGAAGACCCCAAACTCGACTGGATCTCTACAGCCAAACTATCACCTCCCAACGCCTCTATCGCCGAGAAATCAAAATGGTGAAACGAAGTCGAGTAGTTTGCCGCCATCCGCTTGGGCGAAAAGAAAGTCTGGGCTGTTCCTAAAGGCACCAGATCGTAATCCCCCGCGGGCAAGGGATGAGGGATATTCATCGTAAATCTTCCTTTTGTGTCCGTGACCGCACTACGGTAAACAGCACCATCTTGATACAACTCCACTTTTACTCCCGGTTTCGCAGTTCCAGATTCCTGCACCATCCCGCTATAAATTTTGAAGGGTAACACAGAGACTACAGCCTCTCCCTGCCAGCTTGCGTTGTTAGCGGTGAATTGAAGGGTATAGGTCCCGTTTTCGTCGAAACTAAAAGGAGCGCTATTTACGAAGCGTGGAGGACTTCCGGATCCAATTACAAATTTCATGTCCAAAGCCGCACCGTAGGGTCCATCACCCTTTCTAACTCGAAACTGATTTCCAGTAATAAAATCACCGGGGTTAGCATCAGCCCAATAGGAAGAAATCGATATTGATTGTCCAACGAGAGGCGCGATTGGGCTGACAGAGGATTTTATCAGATAGGGAGAATCGTCGTATTCTACGATGAAGCTATTTCGCTTTCCGGATGCGTCGTCCCATGTACTGGCCATCCCGCCCGCAGCGGAGAGGTATGAAAGCTCACGTTGATCCCCCAAATTATTGGGCTCTCCCTCTGCCCAAGCGGTAAACGTAAATGCTTCTCCTGTGATCCAAGTCCAATTCTCCGCTGCCTGTGAGCCATCATCTGAGGTTTGAAATCCACCAATCCATGGCCCACCCCACGCTCCAGTTCCAAAGACATTCCAAGCTGCCGGGTCAGCAGCGACAGCTGCAACAAACAAATTTTCTTGAGAGGTCGTGCTTGTCGCTAAGTATCCACCACGCGCTTCCGCAAGAGTTTTCGCTTCTAACCACGAAATGTTATTTTGGATAACCAACTCATATTGGTGGCCATTTTCACTCCATGTAATTCTCTCCCCCAAAGTAACATTCAGGCAAGAGACGAAGAGCAAAATTATCCATCCGAAGGAGTTTTTGTTCATCTAGACGAGCTACCATGGAGGTAAAAAAGAACAAGAATATAAATCATCCCAACAACTCTGTGAGACATAGTTTAGATTGGTCAATCACCCTTTTATTCATCAATCACTTACCGAACGTCTCTAACAGAGAAAACTCTGCCGGAAAACTCTGCGAAAACTCTGCCACGAGATGGGCGTCCAAGAACGAGGCTCAAAAAAGCTCCTGATTCACTGAAGATTGATCCGAGGATTCGTTCTCCGAAGGGGCGTTAACGAGGGTCGAATTCACCTTCTTCGTCTCCTCGAACCTTCGAGAGGCTAAATAAAGTCACTTCATTCTTGTGTCTCGGTCTGAAAAACTCTGCCAGGCATATTTTAAGAGAGATCACTTCAAGTCTTTATCCCTCAGATAATTATCTTCAATCCGACTTGCGTGATCTGGGGCCGGTTTTGGGACGAACACCGTTAAATTGGTAGCCGAGAGGGACTAAGACCCCGTCTCAGTTTACGACTTCAACGCCACCATCCTCCCACCTCATAGGCCTATACGGCAAAGCGACGCTAGAAACCTCAGTGTTGAAAAGAGAGCATTTATCGAGTAGGACTTAAACAGATCAATGAGCACCGTCGCTGAAATCGAAGCCGCCATCGAAAAATTGCCTCCCGACAAGTTCGCCGAACTTGCCGCGTGGATCAATGCACGCCAGACCCGCGAGCTTGAAAATGGAAACCTCCTCGATGCCATGGACAAGGTCTTTGACCACCATTCTCCCTTGCTCAAGAAACTCTCCCAGTGAGCGGGATGGATCAAGAACCCATCTTCCTCAGCTTGGAGCATGTCGAAGCCATTCATATTCGCTCTCTCGTCGAGCATGGAGGAGCCGAAGGCATCCGTAATGCGGGAGGCTTGGAAGCTGCGGTAGTCTAATGTCTACTACTATCTCGGAGGCGACCTCTTCGAGCTTGTGCGGCAGCCTACGCCTTCCACATCGCTGAGGCTCAAGCCTATCTCGACGGCAACAAGCGCACCGCAATCGCAACAGCCTTGATCTTCTTGGAGGTCAACGGAATCGGAACCACTGGAAGTGACCCGATAGACCTCTACCAACCCATGATTGACCTTGCCAACGGCAGCCTCAACCGGGAAGGGCTCGCAGAAATAATGCGAAAACTCTTCGCGTGAACATCGTTTCATTTCCAGCACTCATAAAACGGCATGCTCGAAGACCCCCTCATCGTCTGGGCCACCGAACCGTAGCAAAGCGAAGAGAGACAAGAACAAGGTGACGCCCCCGCAGGCCGGCAAAGCCGACCATTCGGTCGCATGCCCTTCCTCCTTTCGTCAAAAAGAGACTTCTAGCAGCCTAACTATCCTTCTCTTTCTTCTCAGATTCCTTCTTCTTCGATTCCTCCCCCTTAGCTTTTTTCTTCAGCACCAGCATCCCGGTTTTTGTCTCAGAGACCACCCGATCCTTTGGGACTTTCGCCAGCGGCTTGCCTTTCGAGTTTTTTGGATCTTTCGCGAAGTAGTAGATCGTCTGCACCTTCTCCGAGTTCTTGCGCTGAACGTCTTTTGAGAAAAGGTAGTAGGTCTTCCCCTTCGAATTGGTATGCGAGTATGGACCGGCATCAGCAGGCTCGGCGGCCTGCGAGTGAGGCGTAAAGCAAACGAGCAGCAGCATGACTAGGAGGTTTCGGAAACGATTCATCCATTCACTCTACCCCAAATCTCCAATAAACGCGAATCCCGCTTCAATCGTTTATTCCCCGCACTCACTGCTTACCGAATACCACCATCCTCCACCTCACCTACCATCCTCCTCCTCACCTACCATTACAACGGCCTAGAACGAAGACTCACCAACGGCCACGTCATCAAAAAGGTCCTCGTTTAGACTGTTTCTCAAAAGTAATTGCCTTCACTCGCTCATTGGAATGATCCAAATTCCAAAGGAGCCATACAAGGGGCTAATGAACCTATTTTTATCATCACTCGGATGAAACCTCATTTTCATTTGCTGGCTTCTCTGGGGAAGAATTGACGCTGAATTGGCAAAGCAAAATTGTAATGGTTTCGCCAGAACGAATCGTGCAAGCTTCTCGCTATTATGAACGACCACATCTACCTCGGGGTGAAAGGACATGTCGTTTGTCTCGACAAACGAACTGGAAAAAAAATCTGGGAAACACACCTCGCGAGTCGAGGCCTGACCAACCTCGTCATTCACGATGACCTCATCGTCGCTCACACCAAAGGCAAACTCTTCGCACTGAAAATAACCGACGGCACGATCCTATGGGAAAACCCCCTCAGCGGACTAGGATACGGTCACTGTCTCATTGCGACCAACAGCCAAAACACCCTAGCGGTGATCGCCCAACAACAAGCAGAAGCCGCCGCATCTGGAGGAGCGGGTAGGGCTGGCTAAACAAAATTCCAGCAGTTCCTAGTTCATGGCTTGCAGGGATCCATGTATCCTATATGACTGTTCTTCCCCGCCGACGCTCATTCCCCTGGCCTCTTCTGGGTTCTAAATCTCACCCCCTAAAATTGCACATGAACTCCCCCTTCATTCCCAAGAAGCTACCCGCATGGCTCGCTCCCTTTTTCTTACTCGGTCTCACTCCCTTTGCTCTCGCGCAAGATGTCGTGATCTCCGAGTTCATGGCCTCAAATTCTGAAACCCTCAATGACGAAGACGGAGATTCGGAAGACTGGATCGAGCTCTTCAACCAAAGTGGGTCTCCCCTCAATCTCAGCGCTTGGTATCTCACGGACGATGCCACCCTTCTGACAAAATGGGCCATGCCTGATGTCACCCTTGCCCCAGGCCAGTTAATGGTTGTCTTTGCCTCCAATAAAGATCGCGTCGACCCTGCGAGTGAACTCCATACGAATTTCAAACTCTCTGCTGGAGGCGAATTCCTCGCAATCGTGCGACCAGACGGTTCCACCATCGAGCACTCTTACAATCCGACCTTTCCTCAACAGGTCACCGACGTCTCATACGGTCTGCAGCAATCAAGCTCGACCATCGATCTTCTCGTCGCAGGAGCTTCCGTAAAATACCAAGTCCCCACCAATGGAAATGACGACGTGAACGATGGGCAAAACGTAAACTCATGGATCAGCAGTTCCTTTAACGACACTTCTTGGTCCAGCGGCACCACCGGGCTGGGTTACGCCACTGGAAGTCCCGATAACTACGACCAATTCATCTCGACCGATATCCAGAGCGTTTTTTTTAGCCAGCCGAATGACGCCCAATCGATCTACATTCGCATTCCCTTCACCGTCGCTGATCCTTCCGTCATTGCCGGGTTAACTTTAAAAATGAAATATGACGACGGATTTGTCGCTTATCTCAATGGCAACCCCCTTCCCGTCGCTGAGGCAAACAATCCAGCAAGCAATTTGCTCAATTTTGAATCAGCCGCGACTCAGCTTCACAACGACAACGAAGCAGTGGTCGATGAACTCTTCACTCTCGATTCCTCGCTCCTCATCGTCGGGACAAACTACCTCTGCATTCATGGCTTAAACCGCGGCGCAAGTAGTTCCGATGCTCTCTTCGTTCCCGTTCTGGAAGCCTCCACCGTCAGCGGCACCTCGAGCGCGGCTTACTTTAATTCTCCGACTCCCGGCGCTCCAAATAGTGGCGGTGCCTCAAGCCCCGGTCCCCTCATCCGTACTGTCACTACCGATCTCGCACCCATTGACCCAGCCGCCGGTCCACTCGTGATCACCGCTGACATCATCCCCACTTTAAATCCAGTCGGCACCGTCACCCTTCACTCTCGCATCATGTATGGTGGGGAAACTTCCGTCACCATGAATGACAACGGAACAGGCTCTGATCTCACCGCAAACGATGGCCTCTACACCGCGAGCATCACCACTTCAGGTCTCTCTGCAGGCGAGATGCTCCGCTGGCGCGTCACCGCATCTGATACGAGCTCAAATAATTCCAAAGCTCCCCCATTTCCTGATCCACTCGACTCTCCCGAATACTTTGGAACCATCGCGCAAGACCCATCCGTCGCCAGCTCGAACCTCCCCGTGATCCACTGGTTCACCTCCGACCCAGCCGGAACGACCACCGTGAACGGAGCACGAGGATCGGTTTACTACCTCGATCAATTTTACGATAACATCCAGACCGACCGACATGGCCAGTCCACCGGCGGCTTCCCAAAGAAGAGTTACGATTTTGACTTCAACAAAGGCGACCGCTTCCTCCCCGAACCCGGCGGAAAACGCGCGAAGGATATCAACCTCATCACCAACTGGGCCGACAAATCAAAAACGCGAAACACCATCGGATACGAAATGATGCGAGATGCGGGCCACCCCGCTCACTACTCTTTCCCAGTGAGAGTGCAGCAAAACGCCGCCTTTTTTAACACCGCTGATCTTATTGAAGATGGCGATGACCGCTACCTCGATCGTGTTGGCCTCGATGAAGATGGCGCACTCTATAAAATGTATAACCGCCTCGATTCCTCGACCAGTGGCGTGAATAAGAAAACGCGCAAAGAGGAATCAAATGCCGATCTCGCCGCCGTCGTTGCAGGTCTTGGCCTCAGTGGTGATGCCAAGCTCCGCTACGGTTATGACAACATGAACATTCCCGGCACCATCAACTACCTCGCCGCGCTCGACATGACGAACAACCGCGACCACGGGCATAAAAACTACTACGTGTATCGTGATACCAATGGCACCGGAGAATGGCGTCCACTCATCTGGGACATCGACCTCAATCTCGGGCGCAACTGGCGGAGCGGCCCCGCCTACTTCGACGATGTTTTCCAAAACAACAACCTCCAGTCCGGCCCGAGCAATCGGATGAAAACCCTCATCTTCGATGACCCCACCCTCAGAGACATGTTCCGCCGCCGTGTCCGCACTCTCATGGATAAATATTACGGCGCTCCCGCCAGTCCCACAAACTACCTCTCCAGCCGTGTGAACAATCTCGTCGCTCTCATTGATCCCACTAATGATAACGCTTCGACCGGATCCGATGACGCCGACCTCGATTACCAAAAGTGGGGATCTTGGGGAAATAATAACGCGATGCGCGCCGCCTCAGATCGCATTCTCAACGAATACATCCCCACTCGCCGGACTCAACTTTACGGACTTTCCGTTGTTCCCTCGGCTCAACCACTTGCCGCAAATATCAACATTGGCAGTATCAACTTCAACCCCGCCAGCAATGGCGCGTCACCGGACCAAAGCGGAGAATACTTCATCTTAAGCAATCCAAATTCCTACGCCGTCGACTGCTCCGACTGGGTGATCTCTGGTGGCATCTCCATGACCATTCCTCCCGGTGCAGTCATCCCTGCAAACGGAAGCCTCCATGTCGGTCGCGAGGCCGTCGGCTTCCGCGCGCGCAGCGTGAGCCCCACTGCCGATGAAAAACGCTACCTCATCAGCGGTTACGATGGCCAGCTCTCCGCTCGTGGAGAAACAATCGTCCTCCATGATAACCTTGGAAATCTCATCAGCACAGTGAGCTACCCCGGCAGCGAAACCCCGACTCAAGCCCAACTTCGTATCAGCGAAATCATGTATGCTCCCTCCGCTCCCACTGCAGCAGAACTGACCATCTTCCCAACACTCAGCGCTTCAGATTTCGAATTCATCGAACTCGTCAACACCGGCACGACAAGCCTCGACCTCAGCAATGCTCAGTTCACCGAAGGCGTCTCGCTCACCTTCCCTGCCGGAACGAACATCGCTCCCGGCCAACGCGTCATCGTCGTATCAAATCTCGCTGCTTTTGAACTTCGTTACGGCAACACTCTTCCCCTTGTCGGCGTCTACACCGGCAACCTCAATAACGGAGGCGAACAAATTCAAATCATCGATGCCGTTGGCGAAAACGTCCTCGAATTCACCTACAGCGATGACTGGTATCCTCCTACCGATGGCGATGGCTACTCCCTCGTCATGCTCAATCCACAGTCCACCCCCGTGACCGATTTCGATATCTCCGCAAACTGGGGAATCAGCCCCACCCTCGGAGGTGATCCTGCTGACGCATCTGCCAATACCTCCCTGACCTATCAAATCTGGAAGGCTCAAAATTTCACCGCCGCTGAGCTCCTTAATGCGAGCGTTTCTGGAGATACGAGCGACTTCGACAACGATGGCCTCAACACCCTCCTTGAATACGCCCTTGGATTAGATCCCAAGGCACCAGATGCCTCACTCGGCTACTCTGTCACTTTCGTCCAAGACGGAGGAAATGACTACCTCGCCATGACGCTCCGCAGGCAGACAAACGCCATCGACCTCAGCTACAAAGTGGAAGTCGACGACACTCTCCAAAGCTGGACCGAAACCACCACCGCCGTGGGAATTCCCGTCGACAATGGTGACGGAACCGAGACCATCACAATCCGCGATGTCGTCTCATTCGTGAATGGCCCAAAACGCTTCATCAGACTCCAAGTCACCTTGGCTAACTAAGGCCACTTTCCCTAATTTCTCGACCAGATCTTGAAGGGAAAATCGCCTCATTTCCACAGAGCCGTCCCGAAAAAAAACACCCCTAAGAAGCCTCACTCAGCTTCTGGTGCGAACGATTGTGCATCGCCACATCGATGAGGATCTTGCCCAAAATCAGAAGCACCAAGAGTAAAATCGGACTGCCCATCGCCACGATCGCAAACGCGCCAAAGAGAATTGCGACATGGAGAACGACAATGCGCGCATAAGGAGCAAACATCAATTGAGGCGCCGAAATCCTCCGATACTCCCCCTTCCCAAGGTAGTTCGTGGCAAAGGAAAAAAGATGACTCAGCACAAGAGCCAGAACAGCCCATTTTCCTCCCTGCTCCACCGCCCTTTCGACCAATTGAGAAAGCCCACCTAAACCGGGGCCCTGACTCATCATCCCCCCGTTCCCATCTTTCTCACCGAGCAGAGCAAAGACAAAAATTCCGTGAACGAAGCAGAAAAAACCATAGTGAAAGGTAAAAAACGGGACCAAGAACACTTTGATCCTGTGATTAAGATTCCCTGCCTCGTTTCCAAATTCTTGATCCTGCGAAGGCGAGCAAGTGATCATCTTCAAAATGTTCACCCCTCCCAGAACAACATTCTCCAGCCAATAGAGCGCCACCACTTCAAAGGTGCTCCATTCCCAAAACACAACGCCAAACAAAGGAATCAAATTGGCCCCCACCAGCATCCAGATTGAGGCATCCAACCGTTTCACAAACGAGTCCATTCAATAACCTCTATGCCCACTCTCTTCTCCCTTCAATGGAAATTGTCACCACGTCATCAACATCCCCCAAACACCATCAACCTCTCTGCGACTTCGCGGCTCTGCGTGAGACCTCCCCCTCATCCGCAGTCTAAAAGATCGACCCACCCCATCCAATTTCCCTACCCTCCAAAAAACATCATGCAAACCCTCCTCTTCTCCATCATCCTCACCCTCTCCGCCTCGGCCCAATTCCCCTTCAAGATCGCCTCGGACACCCCACGCTCCGGCCTCACCAACTTCTCCGACCTCAACGCCCAACCCGCCGGCACCGACGGCTTCGTCCAACGCAAAGGCGACCAATTCATCACCGATTCGGGCCCCATCCGCTTCTGGGGCATCAACCTCTGTTTCGGCGCCAACTTCCCTGAAAAAGCCGACGCCGACCGCCTCGCCGCCCACCTCTCTTCCCTCGCCATCAATGCCGTCCGCATCCACCACCAAGAAACCCAATACGCCCCCACCGGACTCTACAACAAAGACACCAAAAAACTCGACCCCGCCCAAATCGAAAAACTCGACTACCTCCTCCACCAACTCGCCCAAAAAGGCATCTACGCCAACCTCAACCTCCACGTCGGCCGAAACGTCGCCCGCGAACTCGGCCTCCCCCCCATCGGCTCCGGCCACTCCGCCGTCGGCGATAAGCTCCTCCTCCACTTCTTCCCCCCCATCCAAGAAGCCTTCTGGCAATACTGCCGCGACTACCTCGACCACACTAACCCCCACCGCAAACTCCGCCGCGCCGATGACCCCGCCATCGCCATGATCGAGATCCTCAACGAAAACCGCTTCCACAAACACGGCCCCCAATTCCTCCTCAAGGCCCCCGAACCCTACCGCTCCGAAATCCTCAAACAGTGGAACACCTGGCTCAAAGAAACCTACCAAACCGACGAAGCCCTCCGCACCGCCTGGACCGAAACCTCCACCCCCCCACCCGGCCAAGCCCTCTTCAATTCCCCCACCCATCCCCTCACCAACGGCTGGTCCTTCAACGACAACGGCGGCAAATCCCCAGCCACCCTCTCCTCCCCCGAAGCAGGCACCCTCCGCCTCGCCCCCAATGCCAAAGCCGAAACTACTTGGCACCAACAACTCTACTCCCAAGACCTCACCCTCAAAAAAGGCACCCTCTACACCCTCACCTTCGAGGCCCGCGCCGCCGCCCCACGCCCCCTCCTCTACAGCCTCGCCACCCTCGAAAATGGCTGGGCCTCCCTCGGACTCTCCACCCAATCCGACCTCACCACCGACTGGCAAACCATCACCCACCGCTTCACCGCCACCGCCGACTCCACCGTCGCCAAATTCGCCTTCGACCTCGGCGGCCACGCCTCCCACATCGACCTCAAAAACCTCTCCCTCCGCCCCGGCGCAGCCTGGACCGTCATCCCCGCCGGCCAATCCCTCACCGCCGGAAACATCTCCGTCCCCTCCGAACAATCCACCCCCGCCGCCAATGCCGCCTTCATCCGCTTCATGGCCCACCTCGAAACCTCTTTCTACAATAAAACTCGTACTTTGCTCACCGAACTCGGCGTCCGCGTCCCCATCACCTCCACTCAAATCAACTACCAAGGCGCCGAAATGGCTGCCAAACTCGGAGACTACACCGACATCCACTCCTACTGGCACCACCCCCTCTTCCCCGGAAAAGAATGGGACGGCGACAACTGGACCATCGGACACGACCCCCTCGAATCCCGCCCCTACTCCAACAGTTGGCCCCGCAACAACCCCCTCATCCGCTCCTCCTGGCGCGTCCACGGCATGCCCTTCACCTACTCCGAGTGGAACGTCGGCGAACCCTCCTTCCCCTCCGCCGGAGCCGTCCCCATCATGGCCACCCTCGGCTCCCTCCAAGACTGGAGCGGAATCTTCTTCTTCGACTACGACGGCTCATCCCAAAAACTCGACCGCGACCAAATCAACTCCTACTTCAGCTTCAACTCCCAACCCGCCAAGCTCGCCCTCCTCGGCCCCTTCGGCGCCCTCTACCGCTCCGGCCTTCTCCCATCCCTCACCGAAAAAAACACCTCCCCACCCGACTTCCACCGCGGCACCGGCGTCCACGCCTTCACCAAACGCGTCGGCATCGACCCCTCCCTCCCCAACCCACCCGACAACACCCCACCCGAAGAAGCCGACCTCCTCAAATCCCACCCACCCCTCCTCACCACCCCCGACAAAACAGCCACCTGGGACGCCCGCGACCCCAACAAAGCCATCCTCACCCTCAACCTCCCCCACACCCGCGCCCTCTGGGGAAAAATCGGCGGCCAAAAAGTCACCCTCGGCGACTGGGAATTCCAAGTCGGCGAAATGCCCCAAAACTACGGCATCATCATCGCCCAATCCCGCGACGGCCTCCCCCTCGCCACCTCCAAAAAAATTCTCATCACCTCCGTCAGCCACGCCCGCAACCCCAACTTCCCCTGGAAAAACGAAGAGCAAACCCAAGGCGGCTGGGACTGGGGAAAAGGCCCCACCCAAGTCTGGAACGCCCCCTTCACCCTCACCATTCCCGATTCCCAACTCTCAAAAACCCCAACCCTCCTAGACCCCACTAACAAAAAATCCCCCCTCCAAAAAACCACCTCAAACACCATCAACTTCCCCGCCACCACCAAAACCCTCTGGCTCCAACTCACCCCCTAACCCATCAACCTCTCTGCGTGAGACCTCCCCCCAACCAAAAAACCAAAGTCCCTCCGCTGCTTTGCCTAAGGGCTAACTCCGCTTCGCTCCGGTTGCTGCTCCGCGTGAGACATTCCTCAACCTAAGCACCGTCTTCATCGACCTCCTCGAACCGATGAAATAGAATATTAGATTTCCGGCTCAAAAGCCGTGTTAGGGTAGAAGCAATTCTGCCCCTCCTTCCCCTCCCATGAAAACCTCATTTCTCCTCCTCACGACTCTCACCTTCGCGGGCGCAAGCCCCCTCCCTCTTTCCGACCCGCAGGACTCCGGCGGATGGACTCTCCTCGAGTCTATCTCCGACGAATTCAACGGAAAAACCCTCGACCTCGAAAAGTGGCTCAACCTCGGCCTCGATGGCAACTACCACGGCGAGTGGAAAGGCCGCGCCCCCTCCCAATTTAACCCCGCCAACGTCTCCATCGCCAACGGCCACCTCACCATCACTTCAAAGTGGGATCCCGATTTCAAATTCTCCGACAGCACTCAAAACGGAAACCCCTACGGCAAACCCGCCCCCATCACGACCGCCTCCATCGTCTCAAAGGCCAAATTCAAATACGGCTACCTCGAAATGCGCTGCAAAGCAGCCAATGGCCCCGTCTCCTCCTCCTTCTGGACCACCGGAATCGGCGGCGAGATCGATGTCTTCGAGCACTTCGGCCAAAACCCCACCAACCCAAACTCCGCCCACCGCTACCACACCTCCTTCCACGATTGGCGAAAAGGCTCTCCCCATTTCGGAAAACGCATCTGGGAAAACGATCACCGCCTCAGCTTCAAAGTCGCCGCTGACTTCCACACCTACGGCCTCGAGTGGAACCCCGACTTCATCCGCATCTTTGTCGACGGTCGCCTCATCAACTCCGTCACCCGACAACAACTCGGCCATCGCTGGGTCGCCACCAACGAACAAAAAATCTGGATCGACTCCGAAACCTTCGACTGGGAACTCAAGCCCGACCAACTCAAAGCCCAACACTTCAAAACCCCACCCCAATTCCTCGTCGACTACTGCCGCGTCTGGCAACGAACCAAACCCACCCAAGAGCAAAAAGATCTTCCCAACCTTTTCGGTAACCAAGGCTTCGAAGAAAACCTAAAATATTGGGTCGGCGAAGGCGAAATCACCCCTGATTCCTACCTCGGAAAATCCGCTGCCAAATTAGCAAAGAAGGGAAAAATCCAACAAACCGTCACCGTCAAACCCAACACCACCTACGTCCTCTCCGCTTGGGTCAAGCTCCCCGCCACCAACATGAAAGACGCCTGGACCGACGCCTACCTCAACGTCGTCTCCCAAGGCTCCGAGCGACGTAGCGTCAAATTTTTCAAACCCACCTTCTCCCACAAATCTCTCGAATTCACCACCGGCCCCGAAGCCAAAACCGCCACCGTCTGGCTCACCAACTTCCCCAAAGCCCACCCCGTCATCGCCGACCACTTCGAACTCCGCGAATCCACCCCACCCACCAAATAGATCAGGGCGACACCAGATCTCTACTCAGCATCGTCGAGTGTGGCCTCATGTTTTTGCAAAATCTTGACGACTGCGTGTTGCCGATGACTCACCGCTCGATCAAGCGGGCTCTGCTTCCCATCATCAAGAATTGTCAGTTCAGCACCGTACTTCAAAAGCACGCGCACCGTCTTCGTATCTCCCTGAGTGGAGGCCTCATGAAGCGCTGTCCTCCCTTTTCGATCCCGACAATGAACAAGCTCTGGTCGGACTTCTAAAAGCTGATCCACCGTCTCAGCGTCATACGCGTAGGACGCACGAAACAGTTGAACTTCATCGTCGTCCGAAGAAGTCACGAGATCATCAACCGCACCGTGCGCAACCAAAAATCGGCAAAGCTCTTTATGCTTTCGCTGTCCCGCAAAGTGAATCGGATTTCCATCTGCCTCCGTCACACCCGCTCCATGATCGACGAGCACCCTAACCGCATCGAGATGCCCCCGGTAAGCCGCAAAAACAAGCGGGGTCCAATCATCACCCTCCGTTGGCCCCTGAACATCAGCGCCATAATCAATCAAAACCTGAATCGTCTCCGCCTGACCACGACTCGCCGCCACATGAATGGGCCTCAAGCCTTTCGCATCTCTCGCCGCAATCAATTCAGGTCTCGCATCAAGCAACTCTCAGACTCTCGGAACATCACCATGAAACGACGGAGCAAAAATTGGCGGAGCTTTCATCCTAGCCCAGCAAATAATAAAATTCTTAGTACGACACCAGTCTGTTTTAGTAACTAACGACAACGCCCTTTCTCTTCGCTTCCATCGACTCAAAAGCTCCAAATCTCAAACACCTCTCCTCAGTCTGCTTTAGAGGCCGTCTGATAAATGCCGAATGAGTGCTGCGGAGGAATTTCACCTCAACATCTTTCGCAGAACCACTCGGTATACGTCCCTGCTTCAGAGTGAATCTCAGGAGTGATATCAGGAAAAAGAGTCAGCACCCAATCGATAAAGTCTTCGTACTCCTGCTCCTCTAAGCCAAATGATTCCCAGCTAATCGTAGCGGATTCGTCCGAACCGAACATCACCGTCATGTCATCCACTCCCGTCTCCAAAAAGTCGTTCAAAATGTTCCGCGGAGGAAGTGCCTTCGACTTTCGACAAATACTCCAGGTGTCCCCAAGCTGAAAGAGTAAGCGCATCTTTTGTGCGTTCTCCTTCGCTGCCGTCGATGCATCGAGCGAGATTCTAAGATCAGAGGACATCTTATTTTTTGGTGAACGTCAGGGCTGTCTCGGCGGCCGAGTTGATCTCCACACATCAAACAGATTTTTGAAAACTTTACAGCGCAAAGCCGGCAAAACCAGCGCCTTGTTCACTCAGTCTGATTCCAGATGTTTGGCTGGCTTTCCAAGTCTTAGCAATGTTGTCACTAAACGATGGATCTACTCCTGTGAAATCCGTCGAAGACACAAAGTAAAGTAGCGCGATCAGTCCTCCGATTGCTTTGGCCGCAGCGAAGAGCGCCCCCACGATCAAGCCCAGCCCACCTAAGGTATAAAGGTCACACCGAGGAAGTTTCATTTGAGAACGTTTAAGTATCGCCGCCGCTGACCCAAATATCGAACAGGTCTGGAGCCTTGGAACATCTTCAACCTACACAAACTCCAAGACCGGTCAGCCGTTGGATCTGAGATCTTGTTTAGCAACATTGTAAATGACTGGCATCTGCCCTTTCCATTGTTGCCAGGCCTCCGGCTTCGTAATCAGATCCGCCATAAAGTGACCCACATTAATGCGGCTAGTCTTCCCTGCATTGAAAATCGCACTCCGAGTTGGCGACGGATATAGCTCATACTCGCTCACCTCGTCTTCATTGATTAGCCCATCAGGCCGAACCGCTACCCACTCCACCGCCGTGTCATCTTGTCCGATATTAGTTCTCAAAAAATCCGCTGCATTTTCATTATCAGCGTGCGGGGGCAAACAAATGCGAAGCAGCCCAATGACACAACGCTGAGCCAGCGAAATGGGCTCATCTAGATCTCGATTCCTCACACCCGTCGAATTCATAAGCACGAATTTTAACGGTTCTTCTGACGAATCAGCTCTGGCCGCATCACATAGTCTGCGCGTCGCATCAGTCACAAGCCTCCTCGGGTGCCCGAACAAACCCTTAAAGTTCAGATTATGTCCAAGGCACGACGCTATCGCTGAACAATCTCGAACGTGTTCAAGCATTTCTTGGTCGGTAAGATCCAGAACGTTCGCTTGGGTGATAGACAGATTCGGGTGCTCCCGAACACTCTTAGCGAAACCGTCGGGCGAACGAACAATCGCCCTAACATGCCATCCAAGGTCCAGAAGTTGATGAACAAGCAATCTCCCAGTTGCTCCCGTTGCTCCTACTACAAGTACCTTCATTCTACTCCGCGAGGTTCTAGGTTTGGAGCCCAAGTGCCCGAGTTTGAGGAATAAGGAACATAGCTAAGGCTTTTGGGGGCTACCTCAATACCACGACGGCGGTCAGGCCTATCTCGCAATCTGAAAGAATCTAAATATATCATAAATAGATTCTACTACAGCGGACTAAGCTCCCACAAGGATTCAATCAAGCAGACTAAGCTCAGGTCACACGAAGCAACTCGAGGAAACAGCGCGGGTTGTCGACCAAATCTGACGCTAGAAGAATTGCCCGACTTTTCCGTAGTGGCGATCGCCCAAGATCAATCAGGAAGCACAGTGAGTAGCCAGAAAAGAGAGGTTGGTCTGTATCCGCTTCTTCGATATCTAGGATACTAGCCTAATTGCGTGAGCGAAAGCGTGTGCCCATCCACATCCTTAAACCAAGCAACCATCGCACCAGTTGGTGAACGCCAGATGTCATCGCCGTCTTGTCCCATGCCATCGTAGCGTTCAAAAACGGCTCCATTGATGCGCAATTGGCGAACCGTTGACCTAATATCCTCAACCGTCCAACCCAAAGCGGTGTATGGGACTACCTGGACCTGATCGACTTTCTGAATACGAAGCATAGAGTCACCAGTCCGGAATACTAAGGCTAGCGGTTCATCCCCGACAAAATCCAGCTCAAGCACTCTCTCATAGAACTCTCGTGACCGTTGGGGATCTGCCGTGGCCAAAAACATCGTAGGATTATTAAGTGAGGTCATTTCTTACAAAACGTTAGAGAACTTGCGACCCTCACCGCGAGAAATCAACAAGCTCCGAATACTTGCACTTATCTCATCGCATCTCAAAATCCAAAACAAACTTATGTGGCGGTGGGCGGTCGGGCAACTTCACTCTTGAACCCAAGCTCAAGCTCGAATTGGCTTCTTGAAGTAGCCAGCAGTCTCTTCGTAACTTAGAGCTTGGTAAAATGGTCCTGCTCTGCGAGTAGCAAGTGTATTCAAGGTGCATCCGTTCTCTGCTGCCCAGCCCTCCGCACCGTCCATCAATAATCTTCCAAATCCTTCTTTCCGCCGATCTGAGTTTACAAAAAGTTCAGCCGTCCATGAAACATTTGATGATGCATAAAAACATGGATAATAAGATCCCAGAACATATCCGATGACCACTCCTTGATCCTCTGCTACCAGAAGTCTCATGTGAGGTAGCTGCAAGATCTGCTCGAAGGAAGAATTAAACCCATTCTCCGTGACCACGCTTGATGCCACAAGCTGAGCGGCCATCGAAAATATTGCTGAACGGTCTTCAACTGTTGCAGGACGTATCATTTATAGGTGAACATTAACATCCTCCCATCCATAATCAGAATTGCCTGATCGTGTTGAAATGGGAAAGCACCCGCACACTACAGAAAGCTTCAGCAAACTCAAGCAGCTGGTCACGGGCTGGATGTTGCGACTTGTTCGGCTGATTGGTTTCGGAACTCCATCGAGTAGTTCTGTAGGTTAACTCCATCAATATTAACCATGTTCTCCGAGACGACCTCGAATCCCTCTTGAATAAACAAGGGCTTCGCACAAATCGATGCTTCCACGTAGACTTTGGGCAAATTCATACTGAAGGCAACTCCAACAGCATGTCTGACAAGGCTCGTCATCACTCCGCGACGCCTGAAATCTGGATTAACGTAAGCATAATCAATATGTCCGTCCGTATCCAGCTCCAAGAAACCAGCTATCTGTGAATCCCTGATCGCGACAAACGGCCTCTTCAATTCACAACGCTTCGCCCAATATTCAGGATTCGGATCTGTGCCAGACCAAGCACGGCACTGCTCAACCGTGTAATCCTCACATGCGATTTCATGAACCGCTCTGGGAAAAATTTCGGCGATCGCGTGATGATCGCCATCCTGAAAAATCCGTACCACTTTTTACAGAAAGTCAAAAGTGTGGCGCGGCGTTAGCCGTTGACATCACTACTTTGTTCGCCATTTCTATTTCTTGGCCATTCGAGTCCTTCTAACTCCTTAGGTAGTTGTTTCGGATCACTGGGGTAGAATTTGGTCAGGTCAAGCTTGTCTCCCTTCGGTATTTCATTATCGGGTGCGCCCATGATCAACCAAAGAGCTTCTTTATCCGTATCATTGAATACTTGGCGCATCTGATGGGGCCAAACATGAATACCTTCATATTTCTTAATAGTGTAAGTCTTTTTATCCACACGGATTCGCCCAACGCCTTCAAGGAGGAAGAAGAATTCCTCCGAGGTAATATGACGGTGCAGAGTGTTGGCGCTCTTCGGGGGGAGTCTCCACAGGCGAGCTCCCAGCATTTTACTTCCGGTTCGCTCAAGAAAATCGGCATTGGGGATCTCCATCAAATTGGACGGTCTCCAATTCAAGGATTCCGAACCTATGAATGTTTCGTTTTTCGGATCGTTCATTTGAATTCTTCAGCGTATGGGCTGAGACGCGACTGAGCGAACATAAAACCGTGAATTCAAAATCAGGGCTAACTCACTTTGAGATGTCGATTCGGAGGAATTGCGAAAGGACCTTTTCGCAAAAGGTAGCTTGAAGGCGTTTACCTCGCACTGTGTCTTTTACCGTCGTGTCTGCCTTGAGCATGCTTTTTACGAATCCTTGAGGCATCTTCTTTCCATGTGACATCCAATATCCAGTGACAACTGTTTTCAATCGCCCAGTGCTGTCGGATGAACTTTTGAAGAAGTTCGGCATCAGGTTCGTGATTCGTGATGTAGTAGCGTTTTTCTACGCTCTCTTTTCCAGTGTTCACTTCTTGTCGATGAGCCTCCACGCACACGATACTTTGTAGTCCTAGCCAATTTTCACGTTCAAGTTTATCGATCCCTTCAAGCGCATCAGTAGCCATCACAATACGTCTCTCATGACGCCCGTGTCCTTGGTTTTCACAATCAGAGATCGTGATCGTTTTACCACTCTGCTGAGCCGCCTTCACATGACTCGGACGGGAGAAGAACTCCTCGACGCGCTTGTGCAGCGTGCTTTGATTGCCTTTTGAGGCGAGCAGGTAGTTTGCATTGGCCAAGTGGATTTTTCGCGCGGAGGCTGTTTTGACAGCCCATGGCATCAAGGCTCACGGTGTGTCCCTCCAAGTCTAGTAAATCTAGTAGATCGGGAAGAACTGTGATCTCGTTGGTTTTAGTATCCACCTCAAGCTGGCCGAGACTGATGCCTTCCTCGCAAGCCCACGCGCTGAGTAGATGCATGTGTTTTGCGTCCGTTGAGGTATCGAAGCTGTGACGGATCGCTTTGCCATCGATCGCGATGAGT
>CALGJQ010000057.1 GCA_937928545.1 uncultured Verrucomicrobiales bacterium
TTTCTCTTGCCAGCGAGGGGGGCTGAGCCTATCCCTTCGCCCGTCCTGAATAGGTTCAGGGGCGTTAGCTCAGTTGGTAGAGCACCTGCATGGCATGCAGGGGGTCAGCGGTTCGAATCCGCTACGCTCCACCATTTTTCGTTTTTCAAGAAAGGCGGGAGATGGGGAAAGGACCTATCTAAGATGATGACCGGCCCAAGGCCGGTTTTTTTGTCAAATTGACACCACTTTACCATGCTTACCGGAAAAGACCTTGCGATCGCTTGCGCGACTGCCGCTGATGAATTGAAAGCCGAAGATATTCGTGTCTTTGATTTACGCGGAATTTCTTCGCTCACCGACTTTATGGTGGTGTGCGCCGGTAATTCGATGCCTCACCTGAAGGCGATTGTCCGAGACGTGGAGGCAAGCGTAAAGGAGAAGGGGTCTGATTCAGCTCTGCAGACAGAAGGAAAAGCGGCGAGCCGCTGGGTGGTGATTGATTTTGTCGATGTCATGGTGCATGTGCTCGATCAGGAATTTAGAGAGCATTATGCCCTTGAAAGTTTGTGGGGCGATGCCAAGGAAGTGGTCTGGAACGATCATGATGAGGATTGAAATTATTAACACTGGAACTGAGCTGCTTCTCGGTTCGACTCGCAATACGCACGGGACCTGGATGGGGCAGGAATTGGTGAAACTCGGTCTCCGAGTGCAGCGCCAGACGACCGTGCCGGATGGAGTTGCGATTGAGGATGCTTTGGCGGAATCGACAAAGCGCTCTGATGTGGTCTTGGTGACAGGAGGTCTGGGTCCAACGAGTGATGATATTACTCGTGAGGCGGCGGCGAAGGTTTTGGGGGTTGAATTGATGGAAGATGAGGCTGCTTTGCGCGCCTTGACGGAGTTTTTTGAGAAGCGGAAGAAGCCGATGGTCGATGCGAACCTGAAGCAGGCTCAGAATTTGGTGGGAGCGGATGTTTTGCCAAACCACAACGGAACTGCTCCGGGAATCTATGCTCCGCCGAGATTGGGTGGGGAGCCAAATTGTGCGGTATTCTTGCTGCCCGGACCTCCACGTGAGCTTTATCCTCTCTTCAATGAGGAGGTGGTGCCGAGGTTAAAGGCGCTTGGTGGAGTGGAGGTGATTGATTCGGTT
Organism: uncultured Verrucomicrobiales bacterium; assembly: GCA_937928545.1. Lineage (GTDB taxonomy): Bacteria > Verrucomicrobiota > Verrucomicrobiia > Verrucomicrobiales > Akkermansiaceae > SW10. The sequence continues at coordinate 1,139 of CALGJQ010000057.1, forward strand.
CAAGAATTGAAGTTTGTGGGCGTTGGAGAGAGTGAGTTTCAAGATCGCCTCGACGCCAAACTCGCGGAAGTCGATGGGCTGGAAGTGGGCTATTGCGCTCGGCTTGGTGAGTTAGATTTACGCTTGATCGGAAGCGATGAGGCGATTGCGGGAGGCCGTAAATTGGCGGAAGAAATGTTTGGTGACTTTATGGTCTGTGATGATGGCGCGAGCTTGGAAGAAGTCGTAGCGAGGTCTTTGGCGGAAGCAGGGAAGACGCTCGCGACAGCTGAAAGTTGCACGGGCGGAATGATCGCCAATCGGATCACCGATGTTTCGGGAGCGAGCGCGGTCTTTACCCACGGATTTGTGACCTACTCGAATGCTTCTAAAGTTGGCTTGATCGGAGTGAGTGAAGAGAGCTTGGAAAAATTTGGTGCGGTGAGTGAAGAAGTGGCTGGCGAAATGGCGGCAGGGGCGCTGCGAGTCAGTGGGGCTGATGTTGCGGTGAGTGTGACGGGAATCGCAGGTCCTACTGGCGGGACTGAAGACAAACCGGTGGGAACGGTGTGCTTGGGGATTGCCACTAAAGATGGTGTCCAAACTTACCGCGAACTTCACCCGCGGAGTCGGCAGGATTTCAAACTCCAAGTCAGTCAGCGGGCGCTCGATCTGGTGAGGCGTGCGCTTTAGTAGTTCGGATTGAACTTTCCGTTGTAGCCCGGACGATAGAGGTGGATTTTCAAGACCTCTGCCATTATGGGGAAGTGCTTGTCGTGAGCGAAGACCGTGGCCTCCTTCTCCTTCGCAATGGTGGCGATTAAGATGTCATTCCACGGGACAGTGTGTCCGGCGGCACGAAGTTTGGCGTAGTTTTCCGCGCCTTTTCGCCAGAGTTTTTGGTCATTGGTGATGTAGGGGATGATGTCGAACCAAGCTTTAATCTCGGCGACTTCATTCGGCCTCGCTCCGCCGAGGAACTCGAGTTCGACGGGGCCACAAAGCGCGCCTTCGAAGGCATCGAGAAGGCCTTTGACGGCGAGCTTTGTGGGGAGATCTCCATCACGACGGAAAAAGTCCACCCAAGCAGAGGTGTCAATAATGACCATGGTGTTTGGGGATTAGCGATCTATGGACTCTAGCTCGTCATTGGTCATTGGATAGTCGGCAAAGCCGCCCTCCATCACCTTATTGGCGAACTTACGAACCATTTCACGCTTCACAAACTCCGTAGCAGCTTTCGTTACGGCTGGTCCCTTCTTGGACTCACCGGTTAGCTCCATCGCGTTATCCAAGACTTCATCGTCAATCTCGATTGTGATTCTCATGGGGAGAAAATGACATTAAGTATGATTATGTCAATTGAGAAATACTCTTTTTGAGGATTTTCACTCCTCCTTTGAGTCAGGAACAATCTCGTAAAGGAGAGCGTTCTTCTTAGTGAGATACTTCGTTGCGAGGGCATTCAGCTCATCAACCGTGACATTTCCATAGTCGCTATCGCGATCGCGAGCCCAGTCGAGTTTGTGTGGGTGTTCTTGGCTACTCCCAAGAACCGTGCCAAGCCAGTAGCCATTGTCACGGAGGCTTTCCTTGAGGCCAGACTCGATTGGTTTCAGTGAACGCTCCAGTTCATCTTGAGTCACGCCATCGGTGGACATCTTGTCAGCAATCGTGATCATGAGCTCGCCATACTTTTTGGTTTCCTCGGGTTTGACCTGAGCCATCGCTTGGAGGATGCCCATGTCGAGTTCCTGGCTTGGAGAAGATCCAGCACGAGGGCTGTAAGAGCCGCCGAGCTTCTCGCGGATTTCTTCGCGGAGGCGATCGCTAAGAATGGAAGCGAGGATATTGAATCGGCGGGAGGTTTTTACGTCATTGCCGGTGGCGGGAATCTTCCAAGCGACCATCGCAGCGGCATTAGGGATTTTAGAATCAAAGGTCAGCTTCATCGCGCCGGGGCGGGCGGGGAAATTGATCTTACGACGTTCCGCGAAATCGGGTTTCGCTGTCTTGCGCTCGGGGAGGGAGCCGAAGGTTTTCAAAATGAGAGGGAGAGCAACTTTAGGATCAAGGTCTCCCACGAGAGTGAGTTCAAGTGGCGCTTCCTTGAAAGCGGGCATAAGCCAGTTTTTGGCCATCTCGCTGGAGTAGGACAGAGCCTTTTCCTGAGTGGGGAAATCGAATCGGAAGTCTCCGCCGTAGAGGTGATGAGAAACCTTCACCATGGCACCTTGCATCGAGTGCTCCAGTTGTTTGTAGAGCATCGGGAGAGCCATCTTAAACATCCGCTCGCCTTCGGGGCGGAAGCCGGGGTCAGTGAGGTAGGCGCACATGAGTTGGAGTTGGAGCTCGAGGTCTTCCGGAGTGGTACGACCGCTCAGCGAGAAGCTCGCTTCGCCAACTTGGAAGCCGACTCCGACGTTTTTCCCGGCAAGGATACGCTCGAGGTCATCGGCGGAGTGTTGCCCTAGGCCGCCAGCTTCTAAGATGGCGCTGGCGAAGCGGTCGAGTCCTGCACTTCCCTCTGGCTGGGTAAGCTGGCCGGAACCGAAGCGGGCATTGATGCTGATCGAGTTCTTTTGGAAATCGGTTTTCTTATAGTTCACGCGGATATTATTCGAGAGCATGAGCTGAGTGGCATCGAGATCTTCAATTTTTGTCTCCTGTGTGGCTGTACCTGCGGTGCCGAAATCGGTGTAAGCGAAGGGGGCGAGCTTTTCCTCGGAAGGAGCGGTAACTTCGCTCTCTTGGCTTTTAAGGAAAATCTCTTTGAGTTCTTGATCAGCTCCTTCGGGAGCTTCGCGGGTGGTGAGAACGAGTGAGAGGTCCTCGGTATCCCAAAACTCGTTGAAGGCCTTTTGGCAGGCTTCGACGGTGATTTTTTCCAAGGCTCCTTTCACCAAAGCGAGGTCATCCTCGGGAGTGGTGAAGACGTTTTTCTGGCCGATGGCACCGACGAAGGTCATTGCGATCCCGGGAGAGCGGCGAGTGTCCTTTCGCTTCACGGCTTCTTCGGCCATGTTGGTGAGCTTTGCCTTAGCTTCAGTGAGTTCGTCTTCGGTGAAGCCGAATTTGACAGCTTTGCGGAGTTCTTGTTCGAGCACGGGGACCGCTTCCTTCCACTTACCTTCAGCAGGAGTGACTTCGAGGCCACCTTGTTCGATTTGGCTGAAGAGGACCGAGCGTCCTGCTCCGCCACCGAGGATGGGAGAACCTTCTTCTTTGGCAAGGACCTCGAAGCGTCGGTTGATGATGCCGTTGGCGATGGCGAGGGGGTATTGTTCGGTGCGGGTTAAGGCGCTGTCGGGCTTCGTTTTATAGGCCCGGAGAGAGTAGAGAGAGATGCCAGCGGAGGGGACTTCCTTGTCGGTAAAGACGGCGGAGCGGAGACCATGGCCGGTCGGAGGAACGTCCTTTGCGGGGTTTTCACTTGGTTTGGCTGGGTTTTGAAGGGAGATGAAAGTCTCTCGGACTCTCTTTTCCATTTCTTTGGGATCAATGTCGCCAACCACGATGAAAGTCATGCGCTCGGGCGTGTAGAATCGGGAATAGAAGTCGACGAAGCGCTCACGTGGGGCCTTGTTGATCACTTCCTCGGTTCCAATAGGGACGCGCTGCATGAGGCGGGAACCCGGAAGGAGATACTCGAACTGCTTAAGCATCATGCGGTAGCCGACGGAGTCGCGGGAGGTTTTTTCGGAGATGATGACGCCGCGTTCCTTGTCGATTTCTTCAGTGGTAAGGAGCGCGCCATCGGCGAAGTCTCGCATTACGGTGAGGGTGAGATCCATGGTCTCCTCATCGAGGTTAGGGAGGTCGAGCATGTAGACTGTCTCATCGAAGGAAGTGTAAGCATTGGCATGGGCCCCGAACTGAATGCCGAGGCGTTGCATCTTCGGGATGAGTTCGGCGGGGGTGAAGTTTTTGGAACCATTGAAAACCATGTGCTCGAGGAAGTGAGCAAGTCCGCGTTGATCATCAGACTCCATGAGCGAGCCGGCGGCGATGTGGAGACGGACTGAGAATTTCCCCGGAGGTTCGGCATTTGGGTAGATGATGTAGTTAAAGCCATTATCCATCGATCCGAAGAGGGCCTTGGGGTCGGGTTTGAGATCGGAGCCTGCACCTGCGACGGGATTGGCGGAGAGCGGCAGAATAAGGGCGGTGGCCAGAGAAAAGAGTGATTTCATGAATGGGAAAAGAGTAGCGGAGTCGCTTCGGAATGAAAGCGAGGAAAGCTGGTGGTTTTGTTTTTGTGATTTCAGATTGTCACTTCATTGGAGAGAGGGCTTGATGTCGGGAATGAAACGTCGTCATTTTTTGACTCAATCTGGGCTTGCTGCTGTGGGAGTGGGGCTGGCTAAAGCTGATGCGAGCAAAGCGAGCGAGTGTCCGCTGATTCTTTTTGAGAAGCCGATGCAGACTTTGGGCTATGAGCAGATGGGCGAGGAGCTCGCGAAGATGGGAGTGAAAGGGATCGAGGCGACGATTCGAAGAGGAGGTCACATTGAGCAGAAAGACGCCGAAAGCGAGGTCCCGAAGATGGTGGCGAGCTTAGCGAAAAACGGGCAAACGGCTGTTATTGCGGCGACCAATGTGAGTGAAGCGAACGAGGAGACGGCGAAGTTTCTCCAGATTCTGAAAGCGAATGGCATCACGAAGTATCGCATGGATTACTATCGCTATGATTTTAAGAAGGATCTCCTCCCACAGGTGAAGGAGAATAGCGCGAAGCTCAAAGAGCTGGTTGCGCTAAATAAGGAGATTGGGATGCAGTCACTGTATCAAGTCCACGCGGGTCATAAAATGGCGGGTTCTTTGGTGTGGGATTTGGCGTATATGTTCGATGGTATTTCTCCGGAAGACGGCGCGATTGCCTTTGATTTACGGCACGTGAAAGTGGAGACGGGCTTGTCTTTTAAGCTGGCCTTGGCGGCATTGAAGAAGCACATCCGCTCGATCTACGTCAAAGACTCTAAGTGGACGGGCGAGCGAGGAAATAAGATTAAGAATGTCCCGCTCGATACCGGCTTAGTGAATCAAAAGGTCTACGATGAGGTGCGAGATGGACTGCCGGTCTTGCCAGTGTCACTTCATATGGAGTGGGGCAAGGCGAGTATTTACCCGAAGGCGGATGTCATGGAAGCGGTCGAGAACTTTGCACGGGATGTCAAAGTGCTGAAGACTTGGCTTTAGCCTTCTTTGAGGCGTGACCTGAGAAAGTGGAAGCGTTGAGGCTTGAGAAATTGCTCAAGGAGAGCTTCGCGGGGAAGCCAAGTGAGTGGGCCGACTTTTTCAATTTTGCTGACGACGGTCGCGAGAGTCCGAGAGTAAGTGGCGAGGGTCCAAGGAGAGGTGTCGATCTCGGCTGCGGGATTTTTTAAAGCGGTCGCTAGCCAGTCACGGAGCCAAGGGAGAGGCACGTTTTTGATGACATGGACTTGGAGTTTTTCAGGGAGGTTTCCGAAGTCGACTTCATCGTTCTTTGAGAAGTTGAGCCATGCGGACTTTAGCTGATCCTGAGTGAGGGGGCTTCCATAGGCCGACATCGTGCGCTGGAGTTCTTCGAAAAAGCACTCCTGTAGATCGGGGAGATTTTTTAGCGGAATGGGGATGCTTTGATAAAGCGTGCCGTAGGGGGTGAAGTCTTTGGTGATCTCGGGAAGGTCACGGCCGATGAGGGGCTTTTTGAGGAAAGCGGGATCGAGAAAAGTGAGGCCAAAGCCCTCGGTGATCGAGGTGGTGACAAAGTGGCTGGATCGTTCGAGCCAGTCTTTAAAGCTCCCCGGATTCCGGCCTACGACGTCAAATTCGATGGGGAGGTTTTGCTCTTTCGCGAGGGACTCCCAGTCGTCGTGAAGAAATTGCGGTTCCTCCGATCCGGCGCGAAGGGCGATGGCAAAGCGGGTTCCTTCCGGAGCGTGAGCGGCGAGGAGGCAGAGTTCGCCAAGGTTCTTGCGGCGGATGCCTCGGACGGGATAGAAGAGAAGTTGTTCTTCTGGGAAGGAACCGGATAGGGTGGGCGGATTGATGGCATTGGGGAGGAAGTGGCAACGCGCCTCTGGGATGCCGGCCTTTTTTAAGGTCTCCAAATCCCGCCGATTCACAGTGGCGTAGTGAATGTGAGGAGCGAGGGGGTAGATGTTTTCGCGATCTCCAAGAAGTTGATAGTTTTCGGGGCGGCCGTCTTCCACGAAGTCGTGGATTTGCATCAGGATCTTTTTCCCGGAGCGAGCGGCGGCTTCGATGAGATCGGGATAGGCGACATTGAGGCCGAGGGTGGGATTATGGATGATCCAGAGGTCGGCGGGGACTTCGAGTAGTTGAGCGAGGGGGATTTGGCCTTCTTTTTGGTAGTCCAGTTCGGGAATGAGGAGGTTTTGGCATCCCCAATCGACGGCGGGGCCGCTGGAGGCGACGACGACCTCATGGCCTTGATCGCGGAGGACTTTGACTTGCGACTCGATGACACGTGTGACTCCTCCGGGGCGCAGATGATAGTGAACGATGAGAACGGTCATTTTAAAGGGGAAGCGCAAGTCTGCATGATAGCGTTGCGATGGCAACTGGGATTCGATAGCCTTCGCGCATGAAGAATACCCCTTGGTGGCAGATGTCGCTTGCGATTGCGGCGGTGACGCTGGGTGATCGTAAGAAGCGCCGAAGATTCATTTCGGGTCTTTTGTTTTTCAGTTTGGCCTACTTTTGCTTTGGGAACTGGGTGATCGACTCTTGGTTGGGTCGAGGGCTGGGGCGGATGCTAACCTATTGGGGTTTTATGGCTCTGATGCTTGTCTTTGTGATGCTCTTTACTCTTTACGATGCCTTGGCGGTGATTGGAGAAGAACGGCAGAAAATGGGATTGAGCAAACCGAAGGTGGATGAGGAAATTTCGCGAGAGTAATTTGTGACTTGCGAGTTTGCTGGCCTCGCCTCATCCATTTGGCATGACTTCTGAGCTTGAACGCCTCTTCGAACACCTGCGCTTTCCGAGTATTTCTACCGACTCGCGTCACGTAGCTGACGTGCGAGCAAATGCCGAGTGGTTGAAAGGGCAATTTGTAGAGATGGGCTTGCAGACTGAGCTCCATGAAACTCCGGGGCATCCGGTGATTGTGGCGCGGAATGAAAAGGTAGAGGGTCGTCCGACGGTTTTGATTTATGGGCACTATGATGTGCAGCCGGTTGATCCCTTGGAGCTTTGGGATTCGGCACCTTTTGAGCCGGAAGTGCGCGATGGGAAAATTTGGGGGCGTGGTGGTGCCGATAATAAGGGACAGCACTTTGTCCATATTTTGGGTGCGGAAAAGACGATCAAGGAAGAGGGCAAGCTCCCGCTCAATGTCATTTTCCTTATCGAAGGTGAGGAGGAGATTGGTTCACCGAATTTGGTGCCGTTTTTGAATGAGCACATCGATGACTTGGCCTGCGACATTATCGCGGTTTCTGATACCGGAATGGTGGCGCCTGGGGTGCCGACATTGGGTTATGGTTTGCGGGGGATTACTTGCCTAGAAGTGACGGTCAAGGGGCCGGCGGGAGATCTTCACTCAGGAGTTTATGGGGGATGTGTCGCCAATCCTGCTACGGCGGCTGCGCGGATGATCGCGAGTCTGCATCACGATGATGGCAAGATTGCGGTCGAGGGATTCTATGATGACGTCATTCCGCTCGAAGATTGGGAGCGCGAAATGTGGGCGCAGGTTCCGGGGGCTTCAAACGAAGACTTTTTGAAGACGATTGGATCGCCGGAGCAATTTGGTGAGCCGGGTTACAGCATGGCGGAGCAACTCTGGGCTCGTCCTACCGTGGAAGTGAATGGGATGGGCGGAGGTTATCAAGGTGAGGGGTCAAAAACCGTGATTCCCGCGGAGGCGATGTTTAAGCTCTCCTGTCGTCTCGTGCCGGGACAGGATCCTGAGAAGATTCAGCAGCAAGTTGAAGATCACTTGCGAAAGGTTCTTCCGACGGGCGTGACGATGGAGATTGAAAAGGGTCATTCCGGAAAGGCTTATCACAATGATCCTCACTCTAAGTATGGGAAGGCGGCGCAGGTGGCCTTGAATACGAGCTTCGGGCGCGAGCCGGTTTTGATTCGCGAAGGGGGAAGCATCCCCATCATTCAGGATATGAAGGAGATTTTAGGAGCCGATAGTTTGATGTTGGGGCTGGCTTTGCCGGACTGTCAGATTCATGCGCCGAACGAAAACTACTCGGTCGAGAACTTTGAAAAAGGGATCGAGATGAGCCGTGAGCTTTTGAAAGAACTGTCCAAAATTTAAGAGAGCATGAGCGAAGAGAAAAAAGACTTCATCCGAGAGATCATCGCGGCAGATATAGAGAATGGGATTCACCCAGCTCCAATTACGCGCTTCCCGCCGGAGCCGAATGGCTACCTGCATATTGGGCACGCCAAGGCGATTGGGGTGAACTTTGGCATCGCCAAGGAATACGGGAATCAGGGGGCGAGATGCCACCTACGATTTGATGACACCAATCCGCTCAAAGAAGACACCGAGTATGTCGATTCGATCAAAGAGGACATCGCTTGGCTGGGCTACGATTGGGGAGAGCATCTTTACTTCGCGAGTGATTACTTTGAGTATTTCTACGACTGCGCAGTGGCCTTGATCGAGAAGGGCCTGGCCTATGTCGATACCCAGAGTTCGGACGAGATCCGGGCGCAGCGTGGAAACGTCAGCGTCGTCGGGACGCCGTCTCCGCATCGGGAGCGCTCGGTGGAGGAAAACTTGGAACTCTTCAAAAAGATGAGAGAAGGGGGCTTTGAAGATGGTGGCGCGGTTTTGCGGGCCAACATTGACATGGAGTCCTTCAATATGAATCTGCGCGATCCCGTTCTTTATCGGGTGGTTCATGCTTCGCATCATCACACCGGTGACAAATGGTGCATTTATCCGATGTATGATTTCGCGCATCCTCTGGAGGACGCAAAGGAGCACATCACACATTCGCTTTGCTCGCTGGAATTTGAGAATCATCGCCCGCTTTACGATTGGGTGGTGCAAAATTGCCCTGTGCCCTCGCAGCCGCGACAGATTGAATTCGCTCGTCTCAATATTGGCTACACCGTCATGAGTAAGCGGAAGTTTATTCAGTTGGTGGATGAAAAGCATGTCGATGGTTGGGATGATCCTCGTATGTCCACCCTGAGTGGAATGCGTCGTCGTGGATATCCGCCGGAGGCGATTCGTTCCTTTGTGGAAACGGTTGGGCTGACGAAGCAGAATTCACTGTCTGACTTTGCGCTTTTGGAATTCGAAGTACGAAACTTCCTCAATGAAGCCGCACTGCGTAAAATGGCGGTGCTTGATCCGGTGAAGGTGATTGTCACCAATTATCCCGAAGGAGAGAGCGAGATCGTCTCGGTTCCGAACCATCCGCAGGATGAGAGTCGAGGTGTGCGTGAATTGACCTTTACGCGCGAGTTTTGGATTGAGCGTGATGACTTCATGATCGATGCGCCCAAGAAATTCTTCCGATTGAAACCGGGTGGGGCGGTTCGCTTGAAGGGCGCTTACATCATCCAACACACCGACCATGTTCTCGATGAACAGGGCGAGGTAAGTGAGATCCATTGTGAGTTTATTCCGAATACGATTGGGCAATCACCTCCGGAAGGTATCAAGTGTCGCACCGCGATTCATTGGGTCTCCTGTGAAGAAGGAGTGGATGCGGAGGTGCGCCTTTACGACCGACTTTTCACGGAAGAAATTCCCGACAATGCGGAAGGGGGATACTTAGAGTGTCTCAATTCTGAGAGCCTGAGCATTGTCACGAATGCCAAGGTTGAACCGAGCCTCGCGGCGATGGCGGCGGGTGAACGTTGTCAATTTGATCGACTAGGATACTTCTGTGCGGATTCGAAAGATCACGATTCTTCCAAGCCCGTCTTTAATCGGATTGTGACGCTTCGGGATTCTTGGGGTGCCAAAAACTAGCTCATGAAAGGCCATCGATATTGGATGGCGGTGGTCTTTTTCCTGCTCGCCGCAGCTCCGGGTTTTTGGTTTCCGGCGCTCTCGAACGTGCTGGATAGCTATGGGCTGGGAGGTTGGAAAGCGGTGGTCTTTTTGGTGCCGCCGCTTGCGGGGATGATCTCGCCCTTGATCTTCGGGGCCCAAGTTGATCAACGCTTGCAAGCTCAGAAGGTTCTTGGTTGGATCATGCTCTTGGGCGCGGGCTTTCTCTTCATGGCTTTTCATTCGCTGGAGATGGGCTGGGGCGGAGGCTGGTTTCTCTTCTTCTTTGTCATTAATGGTCTGATTTCGGCTCCGGCTTGGTCTCTCCTGACTACGATCACTCTTTCCAATCTGTCGGATCCGGGGAAGACCTTTGGTTACTTCCGAGTTTGGGGAACGGTGGGTTGGATGGTGGCGGGGTTGATTGTGAGTTTTGCAGAGCTCGATTTCTCGGCGCAGACCGGAAAGGTTGCGGCGGGAGTTCGGATCATTGCGGGGCTGGCGTGTTTTCTATTACCGGTCACTTTGCCCAAGGGGGCGAAGGCGAAGACGTGGAGCGATGCGCTGGGTTTGAGCGCGATCAAGTTGTTGAAGGATCGGGATCTCTTCGTCTATTTTTCGTCCGCGCTTCTATTTAGCATCCCGCTGGGTGCTTATTATTTGCACACGCCCCAGCACCTCGCCGAGCTGGGGGTTGAGGCCGTGAGTGGATTGATGACGACCGCTCAGCTGATGGAAACGGTGGCGATGCTCGCGATGGGCTGGGTCATTGCGAAGTATCGCGTGAAGACGATCTTGCTGGTGGCGCTGGGCTTTGGAGTTTTGCGATACGGATTTTACGCGGTCGATGAAGTGGCTTGGCTGGTGGTGGGAATCACCTTGCACGGGATTTGTTGGACCTTCTTCTTTGAAGCAGGGCGCGTTTTTGTGCATCGCCGAGTCGAAGAAGGAATGCGTGCGCAGGCGCAGGCCTTGCTGGGCTTTTTTACCGGTGGGCTGGGCGGGATTCTAGGGATCGTGGTGGTGCACTTCCTCTACGAAGCGATTGTGCCGAAGCACGGCTGGTCGCTTTACTGGATGATCCTCACGGGGATGAACTGTGTCGCGATGGTGATGTTCGCGATTGGGTATCAGGGAATGGCTAAGCCAGTTTCTGAAGAGCCTGAATCCTGACGAGAACCGGTGGGTGTGAGTGATCCAAGAAAACCTCAAGCGGATGAGGAGTGAGGTTGGAGAGATTGTTCGCGGAGAGTTTTTTCAAAGCTGAGATCAGGTGGGCGGGTGAGCCTTGATTGACGGCAGCGTATTCATCGGCCTCGAACTCGTGCTTTCGCGAGAGGATGTTCATGAGGACGGAGAGGATGCGAGAGACCGGCTTGAAGACGATCATGAAGAGGACGAGGCCGGCTGCGATCGCGGCCTTTGATCCGGCAGGGATGCCGAAGGCAGCGTAAAGTTGGCCTCCGAATGCACTTTCGGGATTGGTGGCCATACCGAGGAGGAAGAAAATGACGGCGGTCTGAATGATCGAGATGACGAGACGTTGCACGATGTGCTTTTTCTTGAAGTGCCCGATTTCGTGAGCGAGGACGCCGACAAGTTCATCGGTGCTTTGGCTTTCGATGAGAGTGTCGAAGAGAGCGATCTTTTTGCGCTTCCCGAAGCCAGTGAAGAAGGCGTTGGATTTTGAGGAACGCTTTGAGCCGTCCATCACGGAGATTTCGGTGAGGGGGAATTCGCACTTCTTCGCCATGCTCTGAATGGCCTGATTGAGTTCCTCGTTTTCGAGCGGGGTAAACTTGTTAAAGAGGGGGAGTAGGAAGGAGGGGGCAAGGTAAGTGAGAGCGAGTGAGATGACAGTGAAGCTGAGCCAAGCCCAGATCCAAGCATAGGGAACCGATTGGAAGATCCAGAGGATGAGTCCTACGATTAAACCGCCGAGAATGGCGGTGAGAAGGTGGGATTTAATTTGATCCGCGATGTAGGTTCCGGCGGTCGTTTTGTTGAAACCGAATTTTTCTTCGAGGACAAAGGTGTGGTAGAGATCGAAGGGAAGTGAAGCGGCCCATGAGCCGAGGTAGAGGAGGCCGATGAAGCAGAGACCGGTGGCGATTTGACCGAGTCCCCAGCTGTTCACGAGTCCATCAAGCCAGCCAAAGCCACCGAGGAACCAGAAGACAAGAAGGACGGTGAGGGAGGCAATGGAGGAGAGGATGCCGAATTGGGCTTGGGCCTTTTCGTAAGCTTGGGATTTTTGGTATTTCTCATCATCCCAGACGCCACGGAATTCTTCGGGGAGTTCGGGTTTGAGGTTTTTAAGCGTCAGAATGGTGGCGACGAGGTCGAGTTTCCAAAGGAGGAGAAGGGCGACGATGAGAAGGATTGCGAGGAGATTGAACTCGGGCATGAGAGGAAGGTCAGGTTGTGGAGCCTTGGCGACAAGCTGAATTTTCCCGTAGTTTCGGGGATGAGAGAGATTCTGAGAAAAATTAGTTAGAGTCTTGAAATAATTAAGGAATCCTTAATAGTTGCGCGGATGTTTCGTCCTGAACGGCAGATGAAATTTAACTTTCTGGAAAATCCAGAGGGTGAAATTCTGGCGGTGGATCGTTCGGTTCTAGAGACTGATCCGAAATTACAGGGTCCAGATGAACAGATGACGAGGCTTTGTAGGACGCTCCTGCGAGATTTAGATCTTGATGATTTGAGAAATCGGATTTCGGTGGAATGGAATAGGAGAATGCGTTCCTGTGCGGGAAGGGCCTTTTGGCCGAAGGGGGTGATCCAGTTGAATCCGAAGCTCGTTGGGATTTCGGAAACGGAAGTTCGTCAGACGGTTTTACATGAGTTGGCCCATTTGATCGCTTACGAGCGCAACCCGAGTCGGCCGATCAAAAGTCACGGTAAAGAATGGCGGACAGCCTGTGTGGACGTCGGGATTCCTGACGAGAAGGCAACGCATGAACTGGCTCTTCCGAGTCGGGTTTTAAAACGCAAGTGGCGCTACGACTGTCCCAAGTGTGACAAGGTGATCGAGCGAGTTCGGCGCTACAGAGGAATGGTTGCCTGTTACGATTGCTGCCTCGAAGCGACCGGTGGGGTTTACCACGATTCGTTCCGATTGATTGAGGTGAACTTAGATTCTTAAGCGATGAGATTCTCGGTGTGGTGCGGAAGTCCGAAGTAGCTTTGGGCATTGTGGTAGCAAATGTTGCCGACCATGTTGCTGATGAGTCTTTCGTCGTTCGGGAGCTTTCCGTCTTCGACGTCTTGGCCGATGATGTTGCAGAGCAGACGGCGGAAGTATTCGTGACGAGGAAAGGAGAGGAAGGAGCGAGAGTCAGTAAGCATGCCTACGAAATGAGAGAGCAGGCCAATCGAGGATAGGGTATTAATTTGATCCTCCATTCCTTTGAGGGTGTCATTGAACCACCAGCCGGAGCCGAATTGGACTTTTCCTTGCTGAGGGCTTTCTTGGAAAGATCCACAGGCGGCGGCGAGGACGGCGTTGTCCCTTGGATTGAGGTTGTAGACGATGGTCTTGGGGAGCTTGTTGATCTCGCTCAAAGAGTCGAGGAAGGAGTAAAGCGCTTCGCCTTGAGGCCAGTCGCCGATGGAATCGAATCCGGAATCGGGGCCGAGTTTTTCAAAGAGGCGAGTGTTGGGGTTCCGCTTTGGTCCGAGGTGAAGCTGCATCGTCCAGTCTTTCTCGGCGACCCATTGGCCGACGTGATACATGATGAGTGCGCCGAAGGCATCGGTCTCTTCGGCATTCGCGGATTTTCCTTCACGGGCATTATTGAGAATGCGGTCAGCTTCACTGCCGTGACAGGGATTTGAGAGAGCGTAGCGCATGCCGTGATCAGTCATGCGACAGCCTTTTTCGTGGAAGTAATCGAAGCGCGCGCGAAGGGCGGCGAGAAGGTCGGCAAAGGTGACGATGTTCTCTCCTAAGTTGTCGAGCCAGGGGTTGAGGAGTTCTGGGCGGTCGACGAAGAAGGCCTTGTCTGGGCGGAAAGTGGGATAGGTTTTGGTGGGGCAATCGGAAGCATTGGCGGCCTCGTGGTGGTAGAGATTGTCGGTCGGGTCATCGGTGGTGCCGACGGCATCGACGCGGAATTTCCGTAGGAGTCCTTGAGCGGAAAAATCGGGCTCGCTGAGACGTTCGTTGCAGCGGGTCCAGATTTCCTCGGCAGTCTCGGGGCTGAGAAGGGTGTCGATCCCGAAGCAGCGGCGGAGTTCGAGGTGCGTCCAATCGTAAAGAGGATTGCGGAGCGTGTTGGGAATGGTCTGGGCATAGGCGTCGAACTTTTCACGCGGAGAGGCGTCGCCTGTGATGTGTGATTCCGGAATGCCACTGGCCCGCATGGCGCGCCATTTGTAGTGGTCGTGACCGAGCCAGAGTTCGGTGATGTTTTCCCAACGTTTGTCGTTGGCGATCTCATCGGGAGGAAGATGAGTGTGGTAATCAATGATCGGGAGATCTTTCGCGGTGTTGTGAAAGAGCCCTTTTGCAGTTTCGGAAAAGAGAAGGAAGTCGTCGTCGAGGTATGTTCTGGCCACGACGAGAGGCTAGAGCATGACGAGAGGAGTGGCAAAGGGAGAATTCGGAAGCTGAGAACTAGAGATTGAGGCGCTTTTCGTGGGCGGCGCTGGAGGGACCGCCTTTGCGGAGGTAGTCGCGGTAGAATTTCTTTGCTTCGTCTTTCTGTCCTTTGGTGAAGGCGATGATGGAAAGGTTGAAGTAGGGCTCGAATAGGGCGGGGTCTTGATTGATGGCCTCTTTAAAGTGGAATTCTGCTTCGGTGCTGTTGTTTGTTTTGCCAGCGATATTCCCGAGAAGGATGTGAGCCTTGGCATTATTGGGATCGAGCGAGAGGGAACGCTTCATTTCTTCGGCGGCATCATCGTAGAGGCCTTGGCGATAGAGGGAATCGCCGAGCATAAAATGAGCGAAGGGGATCTTGCGGTCTCCGGCGATGAGGATGGACTTTTGGAAGAGGCGGGTCGCGGCGTGGGAATCGTCTAGGCGAAGGTGGACAATGCCCAGATTGACCATGGCTTCCCAAGCGCCGGGGTCTTCGTCGACGATGAGTTGAAGGTTTCCGCGAGCGGCTTGGAAGTCACCCTTGGTGAAGAGTCGTTTCGCGACTTGGTTGAGATCTTTGGTCATCTGGCGAAGATCAGAGGTGGCCTTATTAAATTCCTGTGCAGAAGGGCGATCGTTATTGGTGAAGCTGGGGTTCTTAACGGTTCGTTCGAGGAGTTCCATTTCTTCGATCGTTAATTCGATCTTCTTATCGCCATTGATGCGAGCCATCGCGTCTTTGTAATTAGTATCGGTTTCGGCCTTTCGCTCTCCTTGTTCTAGGAGGAGCTTTGCAGCGCCAACTTGCGCGGCAATTTTTGCTTTTTGTTTGTCGATGATCTCGCGAAGCATTGCGACCTCCTCTTTGCCTCGTTGGTTGAGTTCTTTTCCGTTGAGTTGAGAGAGGAGATCCTCTTCAGCTTGCTTGAGGCGTTTTTCAAGGCGCTCCATGCTTTGGTTTGCTTGCGTGTTTGATTTCTGGAGGTTCTCAATCTTGGCTTTGGCGACGACGAGGCGTTGCTTGGCGAGGAGAATGACTTCCTTTTTGGAATCAGCCTCTGATTGCACGGCATCGAGGTTTGCTCTAGCCTCGTTCATTTCCTTGCTGAGGGTGACGTTTTGAGTGATGAGCTGCTGGACGCGGTCAGCTTCGTTCATTTTGAGAAGAGCCTTCATTTGGTCACGTTCGCCGATGAGGCTGTCGCGTTCGACTTCGAGCTCGGCGACCATTTTTTGGGATTGGGTCAATTGTTTGGTGAGGTCGTCGACCGTTTCATTGACCTCCGCGATCATGGCGTCGCGTTCTTTGATGACGGTTCTGAGCTTTTCGATTTGCTCTTGTTGGCCTTCCACGACTTTGCCGTTAATTTTGGTTTGCTTGTCGATGATGGCTTCGAGTTCGGCTTTCTCGACATTTGCAGCGGCGAGGAGGCGTTGGGTGTTTTCTAGTCTTCTTAGGGTGATCTCCTTCTCGGCGTTTGCTTTGTTTTTGGCGATTTCCATGGCGTCGCGCTCGCGGCGAAGTTGTTCGATCTGGCGATTGAGGTCTTGGACTTGGTTGCGCAAGGGCGAGGCGGCGAGGCGTGAGAGTTGTCCTTCGTAGTCACGGATCTGTTCGCGAAGGCGGGCGCTCTCGGCATCGCGCTGGTTTGCTTTTTGGCTGAGAGTTCGTTTCAGGCCGTTGATCGCTTTTTGGAGATCTTGGATTCTTCGAGAATCAGCTCCACTGGGGTCGATGACGCCGGGGACTTGGAGATTTGGCATGGTCTCGCCGGGAATTTCGAGGAGGGGCGTGGCTCCGGCGTCTTGTTGTTCTTTTTGCTGAGCGAGGGCTTTTTCATGGATTTTTTCCATGGCCAGCTTCGTGGAATCGCTGCGGAACTTAATGCCTTCTTTGCGAAACTCCGGACGGGTGATTTTGATAATGTCGAAGAAGGAACTGGCTTTGCGGTATTTGGTGAAGGCTTCGACGAAGTCTTTCTTCTCTTCCAATTCTTCGCCCTCTTTGACAAGGCTCCAAGCTTGGAAGTAAAGCTCGCCAGGATCTAGGTTGGCGAGCTCTTCAGGTGTTTGAGCCCATGCTTGGGCGGAGAGGAGGGCTGCTAAAAGAAGCCCAATGAGATGACGTAGGTGTGTCATAAGGCGCGAACGCTAGCAAAGGGGTGGGGTTGGGAAAAGGGTAGAATACTCTGAGAAAAAGGAGAAAATCTTCTTTCCTGCATCATGGTATTGACAGGAATGAGGCCTGAGACTACCACTCCGACGTCGAGGGCGGAGTAGCCAAGTGGTAAGGCGCGGGTTTGCAAAACCTGTATTCGCGAGTTCGATTCTCGCCTCCGCCTCCAAATTTTCAAAAACCGTGTTGAGAGTGATCTCGCACGGTTTTTGCGTGAATGGGGGATCGGAAAAAAAGTGACTTTAGGGCTATATTTTTCTTGATGATTCTCGCTGATCGAGCCAGATTCCGCCGCACCGAAAGGTCAAAATCCGGCGTAGCTCAGTGGTAGAGCGGGTGACTGTTAATCACTAGGTCCTTGGTTCGAACCCAAGCGCCGGAGCCATATGAAAGCCTCAATCCTAACCGGATTGGGGCTTTCTCTTTTAGCTAAGGGATTGCTTTGTATCCGACTTTATTTGAGTCGGCGTCATTGATTGCTGGGTAGTCGTCCTGGAATCCTTTGTTCCAATTAGAATGCACCTGGAAGACTTTGCAATTGTGTTCAAAGGTTTCGCTCTGCTTACCAATGTGGCTTGGTGCAAACTTCGCAGGTACCTTGGGTGTGAAATGCAAAAACACATTTTCTTCGTCCCAACGAAACCTCTCCGGATAAGCCGCAATGATGTGCGCCGATCGCTGACTCAAGAATTCTTGTAGTAGTGTAAATCTTTGTCTGTAAAACCTCCCCGCTGAGCCTAGGCCCGCCACACTGGCAGCCGATTCCGCTACGCTCCATCGGCTGCCAGTGTGGCGGGCCTTTGCTGCGTAGCTTGCTTTTACAGATTTCTTTTTACACTACCGAGCTTACCGATATATGGATCAAGGATAATTTAGGTTCAGTGCCTCAATATCAAGTAGGCTGGAATGGAGAGTAGTCTTTAGCTAGAGGGGGTTGATTCCGCGCTCCTTCCACATAGATGGGGGCAGTCGTAGGATTTTTGATTTATGGGCGGGCGAATGTCTTGGTTTAGGGGGCTTGGGTTGGGGGCAGTCTGGAGACAGCCCTTCCGTGGGTGAGGGTGGGCGGTTGCTGTTTTTCAGATTCCTGAGTTCATGGGGATTAGCCTTGAGATTTAAGGGGATTAGCCGAGAATGTTAACAAATGTTAAGGAATTTTTTCATCGTCGCAATGCTGTTTGGAGCGGCGTTTGGCCAGCGTTACGTGCCCACGTCTGAGCAGGCTCCGATGGTTCCCCGAGAGTTTCGGGCAGCTTGGGTGGCTTGTGTTTATAATATCGATTGGCCGTCGCGGAAGGGTTTGGCGGTGAGTTCGCAGCAGGCGGAGATGAGGGCGATTTTGGATCGTTTGGCTTCGATGAAGATGAATGCGATCATTTTCCAAGTTCGGCCGAATGCGGATGCGGTTTATCAATCACGGCTTGAGCCTTGGAGTCACTGGGTGAGCGGTGCTCAGGGCCGTTCGCCGGGTTACGATCCTTTGGCTTATTGTATTCAACAAGCTCATGCGCGAGGGATCGAAGTTCACGCGTGGTTTAATCCTTTTCGCGCGTTGCCGAATAAGAATTTGGCGACGGCGAGTAATCATGTGGTGAGGACGAATCCTTCGGTGATTCGTGATTTTAAAACTTACAAGTGGATGGATCCATCAAGTTCTTTCACGCAGAGGCGTGCGCTCTCCGTGATTATGGATGTTGTGAACCGATACGATGTCGATGGGGTTCATATCGACGATTACTTTTATCCTTATCCTGATGTCGATAAATTGGGTCGAGCGAAGCAGGTTTTTCCGGATGGGAAATCTCCGGCATCGCGGCGGAGTGCAGTCGATTCTTTTGTGAGCAAGATGTATTCTTCGGTGAAAGCGAAGAAGCCTTGGGTGAGGGTTGGGATTAGTCCCTTTGGGATTTGGCGTCCAGGAGTGCCAGCAGGAACAACTGCGAGGATCGATGCTTATCATCATCTGTCGGCTGATTCCCGGAAGTGGCTCCAAAAGGGATGGTGCGATTATCTTTCGCCACAGCTTTATTGGCGGATCAATAGTGAGCAAAGCTATAGCCGTCTTCTTGCGTGGTGGCGGGGGCAGGGAAGTCGTCCGGTTTGGCCGGGGATCTCGACGGCACGGATCAACTCGACGGAAGATCCAGGACGGCCAGTGAGTGAAATTGTGAACCAAGTTTCGCTCTCACGGAGTGTTGGGAAGAACTATGTGGGGCACGTTTTTTGGAGCATGAAGTCGCTGATGAATAATCGTGGCGGGGTGAATGGTGCGCTTGTGAAGAATTTCTATCAAGAGCCTGCGCTAGTGCCGCCGATGCCTTGGGTAAGTCGGACTGCTCCAGCGACTCCGAATGTGAATGCGAGTGTCTCGGGAGGGAATGTTTCGATTGCATGGAGTGCCATTCCTAACTGCCAAAAGTATGCCGTTCAGGTTCGAACCGGACGAGTGTGGCGGATGAGCACGGTGACCCCGGGGACGAAGATGACTCTCAAGGGAGTGCCGGATGCGATTGCGATCAGTGCGGTGGATCGGAATGGGAATACCAGTCCGCCCCGAGTGGTGGCGCGCCAGTAGATTAGAGGACTAGCAAGTTTTGGGGTGCGCGGAGTTGGCCATTAGCGGTTGGCGCTTGGCTTTTAGCTCGGTCGACCGGGGTTCAGCGCGAGGAAGCTAAGAGCTAATAGCGAAATGCTAAGAGCCAAGGTGCTCTGGCCGTTTGGCTCTGCTGTTAAACTAGCTCTGCGGCATGGTGTAGCTCAAAACGCTCGCCAACTTTTTGCGAAGATCGCGGCGATGCACAATGGCATCAACAAGTCCGTGCTCGAGCATGAACTCGGCGGTTTGGAAACCTGGAGGGAGGTCTTGGTGAGTGGTTTCTTTGACAACTCGTGGACCTGCAAAGCCGATCATGCACTTTGGCTCGGCGATGTTGATGTCACCAATTGTGGCAAAAGAAGCGGTCACTCCACCGGTGGTGGGGTGGGTGAAGACCGAAATGAAGGGGAGCTTGGCTTCAGAGTGGAGAGCAAGGGCGCCGCAGGTTTTGGCCATCTGCATGAGGGAGAGCATGCCTTCTTGCATGCGTGCTCCGGAGGATGATGAAAAGATGATGATGGCGCGCTTTTCCGCAGTAGCGAGTTCGATGGCGCGGGTGATTTTTTCACCGACCACCGAGCCCATGGATCCGGCGAAGAACTTAAAGTCCATCACGGCGGCAACGGCAGGGATTTCGTTAATCGAGAGCTTGCCGGTGACCACGGCATCTTTGAGGCCGGTTTTGGCGCGGAGTAGCTCGGTCTTCTCGGCGTAATTGGAGAAGCCGAGGGGGTTGGTGGAAATGAGGTCGCTTTCGGTTTCCTCAAAAGAGCCTTCGTCCGCAATGAGTTTGAAACGATCATAGGCGCCCATCAGGAAGTGGTGGGAGCAGTTGGTGCAAACGAGATCGTTTTGCTTGAGATCGAGCGTGTGGATCATTTCCCCGCAATCGGGGCACTTGGTCCAAAGATCATCGGGGACGCTTTCGCTTCCTTTCTTGGAGCGCTTTAGCCGAGGTTTATCGAAGATGCCCATCGGCAGAAGCTTATGTCGAATCGCGGATTCACGAAAGTCCAATTTCGAGAAGAAATTAACTTTTCTTAATTACCCCTTATTCTTCCAGCTCGACCTGCATTTCGCCGTTTCGGACTTCGATCGATTTCACGCCGGCTGGGAGTTGATCTTCGAGGGCGGAGAAGAGGCTGACGCCTTTCAAATTGCCAACCCAAGCATTGGGAAGCGAGACCCCGTAGACAGTAATGTCATCGATGACGAGGCCTTCTTCGTTGGAGGCGATGAGGCGGGCTTTCGCTTTGACGGTTTTGCCGCCAAGGACGGGGACATCGGGATCGAGTTTGGTTTTGACGCGCAGGTGGATCGCTCCGCTGGCGAGCTCGACTTTGACATCTTCGCCGAGGTTGGTGTTGGCGTGAATGAGGCCATTGATTTCGCGCTCGGTGAGGACGAAAGACTTTTTGCCCTTTTCATACATGCGTTCTTCCAGTTCGACCTTTTCGGTCTGAGTGAGGAGGACCGGTTCGATCTTACGGTTTTGCCACCACCAGAGGGTGCCACCTGCGGCAAGGCCGATGGTTAGAAAGAGGATGAGGGCAATGAGAAGTGGGCGACGAGAGCGTCGTGTAGGAAGTTTGGGAGAGTCGTTCATATCTATAAGGCGAAGCTGAGAGGGGATTTATCGCAAAGAATCGGTGAGAAAGGGGCTGTTATTTTGTAATCACTTCCCTTCCGGCATGACGGGAAGGAGGCTGAGGAGCATTTCGTAGCGGTCGGAGTCGAAGGGGCGTTCTTTGGTCATCATGGCTTCGATTTCATCAGCGAGGCAGAAGGCTAGCATGGCTTTGGCTTCTTCTTCGTCGATGTCGGGCTCTTCTAGGATTCGCTCATAAGTTTCGCGGACGTAGGGTGTTTCGGGCGAGGCCAATTGTTCCTCGATGGCGGGGAGTAGTTTTTCCAGCGCTTCGTCCATGTCGAAATTTATAAATGAAAAAGGCGACTCCGTGAAGAGCCGCCTTTGTCGAAAAGGTTAAGTAAAGACTTCCTTCGATTAGCCTTTGGTAGGCTTTTTGGCACGACGAACGGCGCCGAAACGCTTCTGGAACTTGTCGATGCGTCCCTCGGTATCCACGAAGGTGCTTTGACCAGTGTAGAAGGGGTGAGAATCGGCGGTGAGGCCCATCGAAATCACGAAATGCTCAACTCCGTCGATCTCTTCAGTCTTATCAGACTTAGCAGTGGAACGGGTGATATAACGGTGACCGGTGGTCATGTCTGCGAAGACTACGGGATGGTAGTCAGGATGGATGTCTTTTTTCATGGGATGCCCTTAAAAGTTAGGGTGCGCGACGTTACCGACGCCGTGCGGGCGGTTTGGTGCTTTAAAATGGGCTGGCTGTCAACTCGATTCGGGCTTATTCCTCGCCCCGAGATGAAGCTCAAAACCTTTGCTAGCATGGATCCGCACCTCCTTGTCGGGCTTGTGAACACGGAATTGCGGAACAACGCGAGTTCGCTAGAAGATCTCTGTAAAACTCACGGACTGGAGGAGGCTGCACTTGTAGCCCGTCTTGCCGAAGCGGACTACCATTTTTCGGAGGAAGCGGGACAGTTTCGCTAATTTGGTAGCGAACAACGGCTCGAGCAGATTTTGGTGGAAATATCCTGAGCTGAGCTGATCGAAAAGAATGCCCATTTTTCTGCTGGTCGCTCATGGTCGGAAGCGGTTTCATTCCTGCTGATGAAAAAAATTTTGGCACTAACGATCGGATTGGGCGCTTTGGCCTTTTCTAGTTGCGGGAAGAAGGACGATGAAAAGAAGACTTACGCTTTAGTTCCTCCGAGTGTCAGTAACTTCTGGGAAATTTGCCGCAAAGGCGGAGCGGATGCTGCCGAGGAATTGGGCGCTGACTTCGAATTTGTAACCCCTGAGTCGATCACGGATCAGAAAGTGAAAATTGAAGACCTCCTCAGTAAAGGCGTGGATGGTATTGCGATGGCACCGGGAGATCCTGCAAATCAAACCGGATTTATCAACGAAGCTGCGGGGAGAGTATCGCTGGTGACTGTCGATACCGATGCTCCTGATTCAGATCGCAAGGTCTTCATCGGGATTGATAACTACGAGGCAGGTTGGCTTGCGGGAGACTTGGTTAAAGAGGCTGCTCCACAGGGCGGCGAAGTGGTTATTTTCATCGGAAATATTTCCCAGCTCAACTCCCGTCAACGACGCCAAGGGCTGATTGATAATCTTGTGGATCGTGAAAAAGATCCTTCCCGCTACGATGCTCCCGGACAGATTGTGAAGGGCGGGAAGTTCACCGTTCTCGATACCATGTTAGACGGGGTCGATTCTCCGAAAGCCAAGGCGAACGCAGCCGATGCCATCACAAAGTATGAAAATCTCGCCGTCATGGTTGGGCTCTTCGACTACAACGCGGGGCAGATTCTTGAAGAGTTAAAGCAGGCCAATAAGGTGGGGAAGATTCAGGTGGTTAGTTTCGATGAGCATTCCAACACGCTTGCAGGAATCAAAGATGGCTCGATTTACGGCACAGTGGTGCAAAATCCTTACGAATATGGATACCAGGCGATTAAGGTTCTACATGCTCTTAACAATGGGGATAAAAGTATGAACCCAGAGAATGGGATCATTGAAATTCCTGCTCGAATCATCCGGAAGGATGGGGTCGAGGAATTTGAAAAAGACCTCAACGCAAAATTAGGAAAGTAGAATGCTCGTTGCTCAAGGAGTTACGAAGCGTTTCCCCGGAGTGGTAGCGCTCCAGGGCGTGGATCTCCACGTTGCGGCTGGGGAAGTCGTTGCTCTCATTGGCGAGAACGGGGCGGGGAAGAGTACCCTGATGAAGATCCTCTCTGGGGTGCAAAAGCCCGATGAAGGGAATGTCTCGATGGAGGGCCAAACGCTCACGGGCGCTTCGGTGGCTGAGGCTCAAGCGGCCGGAATCGCTTTGATTCATCAGGAACTCAATCTCGCTGATAACCTGAGCGTGGGAGCGAATCTCTTTCTAGGCCGCGAGCCGCAGAGATTTGGCTGGATCGAACGAAAGACGATTCATCGTGAATCAGCGAAGTATCTTGCCAAAGTCGGTTTGGACGTTGATCCCGAGTTCCTCCTATCAGGACTGAGTTTGGGGAAGCAGCAGCTCGTTGAGATTGCCAAAGCCCTCTCGACGCAAGCGAAGGTCATCATCATGGATGAGCCCACCTCAAGTCTTTCGCAAGGAGAGGTCGAGACTCTCTTTGGCGTCATTCGTGATCTCAAAAAGGAGGGCGTAAGCGTCATTTATATCTCTCATCGTCTTGCCGAGGTTCAGGAGCTGAGTGATCGTGTCGTGGTCTTTCGTGATGGTGAAAATGTCGGTGAATTAGGACCTGAGGAAATGACTCATGATGCCATGGTGCGTCTCATGGTA
Source organism: uncultured Verrucomicrobiales bacterium (assembly GCA_937928545.1). Taxonomy (GTDB): domain Bacteria; phylum Verrucomicrobiota; class Verrucomicrobiia; order Verrucomicrobiales; family Akkermansiaceae; genus SW10. Next base: position 24,852 of record CALGJQ010000057.1, read on the forward strand.
GGGCGTGATGTCTCGCAACTTTACCAAAGAACCTCCCATGCCCTAGGCGAAGTCGCGCTTACTGTTTCGGGGCTGCGAACTCAGGTTCATCCAGATAAGGAAATCAATCTCGAAGTGCGTGCCGGAGAGGTGGTCGGCATTTCAGGATTGGTAGGATCGGGGCGAAGTGAAGTCCTCGAAGCAATTTTTGGAATGACCCCTGCCGTAGCTGGTACGGTGCAATCCGTACTTCCGAAGTCACCACGTGAGGCAATGGCGATGGGCTTGGCTTTTGTTCCCGAGGATCGGAAAGCCAAGGGCTTGATTCTAGATCTCAGTGTCGAAGAGAACACGAGCCTCGCCAGTTTGAAGCAGGAAGCGAACGGCCCTTTCCTGAATCATGGTCACGAGGTCGCTCTTTGTGAGAAGATGACCACGGCACTAGCGATCAAAACTCCGGGCCCTTGGCAAAAGGCTCGTTTTCTTTCTGGAGGAAATCAGCAAAAGATCGTGCTCGCGAAGTGGCTGGCTCTTTCTCCCAGCGTTCTTCTGCTTGATGAACCAACTCGCGGAGTTGATATCGGATCAAAGGAGGAAATTTACCAACTGATGGAAAAATTCGCTCGAGAGGGCATGGCCGTCCTCTTTGTTTCCAGCGAACTCGATGAAATTATGGGGATGGCCGACCGCGTCCTTGTGATGCGCGAAGGACGACTCGCGGGAGAACTGGATCGTGCCGATTTTTCAGAAGAAGCCATCATGACTCTCGCGACCCAATCTCAATCTTAAGATGAAAAAAATTCTCGGCATCCTGATCACGCTGATCGTCCTCTACATTCTCACGACCATCATCGGGGATAACTTTTTGAGTCCCTATAATCAGGAGCAACTTCTGAAGCGAACCGCCTTGTATGGTCTTCTTGCGATTGGGGTGTCCTTTGTGATCATCACGGGTGGGATTGATCTCTCGATAGGTTCGGTGGTCTGTCTCGTGGGCTGTGGCGTTCCGTGGTTAGTGACGCAGCATCAATGGTCGCCCACGATGGCGGTGATGATGGCCTTTGTCATTGCGGTTGCGATTGGTCTTTGGCACGGATTTTTGATCACTAAGGTGAAGCTCCAGCCCTTTGTTGTGACGCTTTGCGGCCTCCTCATGTATCGTGGTGCCACGCGGGGATTCGCGGAGGATAAGACACAGGGCTTTGGCACTGGTTATAGCGAGCTCCGCGAGCTCGCGACGGGGAAGTTACAAATCACCGAGCAATTTGGGATCCCGATGCCCTTTCTTTTGCTCATTGGTGTTGGTGTCCTCGCTTGGATTCTTCTCAATAAAACGATCTGGGGACGTTATCTTTTTGCGCTCGGAAACAATGAAGAAGCGGCGCGTCTTAGTGGAATTAACACAGACCGCATGGTGACCCTTTCCTACGTCATCAGCTCAGTTCTTGCCGCATTGGGTGGTCTCCTTTTCATCCTAGATGGGAATTCCGCCCAGCCGAGTGACTTTGGAAATTTCTACGAACTCTATGCCATTGCAGCGGCCGTCCTAGGTGGTTGTAGCTTGCGCGGAGGAAGTGGAACAGTCGTCGGTGTCATCATTGGAGCTGCTGTGATGCAGGTCTTGAAAAACATGATTAACTTGGCCGACTGGCTAAAGTCCCACATGGAATTCCTCATTGTTGGAGGAGTTCTCCTCGTCGCCGTGGTTGCAGACGAGCTGGTGAAGCGGCGGGTGAAGAAGTGAAATTACTTCCTCTTCAAGACCACCGTGATGGGCTTGGGGAGATTGTAATTCACGGGAGCTGGAGTCACGTAACCCTTCTTCGAGACTAAGAGGTTCTCGATGGTGGGGAGGTCTTGGTGAATGTGGGCCGAGCCTTTTTTGTCAGTGGCAACGGGAGGATAGTTAAAGCTCCGTGTCAAAGGGCGGATCTGAGCATCAACAATCGGGTTCCCTGCTTCGTCGACGACGAAGACATTGGGTGAACAAGAAACACTGACGATTGAGAAGAGGCAGAGAGCGATTTTCTTGAACATGGGAGAGGATTTCTAGAGAGACGAGGAGAGGAATTTTTCCTGCTCCAGACGTTCGGCTGATTTGAAGTTGTTGTCTTCGGATGTTTCGCCAACGAGTTCCTCGCGGAATTTGTCGACCATCGCTTCGACAGGCCAGGCGCTCGCTTCACCGAAGGCACAGACGGTTTTACCATCGATTTGGTAGGCGATCTCTTCGAGCGTTTTGACATCCTCGGGAGTGGCTTTGCCTTCCTCGATTCGGTCAGAGACTTTCTTCATCCAGGTGGATCCCTCACGACACGGCGTGCATTGTCCACAGGATTCGTGAGCGTAGAAATGGGTGATGTTGTTGAGGACCCAAGACATGCGGCGTGAGTCATCCATCACGATGACGCCACCGGAGCCAGCCATCGAGCCAGCGGCGGCGAGGGTATCGAAGTCGAGCGGAAGGTCCCAGAAGGCCAAGTCCTTGGCGTCGTCGCCTTTTCCGATTTTGAAAGATTCTTCGCAGCGGAGGACTTTGGAGGAAGATCCACCAGGAATGACCGCTTTGAATTCGCGACCGTCTTTTGGTCCGCCGCACATGTCATAAAGGAGTTCACGGAAGGTGACCTTGCCCACTTGGACTTCAAAGTAGCCGGGATTTTTGACATCGCCCGAAACACAGAGAATGCGGGTTCCGGAGTTACGCGGGGTGCCAAGCTTGACGTATTCTTCGCCCCCCATGCGGAGGATGTGGACGACGTGGCAGAGGGACTCGACGTTGTTTACGATGGTTGGAGCCATGTAGAGCCCCATTGCCGCAGGGAAATAAGGTGGCTTAATACGCGGGTAGGGACGCTTGCCTTCGAGCGACTCGATGAGACCGGTTTCCTCACCACAAATGTAAGCGGCAGCTCCACGGTGGACGTAGATTTCGAGGTCGAAGCCGGAGCCAAGGATGTTTTGTCCTAGAAAGCCTTTTTCGCGAGCTTCGGCGATCGCTTTTTCAAGGGTGATCGCGGCTTCAGGGAATTCTTCGCGAATGTAGATGTAAGCGGTGTGAGCTCCAACGGCGAAGGATGAAATGATCATTCCTTCGATGAGTTGATGCGGGTCTTGGTGACAAATGTAGCGGTCTTTAAAAGTGCCCGGCTCGGATTCGTCCGCGTTGCAGATGAGGTAGACCGGCTTGGTGTTATTGGGCGGGATGAAGCCCCATTTAATACCAGTAGGGAAGCCCGCGCCACCACGACCACGGAGGCCGGAGGTTTTCACTTCTTCCGTGATTGCTTTGGGCTCCATTCCGAGTCCCTTTTTAAGCATCTCGTATCCACCATCATTAATGTAGGTGTCAATCGAAGTGTCCCAGCCTTGGCGATCAACATTCTTGAAGATCAGACGGTGCTCGTTCGCGTGGGGTTCTTTGCCGGAAAGGTAAGTGATGTCAGACATGGTTTGTTTAACCGTTGTATTGCGCGATGAGATCTTGGACCTTGTCAGCAGCGACTCCTTCGTGGAAGTCATCGTTGACGAGGCAAACCGGTGCCGTTCCGCAGGAAGCGAGGCATTCGGCGTATTCTACGGAGTATCTACCGCAGGGAGAAACTGAGATGGGGTCCTTGTGACCATCGGCGGAACTGCGATCAATTCCGGTGGCTTCGCAAAGCTTGGCCATGAGCTCGTAGGAGCCTCCCATGGCGCAAGAAAGAGTGCGGCAGACGCGGAAGTGGAGCTTTCCGGGAGCCTTTTGGCGGAAACCTGGGTAGAAGGTGACGACTTCGACGACTTTGATCGGAGCAATGTCGAGTTTCTTGGCCACCCAGTCGATAGACTCGGGGCTAATGAAGCCGAAGCGATGCTGGACCTCGTGGAGAAGGGGAAGAACGGCGGAGCGTTTTTGATCGGCTGGGTATTGCGCGATGCGGTTGTTGGCTTTCTCTTCGAGATCGGCCGAGATGGCGAAGGGCTCGAAGTTTTCGGTGCCGGGAGTCTCAGGAGAGTGAACATTTTGCTCAAGAACGCTGGGCTCTGGAGTGAGGTAATGAACGTGCTCAAGGTTGATCTTCCGAGCTTTGGGAATCTCGCCTTCAGATTCATAGACGAGATTGTCTCGGTCAATCTTGGCTGGTTTAGGAACCTCAATATTGCCTGAAGGAGAATGAGGGCGGATATAACTCAGCTGCGATCGATTGATCGAGCGAGGGCTGGGGACTACAATTCGGGTGCTCACCTTGAGTGAAGGGTTTAGAGTGAATAGAGAAAAGATTAGCGGTCGCACTCACCCATAACGAAGTCGAGTGAGCCTAGGATAGCGGGAATGTCAGAGACCATGTGGCCCTTGAGAAGATCGGCGCAGATGCCGAGGTTCACGAAGGATGGGGCCCGGATTTTGAGACGGTAGGGAACTCCACCGCCTTTGGAATGGATGTAGAAGCCGAGTTCGCCCTTGGGGTTTTCGGCAGCAAAGTAAACTTCACCTTCAGGAGCATCGATACCTTGCGTGGCGACGATGAAGTGGTGAATGAGTTCCTCCATCGACATCATGACGCGCTCCTTATCAGGAAGGCTGGACTTGGGATCGACGACATTGATGGGACCATCTGGGAAGTCAGCGAGGACTTGGCGGATGATCTTGATAGACTGGCGAATTTCCTCCATGCGGACGAGGTAGCGATCGTAGCAATCGCCATTTTCACCGACGGGGATATCGAAGTCGTATTTCTCGTAGCCGAGGTAAGGGCTGTCCTTGCGAAGGTCACGAGCCACTCCACAAGCGCGGAGGTTTGGCCCGGTCATGCCGTAGCTGATGGCGTCTTCTTTGCTGATGACTCCGACGTCGCACATGCGCTCGAGGTAGATCTTGTTCTTATTCAGGAGCCCCGCGATCTCATCGACGGTATTTTCGCACTCGTCGAGGAAGTTAAGAATGTCCTTATCGAGCCCTTCAGGAATGTCGCGAATCTGTCCTCCAACGCGAGTGTAGGAGGTGGTGAAACGTGCTCCCGTGAGCTGCTCGCAGAAATTGTAGATCTTTTCGCGCTCGGCGAAGGTGTAGAGGAAAACGGTCATCGCTCCCACGTCCATCGCGCAAACGCCGACTCCCAGCATGTGTGAGGAGATGCGGGCAAGTTCGCAGCAAAGAACGCGCAGGGCTTGTCCACGGGGAGGAAGCTCCCAGTCCATGAGTTTTTCGACCGCACAGGCGTAAGCGACATTGTTGGCAAGAGGGGCGAGGTAGTCCAATCGGTCCGTGTAAGGGACGAATTGGTTGTAGTGCATGTTCTCGGCGATTTTCTCGTCGCCGCGATGCAAGTAACCAATGTGAGGTTCCGCCTTCTCGATGATTTCGCCATCGAGCTCCAAAACCAAGCGCAAGACACCGTGGGTCGCGGGGTGGGATGGTCCCATGTTTAGGATCATCTTTTCACCGAGGACGTCATCGGTCTCAGCTTGGTAATCATTTGCGGCTTTTGCTGCCACAGCGGCAGCATCCGGAGCCTCGTAAGTAGTGGTCTCGCTCATGTTAAGACAGGGCCATGAAACCCTCGTTCCACGGGGGTCGCAAGGACTTTGTGAAATATTTCACAAAGTCTGGATCAGTATCGCTTCGGAACGAGGCTGACGCGGGAGGGATCATACTTGTCAGCAGGAGAGAAAAGCCATCCGGGACTGGTTGAAACGAGCTCGTAGTTGCTAAGGAGGAACTCGGGAAGAATCTGGTTACTATTGGGCTCGTAGAGCTTGCGTCCGGTGTAGCGACCGTAGATTTTATACTCGTAGTTCTGGTCGAAACCGTAGTTTTTGCTGCCACCGGCCTCCGGAAGGCGATCGGGATTTCTTTTTTGGGCTTCGTTGAAAATGACAAGCTTGGCGGTGTTGGCTGACTGCCCTGGCTTTCTCAAATATCCCCAAAAGCGGGTTTTTTTGACGAAGTAGCGTCGACCGTAGTAGAAATCGCCCCGTGGCTCGGCTGCGATCTGCGCTTTCCGGACTGCGACTGGTGGGTTGGCTCCTAGATTTCCTGAGCCTCCGCCAGAAACGCTATCGGAACACGAAGGCAAGAAGATGGCGATCAGAGCTAAAACGAAAAGTGCGCGCATGGGGTTAATTTCCTCCTTTGAACGCGCTCGGTCAAGCTTCATGCAAGGAATCAAAAAGTCCCTCTTGAAAGATTCTGACTGATAACGCTTATTGCTCCCATGAATTTAACGAGGACAGCCTACGGAACTTGGAGCGGTGGACGATACATGCATTTTGGAGAGGTCTTAGAAGAAGATCGTTACCAAGAATGCATCCGCGTGGCTTACGAAGCGGGGATTCGAACTTTCGTGACTGCCGATGTTTATGGTCAAGGGAAAGCTGATGCGGCGCTTGGCGAAGCTCTTTCAGGATATCCTCGCGATAGCTACTGCCTCGTCGGAATGCTGGGACATGACTTCGTCGACGGCGAGCGCGAGGGCAGCAAAGGTTATCCGCGTTTTACCAATCCCTCCCTCAGATCTGCGGCGGGCTATCACGACTTTTTGCGTCGTTCCTGCGAAGCCTCTCTCAAGAACTGCCAGACCGACCACTTCGATCTCGTCATGCTGCATAATCCCGATGAACTCGGCTACACCAGCGATGCCGTTTGGAAAGGGATGAATGGTCTCAAAGAAGAAGGCCTTTCTCATCGCTTGGGAATCGCGCCGGGACCGGCGAATGGCTTCACGCTCGATCTCCTTCATGTCTTCGAAAATTTCGGCGAGGTTCTCGATTGGGCCATGATCATTTTGAATCCTCTTGAGCCGTGGCCTGGCCAGCATGTTCTCGACTCCGCAGTCGCTAATAAGGTCGATGTTCTCACCCGCGTCGTCGATTACGGCGGCCTTTTCCACGGCGACATGAAGCCCGGTCATGTTTTCCGTCCTGGTGATCACCGCACCTATCGTCCCGACGGCTGGGTCGAGCGAGGGAATGACGCGATGCAGCCGATGCGTGAGATCGCGGAGAAACACGGTCTCAGCATGATCCAGTTTGCCTCAGCGTGGAACCTTTCCCAAGCCCCTGTGAAATGCGTGGTTCCTACCGTCATTCAAGAAGCCGGTGAAAACGCCGTTCCGATTGAAGATAAGATTCGCGACTACGCCTCCTTGCCGGAGGATTTCAAATTCTCCTCCGAGGAAGTTGAAGCGATCCGCGCGATGGGCGATAACACCGGCTGCATGTCTCTTAAAGGTGCAAGCCTTCGTCACGAAGGCCCGTGTGATCGTCCCGACGAGTGGCCCATGCGCCCTGATCTCCAAGATCTCGCCGGACAATACGGCCTGACGAAAGAATGGTAGAAGCCCAGGGCGATCAAACTAGGGAGAATTTTTCGCGATGTCTCTTTGTTCTCCAGCCCCAATTGGGGCGATCTAACGTAGCCCACGGGCAGAGGGAGGAACGACCGTCGCCCTGGGTTTGTGCATGGACCGGTCCGGGGCGAGCCAAACGTGGTGATCTCCATACCGCGCACCCGCTGCCCCCACCACCAGTAGCGACGCCGGAAGGGCGCGCTTCGGGCACCTCATATCCGATTCAAGATCAAAGGCTCGCGCCTCGTTTCTTCGACCCCAAGACCCAGGGCGACGCTACGCTTT
>CALGJQ010000058.1 GCA_937928545.1 uncultured Verrucomicrobiales bacterium
AGGCACGATCGTTAGAATTAAAAAATTGGGAGGCTTACTTCATCTTCTTCGCGTGATCGACAAGCGCCTTAAAGGTCGCTTCACCAAAGCCATTGATGTTCGCAAGAGCGTCAACTGTCTTGAACGGGCGACCCTTCTTCATATTCGTAAACTTAGCTGGCCCAACGCCGGGGAAGTCTTTGAAGTCTTCAACTTTTCCCTTATTGAGAAGTCCCAGAAGCTTGGTTCTTTTCGCTGAAGAAAGCGCTTTAACCCAAGCAGCCGCCTTTTTTTGAAGTTCGGGAGAAGCCATCGAAATGTGACTCGCTGTTTTGCTCGTAGTCGTTGTCTTCTTCGCAGGTGTTGTCTTCTTTGCGGTTGTCGATTTCTTCGTAGTCGTCTCCTTTTTAGCAGGCGTCGTTGCTTTCTTAGTAGGCGTTGTCTTTTTCGTAGTCGTCTTCTTCTTCGCAGGCGTCGTCTTCTTCGTGGATTTCTTATCCTTAGACGTCGTCTTTTTCGTAGTTGTTGGCTTTTTCGGTTCTACTTCAACGGCAGAAAGATGCTGAAGAGGTAAAAGAGCTGCTGAGGCGATCATTAGGAGGGTGGGGATATTCATAGCACGTCTAATTTGCTCCCTCCTTTCACTGAGGTCAAACATTCGCAGGATATTTCCTGCTCTTGGTTTTTCTACTCAAACGGACCGTCTTTTTTCTCACCTCTCATAGCGGGCAGAGCCACTCGATACATAAAATAAATGTCCGAAAATTCCGTTTTAGCCGCCTTTTTCACCCGAGAAACTCAATAAGAGAAGTTTATTTTAAATAAATATTGATCTTTTATAAAAACTTACTATAAACCTCTTAACCGAAAACACAACAAGCTTCCTTATTATGAAACTTAAAAAATTCTCGCTCTCCGTCCTCGCAAGTCTCTGCGCGGTGTTGTTTGGACTAAAAATCAACAAAGACTCGATGAGAGCCCCGGAACCGCTCAATCAATCCAGCTCCAAGAGTCTTTTTAAAGGAGTTACTCCCAGCTCTAGCGGCGAGGAGTTCACCTCAATTTCCTCTCCGGGCTCAGTATTACGGTCTTTGACTTCTACTGACTAAAAAGCGCTCGTTCAACTTGCGCAATTCGACCACTCTCTACCCTGAGAGCTAATAACCCGTCAGAACAAAGCGGTAGCGCGGGCTGCTTCAAGCACATGACCGCGATCTCTCGCACTCCCCGACAGGCTAACCTTCCTTTTTCTCCAAGGGCAAAGACAGCTCCTTAATCCGGATCTTCTTAAAGCTCACGATGTCGCCGTGTCCACAGAAGGCGATATGCCCCTTTCGACGCTTGGCTCCTTCATGCTTCGGCTTCGCTTTGTTCACTTCATCAAGATCAGCCTCCATGATGATGACCCCATTGAGCTCAACTTTGACCTGCGGTCCCTGAATGGTGACCGTCTGCTTGTTCCATTCTCCGACAGGCTTCAAGTGGCCCTTTTTCGCAGCTACTAAAGTGTAAAGGCCACCATGGAATTGGTAATCCTTCAGCTTGGCATACTTCGGATGAGTGTTGTCCAAAATTTGGACCTCCATTCCGGTGTAAGCCGCGTCCCCTTTTCCTGGGTAATGAATTCCTAGGCCGTTATTTGCCCCGGCGGTAAGCTTAAATTCAAACTCCAAAACGTAATTAGCATACTCCTTTTCGGTCTGAAGAACCCGACACCTCTTGGTCGATGTGATGGTCCCATCCACGACCTGATAACCGGCGTGCTCGGTCTTATCTTTGCCACCCCAATTCGTAAGGTCTTTTCCATTAAAGAGATCTACAAATTCTCCTGCATAAGCAGAGGTCAACGAAGCGATTGCGAGTAATACAGTTTTCATTCTTAAAGTTCTACGGTTTTTCCCGTGCGGAAGCTTTCATCCGCGGCGGCCACAATGCGCATCGAGTTAATCGCGTCATCCATATGATCACTCAGATCAGCATCCTCTAAAATCGCGTTCAGGAAATACTCCTGCTCTCGGTGGCAGAGGCCATCATGATCCGGTTCATCATCAGTCGTGATCCAGTCATCTTGTTTCACAAACTCTCCCTTCTCATTCAGTTCGCTATGATGCAAGCGAAGCGACTCGGTCTTGGTGTGAGAGTCAACATCCGCCGAAGCCCCTTCCCCGCCCGCATCTTTCGCGCAAATCGTGACGCAGCCCTTAGGCCCCACCACATCCTTCACGAAGAAGGCCGTCTCACTCATCATCGGGCCCCAGCCAGCTTCATACCAACCCACACTCCCGTCTTCAAAGGTCACCTGCAGATGCCCATAGTTGATCTTTCCTTCCGGAAGTTCATCACTCAAACGCGCCCCGATCCCGCTCACCCGAATCGGCTTACTACGAGTCATCTGGCACATCACATCGACGTAATGCACCCCACAATCCACGATGGGAGAGATCGACGACATGAGATTCTTATGCGTCTTCCAACTGTCCCCACTCGACTGCTGGTTGAGGTTCATTCGCATCACCAGTGGCTTACCGAGAGTCTGAGACACTTCGATAAATTTGATCCAGCTGGGATGGTGTCGGAGAATATAGCCGATCACTAACTTTCGCCCCGTCTTGCGCGCCTTTGTTACGATCTCCTCGGCCTCCGCGACCGTTTCTGCGAGAGGTTTTTCAATAAAGACATCTGCCCCCGCATCCATTGCCGCCATGGCATATTCAGCATGAGTATCTGGATAAGTAGAAATCGAAACCGCATCCGGCTTCGTCGCATCCAGAGCCTCCATGAAGTCGCCAAACTCAGGATAATCAGCACCGAGTTCCTTATTGAGAGCCTGTCGACTTGCTTCTGATCGGGTCACGATCCCACAGATCTCGAACCCTTCGATCGCATGATAAGCCTTGGCATGAGAGGACCCCATGTGACCTGCTCCAACACATAATACTCTAATCGCTTTGCTCATTATTTTGAATTTCTTGTTCTTGCTTCAAGGCAAGCTCTTGATCGATCTCCGGTCGCCCTTTTCTTAAGACCTTAATGGCCTGATAAAACTTCACCATTCCTCCGATCACACAAGCGAAGATGATGATCAAGATCGTGATGACTGCCCAGTCACCGCTTTGGAGTGCTAACAACCTCATTCGTCTTCGCTCTCTTTTGTTCTATCCCAAAAACCTAGGAAAAATATCACAGCTATTGCCGCTGCCATATAAGCGGGAAGCATCCAGTAATCTCGCCAAAGTGAACTCGCTGAAGAAATTACTTCGCCATCGACACTTTCCGGGATCGATACCGAAAACATCTGCCCAAATTGCTCGAAAAAACCAATCTTTTCATCCGGGCGGCCTGCTGCAATTTCTGCCCCCAAAATCCCTGAACTTTCTTTCACTGGTTCGAGCTTTGCTCCCGCAACCTTAAACCCAATCAACATCCCCACACCCTGAGTGAAGAAAACCAACATACTCTGCACTTGTCCTTTCACCTCCTTCGGTGCGATTCGGTCGGCATACATGAAACCTGTAACGAAGAAAAAATCGTAGCAAATTCCGTGAAGAGCAATACCTGCAAAAAGCATCCAAGCCACTTGATCTGAAGCCCCCACAGCGAAGAGCACATAGCGGAGAACCCAAGCTGTCATTCCGATCATGATCATCCATTTCACACCCAACTTTCTGAAGAAAAACGGAATGAGGAGCATGAAGAAAATTTCAGACATCTGGCCAATCGACATCGCCGATGCAGGTTGCTCAAAACCCATATTAGCAAGGTATCCTGAAGCATTCGAATAGTAGTAGGCGAGAGGAATACAAATCAGCGTCGAGCAGATGATAAATACCGCAAATGCAGGGATAGCCATCAGCTTAAAGGCATCAACCATAAAGAGCGCACGCAGATTTACTGCTTGGCCAGCCGAAGGCGGAGGCGTATTCGGTAAGACAAAGCAAAATGCTCCAAGGACAACCGAACTGATTCCAGCCATCCAGAAAAGATTCACACTTCCAGACCAACCTAAATACCCAGTCACAAGTCCTGCCACGATCCAGCCAATCGTGCCCCAAACCCTAACCTTCGGAAATACATCTCGAGGCAAATGGGTAAAGGCAATCGTATTTCCAAGACCAAGAGTGGGCATGTAGCAAAGCATGTGTCCCATAAAGAGCCAGAAGACGAGACCTCCATTTTCATTGGCAACAGCACTTGGCACTAAAAGCATCAACACTCCTCCCACGAGCATCAAAAACCCCATAACTTTCTCGGATGAAAAGAAACGGTCTGCAATCAGACCTAGAAAAAGAGGTGCAATGATTGCCGCAATCGGAGCCGTTGAATAGGCATCCGCAATCACATCCTCGAGCCCATTCCCGCCCAAAACGAGAAACAAAGTCACAAACCAAGCTCCCCAAACAAAGAATTGGAGAAACATCATCACCGACAGCTTCACAGTCGTCCCACTTTTAATTTCACTCATAATTTTCTGATTTTCTAAATCTTAGGCGCTCACTCGTGAGCGTTTGCGATAGGAACTCGGGGTCATGTCGTACATGCGACGGAAGGCTCGGGTGAAGCTGGTCAGAGAACTAAAG
>CALGJQ010000059.1 GCA_937928545.1 uncultured Verrucomicrobiales bacterium
ATCCGCGCCATCAACGGGGAAGTCCGTCTCTGGGTCAACGGCGAAGAAGTCTCAGGCGGCACCAACTGTGACCCAGCTGAAGGCTATCTCTGTCTCGAATCCGAAGGCTCTCCCATCGAGTTCAAGAACATGCGCCTCCGCTTCTTGCCCTAAACCAAAAGGTAAACAATAGCGGTCAGGATAATCCATCCGGCCATTCCCAACTTCAAACGCTTCGCTCCCAAAACAAGAGCGAAGCCCTTTGCCAAAGTCCCACCAATCAGCGCTCCGGGCGCCGCAAAAACGAGCACCTCTTTCACGATCAAAGGGCCCGTGAAATAGTGCGGAATTGCCGTGATTACCGTAATCGAAGTCACGCAGACCGCCGCCGCCACCGCGAGATTGACTCGATATCTTAAGGCCAAAAGATGAATCGCCAAAATCTCTCCCACTCCCACCGAAAGCCAAGCCGTCACCGCTCCTCCCACTAAAGTTGAGGCCGCGATTCCCCATAGTTCCACCGAAGAAATTTCCTCCTCGCGCCCCCCCTTTGCATCACTGCCACGCAAGGTCCGGATCATGATAACTAGCCCAACCACGAGCGAAAAAATCGAGAAGAACCACTTAATGTTCAGCCCCGGATCTGGGAGATAATTCTGAGCTAATCTTAAGCCCAAAAGAGAACCACTTGCTCCCACCAAAAAGATCTTCAAAAAACTTCCCACCTCCACATCACCCTCAGGCTCATGCTTCAAATACAGTAGCCAGGTCAGCGCACCCGCCGTCATCCCGAAACATTGAATCGCAAAACTCGTCGCCAAAGATTCTCCCACCGAAAGACCGAGAACGGTGAAGACCGGAAGGAAAACAATTCCCCCACCTGCCCCCGTCGAGTTCGCAACCGTGGCCGCAAGAATCCCAATCAAAAAAAAGTGCCCATGACTCCCCACACTCGCGAAGGGAGCCTCACCTTCCCCAAAAGAACCTGTCCCTATAGTCACCAAGATCACCACCGCCATCAGGTAGAATCCAATCCGGATCCACCGAAGACGCTCCAATGCTGGATTAAGCGAACGTGACAAATTTCTAGCGAGCACTTAGCTCTTCAATTTTTCGCAGGACATCATTGGCCTGATTCCTAGGATCAACTGCTCGGTCATGATGCACCAACTTCCCCCTGCGGAAGAGGAAGGTCTCCCGTCTCGGCAAATTCTCCGGACGCTCAACCCGGAAGGCATCGCAAATCGCACCCGAGGTATCCGACAAAAGCGGAAAGGGCAGCGCGAACTTATCGGAGAAAGCCCGTTGCTCCGCCACCGTGTCCATCGAAACTCCGATGACCTGAATCTGATGCTTAGATAATGTCGCAAATGCAGACCGCAGCGACTTCACTTGCTTAATTCATCCCGGCGTATCCGCCTTCGGATAAAAGAACACGATCGCCCAAGGCCCCGCCGTATTCTCTTTCAAGGAAACCTTTCGTTCCCACTGATCAAGCGCGGAAAGATCAGGCGACCGCCAACCACTAGGCTGCGGAGTGACATCCCGATAAGTCGGCCCGCAAGCGACCAACACCACGGAAAAACAGAAGAGAGCGAGCGCTTTCATGAAATCATCGTGAGAGAGATTCCTCTTTGCCGCAATCTCGAAAACCTCACTTCGCCTTCGTAGCGGCGTCACTTTCCAAATACCCCAGCGAAGTTAGGAAGCGATCCATCTCCTTCTCAGTCTCTTTGTATTTCGACTTATTAAAGAAGCCATGCTTCTCGCCCTCGTAGAGAAACAACTCACTCCGCACTCCGTGCTTTTTCATCTCATCACGATAAGCCTCCGCTGTTTTCACTGAGATCAAATGATCCTCCGTCCCCAAAAACACGATCGTTGGAGGGGTCTTCTCATCCAGATTATGGCGCGGCGAAATCTTTTCCCAATAGTCCTTCACCCGACTATGCCCATAACCCTGTGGGCCATTGTCATAAACCGGATTGAACAAAACCAACGCATCGGGACGTGAACTCAACTTCGCATCCTCACCCTCCTCGACAATTTCCTTCGTCGTTCCTGTCGCCGCTGCGACATGACCCCCAGCAGAACCCCCACCAGCCGCGATCATCTTTGGATTGATCCCCAGCTCCTTCGCATTTTGCCTCACCCAGCGAATGGCCGAATGACCATCCTTCACGCACTCCAGCGGAGTTGTTTTATTCCGGCTCTTCACGCGGTACTCGGCCGACATTGCCACCATTCCCTTCCCCGCCAAATACTCACACTGACGATAGAACTGCGAGGGCGATCCCCCATTCCATCCCCCTCCAAAGAAGAAAATAATGGCAGGCCGCGAATCACTCGCCTTGTGCCCCTCGGGATTAAAAACGTGCAGCTTCAGTTCCACCTCTCCCACTTTCTTATACCGAACGGTGGCATCTGGCTTTGGTTCTGCAAACACCGCCAAGACGGACATCATCATCAGGGATAGAATTCTCATCTGTCTTTCTACGAATCAAAAATTTGGCTTCTTACTTACCGGTCAGGCGCATTCCAGCCGGGAATTTCCTTTCGCGGATTCTCCTCCATTCGCTCCATCCCCACCGCAGTCAGCCAAACAATCACTCCCAAAGTAAGAATAAATCCAAGCCACACCAAAACGCTCATCATCCTCCCTTCCTTTGGAGGCTCATAAGCCTTCAAAGCTGGACTCCGATCTTCCACCAGAGGGATGGGCTTTTCCTCACGCTTCTTCTTCGGAGGTTTCAACTGCTGAACTACCAAGGTCTCCAAAAGCTTCCTCACTGCTCCCGCCTCATTCTGGCCCGTCCAATAAGGAAACCCAATGGCGGCATTGCGAAACCAACGAAGGTAATCAATTTCAAAAATTGCCTTCAACTCACCATCCGCCGTCCGGACTGTTTCGATCTGAGCGGGATCAAAATTCACCGCACTCGCTAGCTCACCAAGATCTCTCATCAAATCCTGACATTGTTTTCCTAGATTTTGAATTTCCCTTTCCTCCAACTTCGCATCCACCAGCGTATTTCCATCGACCCACCCAGTCTTCACCCACGGCGAGCCATCTTCATCATCCATCCCACCATCTAAAACTTCTCGTAAGGCCGGGTGCTTGAGCGACTGCAACTTCGCCAGCGCCTTTTCAAAGGCTCCCTCCCCAAACAATCCTGCCAAATCCTCAGGAGAAATCTGCAAACGTGTCAGCACCGACTTGGCATTCTTCTCAACGATCACACCCTGCTCCATCGACCCAGCATTCTGCTCGATAGATTCTACGCTGCGATAGGGAAGAGACATAACAACGAACACTTATCCTCCAATCTCAACACCACTGCCAGAAAAGCTTTCCAAAAAAGTGATTCAAAACAGACGAAGCCCCATCTCTTCGATACACTTTCCTCATGAACGACCTCCTTCACGAAATTTCCCTCCTCTCATCCACCTCCGCTGCACTTGACTGGGATCAAGAAACCGGAGCCCCCACCGGATCGGTCAATTACCGCGCCAAACAAATCGCCTACCTCACCGGAAAAATCCACGCCCTCAAAACCTCACCCGAATTCCAGGCCGGCCTCGCCACCCTCAACGGACCGAACCAGCGCGAACTCACCCACCAATACGAGCGCGCCACCAAACTCCCCCAAGAACTCGTCGAAAGAGATTCTGAAACCGCCTCCCTCGCCAAGGCGGCTTGGGGTGAAGCTCGTGAGAAGAATGACTTCCCCACCTTCGCACCCCACCTCGAAAAACTCCTCAAGATCGCTCGCGAAAAAGCCGATCACTGGGGTTACGAAGACGAACCTTACGACGCTCTCCTCTCTGAATACGAACGCGGTGCAAAGACCAAGGAAGTTGCCACCCTCTTCGACTCCATCGACACCGAACTCGCTCAAATCGCCGCCGCTGCGGTCGAAAAATCCTCCTCCATCCCCGCCGATTTTCTCCACGGCGATTCCCCCATCGCAGCGCAACAAACTCTCAACCGTGAAGTCGCCGAGTCCCTCGGCTTCGACTTCTCTCAAGGCCGCATCGACACCACCGCTCATCCCTTCTGCACCACTCTCGGCCCACAGGACATCCGCCTCACCACCCGCTACGAAGACCACGACTTCGCCTCTTCCCTCTTCGGCGTGATGCACGAAACCGGCCACGGCCTCTACGAACAAGGCCTCCCCGCCTCTGACTTCCACCTTCCCTCCGGCCAAGCCGTCTCCCTCGGCATTCACGAATCGCAATCCCGCCTCTGGGAAAACCACGTCGGCCGCAGCCGCCCCTTCTGGGAAAAATGGCTTCCGCGCGCCCAAGAACTCTTCCCTCATCTTCGCTCATTCGACCTCGATCAATTCCTCCCCGCCGTCAACCGCTGCGCCTACTCCGCCATCCGCGTCGAAGCCGATGAAGCCACTTACGACCTCCACATCCTCCTTCGCTTCAAACTCGAACGCGCCCTCCTCGCCGGCGAACTCGAAGTCGCAGACGTCCCCGAGGCCTGGAACAGCGAGTTCGAAAAACTCTTCGGTTTCCGCCCCGCAAACGACAGCGAAGGCTGCCTCCAAGACATCCACTGGTCGATGGGTGGCCTTGGCTACTTCGCCACCTACTCTCTCGGCAATATCAACTCCGCTCAACTTTTCGAAGCCGCCCAAAAAGATCCCACCGTCTCTTCCGCCTTCGCCAAAGGCGACTTCCTCCCTCTCTTAACTTGGATGCAAAAAAACATCCACGCCCACGGCTCCACCCTCTTCCCCCAAGACCTCATGGAAAACGCCACCGGCTCCAAAACCGACCCAGCTCCCTACCTCAATCACCTCCGCAGCCGTTTCACAAGCTAAGCTACGGAGCTTGGGCTTTAGCCCGAGTATCCTCCCAACCAAGCTTCCCTCAAAACCATGGGATTTAATCCATCAAAACTAGATTACGAGGATCTACCACCCCTCTACCTTGCGCTTCTCTCAGGTGAAATTTCCGAAGCCGAAGGTCTCATAAAACAAGGTCACCTTCTCGACGACATCATCGAAGAAGACGGAAACACCTTCCTCCACACCGCTGCACGAGAAGGTCACATAGAGATGGTAGATTTCTTCCTGAGAAATATCTGCCCAATTTCACTAGAAAGCTTCGACCACGTTCAACACACACCGCTCATGTGGGCGGCAGCCGAAGGAAGAACAAAAATCGTCCGTAAACTTCTAAACGCCGGGGTCAACCCTGATGCCTTTGACGAAGATGGAGACGGTAGTACTGCCATCCTAGAAGCTGCCTACTACGGCCACCCCCAAGCCGTAAAGCTTCTCCTTGAAGCCGGAGCCGACCCAAAGATCAAAGGCTTGATGGGAGGAGACGCCATCGCCTACGCATGGCACAAAACCGATGGAGACTACGAAAAAGTCCGTCGACTTCTTCCCCCATCACTCTGATTCCTCAAGCAACTTCTTCAAATCAGGATCCTCATCAGCAAGTTTACGCAGATTCTTCAAAAACGTCACCTCCACGTCTTTGGGGTTCTCCCTGATCGATCGATAATACTTAGCCAAAGTGCTCCTCATAAGATCAGCCGCTTCATCAGGCTGCTTGTCATTAATCAGACGCAGATAACCCAGACTATAGATCGCCAGCGTTTGATCTTCTTTTATGGTCTCTTTCAACATGCGCTCCGTCTCCACCATCAGTTCTGCGTAGCGCTCTGGTGTCCAAGCACCATTCCCAAAGATGTCGTCAGATTCTAAGAGTTCTTTCGCTCCGGCATACATCTCCACCCAACGTTCTAACGACTTAGTAAGGTCTTCGTCTGAGACCCCACTCTCTTTCTGAATCCGATCGATCGTAGCCACAATCTCAGGTGAAACATTCGCCTTCTCTTCACGATCCTGACACGCAGTCAGCCCTCCTAAAAATAAAGTGGCAACACAGGTAATAGCTTTCATTTGATTGAGTGATTGGGACCTCCTTGAAGTTCCTCCCGCATCCTCTGAGCCCACACCCGATTCCCGGCCGAATTCAGATGAAGCCCATCTCCGATGTGGAACTTCGCATCAAGACGCCCATCCTGATCAAGATCCAAGACCTCTCCGCTCTCAATCAAGGTCACGCCATCTCGTTCCTCTGCTAAACTCTTTAGCCCTTGATTGAACTTCTCGATCCATTCCCCTTGCTCTCCAAACTTCTCTCCTAAGTTCAGATCAACCGGTAAGATCGCCGACAAAAAAATCGGCCTCCCCTCCGGCAGACTCGCGAGAATCTGCGCGTAATTTTCAAGCGCATCATCGACCCCGCGGTAATGAAGGTCATTCACCCCAATCGCGATCACAATTCCCCCCGCCCGCTCAAGCGCCGGCATATAGATTGGCAAACGATCAAGAACGCCCTTCGTGGTATCCCTACCAATTCCATAGTTCACGCTCAGCGGGTGAACCGCCACCACCGAGAGCCCCTGGACCAAACTATCTCCGATGAAAATAAATGCATCATCAGGAACTGCCTCAACCGACCGCGAATGGAATCCTAACATCCGCTGATACTGCTCCATGTTCTCAGCTTCGCCGCGTGTCCCTTGAAAATAAAACTGCACCCGATTCAGAAAATCAGATTTCCAAGTCACTCCCACCAAAACGAGGTGGAGTAAAATGAAGTATGCCAGTTTCAATCGTTTCATCTCTTCCCCCTTAATTTAACTCATCCTCAAATAGAAGACGAGCCTACGCGAGATTCTTCACAAAGATCGCGCCTCTCCTTCATCAGCACTTCACAAAGCCTCCATAGGGTCGGCCTCGACATGACCAAAAATGCAAATGACTCGTCGAAATCCGCCTCCCCCACCTTGCGCTCCCACTACTGGCTGAACCACTTCCGCAAAAACTTAGAGCGAAGCCCGAGCATTGACTGGGATCGCAAAGCAGCTCTTACCCTCAGTGACGATGCCCGCGTCATCAGATCCATCCAATCATGGCAACTCGGAGAGACTTCCGACGGGGCCCACTTACTTCAAGCGACCCGAGACTTTCTCGATCACTATTCGCAAAGTGACGACGAATCCAAAAGCTACCTCGAGACCGTGCAACTTTTCATTCGGGAGGAGCAAAAACACGGAGAAAATCTTGGCCGGTATTTGGACAAAGTCGGCGCGGATCGGATCAAATTCGACCTCGGAGACAGCGCCTTTCGCCTCGTCCGCTCCCTCTTCACCAACATGGAAATTTGGTCCGCCTCGGTCCTGATGGTCGAGACGATGGCGCAAATTTACTACAAAGCCTTACGCGATTCCGGCCGCTGCGAATTGCTATCCGAGATTTGCACTGACATCCTCATCGACGAAGCCTTCCACCTAAAATTCCAATGTGAACGTATCGGAACATACTACGGCAAACGCTCCATCCCGGCCCGCTTCGCCACAAAGACCCTCTACCAATTCCTCTATACCGGAATCATCAGCGCCGTCTGGATCGGCCACCATCACGCCTTTCAACAAGGCGGCCTCAGCTTCAAAGATTTCTGGCGAGCATCATGGCGAAAGTTTCTCGGCCACTGGAGACAGGTTGAAGGCCCGCCTGTGCATGCATCCGATTTCCAAAGGAATGAAGGATAGTCGCTTTGCGATTAGTAAGCTCCGAAGGTGCGCTGAGTCACCCAAAACTCTCATTTCCTATCGAGTCCAAACTTGGGATCTCGCCGGTCATGCCGGAAGACCAGAAGAAGGATTTTTCTCAATGGAGAGAAGAGAAGCGTCCAGATCTCTCCAAAATCCCTCAAGGACACGTTCTGAGATCTCAGCATAATGCATCGCGATACCCCTAATATCGGATGCTAATTTGGCATGGCGAATGATCTTCACGGAGTACTCCGTCCGCAGGCTTCCCAAAATTCCGCTTCTGAAAGCCCCTCAACTTTTCCCTCAAGTAATTCATCCCGCCTTTGAATTGCTTCCTCGTCAGATACGTAGTGCATCGCTGGACTAAGTCCCTCAAGGAGAGACGAAACCAACTCTGTTCGGTCGGCAAGATCGAGCTGAGATGCTTTTTTTATGAGTTCGGCGACTTCAGCCATGGCCTAACTATTCGTCAAAAGGGACGATTTTTCCAGCTTGATTTTGGAGGGGCCGGAAAATTTGAGGTTTAGAAAGGGCGCGGCATCATGTGTGGGTGAGTCCATTGAGGGTGCTTGTCCCGCTTGCAAAACGATCAGTCTCAAGTCCCATATGCTGAAGCTGGGAAACAAAGAGGTTCGCAAGCGGTGGGGCTTTCTCCTGTTCGAAGGCGAGATGTTGGCCGTGTTTGAAGTGGCCGCCGGCCGCAATGACGGGGAGATTGCTGTTATTGTGACTCGAGGCGTTTCCGAGGTTTGAGCCTGAGAAGATCGCGGTTTGGTCGAGGAGGGTGTGGTCGCCTTCCTTCACTTCGTCGAGGCGAGTGAGGAATTTTGAGAAGAGACGCATCTCTTCAAGTTCGATGAGAGCGAGCTTCTCGATCTTCTTTTCGTCGCGACCGTGGTGGCTCAGGTTATGCCAATCTTCATCCACTCCTTGCAGATTAGGAACGTAGTTCCCACCCGCTCCGCAGAAGGTGATAAGGCGAGTGGAATCAGTGCGGAAGGCTAGGAAAATCAGATCGTAGAAAAGCTCCATGCGTCCCACAAAGTCGCCTCGGTCTTCGATGTCGGTGGGCGGCTTTTGATCAACAGTCGGTTTCGGGAGTTGGGCCCACTTTTCTTGAATAACGAGGCGCTTTTCGAGCTCTCGCACGCTCGTCAGGTATTGATCGAGCGTCTGATGATCTTCGCGACCAAGCTTACGTGTGACGTCTTTGGTCTGCTCAAGTACGAGATCCATAATACTTTGTCCATCTTCGATCTGACGCATTCGAGCTGCTTTCTGGTTCGCGTCCCCTTCCAGAAAGAGTTTCGCAAAAAGACGGGAAGGCTTGGTCTCAGGTGGAACACGCACTCCCGAGCGAGTGTAGCTGAGGCCAGTGTGATTCGCAGAAAGAGAAAGCGAGGGAACACGAGTGAGATGGCCAATTCGTTCAGCAGCTAATTGATCCAGCGAGATGGTGTTTCTGAAACTTGGCTGCCCGGGGTGCGCGGCGGCGGTCAGAAAGCTCTTTTCCGCCGAGTGGCCTCCATCAACATCGGGATGCATAAGGCCGGAGATGATCGTGAATTTTTTGCGGTGGGCTTGGAGAGGTTTGAGGTAAGGAGTGACATCGTAGTCGCGTCCTGATTTCTCGGGGATGAGGAAGGGGGTGTGAATGCCGAGGGGCGAGCAGATCGAAAGCATGCGGCGGATGTCGGGCTCCTTCTCCTTGGTGGATGCTCGCAAGGAAGTGGGGAGCATAGAATTGAGAAGCGGCAGGCCAAGAGTGATGCCGGAGGAGCGGAGGAAGTGACGGCGGTGCATCTGAATTTTGAATGGTGAGGAGTGAATGGTGAATTCCGGGTGGTTGAGGGAACTAACGGCGCAGGAGCATGTCTGTTTCGACGATCGCGTGGATGAGGGTTCTTAACTTGGGGTTGTCTTTGGTTTTTTGAAGGACTTTTTCTAAGGAGGGCCGGTCGGCGATCGTGAACGGGCGGCCGGAGGCGTAGGTGAGAAGGTTTTTGCTGAGGCTGGTGTGGATGAGATCAGGATCCTTGAGAAGGAGTTGGCGAAACTCGGCGAAGGTTTGGAAGCTCGTGCCATCTTTGAAGATACCATGTTGCTCGATGTCGGGGCCCTTGGTGTAGGGTTCACGTTTTGAAATTCTCGGACCGTCACCGAGGGAGCGATAAAAGCTCCGTTCGCCGCCAATGGGGTCGAAGAGTTCGAGCGCGAAGCCAAGGGGATCAATGTGATCGTGGCAGCGGGCGCAAGATTCGTCAGCGGTGTGTTTGGCGAGTTGGTCTCGGATAGAGACGGCACCGCGGATGTCAGGCTCGACCGCTGGGATGCCAGTTGGCGGCGGTGGAACAGGACGGGAAAAGATCTGATCAAGAATCCACACTCCCCGCAAGACCGGCGAAGTGGTGGTTCCATTGGCAGTGACTTTTAGGATGCTGGCTTGTGTGAAGAGCCCGCCACGAATGGAATCATTTGGAATTTTGACAACTCGCGATTGTTCGTGGCCTCTCACTTTTGGGATCTTGTAATGGCGAGCGAGACGCTCATTGAGAACCGTGAAATCGGAGTCGATGAAGTTTGAGATGGGGAGATCATTTTCGAGAAGGTGGCGGAAGAAGCCTTCGCTTTCTCGGACCATGGACTCCTGAAGAAGAGGGTCGAATTCGGGATAGAGTTTGCTGGAAGGTGAGGTGAATTCGATTTCACGAAGACCAAGCCATTGGCCGGTGAAGTTTTTGATGAAGCGTTCCCGCTTGGGTGACTTGAGCATACGATCGACTTGAGCGTGCCGGACTTTTGGGTCGCTCAGTTTTCCAGCGGCAGCGAGATCTAGGAGTTCTTGATCTGGCATGGAGGACCAGAGGAAGTAGGAGAGCTTTGAGGCGATGGTGTAGTCGTCAGGTTCTTCCTCGCGGTTAAGAAGTAGAAACTGCGGCGAGCACAGAACAGCCGTGACGCCGGCACGCACGGCTTGCTCAAAGCTGCGATCATTTGAGAGGAGACCCAAGGTCAGTCGCACGAAGGGATCGGCAACTTCTTTGGGAACGGGACGTCGGAAGGCCCGTGGGATGAGGCTTCGAATGATACGTTCGGCATCCACTTCAGGAGCCGAGGATTTGACATCGTGGATTTTAACATTCTTACGGTGGCGCATCCAAACTGGCGTGCCGGGCTCGAAGCTCAGAGTGTCGGTGTTGCCAAAAAGGGCCTGATGGTTTTTCGACGGGAAGGCTTGGTCGAGGGGGCCATGGGTTTCAGCCCAGATGACTCCGATGCCGGGTTGCTTCTCATGCTTATCACGCCAAGTGACATGCTCAGGATAAATCCAAGGGACAAGGTGGATCGTTTCCTGATCTTTAAAAGAGGCCTCGAACTCAATAATCCGCGGATTGTCTGGCGTGCCCGTGACATCGAACATACCCATGAAGCGCCGCTTGCCGGGACCAAAAAGCGGGCCGACGTAAATGGCCGCTGAGAGAGTCCGGTCGCCGGGATCGTGTGGCCAAACCGCAATGCGACAGCGGTAGATGCCGTCTTCGATAGGATGGGCTTCGTCAATCCGGACGGGCGGCCAGCCGGGGGTGAATTTCACGAAGGAGTTGTGAGCTTTGATTACGCCACCTTTCTTATTCGCGATGGATTCTTTGTTGTCCTTATTGTCGATGACAGTGGCGCGGCGCGTTTGAGCTGGGAGAGGCGGGATTCGGCGGAAGGTGGACTCGAAAGCAAGGTCAGCCGCTTCGAGGTAGCGTTCCATGAGGATGGACGAGAGGCTCAGACCATCGGCGATGTTGTCGAAGCCCTGGACCTTGCCATCCTCAGGGAGAAGATCAGCAAGCTCGGCGTCGATGCCCAGGAGGTCATGAAGCGTGTTTTGGTATTCGACTCGGTTGAGACGCCGAAGGGCGATGGGAGCTTCGGTCTTTTTGAGAAGAGAGGCCGTGAGAGTCGCGATGGTTTTTTGAAGATCGGCCTGATCGGGGCGAGGCTCCTTTTTGGGAGGCATATCGCCATTCTCGAGAACTTCGAGAACCAGATTCCAATCGTCTGAGTCAAGCGAAAGGGTATCGAGGCGCAAATCACCCTTCTGTTTCTCGGGGCCGTGACACTTGATGCAGTGGTCTTTGAAAAAAGTTTCACCCGCATGACTCAGCGAAGTCAGGAGAAGGATAAAGATGAAACGGCCCAGTGGCATGAGACTATGACTCTATGGGAGATTGGAAATCTGTTCAATTGGAGAGTTTTTTATGATATCCGGGAGCTCATGAAGTTCACTTCGCTTTCTGCCGTTCTAATTTTGCCATCGTTCGCTTTGCCGGGAGCGGTGTTTGAGGCAGAAGTGATCGATGATCAGATTACAGTAGGCTATGGCTTGGCAGTGGCTGATGTGGATGGCGACGGAAAGGTCGACATTTTGTTGGCCGATTCGAATCGGACGGTGGCTTATCGGAGTCCAGATTGGAAAATGCGGGAGCTGACGGGGAAATTGACTCCAAAAGATCATGTTTGCATTTGTGCGAAGGATTTAGATGGAGATAAGAAGGCCGAGATTGTGGTGGGAGCGGCATGGAATCCGGGAGATACGACAGAGAGTGGCGCGGTGCTATCGTTGAACGGATCGGCGGATTGTTTTTCGAAGCGGGAGGTGACGGGCTTACATCGAGAGCCGACGGTGCATCGGATGCATTGGGTGGCAGAAAAAGGCGGGAAGAACTTCTTGGCAGTGCTCCCATTGCACGGACCTGGAAATGTGAAAGGCGAAGGAGAAGGAATCAATTTTTTGGGATATCGACCGGAGGAGGATTGGAGAACATTCTTAATCCATAAGGGATTTCATTTGGCGCACAACTTCGATCCGGTGGCTTGGGATGATTCGGGGAATGAGAGCATTTTGGTGGCGTGTAAGGAGGGCGTGCATTTGCTCTATCCGGGAGGGAAAGAATCGTGGACAGCTCGGGCGATGACTGAAAAGGGTGCGGGTGAGGTGAGGCTGGGGACCTTGCCAAACGGGAAAAGGTTCATTGCCACGATCGAGCCGATGCACGGAAATGAGGTGGTCATTAATCCTGAGGCCGAGAAGGGAAAGTGGTCACAGGAGCGCGTGGTGATTGATGATGGTTTGAAGCAAGGACACGCCTTGGTAGCGGGCGATTTTTTGGGGCTGGGATATGATCAGGTCGCGGCGGGTTGGCGGAAGGGATCAGGCGAAGGGAAGAAGGTGGGGATCCGGCTTTATGTGCCGACTGATGAGGCCGGTAAGATTTGGAAGCTGCATGCGGTGATCGATGACAATACGATGGCCTGTGAAGATATGAAGGCGGCAGACCTAGATGGAGACGGAGATTTAGACTTGGTCGCTGCAGGGCGTGCGACAAAAAACGTGGTGATCTATTGGAACAAAACGGGCGAGAAATAAGCTCCCTAGAGCTTGTTGCTTCTTTAGTGGGCGATAGAGTGACCCTTCGTTATGAACGAAAAAGCCTTCTATTAGATCGAACTCCGATAGTTTTATGAATATGGAAGCGTTTAACCTGAATCATGAATCGTCGTCATCTTCTCCGCTCCTCGGCCTTTGCGGGCACTTACTGTCTTCTCTCCCCTTTTGCGAAGGCTGCTGGGGCTAATGGTGAAATCCGCGTCGTCGTCATCGGAGTCAAGGGTCGCGGCTCTAATCACATCAATGCCGTTCTTTCTCATAAAAAAGCCCGCTTAGTCGGTCTCTGTGATATCGATTCCGACCAGCTCGCACGCCGAGTGAAGGAAATGGACAAGCGTCATAAGCTGACCGGACTCAAAACCTACAGCGACTACCGCAAGGTTTGTGAGGATCCCGAAGTCGATGCGGTTTGTATCGCGACCACCAATCACACCCATACCGTGATCGCGCTCACCGCAGCGGCGAATGGAAAGCATGCCTTCACTGAGAAACCCGTTTCACACAATGTCTGGGAAGGGCAAAAGCTCGCGGAAGGGCAAGCCAAGTATGGCACTATCATCGCTCACGGCTTCCAACGCCGCTCCGAAACTTGCTGGGCGGAAGCCTTTGCTTGGTTGAAGGAGGGCAACCTTGGAAAGCTCACTCTCGCGCGTGGTTTCTGTTACAAGCCAAGAAAATCCATCGGTAAAGTCGCCGCTCCGGTTGAAGCGCCGAAAACAGTCGACTACGACCTATGGTCCGGTCCTCGAAAGCTTCTTCCGATTCACCGGAAACAATTCCACTACGATTGGCATTGGCAGTCCCCCTATGGCAATGGCGATCTTGGCAATCAAGGTCCCCACCAGCTCGATGTCTGCCGCTGGGCTCTCGGTGATCCCATGTCCCTCCCCCCTGCTATTCTGAGCATTGGTGGTCGCTACGGATATGATGACGATGGCGATACCGCAAACACCCAAATTCTCTACGTTGATCACAAACCTGCGCCGATTCTTTTTGAAGTACGAGGTTTACCAAAGAAGGATCTCAATTGGAAAAACGGCATGCCCGATTACCGTGGCTTAACGATTGGAAACGTCATCGAATACGAAGGTGGGTCTTTGCTCGGCGGTCACAGCTCAAGTTGTAAGATTGTTGATAAAGAGGGCAAGCTCGTCAAAGAATTCAAAGGAGGGCAGAACCACATTCACAACTTCCTCAATGCCTGCCTCAGCGGAAAACAAGACCCCATGCACAACGCCGAAAATGGTCACCACTCTGCCGCGCTCGCACACATCGGGGCCCATGCGCTCACGCTTGGGAAAGAGCTCCCAGCAGAACAAATCAAAGCCTCACTCTCGAAAACTCCGCAAGTGGGAGATGCCTTCGATCGAATGATGGAGCACTTCGAAGCGAACGGGATCGGCGCGACCAAGCCCGGACTCGGAGCTCCTCTCACGACCGACGGAAAGGCCTTCACCGGCGAATTTGCCGCGGCCGCAAACAAGCTGGACCGCGAGCATTACCGTGAAGGGCACACCTTGCCCAACGCCTAGGACCCAAGCTTTCTTCCTCCAAATTCGCTACTTTACCGACTGGTATTCTTCAAAAAGCTCATCGAGTGACTTCTGAGTCATCACCTTCCATAAGGCCTCATTATAGCGACCTCTTCGACAGTCTTGTGAAATCGACATGAGCACTTGCGGCCCGTATTTTTTTTCAATCGATTGAAAAAAGGCCGCCGTCTCAGCTCCCCCACTTAACCCCTGACTCCGGTCAGGCTTGGCGGTAACATCTCCCAAAAGCAGCGATGTCATGCCCGTCCCAAACCAAAGGGGTGAAGAGGTGGTGTAATCCTGAATCTGAGGAATCAAACGTTTCCGCATCCAAGCCCGAGCTTCCTCGGCAGAAAGCTCTCCTGGCTCACCTTCCCGAACCTCAAAAGTGCGCGGAGTTCTTGCATCATGAGCCAAGCCCAAGCGCTCAGAAAGAGGCAGCCATTCCTCAAAAAAGGCGCGACGAAGAATCGCAATCTCGTCACGAAACTCGGGATGTTTCTCAAAACTCGCCTTGAAAGTCAGGGTGATGTTCTCGCCCGATAGAGGTAGTTTCACCTGACGTTGCTCGGAAAAGGTCGGCAAAAGTAAGGGTTCACTCAAAACCACCTCATGAAGAACGAGAGGATCTTCTTGAGGACTAAACACCCGAATGCGGGCAAAACGTGTCCCGTTCGGAACCGTGACCGACGCCAGACCATCAAAAAACTCTGCGGCCGCATCCCACCTTTCTCCATCAGCTGATAAGTCGAGCACTCCATCAATCAAGATTCCCGTCGCATCGCCCCCCGCTCCTCCAGAACGCCCCGACGCCACAGAAATATCTCCTTCAATCGACCAAGGAAATTCTAAGGTCAGATGATCGTCTTTTTTCAAAGCCCCCTCCGACCAAAAAAATGAATCGCGACGACCGTCAAAAACCATCTTGGCTCCATAGGTCTCGCGAGGAGTCATCGAAGTCGTAATCACCACCCCGCCAATCACTTCACCATTCGGTGGATCATAAGGAGCAGATGCCTGAACCCCTAAAGTCCGATAGCGCACAACCAGTTGATCCGCCCGAGTCCTAAACTCGTCGTAATTCCGACTCTGAAACGGCAACCACGTTGCCTCCGCAAAAGCCGCGATCCGAGGGAAGACGAGATACTGAAACTTTGCGATATCGGGAACGTAACGTGTCCGCAAATTCGCTTCGGCAATCTGGCCCATTCGCATGGCATAAACTTGGCGGAGAGAATTGAGACCCTCGTCAGCTCGTAACAGAGGATTCGCAAAAAGCTCGGCATCTTCTGGACGACTGTAGATCGAAAAATTCGTGCTCGAAACTCCCCGCGCCGAAAACAAGGTCTTCCCACTCTTCGCAAGCTCTTGCGTAAGCAAGGTATGAAAAGCTCCTCCACGACCATCCAAGCGGACATATTTCGAAGGGAAAACCGTCGCAAGTTCCGCAAAAAATTGCTCAAAAAACTCCAGCGCCTTCGCACTCATTTTTACTCCAACCGATCGCTCTTCCCAAGTCGCCGCAACCTTGACAGCCTCAGAACCCAGCTCCGGATAAGCCGCAATGAGCGCCGAAGCCCCCGTCACGAAAGTAAAGCAGGGCACCACTTCGATTCCACGCTTCTTGGCATACCCAACCAATTCTCGGAGATTTTCTTGGGTATAATATCCACCATATTCTGTGGAGTCACTCCCCGTCGGATCCGCCAAAGGAGGCGTAGACCTCCGCACACTTCCGACTTCATGAAGCTTTGGAAACTTCAAGCTCTCCATTCGCCAGCCAGCATCGCCATTCAACTTAAGATGGAACTCATTGAGCTTATGAAATGAAAGCCAATCGATGATTCCCTTAAGCTCATCGGTCGGAAAAAGATGCTGGCTCACATCGAGCTTAAAAACCCGCCTTTTTGTCTCTGGCCAATCTTCGATGCTTTGGCTTGGAACCATCACACGAGGAAATGGTTTCGCCGCCACCGGTAACAACTGCGCAAAAGTCTGAGCACCATGCATCAGACCAGCAGGGTCACTTCCCTTAATCGTCACACCCTCGGGCTTGATCTCGAGCTGGTAAGACTCCTCTTTCTCCATTTTGACGATCTCCAAGCGCACCGGACGCGGCATCTTGATTCTCCCCAATTTCGCCAGGTCCAAGGTGCGATGCAAACATCCCGTCGTTTTCTGAAGAGCTGTCGTAATGACAAGAGCAGGAACCGCGTGATCAGACTTAGCAATCACCGTAGTCTGTGCATCCACTTGAAATTCACCCTCCCCGAGCGTGATTTCACGAGGCATGGGAACAAGAGCCGCCCCTATGGGGAAGGACATCAGAGCAAAAAATAGGGCCATAAATCTCATGCCCTTAAGATGATGCGCACTTTTCCGATGTGCAAGAAGACAAGCGGAAAGACCTTCGCCAAGTCCACCGTATAGAAAGGGTTAATTTATGAAAACCATTGCCTCCGTCCTAGCCCTCACGGCCCTCCCCTCTCTCGCTGATCTCAAACTCCCACAAATTTTCTCCGATGGCATGGTCCTTCAAAGAGAAACTTCATCGCGAATCTGGGGATGGACTGATGCCAATGCCTCCGTCAAAATCTCCTTCGCTGGCCAAAACCACAGCACCAAGGCTGATCAAAATGGCGATTGGCACTTCGATTTCAAACGCCTGAAGACCAGCGACAAAGGAAGCGAGCTCACCATCGAAGGTGGTGGAGCCAAAAAAGTGATCAAAGACGTCCTCGTTGGCGAAGTCTGGCTCGCTTCCGGCCAATCAAACATGGAGTGGCGGGTTGCCCAAAGTGGCGGCGCGGATCAGGAAATCGCAAATGCCAAAGATCCTCTCCTCCGTGTCTTCGTTTCCTCCAATGTCGCAGAAGTCGCTCCTCAGAAAGATTGGCAAGGGAACTGGAAAACCACGGAACCAGCCCATACCGCATCCTTCACCGCCGTCGGCTACTACTTCGCCAAACGCCTACGCGCCGAGCTCAAGGTTCCCGTTGGCGTCATCGAATGCGCTTGGGGAGGAAAACCGGTCCAAGCATTCACTAGCCAAGAAGCCCTTGCCAAACTTCCGGTTGGCAAGACCCTCCTCGATGGCAAAGCGAAAGCCGCGGCAGCCTTCGACGAAGAAAAAGCAATGGCTCGCTTCAAAACTCAGAAAGAAGCTCACAAAGAAAAAATGGCGGCTTGGAACAAAGACAAAAAGGGAAACCGGCCTCGCGGACCTCGCCAACCTGTCAACCCTGCAAAGAATCCCAGCATGCCCAGCACCATCTACAACGGGATGATTGCTCCCATAATTGGCTACGGAAATCGCGGGGCCATTTGGTATCAAGGCGAGTCAAATGCCAACGGCGGAACCGCTCAGCACTATGAAGAACTCCTTGGCTGCTTGGTCGCCGACTGGCGTCAACGCTGGGGCCACGATCTCTCCTTCTACTGGGTACAACTTGCCAACTATAGAAAAGCCACCACCGAACCTGGAATCGATAGCGACTGGGTCGTCGTTCAAGATGAAATGCGCCGCGCTCTCAAATCGATCCCCAAAAGCGGCATGGCCGTCATCAACGACATCGGTCATCCCACCGACATTCACCCGAAGAACAAACACGATGTCGGCGAGCGTCTCGCACGCTGGGCCCTCGTCCAAGACTATGGACGTAAAGACGTCGTCATCTCCGGTCCCCTCTACTCCGGAATGGCCAAAGAAGACGGCTCCATCATGATCTCCTTCGACCACGCTGATGGCCTGAAAGCAAGCGATGGCAAAGAACTCCAACGCTTCGAAATCGCCGGCGCCGATGGCAAGTGGCATTGGGCCAAAGCAAAGATCGTCGGCAACACCATCGCCCTCTCCCACAACGACCTAAAAGCACCCGTCAAAGCCCGCTACGCCTGGGCCGCCAACCCAGAAGGAGCCAACCTCGTGAATGGTGAAGGCCTCCCCGCCAGCTGCTTCACCACCGAGTAAGAAACTATGAGAATGATCCTGCTCTTTCTTGTGCCACTAACACTTTTGTTGGCGTGCCAAGAAGAGCCGATGGCCAAAGAAAAGCAGCGCGATATTTTCCAAGGTCAAATAGGCGATACTCTTGCCGACGGAGCCTTCGTTTTTCATATTTTTGAGTCAGGGAAAGACGTCCCACCTGAACGTCTCCCTGTGTACATCCAAGAAGACTATGGATTCATCGTCTTTGACATTGGGACAAAAGAAGAAGCTGCCTTTCTAATAAAATTAGGATGCCCAGCCGCAGGATGGATTAAGGAATTTTCAGACCTTGTTTCTCTTAGAGAGTTCGTCCGAGAGATTCCTGCAAATAGAACAATAGGATACTACGGCATTACCTGTGGCGGCCCAACTCATTACGAGCTTCCTGATTCACTCGTCAAAGAAATTTTCGAAATTTTCAAGACTCAAGGCTTAGTCGAAATCGAAGGTCACCACCAAACAACCTGTAGCTGCCCGGCAACGTAAGAAAATCTAGTTACTCCTTCTCCAACCCGATCTTACAATAAGGCGGGTAGTCGAACAGGTCCCCGTTAATTCGGGGATCTTTGTGTTTTTGGAGCTCAGCCATCAACTGCGCATTCAAGGCATCGCGTGTCCTTTGATGCGCTGGATCTTGGGCCAGATTCTTAATCTGATGCGGGTCACTCTTTAACTCATAAAGCTCCTCGGCCGGGCGCGGACCAAAGCCCAGCTCCCATTGCGTCTTAAACTCTGGCTTGTCACGATTGAGAACCATGAAGGCTTTCGTCGGACCCGCATCAACATCCGCATAAGTCAGGCGGGTGTTATTGGCGAGCTTATCAAAAGTCAGCTTCTTCGGCTCCGTGGCGAGTTTTAGAAGGTCCCCCATCGCTTCGCGCTTCGGCGTAAAGTTGATGATGTAGAGATGATCAGCAGTCCGGATCGAACGCATCGAGTAAGGCAACTCGCGCGCACGCGCCCCTTCCACATGAACCTCTCGTCCGATGAGAGCCCAGGAACGAAGCTTGGAATGATCAGCATTCCCTAAAGCGGGCAGCAGATTCTCACCGTGCATCGACTCCGCTTTCTCAACTCCTGCCGCGGCCAGAAAAGTCGGCGCGAGATCAATCAGAGAAATCGGCTTCTCCAAAGTCTGCGCTGCCTGAATATGCTTCGGCCAACGAGCCGCAAAAAGAACCCGCGCCCCAAAATCGTAACAGTTTGTCTTCCCCCTCGGGAACCCCGGTGCGCCATGATCTCCAGAAATCACAATCAAGGTATTGTCATACTCCCCCAGCGCCTTCAGCTCCTCAAGCAAGACTCGGCAGCATTCATCAAAGGCCATGGCCTCGCCCAAATAGTCAGCCATGTCCTCACGAATGACCGGAACATCTGGTAAAAAGGGAGGCATCTTTCCCTTCAACTTCTCAGGATCCAGTCCCCAGAGCTTCTTCCCTGATCCCGCCGTCCACTTGCGATGCGGATTGGTCGGATGAAAGTGATAAAGAAAAGGTTGGCCTTCTTTACGCTGCGCAAGGAACTGGCGAAAATTACTACGGCATTCTTCGTACAAAACTTCTTTTGCTTTCGAGACATCCTTCCCCCTACTCACATATTGTGAAAACCCATTCACCTTCCGCCCCGCCTTAGAAAACTGAGGACCAAAACGATCCCCTCGAACATGATTCTTGTGAGTCAGGCCAATGTGATAGCCCTTCTTCTGCAGAATCTCAGCATAACCCGTGATGTCATTCCATGGATCACTCTCCGCCGGTCCATGCCAACGATGATGAAGCTGCGAACAGGAACCATTCGTAAAAAAGTGACGCCCTGAAATCAAAGCCGCGCGACAAGGAGAACACGAAGGTGCCGACACAAAAGCATTCGTCGCCAAGACCCCTTCGGAAGCAAGTTGATCAAAAGTCGGAGTCGAGATGATATCGTTCACCGATGGCTGATCTTCCGAAGCGTATGCCGAAGCATAGCGCCCAAGGTCATCGGCAAAGAGGAGAAGAATATTAGGCCGCTCTTTGGACTCCTCTGAAAAAGCGAACGACGAAAAACAGCCAATGAGAAAAAGAGAGAGACGCTTCATAAAATAGGAGTCAATAGCCTGAGAGAAAATCATGCAATACTCAGAATCAGAAATGCGTAAGTAATCACACCATGCCTTCCTATTCTCTCTCACCATCTTCGCTCCGATTCCTGAAGCTGGCAGCTCCTCTCCTCCTCCTGCTCTCCAGCGCTTGGCTTGCCTTTGCCGAGAAAAAGGAAACTCCAAGGCCCGAGAAAGTCGGCTGGATCGAACCAGTGGAAAAAGAAATCGAAGGCTGGACCGTGCATATCGATCCCTCCCTCCTAAAAGACGGAAAGAACGAAGAAGAAGGCCGCAAAGCGATCAAGATGCTCGCCAATCACTTGCAGCGAATCTCGATCCTTCTTCCTGAAGAACCACTCAACAAAATGAAGAAGATGGAGATCTGGCTAGAGCACCACCACCCCGAGCTCTCCAACATGCAATATCACCCCGGCGCGAAATGGCTCAAAGACCGCGGCTACGACCCCCGCCTCGCTAAGAAAGTTCACCTCACCCGCGCTGCTGCTCTTTTCTCTCGCGACCAATTGCTCAAGCACCCCGCCGTCATTCTTCACGAACTCGCGCATGCCTACCACGACCAGATTCTAGGATTCGATGATGAGAAAATCATCGCCGCCTACGACGCCGCGATCGAAAAAGGGATCCTTGAAAAAGTAAAAGCCTTCACAGGTCGCAACGTCCGCCACTACGCCGCCACCAATCATAAAGAATATTTCGCCGAAGCCACCGAAGCCTACCTCTACCACAATGACTTCTATCCCTTCGTTGCCTCAGAGCTCAAGGACTTCGACCCAAAGGCCTTCGCCGTCATGAAAGAAGTCTGGGGACCAGCGGCAGTGGAATAGAGTGTCTGGAGAAGTATTTCTGCCCGCGAGGGCTGCCCTTCACTCATAAATCCAAGCTTGTTCGGCTTGTTCGAATCCTATTTTCGCTCCTCCTGTGCTCCAAGAAAACGCTGATGAAGCCGCCAGTTGTTTCGCTGCACCGTGGCCGCCAGTTCTTCATACGGAGTTCCATCAACCTGAAGGAGACCCTGCTTGAGAAGCTTCAGTTTGCCTTTATAGCGATCGATATATTGGCAACGATTGTATCCAATCAGGTAACGACTAGAGAACCCGTCCTGCAAGAACCTAGCATGCGCCTCCCCCACACTGGCGATGTCAGGCAACGTCTTCCACATGACATTGGAGTGTTCAGGCGTGGTGAAACTTACTTGGTGGTCGCAGATCATCACCGGTTTCTTCGTCTCCCGATAAGCCCGCTCAAAGTCCGTTTCAGAGAACAAGGATCCACCAGGCTGAACTGATAGAACATCAATCCACGGTAGCGCTTCCTGGATGACCCGCCAAGGCATCGCAGTGCCAGAGTAGCGCTCTCCGAATACCAGCGTATTCGGAGCCAGTTTCCGAGTAAGGGGGCCGATGTGGGAATAGACCTCGCGGGCGATGAGCACCAAAAAGTCCAGGTCCGAAACGTTTGCGCCGTTCTCACGGAGAAAACGCTCGTAGCGCCTTTTGCCGGGCGCATCATCTGGCAGTTCGCGGATGGCATCCACCCAAGTCTTGCCGGCCACACGCTTGGCTTGTTTAAGATCCCATGCGGGCATGTCTGTCCAGTAGATGCCGATACGGTTCGGATGATCAGGGAATTGCTTTGCCATCTGCTCAAGTTCGTTGCGGGCCGATTGCTTCCAAGCATCGCTGAACACATCAGGGAACCTGATCTGCTTGCCCTGCCACGCGCTGACTTTGCTTGTCGGGGAACAGGAGGCAAAGTGAGGTAGCAGCTTCCGGGTGCTGGGATGCGAGTCATAGCCAAGGCTGTTGTAGCCCCATTTGCGGAAATGGGAAACCAGCTCCGTATTCGCCTTTCCCCAATCGTTATCGAGGTTCTGGCGGAGATGGTCGCGCTTCGACTGATCCGGCCGGGAAAGGCCGCCGGTGTGGGTCACTCCGACCGACAGGAATCCATGGCCATCCGGTGTCACCAGGAAGTGGCGATCCTCAATGACTTGTAGATGAAACCTTCCGCTTGCTTCGCCCTTGATCGAGAGATACCCGCCATATCGATCAAAGCCATCTCGGTCGGGAAAGACTCCAGCAAACAGGAAGGCAGCGATCAGAAGGACAAGAGGGAAGGAGGTAATCAGTCGTTTATTCATTGGACATACTCTTACCTTAATTCGGAGTTCCTAGTGCGAAATCAGCCGCAATCGCTGGCATCATTTGAGTCATTCGTTCGGCGAACGTAAAAGAGTAGCCGCACCTGAGCGAACATAAAACTCACGAATTCAAAAACAAACTCCCAGAGCGAGAGGCGTCGTATCCCACGACTTGTTCTGCCTGTCTAGGTTTTTTGCGAGATCGATCATGCTCCAAGTTTCTTTGCAAACACTGTGTAGAAGAACCACGCAACGCCAACAAGTGACACTATCTGAGAAATCGTAAAGTAGCGGCGATAGATTTCAGGAAGCTTCATACTTACCAGCTTCTTATGATTCATCACCGATCTAACGACTACGAACGCAATCAGTAATCCAAAGTAGCCAGTAGAAAGAATACTCTTGTCTATATCCGTCTTGCTCATCAACAGATAGTAGCCGCCAATCAAAACGAGCAGCGGTATCATTGAGTAAGCGCGAGTCTTAGAAAAACCGTCCATCAAGCGTATTTTCTCTTCGTCATTAAGCGCTCTATAGCCCCGCTCATTGATGATACGACTGACAATAACGGCGACAAACAAGGCAATGAATCCTGAGATTTCCATAGGTAAAATTTCTTAGCAGAACAGTATTTGTTAGTAGCTCATTCGAGGAGGATATCTCCGCGAAAACTACTCATCAGAAACTGGGCTAGTTCCCTTTAAAATCAAGGGAAATCAGCAGGTGGAGTTGCGATATCAGGTCGATGACAGAGTGCGGACGACAAGGTCCTGAAGTTCACTGATATCAGTCACTGCTTACGTGATTGAGTTAGGAGATGCTTGTCGTTCAGAGGGAAAAGTGACGCTCAGGCCGCTCTATTCACTCTCGCAATTTTCGATTTTTTGGTGGCTTTGATTTGCCCCATCAAACTCGGAAAGCAGGAAGACGACTGGCCAGTTCATAGAAGCTATCGTCCTCTCCCACCGCGGTGGTCGATCTTGCCATCACCATCGCGGTCTTCGCCATATTCCATGGGCATGGTCCACTTTACGCCTTCTCGGCGACCCTTTCTGACGTGGGTATTGTAGTTCTTCTTTTCGACCGTTTTGGTGAAGGTTTCGTTCACTTCGAGGAGTGCTTTTTTGAGCTCTTTGCTCTTCGTGTCGAGGGAAAGTGATTTGATCACTTTGCCCTCTTGGCCGAATTCATCAGGGATGATGATTTTGATTTGAGAGGTCGATTTTTCGCCGCTGATGGCTTCTTTCCAAGTGCTCGCATCCGCTTCGAAATCATAGTGAAAGCGGCCGATGATTTCGGCATCATTGGAGACGGCGGTGAGTGATTTGCGCGCGGTCTTCAGTTCGTCTTCACTTCCAGTGATGAGGACGAGAACCCGTTGGTCGGCAGAGGCGACGTTGAGGCCGAGGCGGAAGTTGGGGAAATCTGGAACAGCTGCTTCTTCGGCTTTGCCTTTCGATCGGTACTTTTCGGCGATGCGATCGAGCGAAGCTGCAAGATTCCCACCAAGGGATTGATTCGGGCTGCGACCGCTGCGGGTGAGTTTTGTTTTCCCATCAGGAGCGAGGATGCAGAAGGCCGTATTGGCAAAGCGACCCCCGAGGTAGCTTCGCACAATCTTTTGCGCTTCTTTACTCTCGTAGGAGTCGATGCGGATGGTGACGAAGTTGCGGGAGGCTTCGATAACTTCTTGGTCGCTGAACTCACGGTTCTGCGTATGGGTGTAGCCGGGTCAAAAGACTCCCGAGATTCCATTGCACTGCGAGGCCACGGCCATGAAGAGGATGGGCTTGTTTGTCCGCTTAGCCTCGGCGAGACCGTCTTCGAGGATGGGATACCAAGCGATCCCTGCAGCGCCTAGTTCGGCATCAGATTCGCCAAGGTCGGTCGGTCGAGGGCCGCCGCTTCGCCGGCCTTTCTCTCCTTCACCTCGACCACCAGGTTTACGATTTTCACTCCGAGGGCCACCTCGCCGATCTTCTTCTTGGGCAAAGATCGACCCTCCAAATGTGACCATCATGGCGAGAAATAGAGACAGATACTTTTTCATGAGGCCTAAGTGGTATCACATTCTAAATGAACTGGAGATGAATAAACAAGGGGGCTTCCTTTACCTTCCTGAGCGAGAGGCTCTGGAATCCTTGCCTTCGTTCATCTTCTATTCAGGATGAGAGGCGTAGATTGGGGATTTATGAGAGTACTTGTTGTTGAAGATCAGAATGATTTGCGAGAAGTCGTGGCAGAGACGCTGCGCGAAGAATCATTTGCAGTGGATGAATCCGCAGATGGTGAGGAGGGGCTCTATAAAGCTCTGAACTGGGACTACGATATCATCGTGCTGGATGTCCTAATGCCAGTGATGGATGGATGGGAAGTCTTGGAAAAATTACGAAAGGAAAAACAGACTCCGGTCTTAATGCTAACTGCACTCGATCAGGTTCAAGATAAGGTGAAGGGCCTAAATCAAGGAGCGGACGATTATCTTGCAAAGCCGTTTGATCTCGCCGAGCTGGTGGCGCGAGTGCGTGCGGTGATCCGTCGACAAGGAGGAGATCATCGTCCGGAACTTACGGTCGGTAAGGTCACGATCAATACCACTTCTAAGACTCTAAAATTAGGTCAGAAGGACGTTGAGGTGACCGCCAGAGAATATGCGATGGCGGAACTGATGATTCAACATCGCGACGAAGTGGTGACGAGGGATTTCCTCTACGACCATCTCTTTGATGAGAACGACGAATCGATGTCAAACATGCTGGACGTTTACGTTTACAAACTCCGCCAAAAATTCGGGAAGGACTTTATCAAAACGCGCCGAGGGCAGGGCTACATTGTCGAATCCGTTTAGATGAAATTTTTTCCGAAATCGATCCGCTGGCGTATCCAGCTCTGGCACACCCTCTTACTAGCGGTGATCATCGCGGCCTTATTGGGGGCCTTTTATAAGAATCAGAGAGAGATTGCCTATCAAGCT
The DNA here is from genome assembly GCA_937928545.1 of uncultured Verrucomicrobiales bacterium. GTDB lineage: Bacteria > Verrucomicrobiota > Verrucomicrobiia > Verrucomicrobiales > Akkermansiaceae > SW10. The sequence goes on from CALGJQ010000059.1 coordinate 25,746, forward strand.
CTAGACCGTGAGCTCAATAGCCCAATCACCTCCTTACTCCCTAGGCTGGAACGCGGTCGCGGACCTGCGCCAAGAAACCGAAGACTCCCAAGGCCGGGAGATGATGGGCCACGGGAATTTTTCGAAGAAGGACCTCGCGAAAACCCCGGCAGAGGACCACGGAGACGCCCGGATGACGGGCCAGAACTTGAAGAACGATTTCGTGGACCAGACACGAGAAGCGGGCCAACGATCGAGGAGGTGGTAGCGGAGTTGATGGAAAGGGACATCTTTGTGATCGCTTGGGACCGGAATAGTCGCCTGCGATACTCTTCCGAAAACGCACCAGAGGAACTCACACCCATTCCAGACGAACGCCCAAATGGCGGGCAACAGGTGTTTAAGAGAACCTCCGGAAACTACCGAGAAGTAATTCACGCCAACCCCGGTGGAGGATTTCTTTTGGTTGGGACATCCATTGTTCCGGTTGAGGAAAAACTATCGAACCTCGGAAAAAAACTTGGAGGAATTGGAGTCCTCCTAGTCGGGGGTGGCTTTATGGTGGGATGGCTCTTGGTGACACGATCACTAAAACCAATCAAAGCGATTAGCGATACTGCTCACCGAATCGAGGACGGGAATTTATCGGCACGAATCGAAAGTAAAAAAGATGGAAGTGAACTAGGGATGCTCTCAAAGGTTCTCAATGAAACCTTCGAGAAACTGGAAAGTTCTTTCGAGCACCAAGTCCGCTTTACAGCAGATGCTTCACACGAAATGCGCACTCCCATCGCCGTAATTTTGGCAAAGAGTCAATTTGCGCTAAGCCGTGAAAGATCGCCTGAGAAATATCAAGAGGCTCTGAAAACCTGTATGGACTCCGCCCAACACATGCGGACTTTGACTGAGAGCCTGCTGGAGCTTTCAAAAGTCGATTCAGGTGAATTTCGCCTCAAGAAAGAGAACCATGATCTCGGAAAATTCACTCTCGAAGTCGTCGATATGATCAGACCACTTGCGGATAAGAAGGGGATCAAAATTTCTTGCTCCGTGGATCCTGTCACGGCGTCCTTCGATCTGCAAAAGATGAGACAGGTCTTACTCAATCTGCTGAGCAACGCGGTGAAATATAATCGCGAAGAGGGCGAGATTGAGGTCATTCTAACAGAAGAGAATCAATTTCTAACCCTCTCTATTCGAGACACAGGATCAGGAATTAGCGAAGAGCGACTCCCACATGTTTTCGAGAGATTTTATCGAGTTGATCGAGCCCGAACCCGCGATGGCGTCAGTGGAACAGGTCTAGGGCTAGCCATAACACGAGCAATCATCGAAGCCCATGGAGGTGAAATATCAGCGTCCAGTCAGATCGAAAAGGGATCCACTTTTCAAATGATACTACCGAAATAAGCTAAATCACCCTCATCATCATGGCCGATGACCTCGGAGCCGCAAAGAAACAGTAGCCGAGAGCTCCAGATCTCGGACCATCAATTCGCCTAAGTCAGCGAATCTAAAATCAAATTCACCGACTCCACAATCCGCTGATCCCGCGGACGCAAATCGGGCGCGAAAGCCTCTCCCGTAATATGCTGCAGCCCCTCGATATAGCGAACCGCGATCTCATTCGCTTGCTCCTCTGAAAACTGCTGCCCTTCTTGATCCGTCACCATCCCCCGCGCAAATTCCTTGGAAAAAGAAACCGGCTTCCCTTCTCGAGTCACCAGCTCACCTTCATCATCCCGCTTCCAAAAGCGCGATGAATCCATCGTGTAAAGCTCATCCGCCGCCACGATCTCTCCCGTCGAATTGATTCCGTGCTCCGTCTTGGTATCTACCAAAATCATCCCTCGCTGAGCCAAATACTGCGTAACAATCCCAAAGGCCATCAACGAAGAATTCCGAATCCCCGCATACTGCGTCATAGTGCAAACTCCCGCCTTCACCAAATACTCCGCATCCACCGTCCGGTCCACCTTGTCCTTCGTGCTCGGCGTGTCCATGAGATATGGCAGCTGTCCATTCGGTCGTAATTTTCCCACCTCCATCTCGTGCCCCGCATACTGCATCACCTTCTCGCCCGCTTCCTTCGCCGCTAGCCAATGCTGATAGAGCGAAGTCGAAGTCGAACTCTCCGCCATATAAAAACGGACCACATTTTCCAACATCACTAGCGTCAAATTCTCCGCCGGAATCACCGTCGAACTCGGAGCGAGTCCCTCAACCTCAAACTGTGAACTCCCCAAAACCTCCTTCACCAAACTCAGCATATGAGCATGATTCACCGCCAAGACCTGATCCTTAAATGGAATGGCCCCACGATTTACGTCATGAGTCGAAATCCGATTATTCCGAAACATCAGCCGGATCGGCTTTCCATCTCGCGCCACCAAAGCATCACCAAAAACCGAATCCGAAACCTTCCCCTTCAGCACCGTGCAATCCTCCAAACGCGGGATCTCCCCATCATCGATCAACTGCTTGATCGAGCGCCCCTCGTTCACCGCCGGGCCATGACTTGCCACCAAGTCCTGAATTTCGTTTTGATCTAACATCAGAGTCTAAAAGTTCTTAGGCCAAAAAACTACACACATAATGGCAAGGCTCGCCCGCTACCGTAATCGTAAAACCCGAATTCGCAGGCACCTCAAATTGCGACCCCTCCGGCACCGCCACCGACTCCTCCGACCCGTCCAAAACATAGGAGCAGTCCCCTTTCACAATCTCCATAATCTCCGCCGCCTCAGTGCCAAAGTGATAAGAACCTGGCATGATCACCCCCAGCGTCTTCTTCGCCCCACTCGGCATCACAATCGCATGCGAAACCACCTTCCCCTCAAAATAAACATTCCCGGCGGCCACTGCTGTGACGTTTTCAAATTTCATGGCCTTTGTATCGGGCCAATTCGTTGAGGAGGCAAGAAAAGCCTTCCTCCAGATTACTTCTTCTGGAAAACGTCTTCAATCGTAGGATCCTTTACCGGAGCCTCCGCTTTCGATTTTGGCCTCTGCTTCAATGCCGCATCAAGCACTCGAAAAGCGGCTTTGAGCTGATTGGTTGTCACCGCCCCTTTCTTCTCTCCATACCATTTCAACCAGTGCTTTTTTGCCCGATCGAAATACTCATATGCCGACTCGTCTTCTTTCCGACGAACGCGATCTTCGTGAGTTGGCCAATCAGATCCCCCCATCGGGAAGACTGAAAAACCATTCAACTCCCCAGTTTTCGAAAAGCTCACAAAGAGGTCACTCGTCATTTTAAAACTCTTACTGTCGGTTCCAGAACCCATCGCAAGATGAATCTGAGAACCAGCCACGAACGGACAAGTGACCAACACCGTCTCATTCCCCTCTGCGATTACCACCAAATCTCCCTTGTCCCAATAATCGATATCGAATCTCTTTTCCGGAAATGGAATTGAGAATTTTTTTCCAAGGACTTTCTCAATCGCATCAATCTCCAACTGCTGAGCATGATACATTTTGCCTTCCGGTCGAATCGCGGCGGCAAACATCGTCAACACGAGGGAAGACCCCAGAATAAGATTTATCATTATTTAGCTGATATATCCCCTTCTTCCCTCCAAGCAATCACCATTTGGTAAAGACCTAGTAAATCACATCCACCGATCAAACCGCCTCAACCCGAACCCTCGGAGAAGCCAAAGCAATATCTTCAGCCTGACAAGCCTCAGTGATCGCGGTAAGCACCACCGAGCGGATTTTGCTGCGACGCCTCACGTCATCGATCCGATAGCGGCCCTCTAGCAAAATCCCCGAAAGCATATGACCCCCGCCCTCATCCCATAGGGAACGGACAATGACCTCAGCAGTGTCCGGAAGAACCTCAGGACATTCCTGAATCGCCTTACGAGCAACCTCACAAGCGTTCTTCAGATCAACGTTATAGTTCACTTGAAAACGAACTCGCACCCGAATCGGCCCATCTTCAAAAGAGAAATTCGTAATCACCGAATTCGCCAAAAGACCATTCGGATAATTCGCGATCACACCATCCGTGTTCTTAATCCTAGTCCGTCGCAGGCCAAGATCCACCACATCGCCCCAAGCTCCCCAGTGCTTGCCAATCGAATCAATCTTCACCCGGTCTCCCACTCGAATCGGTCGATCCGCAATCAGAAAAATCCCCGCGAGAATATCCGCTAAGGTCTCCTTCGCTGCCATCCCAATCGCAATTCCCGCGATCCCTGCGCTTGCCAAAAACGGAGTAATCTCCACTCCATGAATCCGCAAAATCACTAGAAAGAGAACAAATAGAAGGACCAAGAGATAGAACCTCTGAATGAAATGAACCAAACGGTCATCCAAATCATTTTCCGTCGATGATGCGACTTTCTTCATCCCCCTCAGCACAAGTCGCGAGAAGAACAAATGCACCACAAAGGCTAACACGCACATGATTCCGGTGAGCTGCCAAGGAGTTAGAGATTTGATCCATTCCATTGCAGAGATCCTAAGTCATCGCTCTCATGCCGCAAGTTTCTTACCTGTATTCAATCCTCAATATTTCTTAGCAGCGTGACTAAATCACTTCGACAAAGACTGAGAGATCAAACAAGGTTCCGGTAGTTACAATGAAAGCTCGTGACCTTGAATTGATCCAACAAGCTCGCCCCTTGGTTACCAATCTCACCCTCGGAGCTAACAACCGCTCAGCCGCCACCGTCGCCGCTGCGATACGCTCCAAAAGTGGCACCATCTACACCGGAGTCTGCCTCGACCTCACCTGTGGCATCGGGTTCTGTGCTGAACACGCTGCCGTCGCCGAAATGATTAAGCACGGCGAAACCACAATCGAAACCGTGGTCGCAGTTTCCGATCAAGGCATCTACCAACCCTGCGGGAGATGCCGCGAACTTATGGCTCAAATCAACCCCGCAAATGCCGATACCCGTGTCATCGTTTCAGAAAGCTCAACCATATCTCTCCGCGACCTCCTCCCCCACCACTACCTATTTTGAACGAGATCGAAATTAAGCCCATCCTTTGGCGTCTCATCATCGAACAATGGCAGGCCGCCACCGCCCTCGGCATCTTCTATGCGCTCTACAAATGGCTTCTCGAGTGGCCCGCCCCGTGGATTCTTCTCCTGCTCTTTGCCCGTGCCCTCATCCAAAGCTTTCTTTATCGCCACAATCTCAGCCTTAAAATATCCAACCGCGTATTGAGTGGTCCAACTTGGACCAAAGCATCACGCGTTACCATCAACCTCAGCGAGAAATTCAGCCGAGATCGCTTTCTCAGCATCACAACGATCAAGGGCAACAAAGGAAAAGAAGTCAGCTATCGCCGCTCTTGGTATCAACCCTCACAAATAAAAGCCTTCGAGAAAATTATTTCGTCGTTTCCGTAATTGTCTCTCTCTCAGTGAAGTGCTAACCCTCAGAAATGAAGGCCCTCTTGCTCGCTCTCCTAGCCATCTCCTCCCTCCACGGAAAACTCATGCCCACCTCGAAGGAGGTCTTCGGCGAAAAGTATTCCCGCCTCGATGACCGCGCCACCTCCAACTGGTGGGAACGCCAAGGCAAACAGAAAAGACAGAAGCCCATGATCAATCTCGACGTCCCCCGCGAAGACGTCATCGGCTTCGCCGTCTACACCCTTCAAAACAAAACCCTCAAACTCAGCGCTCAACTCTTCCCCCTCAAACCTGACGAAATCCAGGAAGTCCGCCTCGAAATCAAAGACGGTGACCAGTGGAAAGAAATTGCCAAAGAAAACATCGTCTACCCCGGCTGGTCCGCCCACTTCCGTCTCAACGATTGGGACTCCACCAAGGACTTCACCTACCGCCTCCGCCACGCCGAAAAGGCCACCTTCGAAGGAAAGATCCGCCGCGAACCCACCGATAAAGACACCATCGTCGTTGGCAACCTCTCCTGCAATTCCTCCCGCACCACCGGCCCCCGCCCCCTCATCATCAAGAACCTCATCGCGCAAGATCCCGACATTCTCTTCTTCGCCGGCGACCAAACCTACCACCACACCCAGCACACCTCCGGCTGGCTCGAGTTCGGCATGCAATTCCGCGACATCATGCGTGACCGCCCCACCATCACCATCCCGGACGATCACGACATCGGCCAAGCAAACCTCTGGGGTGAAGAAGGCATCAAAGCCACCACCCCCGCCGGACCCAGCGGTGGATATTTCTACGCTCCCGAATACGTCAACATGGTTCAACGCCAACAAACTTGGCACCTCCCAGATCCCGTCGACCCAAAGCCCATCAAAAACGGCATCGACGTCTACTTCACCGATCTCACCTACGCCGGCATCTCCTTCGCCATCATCGAAGACCGGAAATTTAAAACCGGCCCCGAAGGCACCATCCCAAAAATGGGCCCCCGTCCTGACCACATCAACGACCCCAAATACGACCGCAAAGCCGTCGACGTCAAAGGCCTCAAACTCCTCGGCGACCGCCAACTTAAATTCCTCCACAACTGGTCCCAAAACTGGACCGGAGCCGACCTCAAAGTCGTCCTCTCCGCCACCGCCTTTTGCGGCGCCGTCCACATTCACGGACAACCCACCAACCGCCTCCTCGCCGACCTCGACTCCAATGCCTGGCCCCAAACCGGCCGCAACAACGCCCTCCGCGAAATCCGACGCGCCACCGCCACCCACCTCTGCGGTGACCAACACCTCGCCGTCTCCGTCCGCCATGGAATCGATGCCTTCGACGATGGCCCTTACGCCTTCACCTCCCCCGCCCTCGTCAACACCATCTACGGCCGCTGGTGGCACCCATCCGACGCCAAAGCCGGACCCAACCCCGTTCCAAATTCCCCCCTCCCCTGGACCGGAAATTACCTCGATGGCCTCGGCAACAAAATCACCATGCTCGCCTACGCCAACCCCATCGACCGAGAAGACGAAACCCAACGCGCCGACGGATACGGCCTCGCCCACTTCAACAAGAAGACTGGCCAAGTCACCTTCGAATGCTTCAAACGCTTCACCGACGTCACCAAAGATAAAGACTCCCAGTTCGCCGGCTGGCCCCTCAGCTTCAACTCAAGAGACAACGACGGCCGCAAGCCCACCGGCCACCTCCCTTACGAAATCGATCTCAAAAAACCCGTCGTCCAAGTCATCAACGAAACGACCAAAGAGATCCTCTACACCACCCGCGTGAAGGAATCCAAAGGTAAACTCCCCGTCTACTCCACCGACCCACACACCATCAAAGTCGGCAAAGACAAACCAGACCGCGTCCTAAAATCAGGTCTCATTGGCCAATAAATACGGAGCTTGGGCTTTAGCCCGAGTTTCTCAACCTAAGCTACGAATCGAAGGTGTTAAGTCGAAAGAATGCCCCTTCTGTTCCATAAATGCTTTTTTTCTAGCATTTAAATCTTGCCACCCTTCGTTTTAAATGCTGTTTTTGCAGCACAATGAAACCAATCCTCCTCACTCTCGCCGCCTTTTCCCTCATCTCCTGCTCCTCCGCCCCTCTCTCTCCCTTCGCTGCCCCGTCCTACGCAAAGAGCACCACCGAGCGCCAAATCCAACGCGCCGGCAATATGAACCTCAAAGCCCGCTCCTTAAAAACCAGCTCCGAAAAATCCATCGCCCTCGTCGCAAATCACAAAGCCCTCATCACCTCCTCCAATCTCACCCAAGACAACTACTCAGCTCAGATCCGCGTCCCCGCCGTCTCGCTCGCCCCTCTCATGGACTCCCTCGGAACCGTCGGTAAAGTCACCTCCAAACGAGTCAAAATGTCCGACGTCACCGTCGCATACCTCGACCTCCAAGCCGCCCTCAAAAACAAACGCGCCCTCCGCGATCGACTCCGCTCCCTCCTCTCCCGCGCCAACAAAGTCGAAGACACCCTCAAGATTGAAAAAGAACTCAGCCGTGTCCAAACCGAACTCGACCAAATGGAAGCCCGCATGAAGTCAATGCAATCAAAAGTCACCCACTCCACCCTCGACCTCTCCATCAAACGCCAACGTATTCCCGGCCCCCTCGGCCTTTTCACCGAAAGCACCAGCTGGGCCCTCGGAAAACTCTTCTACCTGAATTAAAAAAGCCCCGTCTCGGCGCGTTGCCAAACTCGGTCCAACCTGCTAACTTGATCGCATGGATGAACTCACGATCAATCTTCCAGCTCACAAAGACCAGACCACGTTCAATCTCGAACGCTGGTCTGAAATTCTTGAGGACCCCTTTTACTCAACTCTCGAACAGCGGATCGAGACCGACCGCCACGGCCACATCATCATGACCCCTCCCCCTTCTTTTTCTCACAGTTTCAAAGGCAGTGAATTGATCCGTCTTCTTAATCAGCACCGCACCGGCGGACAAGCTCTTCACGAAGTCCCCATCTCCACCTCAGATGGCGTCCGCGCTGCCGATGTCGCTTGGCTCTCCGACGCCCAACTCGCCGAGGCCAAAAAAACCAACATCCTCATCTCCGCCCCCGAGATCTGTGTCGAGGTCCTCTCACCCCGCAATAGTGAAAAAGAAATGCAGGAGAAAATGGACCTCTACTTTCATGCCGGAGCCACCGAAGTCTGGCTCTGCGATGACGATGGCTCCCTCCGCTTCTTCTCCCCCAGTGGACAACTCGAGAAATCCACCCTCGCCCCAGAATTCCCCACCTCTATTTAGGAGCTCTCACAAAACTCCACCTCGCCCCAGCGCAGCGGCAGGTGCATATTCACTGCACCCTGCGGACTCCAAACCCAATTGTTCTCCGGATGATCCTGCTCCTCCGGATTCAGACTCTCCGCAATCGGAGTCCCATGCGGAGGAATACGGACATACTTCCCCTCCACCACCTCGTGCTCCCATTGCACCCGCGAAAAGTTTACCTTCCAAATGTCTCCCTCTTTCGGTGGCGCACCCTCCTTGTGATACTTCGCCAGATCCTTCCACGGAAATGCCACCTCAACCGACCAACCCTCATCCTCATCAGACGGGTTGTTCAGTGAACCTCGTACTTTCACCGCACTCTTCAGCCCCGGCAAATTACACCCCAAAATCGGCACCCCACCTTCGCCATAAGGCTTTGGCAAACTCAGCTCCCAAATCGTTCCCAGCGCATTGATCTCAAACTCATAATAGTTCAGCCCATCACAATCGGGATCAATGAAGACCTCAAAGTCATTGTCCTCAAACATCACCTCATTCTTCTTCGTGATCGTCCCCCAAACATGCGGCTCTTCCAGCTCTGCTCCCACATAAAAATACTCCTCATCCCAAGCCATCTTCACCCGCGTCCGATAATAGGGCCTCAGCGCCTCATCTCCCGTGATGTCCACAAAGTCATCCGTCCACCGCAAGCCAGCCCACGCCGGATCCCCCAGCGATCCATCAATCTGAATCGGCCCTTTTACCCTCTGGCACTGATAACGTCTCGGCTTCATTTCAACTGATCCCAATAAACATCCACCGTCCCCCCAGCGGACACCACCACCTCACGAGTCTCCTCGCCAAAAGTCACCTTCACCTTATCTCCCACCTTCACCTTCAAGCCCGCCATATCATTCAGATCCGCCGTCCCCGCCTTGGTCTTCACAACCCCATTTAAAGTCGCCACCACTCGCTTCCCCCCCTTTTCATCCCACACCCGAAAGTAAACCATCCCCCCACTCCTCTCCTTCTTCTTCACATAACGCGAAGTCACATTCACCCCCGGCACCTCCCGATTCTTCTGATCCCATACCATCGGAAAAAACTCCCCCGTCTTCTTCCAAGACGTCGCCCAAATCGCATGCTGCCAATTTCCCTCAATCGCCTTCGACGCATCCCCCGCAAACCACCCTCGATTCAGCCCCTTCGCATCATACTCATCCGCCCCCGTATA
>CALGJQ010000060.1 GCA_937928545.1 uncultured Verrucomicrobiales bacterium
AGGGTTCCGCCTCAAACTGAATGATCTCGTAGGGTGAGCGACTTCATTGAGGTCTTCGGCCTGGTAGGGCGTGCCCCGCCTCAAACTGAATGATCTCGTAGGGTGAGCGACCAACTAACCTTGGGGGCATTGGCCCTGACAACATCCGCCTCAAACTGAATGATCTCGTAGGGTGAGCGACGAGGCCGGCGCAGCTTTCGGCAAAGCCCACCAGATCCGCCTCAAACTGAATGATCTCGTAGGGTGAGCGACCGGTGTGGATGGATGCGGATTTAGTAATCAGGGAGCCGCCTCAAACTGAATGATCTCGTAGGGTGAGCGACGGCAAAGGCTCGTCGGCCTTATTCTAAAGGAGAATCCGCAGATGTTTGCGAGCGCGAGGGATGTTTAGGGGGGAGGCCGAAGACGAAAGTGGTGGCTGAACAAGCTGTGATGCTTGTAATCCCTAAATCGCGAGCGCATCCCTAGAGAGCTGGTTTGGCACCAGGACGCTCGTTACGAGTTGTGAAAAGATCAGTTTGTAGCCAAGAGGGCGGTATGGCTTACGTTCGATGGCAACTTGGCCATGCCAAAGATGAAATAGGGAGGAGGTGGTGGCAAGGTTCAAATGACCGTGATCCGCGAGCGCATGGTGTAGGGTTGCCCCAGGGATTCGATCCGCATTGGGTTGGCTGAGGTCTCAGCCCCAAGCGAGACAAAGAGAATCTGGTCGTCATCATGGTGAATGATTGAATCGAGAGCAGAGCGAAGGGACTGAAATTTGAGGTCATCGAGAGGACATTCAAAGACCGAGTATTGAATACGAGAGCCGTAGGATTCACAGGTCTTGGCGACTTTTCGGAGGCGTTTGGGGTTTCCAATGTCGTAGGAAACCAGATAGCGAGTGCGGCTCATTGTTTAGCGGGTGGTGAAGGGGTGGTATTCGGAAGCATCTCCGCGGCAGAAGCGCCAAAGTTGGCGGACTTGGACATCCAACATACGGCGGTAGCTCATGCGGTAGCCGAATTGTGGGTGTTTGATTTCGCTATCAAGACGCCGGAACCATGCTCGCCAGAATTGCCTGCGGCCTTGGTCATTCATGAAGGTTCCTTTTGAGGTGGTAATGAAATCGGCTTGATCGAGTTCTTGTCGGTTAAGGAGTGAGATGGCGACGCTGTCTGCGATGAGAGGGCGGAACTCTTCCATTAAATCTAGGGCAAGTGCGGGACGGCCGTAGCGGGGCTGATGGAAGACACCGATAAAGGGGTCGAGTCCGACAGCATGACAGATTCCAGTGAGTTCTTTTGCGAGCATGGAATATCCTTGAGACAGGAGGGCGTTGACGGGGTCTTTGGGAGGTCGACGGTTTCTCCCGTTGAAGTCGAATTTCTCAAAAGCAGATCCCTTGAGCATGGTTCCAAAATGTTCAAAGTAGAGCGCGGCAGCACTTCCCTCAAGTCCTCGTAAGTGGTCGAGATCCTCGGCATCGGGGCAGGCGTCACGTAGTCTTGCGAGTCTTTTTAAAATGGAGTCTGGTGCGCTACCATTACGCATGAGGAAGACGCGTTGGTTATGAATTTTTGCGCGAATCATTTGCCGAGAGACTTTGAGTCGCAGGTCGGGTTCGGTGAAGATTTTCGCTTGCCCAAGACGGGCATCGATCCCGGATTGCGGGAGCCCTTGGGTCATGCCGATAAATCGTCCGGCTGGAGAGAAGTAGGCTACGGGAATGCCCTTTTCAATTAAGGTGTGGAGTGCTTGGGTGCTGGTTTGGATCCCGCCGTAAAGGTAGATCGCTTGTATTTGCTCAATGGGGTGTTTGGAAACGACGGAGCCATCGAGACGAATGTGAATTTCACCACCTTTGAGGCCGAGATAAGCTTTGGTGTTTTGGACGATGACGACCTCACCCTCATCGCCGGGAGGGCGTGGCGGTTCTTTATCTCTTGGAGGCTCTGAGAGGAGGTCTGACCAGTAAGATGATTCGTTAGGGAGGCAAATGGAGTAGGCTGAGCAGTGGAGGCAGCGGGGATCTGCGTTGAGGGGAGGAGGGCAAGTGTTCGAAATGGCCAATGCTTTTGCTTCTGTGATGGTGTCGCGGCATTGCTGAAAAAGGGTTGGGGTGAGATCGACAGGGATGCGCGATTTCTCGGCGGCGTAGTAGATGCTTGCCCGAGCGAGAGGTAGACCCGCTTCTTCAAGGAGGAGGGCGTAAGCGGCGATTTGAAGAGAGTCGTTTTCCTTTGCAACCCGGTTCCCATCAGAGTCACGGCGGGCGGAACCTTTTTTGTAATCGACGATTTCTCGACCATTCCCGGTGTCTTCGATCAGATCGATGACCCCGGTGATTCCAAGGGCTTCCGACTGAAGTGACACGCTTCGGAGAGCGGCGCGGTCGGCAAGATCGAGATCATTTTTCCAGTGTGAGGGTTTATCGGTGTTTCGGTGAAGGTGAGACCCCGCAGCGGTATCGGCATTTTCGACCCAGAGATCTTCGACCCACTGGAGGTAAAAAAGCCGTTTGCAATAGGCATAGTTGTGAAGTCGGCGAACGGGGAGGAGGGGAAGGAGATCCATGAATCTCCTAAGATATCAAATTTTTGGGAGAATAGAATGTCGTTTTGTCGGGACGAAGTTACAATGAGTGAGGCCATGATGCCAATGAACGAAAGCCAGTCCGTCCTCTTGGCTTTGATGCGATCTCCTAGGAGATGGTTATTTAGGCGGCGAATATTCGCAATCTTAGATCGGTAATTTCTGATTAGAATATTCGGATTCTTTTAGTGTTGCCTGTTAATTTGAATTTGGTAGATTCAATGTCAATGAAGAGGGATCAAAGACCGCTGCCTCGTTGTGAATCGAGGTCTTGGCACGATGCGCTGATTAATTTGCCGTGTTCTGAGCAGCCTAGGATTGATAGTGTCTTGGAGGTTCTGAAGGATCTAATTTGTGAGGAAATTCACGGATCTTTTCGTGTGTGGGATGGTTTGGAAAACAGAACGTTCACGGTGGATACAGTTGAAAAAGTGATGATGGTCATTTTTTTCTCTGTGGGTGATGATGAAAGAGTAGAATTTGTTTCATGGGAGATGAGTGTTCCGAAAGCTGCTTAACAATATTTTAAATCATGAGCTTTGTCAGAATTTATCAAGGGCGGGTCACTTCAGTGCGTGAAGTGCTTTCAGAGAAGAAATTGGATTTTGGATATGGAGAAGAGATGGAGGAGACCTGTCTGACCCGTTTTCACGAACTCTACACCGATGCGGTGAATTATTATCTACTCGCAATCGGGGCGATGGTGCGGGGAAGTGAAGAGGAGAAGTTAAAGAATTATGTGGAGCGGATCGAAGAATGTTGGAAGCCCTACTCGAAGAAAGGAAAATCCTATGAGGGGCTTCGTGCCGGTTTTCAGAGGAGTTTTGGTCTAGAGAAGTCTCTGACTTTCCAAGAAGCCTGTGATCTTATTTTAAAGACGGATGATCCGATTGATTCGGAAATTTACCGCTTAGCAGGAGAGAGTCTTCTCTTTGATTTAGGAGGTGAAGGGAAAATTCAGCAGGGAAGTAAGACGTATTTACCGCTTTTTTGTGTTGCGAAATCGACGGCAAATTTCCCGCGCGGGGAGGTGAATCGTCTCAAAAGCGAAGGCAAAGTCTTGCTCCCTTCTTTGCTGTGGTCCGAAGATCGTAAAGGCACCCTTGCTGATTTATTTCAAAGGCTCCCTTTTGAGTATTTTGCAAACCCGAATACGAATGGTTCGCTCTATAAGGGAGAAGAAGCGCGCCAACGACTTTGTGAAGCGGTGGAGGAGGAAGAGAAGCATGGGGGGCTTTCGCCGGATTTGGTGGATTCACTTAAGGCAATGATCAAGGAGCTTCCTGATGAGCTTTCTTATCCGAGATATACGGGCGGAAGTGTCAATAAAGAGGCCTTACTCCGACGCCTAAATCTGTATCTTCTTTTACGTTATGTGAGTCCGAGCGAGGAGCTTTTTGAGAGGCTAAAAAGCTTGGTCAAAAAGCCTGCGAAATTTGTCTCGGAGTATCAAATGACTGAGACTGAGAAGAAGCTTCATCAACTGGGTGAAGATCCCATTAAATTGGCAAGAGGTGAGAGGGGTTATGTGTTTCCGGCATTTAGCTCGCTGAAGATTTGGAAAGATGCTGAGGCCGGGGTATGCTCTTTCAAGGGCTTCGATATCCAAGCGTTTGCGGAAGCACTCAAGGGCATTTCTCAGTATCAGATGATGACTGATAAGCGAGTGAGCGAGCGGATTCTTGAGAAGGCACGGATTGATTGGATTCGAGGGGTGTCAGATGTCTTACCAAAGAATGAGGACGGAGAGTCAGAGGTGCTGCCGCAGCTGGGGGGAGATGTGCGTTTCGAGCGTTTGGAAAAGCTTTTGGGAGAGCTGGTAGACGATGAAGGGGAAGAACTTTCGGTAAGAAGGCTGCGACCTAGAGGGTTCAGAGGGTATCGTGATATTCGGAAGGAATGGCTGAGGATCGAAGGCGTGCCGGGGAAGATAGAACCTGAAATGTTAAAGAAGGCAGTCGTTCGGGTGCAACAGGCTGACCCTCGCTTAGTCGGTGATACGACGCTTTTTGAGGCCTTAACGAAGCTTGAGAATCAGATCGTGTGGCAGGTGCCTCAAGATGGGCAAGACCGCCCTCATGATGTCGTGGCAGCGGCCTTGAGGTTAAGCGAAATTGAGCGTAAATATGAAGATCTGCAGCGTGCGGTGAAGCTTTCACCAGCACATGCGACCTTATCGCGACGGCAGTTTCTTTTTTCTGATCTTACGGGTTCTTCGAAAGAACATGTTTCTTTTCGGGATGCGAAGGAACAATTCGCAGTGGTTTCTATTGTGAATGAGGAAAGAGAGGGCTGGGAAGAAAAGCGGGTGCGGCTTGATTTTTCTGCGCCGCGGATTGAGCGAGATGGTTTAGCGGGTGGGAAGGGCGCTGACTGGTTACCTCCCATGATGAAGGCGCTAGGGGTGAAAGTTTCAAAGCCAAATTTCACGAAGGTTGCAGTGGCGCTGATGCCTCATCGTAAGAACGATGAGGAGATGTGCCATTTGTTGAACTTCCCGGTGACGCTGGAATTTTCAGGGAAAGAGGAAGCGGGTCTTCAAAGAGTAGATTGGAAAAAGCAGCTGAATGGAACGAGAGATCAGAAATTGCATGTCCACGCACCCGGAGTTTTGGACAAAGACAAAAGTCAAAAACCATGGTTCAAACAAGAAGAGGTGGTGCAGACTGGTCTGCAAGTTCTGGGTGTTGACTTAGGTCAGCGAGCGGCGGCTTCTTGTGCGATCATCGAACTTAATGGCTCAAAACAAGTTGGGAGAGAGACGAAGAAGCCTTTGCCCGTGATTGATCTTGGCATGCGTGAGCAAGCAGGGAGCGTGAGTGAGGCGAGGGTGATCCGGACCTCAAGTGTCCGTCTGCCAGGGGAAGATCAAAATGTGCTGATTAATGGGAAATGGCAGAAGGAACATTATGGGAGTCGAGGCCGGTCCGCAACAGAAGAAGAGTATGAAGAAGCTCTTAAGATTGAGTCGTTACTCGATGAGAAAAAGGGTGATTGGGTCGGTTCGTCAGCAACGAGTTTTTCGTTTCCAGAACAGAATGACAAACTGCTGAAGATCCTCCGCGTGTTAATGGCGAGGAGGCGAGCATTGTATCGTCTCTCGTGGAAATTCACTTCCGATAAGGATGGCCTTTTAAGTTCTTTGGCTGGAGTCCGTGGAGAGAGTGCGCGTGCAGAACGAGCGAAAGAAGAAGGGATGGGCTTGGGGAAATTATTGGAGGGAGTCCGACAGCGCTATGATGAGCTTGGGGCCCAAATTAAAGATTCTTTAGAGTTGATCGGAGACCGGGTTCTTCCGGTGCACGGGTATTCTTGGAAGTGGCGTGTTCATCGAGAGGCTGAATTTCAAAAGGGTGGCTGGCATGAGTTGGTTGCGGAAGAGAGAGAGCACCGGAAGTTGAGGATCAAGGGCCAGCGAGGGCTCTCGATGCAGAGACTTGAGCAGGTGACAGCATTCCGGAAGTGTCTCTTATCATTTAATCGGTCTGGTTTGGAAGAATTTGGGGAGAAGCCCTTGAAAGGGGAGGCGATGCGAGACGAATCGACGCCAGAACCTTGTCCTTCAATTTTGAAGCGTCTTGATGAGTTGCGTGATCAGCGGGTGAAGCAAACGGCTCACGGAATTATTCAGGAGGCCTTGGGGGTGAGGTTGATTTCCCAGAAAAATCGATCATCTCAAGGAGATGTTCATGGCGTTTATGAAAAGATTCCAGGGCGGCGGCCAGTGGATCTTGTTGTTTTAGAGAATATGCAGAGGTATCGAGCTTCTCAAGGACGGGGGAAGCGGGAAAATAGCGCTTTGATGCAATGGAGCCATCGGGCGATTTTAGATAAGGTGAAAGAGATGGGTGAGCCGTTTGGCTTGCAAATTCTAGAGGTGCAGCCGGATTATTCTTCGCGATTTCATGCCCTGACTGGGAATGTTGGATTCCGTGCAAATCGGATTGCAAGAAGGGATTCGGAGTCGGATTGGGCCGCGGCCATTTCTGCTAAGATAAAGAGCAAGCGCACCGAAAAAGATCGCTTCCTCAATGATCTGTTTTTGAAGCACGAAGAAGCGATGCGAGAGGGAAAGACCTTACCAGCTCTTCTGTATCCGCAGGATGGAGGGACTGATTTTGTTGGAATGAAAAAAGAAGGGGCAAAGCTGATTCCGCTAAGACCTTATCAGGCTGATTTGAATGCTGCGGTAAACTTGGCTTTAGCAGCAGTAGCGGCTCCGAGTGCCTTTCATGTTTTCCGAAAAATTCGCCTAGAGCGGGCCGAAAGAAACGTGAAAGTTGTGAGGTCCAATAAACGAGAGAAAGAAGCTTTTCCGACTGGAGCGGTTGTGAAAAGTGGTGACGTTCTTTCTGATAAAAAAAATCAGAATGCCTTTTTTGATCATGGCGAAGTGTCGTCGAGTCCTTCTGTGGAAATTGATGGAATAACGATCAAGATTTCAACGAGTTTGGGGATTTTTGCCGAAGTGAAGAGGTGGAAGTGGGAGATGTGTCGCTTGTTGAATAACGAAGTGTTGAAGAAATTTGGAATCAGTGAGATCTGTCAGCGTGATGTTCCGAATCGAAAAGTAGATGTCTTGGAAGATGATGATGACGATGAAATTCCGATGTAAACTACCGATTGATTGATCACTGCTTGTTGTTCTTTTCGTAGCAATAATCAGATTTAGCGGGCCCTGCTCTACGGAGCATCCCGCCTTTTTTCTGCCCAGATGTTAGAGGGACTGATTCTTCCCTAGACTACCGCTGGTAGTTCTTCAGCTGCTTGAGCGCTTCGGGGGTGCCGATGGCTTTGAGGGCGGCGATGACTTTTTCGAGGGCCTCTTTTTTGTCGGCTTCGGTTTTGGCGTAGAGGCTTTGGACGATGGTGTAGTGTTTGATGGCGTCACCAGGTTTTCCTTCGGCCATGTCGATGTCTCCGGCGAAGAGGCGGAGGCGGACGTCGAGGTCGCCTTGGGGGCGGAGGTCTAGGGCGTCGGAGGTGGCTTGGCGGGCGTCGTTATATTTCTTCATGCCGATGTGAGCCTGTGCTTTGAGGTGAAGGGCCTCGGCTTTGCGGTAGGCGTTTTTCTCAAGAGTGAGGATGGCATCGGCTCCGCGGAGGGCATCCGGGAAGTGGGCGGTTTGGAGAGCGGTGTGCGCGTAGAGCTTCCAGATGAGAGGGGAGGCGGGCGATGATTTGTCGGCAAGGCCTTCGTGGAGGAAGGGCCAGGCACGCTTATGTTCGCCAGCTTTTGAGAGGGTGGCACCGAGCCAGCGGACGATCGCGGAGGGAAGTTTGGTTTCCTTTGAGGAGGCGCGGAGGAGGTTGATTTCTCTTTCGAGGAGGGCGGTGTCTTCGGCTTGATAGGCGGCACGGACGAGGAGGGGGCCGACCTTGGGAGTGAAATTTTTGGGGTCGAGGGAGCGTGCTTTACGGAGGTAGGGTTCGGCACTGGCGGCTTTTTTGAGGCGGAACTCGTTCCAGCCGAGCCAGAAGTTGGCGGAGGCTTCGGTCTTTTGATCCAGATTAGGAAGGAGGAGGATTTTTTCCTGCATCGCGGTGAAGTTTTTCCAATCTTTTTTCTCCTGATAGGCGGCGGAGAGGCGGAGGAGGATGACGCGTTTAAGGTTTTGGTCGCCGGTGGCGGTGAGGACGCTTTGGTAGTCGTCTAGGGCTTCGGCTTCGCGGCCGGAGGAGGTGAGGAGTTCGGCGCGGTCGAGTCGGAGTTGGGTGGATTGCTTAGCGGTAGGGAATTGGCGAATGAAGGCGGAGATGGCGGCGAGGGCTCCTTTGTCATTTTTAAGCGCAAGCTGTGACTTGGCGACGTGGTAGCGGACGGCGAGGACGTTTGAGGGATCGATGAGGGTGAGGTCGAGGTCGCGGTAATGCTCGATGGCGCGGGCGTGATTCTTAGCGGCGTAGTAGTGCTCGGCGAGAAGGAGGCGGACGGAGTGGATCTTGGGGTCTTTAGGGTTTTCGGTGGAGTAGTTTTTGAGGAAGGACTCGGCGCTGCGGGCAAAGTTTCGGTCCTTGTTTTCGTGGTCGCGAATGAGGACGCGGTAGGCGGCTTGGTAGCTGCTAGCGGAGCCGGGTGAGATCTTGGCGATTTGGCCGTAGAGTTTTAGGACTTCGCTTTTTTGGCCAAGTGCTTCGTATGATTTGGCGGCCATGATGAGGCGTTGGAGTTCGGCTTCTTTGGCGAGTTTGAACTTCCCGACTTTGTAGGCGTCGATGACTTGGGCCCACTCTTCATCTTCGTAGTGAAGTCCCATGAGGGCGAGTTGGGTGTTGGGGTGTTGCTCCTTGAGAGCTTTTTCGTTGAGGGCTTTTTTGAACCAAGTTTTGGTGAGTTCTTTTTTGCCTAAAACTTGCGCGGTGAGCGCGGATTGGAGGGTGGCCTCGGCGCGGATCTCATCGTTCTTCGAGTCAGCGAGGAGGGTGTAGTTGTCGTAAGCTTGTTGAGGGCTCTGGGTGTTTTGATAAAGGCGCGAGATGGCGAGGCGGGCCTTTTCTTCAAAGGGAGAGCCTCCGGCAAAGATGACGGCGCGGAGGGCGAGGAGGATGTTGGGTTTGTCGTCGAGTTTGTTGTAGCAGAGGAAGATGCGGTAGAGGGACTCGTGTTTGACTTTGTCGTCTTTGGTGGTTTTGGCGACGATCTTGAACCACTTGGCGGCGGAGGTCCACTTCTCGGCCTTGTAGTCATCGGAGGCGAGGAAGAGGGCGGAGGCTTCGACAAATTTGCCGGAGTTCCAGTTAGTGGCGACGGCTTCGAAACAAGCGCGTGAGGCTTCAGCTTCGCCAACTTCGCGGTAACAGAGGCCGAGGAAATACCAGCTTTCGAGGGCTCTTTTGTTTTTAGGGAATTTGCGGATGAGTCGATCGAATGACTTGGCGGCACTGCGGTAAGCGGCTTCGCGTTTCTTGGCATCTTTTTCCTCTGCTGCACTGTTAAAGTTGAGGGAGGCGTAGTCAAAAAGATCACGGGCTGGGTCGACCTTGAGAGGTGCCGCTCGCCCTTTGACGGGAGGAGTGGGAGCGGGAGAGGGATCGGGCTCCTGAGCGATCGCGGGAAGAGGAAGAGCAACCCACAGGAGGATGGGAATGAGAGCTCGAAAGTTCATGGGGGGAGGAAGTTGGGGATTATTTAGGAGAGCGCTTGGCGAAGCGGATGTTCCAGATGCCAGCCTTGGTGATTTCATCCATCACTTCGAAGAGCTGCTGGTTTTGACCGGTGCCATCGGCGCGAATGCGGACGGGTTGTTGGTCGCCGCCGCCGGCATTGGCGAGGTTTGAGGCTTCGACGATGCGCTCGAGTTTTTGGCGAAGTTCATCCTTGGTGTAAACTTCGCCGCTGATGGTGATTTCGCCATCGGCAGTGAGGTTGACCACGATCTCGTTCGCAACGCGGGCTTCTTGTGATCCTTCGCTGGAGGTCGGGACGGAAACGCGGGTGTCTTTTTCCTGCTCGGTGATTTGGTAGGTGACCAAAAAGAAGATGAGGAGGAGGAAGACGATATCAATCATGGGCGCGAGTTGGAACTCGGCCGGTGGGGGACTGTTATCGCGGATGCGCATGGTGGAAAAAATTGGAGGCTAATTTTAGCGAGCGTCGCGCATGGGGTAGTCATCCTGAAGCGGTTGACTCATGGCCATGGTTCCTTGTCCGGTGTTTTGCGGAAGTTGGGAACCAACGAGGGCGAGGATGTGAGTGGAGGCGGCTTCGAGCTCAGCAGTGTGGCTTTGCACGCGGCCACGGAAATAAGAGTAGAAAGTCATCGCGATGATGGAGATGACGAGGCCGGCGGCGGTGGTGATGAGGGCTTCCCAAACTCCCTGCGCGAGTTCGAGTTGCTTAGCGCCTTCGATATTGCCGTTGGCGATGTCCATGAAGGATTTGATCATTCCGATGACTGTTCCGAGGAGACCGACCATGGGGGCAATTCCACCGATGTCGGCGAGGTAGGAGATTCGTTGGGAGAGGATGCCGGCCTGGCGGTTGCCCTCGGACTCGGCGACTTCGCGAATCTCGGGTTGGCTGGCGCTGGGGTTTTTGGTGAGGAAGTCGAGGGTCTTTTGGGTGACGCGAGCGACGGATTCGCCACGACGATGGCAATAGGCGATGAGGCCGAGGTAGTCGCGCTTGCGGATCATGGCCTCGGCGGCGTTCATGAACTTATTGGTGACGACGGTGCTGCGTCGCAGGGTGAGGAAGTAGAGGAGAACGAGAATGAGCGTGAATACTGAAAGGACGACGAGAGCTCCCATTACGTAGCCGCCTTTTTTCAGGATATCGACAATGGTGATGTCTTTGGCGACGTCGGCAAGCTCCTGAGCAGAGGCGAGGGAGGGGATGAGCGCGAAAATGAGCGCGAGCAGAAAGCAGATCTTCATGAAGTTGTTGGGGGGAGTCTAACGGGAGATTTTTAAGGTGCAAGTGCAGGAAAAGCCGCCGAAAATGGCTGGTTGCTTAGCTTGGACGAGTGGACTACGAATTTTCTGTAATCTTTCTTCCAGAATGTCCGAACTTCCTGCTCTCCGTGCTCGCCTCTCCGAGGTCTCCCATAAGCCGGGGGTCTATTTGCATAAGGATCGGCTGGGTTCGATTATTTATGTGGGGAAGGCCAAGGATTTGCGGAAGAGGCTGAGTTCTTACTTTATGCCTTCGGGGAAGAAGCGGGCAGACCGGAAGACGCGGGCGCTGATTGACTCGATTTGTGATTTCGAGGTGCATGAAGTGAGGAACGAGCAGGAGGCGCTGCTTTTAGAGGGGAAGTTGATCAAGCAATACCGGCCGCGTTACAATGTGAGCTTGCGGGATGATAAGAGGTTTTTGTTGGTGAAGGTGAACTTGGATGATCCGTGGCCGAAGTTTACGACGACGAGGTTGAAGAAGGCGGATGGGGCGAAGTACTTCGGGCCCTTTGCGCATTCGGGGGCGGTGCGGGCGACGGTGACTTGGTTGAATAAGGAGTTTGGCTTGCGGCATTGTCGGCCGCGCAATCCGGGGGAGTTGGACTACAAGCACTGCAATGCCGATATCATTCGGAATTGCATGGCGCCCTGTGTGGCGAAGGTGGAGCGAGAGGCTTATCTCGAACAAATCGAGCAGGCCTGTGATTTGCTGAGCGGGAAGGGGCGGCGGGAGCGGCTGAAGAGTCTCAAGGTTGAGATGGAGCAGGCGGCGATGAAGCAGAACTTTGAGCAGGCGGCGAGGCTTCGGGATGTCATTGTGAATTTGGAAAGAGCGCTGAGTCCGACGCGGCAGTTTACGCGCGGTCGGGGGGTGCCGACGACGGTGCAGCCGACGGAGGATTTGGCGGAGTTGGGTGAATGGTTGTCGCTGGATGGGCCGCCGAAGATCATGGAGTGTTTTGATATTTCGAATATCTCATCGACTCACATTGTGGCGTCGATGGTGCGTTTCAAAAACGGGCTGCCAGATAATCAGAACTATCGACAGTATCGGATCAAGACGGTGGAGGGGCAGGATGATTTTGCGAGTATGGCGGAGGTGGTGCGGCGGAGATACGGGCGAATCTTAAAAGAGAATATGGAGGCAAATCCGGAGGTGGCGGAAGTGGCGCAGGAGAGTGTGGTGGAAACGCTGCGGAGGTTGGCGGCGGAGGGAAAGAGTCCGGTGAACCTGCCGGACCTCGTGATTGTGGACGGAGGAAAGGGACAGCTAAGTGTCTCAGTGGCGGAGCTACAGCGCTTGGGATTGGGTGGGCTGCCGATTTGTGGATTGGCGAAGCAGCGGGAAGAGATTTTTTTCCCGGGCGAGAGTGAGCCGGTGCTGATCCCGCATGATCGTGGAGCGTTAAAGTTGATGCAGCGGATTCGGGATGAGGCGCACCGCTTTGCGAATCGATACAATGAGTTGCTGCTGAGGAAGCGGGTGAAGGAAAGTATGCTGGACGATTGTCCGGGAATCTCTCCGGCAAAGAAGAAGGCGCTTTTGAAAAAGTTTGGATCGGTGGCGCGGCTGAAAGAAGCGACGGTGGATCAGATCGCGGCGATGCCGGGGTTTTCGGCGACGACTGGGGAGGTGATTTTGAGGTTTTTGAAGGGGGAAGGTTGAGGGGAGTTGAACCGCTAAGACGCTAAGGCGCGGAGTTTTTTTTGGGTTTGGTTGAGGGGAGTCTCTCACGCAGAGCAGCGGAGCAGCAGAGGTTTTTGGGAAGCTTGGTTGAGGTCTGAGGTTGATGGGCAGTCTGGAGACAGCCCTTCCTTTATGGTGGGTTGAGGGG
>CALGJQ010000061.1 GCA_937928545.1 uncultured Verrucomicrobiales bacterium
GGCTCAATTCGGGTTTCGCAACGCGATAAATGTGTTCGCCCGAGCGCTAAGGGAGTTCCTCCCGCCGCGCATCTAGACCTCTTGCGCGGAGGTGGGTGGGCTCAAGCGATCCCGCAGAAGCGAGGAACGAGCGACGAGGACAGCGCTTGAACCCACCCACCGGAAGCGCTCCCCGAGAGCCTCCAGCAACCACGCCAAGACAAAAAAGTGGCGCCCCAGGATTGCAAGATCGCAACCCCGAGGCACCGAGTTGGATGACCGCTAAATCATCACCCGTCCACCTACTTCGAAAACTCCTCGGCTTCAAGAACCTCAGCATCACCTGGTTCGACCTCAAGCCCCACAAAGGCGTCCTCCAGCTCGGCATCAAGCCCTTCAAAAACGGTGCCCGCTGCCCAGAATGCGGACGCCGTTGCAAGCTCCTCAAACGCTCTCACCGACGCACCGCCCGCGAGATGCGCACCTGGCGCGACGTCCCCTGCGGAGGCCTCGCCGTCAGCCTCCACTACCACCCCCGCGAAATCACCTGCCCCACCCACGGGCGGCGCCAAGAAGAGATCCCCTGGGCCGCCCCCAAAGCCCGCTGCACCCTGCGCCTCGAATATGAACTCATGCGCAGCTGCCGAGTCACCACCCAGAAAGACGCCTGCGCCGCCCTCGGCCTCCCCCCGTCCACCGGAGCCGAAATCCTCCACCGCTGCGTCACCCGCTCCCGAGTCGGCCACAAAATACGCGGCCTCAAACACATCGGAATCGACGAGATCTCCTACCGCAAAGGCCACCGCTATCTCACCATCGTCTACGACCTCGAACGCCGCCACATCATCTGGGCCAGCAAAGGCCGCGCCCGCGCGACCATCGACCGCTTCTTCCAAGAACACCTGAGCCCCCACCAACGCTCCCAGGTAAAAACCGCCTGCTGCGACATGAGCCCCACCTACATCGGAGCCATCACCGAGCACCTCCCCGACGCCCTGCTCATACTCGACCGCTTCCACGTCATCAAAGCACTCAACGAAGCCGTCGATGAAGTCCGCAAAGAAATATGGCGAGCCCTCGATAAAGCCGGACGCAAAAAGCTCAAAGGCCTGCGCTTCACCCTACTCAAAAACAAGAAAAACCGCACCCCCGCCGAACGCGCAGCCATAGCCAAGATAGAGCACAGCCAACGCCGCATCTTCCGTGCAACCACGCTCAAAGACGAACTCGGAAACCTATGGGACTACGAAAGCCCCGCCTGGGCCGAAAAATTCCTCAAGAAATGGACTAAAAAAGCCCTGCTCAGCAGGATAGAACCAATGAGAAAATTCGTAAGGACGCTCAAAGCGCACTGGGATGGAGTGCTCGCATCGATAAGCGGGATAACCAACGCAGTAGCCGAAGGCCTCAATCGAATCATTCGACAGGTAAAAAATCGAGCGAGCGGCTACAGGAGCACGGATAACTTCATAGACATGATCTATCTCGTGGCAGGAGACCTGGATCTCCCTGCACAAATAGCGGTGCAGAACCGTACACGGCAAGTTAAGAGCCAGCACCACAACGAGCTATGCCTCTAGCTCACCGAGCTATTGCGAAACCCGAATATAGCCTTTTTCTTACGTGGTGGCATTAACCTTTCCCTTTGGTTTTCGTGTTACTCGCTTGCGCGTTCTTAACGATGAAGTCGATGATAGTGCCTGCTACATCTTTCTTCGTGGCCTCCTCAATTCCTCTGAGACCAGGAGATGAATTGACCTCCATGATGACAGGCCCACTGTTAGATCGGAGAAGATCGACTCCAGCGACATTGAGGCCCATGACCTTGGCTGCTTGGACAGCGGCAGCCCGTTCTGCAGGAGTAATTTTACAAAGGGTAGCATTTCCACCCCTGTGAAGATTAGAGCGGAATTCACCTTCGACTCCTTGGCGTTTCATGGCTGCGACGACCTTGCCACCAACCACGAAACAGCGGATATCAGCACCACCAGCTTCCTTAACAAATTGTTGGACGAGGATGTTCGCATTGAGACCTCGGAAGGCCTCGATGACGGACTCGGCTGCTTTCTGAGTTTCGGCTAGAACGACACCGACACCTTGGGTTCCTTCAAGGAGTTTGATCACTACAGGAGCGCCACCGCAGAGTTTGATGATGGAGCCAGTGGCCTTAGTGTCGTGAGCAAAGGCGGTGACTGGCAAGCCTACTCCTTTGCGGGAGAGTAGCTGTAGACTGCGGAGTTTGTCGCGAGAACGAGAAATGGCAACGGATTCATTTACAGAGTAAGTGCCCATCATTTCAAACTGCCTGACAACAGCGGTGCCGAAGAATGTTTGAGAAGCTCCGATGCGTGGGATAACAGCATCGTAGTCATTGAGTTCGTGGTCACCGATGAAGATTGAAGGATTCTTGGTCGCGATATTCATGTAGCATCGCACGTAATCGATGACATCGATTTCATGGCCGCGTTCTTCGGCAGCTTCCACCATGCGGCGGGTTGAATAGAGCTTTTCGTTACGTGAGAGGATGGCGATTTTCATTTAGTAGCAGGCTTGAATTTGTGACCAGTGAGATATGAGGAGGCGCAGTCAACGCGGGTTCGGTCGCGAAGACCTGTGCGTCCTAGGAGCATACGAAATTTCATGCTCTCTCTGTTAGATAGGCTGATTTCGATTTTCCAAGAGTCATCGCCAATCTTGAGGGTAGTTTTGATAAAGGGACGTTTTTCTTCGTGCCCGCCAGAGTCCCGCACGATGCGGTAGTCGGAGACGGCAGCTTCTGCGTGGGTTTCAACTTCGTGATGATCCTTGATAGGATGCACGGTGAAGCGGACCCAATCTTGTTCGTCTTTTTTAAAGATCTCATAGTTGGCCGTGTGCAGGCAGGAAGTGCGTGCACCGGTATCGATCTTGGTTTTTACCGCTGGGATATGGATCTCCGGAAGGGCGACCCATTCACGCCAGCCGACGGTGAGGTGGTTCGAGTAGTCGGGCATAATGGGTGTGAGGTTTAATCGAGTGTCTTTCTTCTGCGCCGGAGGGTAAGCATGAACAGGGAGCCAAGAATACTAGTTTAGACTTCCGACACGGTAAATACAGCCGTTTTTCATCGACTTAAAATAGGCTATGCCGAATTGGGAGGGATCTTGTTTTGTTTAAGATGGGGCTGCTCGGACGCTTACCAAGAAACGGTAAATGATAGCGAGCGCTTTTGAGTTCACCGGAACGGCGAAGAGCACGCTTCTTGACCAGATCGCTGAGGTCGCGGGTGGCGGTCGCGCGCGATGCTCTTGTGATCTTCATGTAATTGGCAGCGCTTAATCCGCCCTCGAATCCTCCCACTCCCTCCGCCATCATGCGGATTATCGCTTTCTCTTGCCGTGGGTTCAGAGAGTTACGAAGGCGGTCGTAAAATTTCGTTTTTTCGATGAGAAAATCGAGGCTGCGTTGGGCAAGATTTTGGGCTTCGAGGAGGGTTTCGGCGAAGTAGAGGATCCACTCAGTGACCTCAAGATTCTTGTTGCTGCGCTCAAGCATCTCATAATAGAGCTTTCTTCTAGCGCTGATGTTTTGAGAGAGGGAGATTAGGGCTGGCTGCCCAAGATTCTCGGCAATGGCCTTTTCTGAGATTGCACGCCCGATCCGTCCATTTCCGTCTTCATATGGGTGGATTGAGAATACAGAATACATGTCTGATAGGCGGTAAAATTGGCTCCTGAGCCCTCCCTCGCCGACAAGATGGACGTTCCATCCTGACCCACGAAGCCTATCTTCTATCCTAGCCCCTTGGTGCGCAGTCGGCTCAGGCTGTACCAGGGCGACGCTTCAGAGTCGGAAGATACCGGCAGCGCTTTAAAGGCATCGGGATTGAATTCCGATCCAAGGGTTTTCCGAAGGTAGTCTTCGCTTCCTAGGGCGAGTCCCTCGCTAAACCAGCGGACTCGGTGAGTCAGGAGTTCGCCAGTGGTGAGCTCGCCGCCCGATTCGATTACTTTCTGGGCTGCTTTCAGGCGGATTCCTTGGCGCTTTTTACGTCGGTGTTGGTCACCTTCACGCTCCATGCCTGATTCGAAGAGAACCTCGCGGTAAACTTCTGCTGCACTCTGTTCGCGCCTTCCGGCACGTTTTCCGGGGAGTTCCCAATTGTCGATCGGCCATCCCACGGCACGGCAGAGCCCGCGGCGCATGCGTTTGCTTCCAGCAAGTGCTTCCGCGTAGCCGCACCACCGGTAGTTCTCGGGCTGCTCCACGAGGCCGGCACGCACCGGGTTGAGATCGATGTAGGCAGCCATCGTGCGCAGGCAGCTGCCCGGCTGAACGAGCACGCTCTTGAAGCGGTCTGCCCACAGGGTGCCTTTGCGGCCATGGCGCTTGTTGAACCAGCGGGAGAAACGCTCCTTCACCTCTTTGATGAAGGCACTGAGGTCGCAAAAACGGGCTTTGTAACGGTTGAGAACCTGCTGTGCATGGTCTTCACGCCCAATTTCGCGGAGCTCAAGGATCTCGCTCTCAAGCTGGGTAATGTAGGCTTTGGAATAGAGGAGGCTGAGATGCTCAAGAAGTTTCTGTTCACCTTCGTCACCAGGTTCTTGGGAGGTGAACCGCCGGAGGAATTTGTCGCGCTCCGGGATGCGAACGAGCAGATGAAAGTGGTTGCCCATGATGCAGTAGGTGAGGATCTCGACGCCACAAAACCGAGCCATCCGCCACATGAGAGCGCGGAAAGCCTCCTTTTCGGTATCCCCAAAAAGAACCTGCCCACCAGCAACCCGGGACATGACATGGAAAGCCGGGCAAGCCTCACGGGAATTGGTAGTGCGCTTGTGCATGCGCCCCGGGTTCCGGAAGCAAATTCCGCCCGGGGAAGGAGAGGTGGGTAGCGAGATCTTGTCGAGATCAGAAATGGAGC
>CALGJQ010000062.1 GCA_937928545.1 uncultured Verrucomicrobiales bacterium
TTGGGCGACAAAAAAGCCACCAGCTCGTGAATAGGTGGCTGAAGCTCGGGTGGCTAAGGTGGCGTGAGGGTTTTCGGCGGCGGCTATTAGCGCTTGGCTATTGGCCTTTAGCCCGGTCGACCGAAAATTACCGCTTAGCTGCGCCTTCGCTTGGGCGCTTGCGAAAAAGCGTGTGGCTAGAAAATAAAAGTGCCAGAAAGCCGCGGCAATGAGGGACAAGCTGCGGCTGCTACGTTTCCGTCCTGACCGAATCCACAAGCCCGCACTCCGCGACTCCTGACGAGGGAGGGATTAAGGGAGGGAAGGGTGAAGGGCAAGGATTTGTTTTTTTGAGGGAGATGTTGGGTGGGCGAGCTTGGGAGTGGAGGCGGAGCGTA
The DNA here is from genome assembly GCA_937928545.1 of uncultured Verrucomicrobiales bacterium. GTDB lineage: Bacteria > Verrucomicrobiota > Verrucomicrobiia > Verrucomicrobiales > Akkermansiaceae > SW10. The sequence continues at coordinate 378 of CALGJQ010000062.1, forward strand.
AGGGCGTGGGAACCTCGGCTTTTGGCGATTGGCTCTGGGCTTTTAGCTTTCTCGCGGTGGGGGCTGGTCGACTGCGGGTAACTCACGCAAAGCAGCAAAGCAGCGGAGGGACTTGGAGGTTCGGGTGAGTCTCGCGCAGGGTCGCGGAGGCGCAGATTTTTTTGGGGCTTGGTTTTGAGCTTTCTTGCGGTGGAGGCTGGTCGACTGGGGGTAGTTGCCGTTGTCAGAATAGGAAGTAGAAGAAGACCGATCCTATGACGGCTAGCGGTGGTAGGGAGAAGAGGAGGTAGTAGATTCCAACTCCTTTTGATTTTGTGTTGAGCGGTGTATTTCTGAACTTGAAGGCCAGAGGCTTGTCGGAGCCAAGGAATTTGACTTTCGATTTTGTATTTCCATCATTCTTAGACTTCCGGTTGCTACGGGACTCGGAGTAACGGTCTGCATAGGAGCGGGATCCGAGGCCTTTTGGTGCAGGAAATCTTTTTCTCATGGGCGCAGTTTATGAGGGGGAGGTGGGGCCAGCTATTAGAATGGAATGAGAGTTTTGTAAGAGGGAAGTGGGAATGAACGATTGGCTTGGTTGAGGGGAGCATTTAACATCTAAGTTTGAATGGTCCGGTTGAGGGGTGGGCAGTCTGGAGACAGCCCTTCCGTGGAGAGCTGGTTGAGGGGGCTTGGAAATCTGTGTCATCCCTTCTCAATCCGTTAAAATCGGTGTTTAAAATTCTTTGTTTTGTTGAGGAAGAACCGAAGAGGGCGCTGAGCTTGGGTTACGGGAATGGGCCAGTTCGACAATCGATAACTTTGGGGCAAGCGCCCAAGGTTATCTTTGGGGTTCGCCACCCAGTTCGACAACCACAGTGGTCACCCGCCCATTGTCTGCGTTCTGGATGCTGGCATTACCCGGAGACAGTGCTCTAATCCACGCAACTGGATCGAAAGGGCTACCCTCAATCGCAACTACTTTTGAGTTTGACGATCTTAAAAAATGAGAGGGTCCCATCAGGAAGCCGGGACTGAGATTGGCTAGTAATGGCTTCGACATCATCATCATCCTCTCACCAACCTTCATCGAAACAATCTTTGGCGCTGGGTCAGTCGCCGACGAATTTGGCAGATGATTCCTATAAGAACATGAGGAGCAGACAGGCGATAGAATTATGCCGATAAGAAGTGAACAAGTTTTCATGCGTCAATTTTCGAAGTGAGCGTCCAGGATCAGTCTCGAAGCGTAGTGAGAAATGTTGGCTGCATCCATTTGTTAGGCTCTCGGGGCATCTATACTTGCCTCGTACTCTCGTATCCTGACGTAGAACTGCTCAGCCCAGGCATCGTAGATGTCGTCCGGCATAGTGTAGTCCGATTTTCGAATTAAATCGCCCATGAAAAAGCACAGATCTCCCGCGACTTTCAAGTAGTAGGAACATAACCCCGCAGTGTAAACGCCATGAGGCGACGTCTCTGGGCCCGGTGGCTTGACGACGCCGTCCTCGATCAGGACAGCAAATGCGGACTCCTTAAAGTAAGCGGATTCCTCAGATTTGACCGCGGCGCTATCCCCGTGCCACTCCGCAACACTTTCCGCTGCTACAGGCATGCCATGCGCAATGAAATTCCTCTGCTGCATTAAAGATTGTAATCGACGCCAGAGATGCGGATCGCAGATACCTTCCATTCCCTTCCCATAAAATTTCTTAAACCATACTCCACTAAGCTGGCTCCAAGTAGATGTCCGAATTTCCCACATCAATTCGCCTTCCCGCTCCACGATGGTGTCGAGAGGCGTCGTTGGAGTGAATTCATTCTTTGGCAACCAATCAAGGACAGCAAGGGAGTGCAACTCCGAGAGGAATGCCTCTGAAAAAACGCCCAACATGAGAGTAAGAACCATTGCTTCACTCCCACCCGAAGACTCGCCAAACGTCTCTCGTGTTTGGAAAAGATGATCGCACATACGCTCGCAATTTTTGATAGCGAAGCTTGCTCCAGGCGCGCTTCTTCTTGAGACGCTTTTACTCATATTTTTAGAGCATGCCTCGGTTTTTGAGGTTGTTGAGGCGGCGGGCGGTGTCGATGAGGCCGTCGACCATGACTTCGGTGTAGGTGCGGCCTAGGGTGGTGTCGATGCCGTGGCCGGGGTCGAGTTTGCGGAGGGGCTCGAGGGCGGGGTCATCGTGACGGAAGAGTTCGACGAAGGCGCTGGTGAGTTTGCCGGTTTTGGCGTTGGCGGTGAGGAGGGCGCCGACCCAGCCATCGTCGGAGGAGAGGCAGCCGCGGGTGGTGGGGACGGAGCAGTGGAAGGGGCCGATTTCGTCGGCTTCGCCGATGGAGGCGATGATGGCTTCGTTCTCAGGAATGCTGAGGCCGGAGTCGCCGCAGTGGGCGGCGTCGATGAGGGCTTTGAAGAAGGGGCTGCCGATTTGCTCGTTGAGGCCGCTGATGATGGGGCGGACTTTGGCGAGGGAGGTGAAGTTGTTGAATTCGCCAGGGCGGAGGAATTCGATGTTCCAGTTTTCGATGCAGGAGTCGGCGAGGTCGGCTTCGTGATAGGCGCGGAGGTGGAGTTTGATGTTTTGGGCGACGCGGGCTTGGAATTCGGCGTCGTTGGCGGGTGGGGTTCCTTCGAGCCAGGTTTCGATGGAGGTGGAGTTGACTTGGGTGATGTTGTTGCGGATGGCGGCGTGGAGGTTGACGAGGAGTTGGGCGACGGCTTCGTCTTCGTCGGCTGGGTCCATGGGGTTGACGCCGCCAACCATCATGACGAGTTGGGACTCGAGGCTGAGGGCGCGGAGGGCGGCGATGAGGGCGTCGGTTTCTTCGGGGAGGGTGGTGCCGAAGGCGGAGATTTGGATGAGGTCGATTTGGACGGGGGAGAGGTCGATGAGGTCGCGAGCGCCAGCGGCGACGACGAATTCGCCTTCTGGGGTGCGGGGGAGTTTGCCGTTGTCATCGGGGACGAGGGCGTCGAGGAAGCCGAGGTGGGTGCCGAGGATGCCGAGTTTGATGCCGGAGGTGTTTTGGATGGGTGCGATGGTCATGAGGGGAAGATGAGGGAAATGAACGAATGGACAATTGCAGAATGGACGATTTTTTTTGGTTTAGGGGGCTTTGGAATTGTGAGTTGTGAGTGGCGCGGTTGAGGGGAGGGTTCACGCAGAGCAGCTGAGCAGCGGAGGGACTTTGTTGAAGGGGGAGTTTACCGCTAAGGCGCTAAGACGCGAAGGGTTTTGGGTGGTTGAGGGGGACTTTGGAGTGATGAGTTTTGACTGGTGAATGGCTTGGTTGAGGGGGCTTTGGAATGGTGAGTGGTGAATGATGAATGGCTTGGTTGAGGGGGCTTTGGAATGGTGAGT
>CALGJQ010000063.1 GCA_937928545.1 uncultured Verrucomicrobiales bacterium
ACCACCTCAACTGCAAATGGAAGGTCTGGTCCAAAATCAAAATCAAGCGCGAAGAACCACTCCCGCACGTCCTCACCCGCGAAGAAGTCCATCTGCTTTTGGGCACCTTTCGCGATGGCCGATACCGCGCCCTCTTCACCACCATCTACCAATGTGGCTTGCGGCTCAATGAAGCCCTCCACATCCGCCCCACCGACAAAAGCGGCCAACTTCAGGATATCTCGTACTTTGCTCTCCAAAAGCCCGTTCCAAATACCGCTCCCACGAGGCGAACAGCTCCGCAGTTCGCCGCACAGCCCCCGCGAAGGATCTCAAAGAGCCCGAGGCTCATCAAAATCGACGTAACTCATTCAAGGAGAGTCACCAATTGAAAACGCATAAGCGCAGCTTACCAGCGTAGGCTCCTCCCCAATGGGCCAGTCCAACAACCGATAACTTCGGGGCTACCGCCCAAAGCTATCTTTGGGGTTCTGCCAGTGTGCGTTCGTAGTTTATTCTGCCTAAAACTTACCACTCGTCGTCCAGTTCAGGCTCCTCCTCATCATCTAAGATTTCATCATTCTTTGGTCGTATGAGGAATCCTAAAAAAAGTAACGAAAAGCACACGCCACACCAAAGAGATAATGGGCCACCATCATCCCATCCACCGTAACCGCCGCTCCCATGACCAGCTGCTATGCCAGATATACCGCATAAAACGATCAATAAAAGTGCGCCCGCCAAAAACAGCAAAACCCCCAATATCAAAAAGACCTTCCGTTGCTTGAAAGGGCCAATCACAGCAATTACTAACAAAAGAAGAGGTATAGCAAAAACTAGGGCTGTGGAGGTTGCGCTATCCAAGTTCATTTCTAACAGAACGTTTAGGAACTGCGGCACCCCACCGAGGGCATCTTACCAGTTCCGATTGACTGAACTTAACTCAACGAACCCAAAAATTCCAAAACAAACTTAATTGGCGGTGGGGTGTCGGTCAGCTTCCTCTTGTTCGCTTTCTGTGATGATCCGGTTTTGACGGTATACGATATTGCGCCTCCTCCAAAATGGAGTGAGCAAAAGTCCCGTTGTGCTATCGCCACGCCACTCGCCATCATCTCCTTTTCCCTGGACTATCCACGCACAGTCCATGTTGCCGCGTCGAATTACTTTGAGGCGGCAGTCATCACTCAAACCGAAAGCAAATGTTTCTAGAGCCTCATCTTCCTTTTCGAATTCTTCGTGCCATCCATCGAATCCGACAGTGAAGCCTGATTGATTCTCGGTAAGCCAAACTGCAAAGCTATCCGCTGCATCAGACTCTACTGTGATTGTATTTCCATCTATCGAGTGCCGGAGTGACGGCCAGCGCTGCAATTTACTCTCGATCTTCTCGATGGCGGTCATTTTGGAGCGAACTTTAGAGGCCTGACGCCCGCTACTGGGAGCGCCCCTCCGATTCTGGTTGAGGGTTGTCGCCATCCTCCAAATCCGACTCGGAAAGGGTAGCAGGTTGTCTAGCGCCGGTTTGTTCTGCTTTGATTAGTTCCCACGCTTCGACTTCTGTTGGCAGATCATCTTCCCAGTAGCCATGGTAAATCTGCTGGTGATTGCCGTTCTTGCGAAGAATTAGGGATACCAAGTAGCTCGCTCCTCCGTCACCACCAGTTGCTTGAACCAACAAAGCGTTGCCTGCTGAATTTGGCACAAACTGAATCGTCTTCCAGTCAAAGTCTCCCGCTAGAGTTAGGTTCAGAAGATTAACGTGCAGAGACTTGGGCACCTCAACAACCTTGCCATCCCACTTCAGGCGAATCTCACGCACGGTCTCGAATATTGCCTTGTTTGGATCGGGGTGAACAGGTGACACCCCGTCAGTTCCGGCTACTTCAACCCCATCGATCTTTGCGGGCTCTGATGCACCAGGGACGCCTCCCGTCAGCTTGTGCTTGGAGAAGTCATAGTCGCCTTGGGAAATGGCAAGCTCGATTCTCTGCCCAGCGACAGTATCCTGATAACGCACGACCTTCTCGAAGGAAATCTGAGGCTCTGCTCTAGTCAGAATCACGGTAGACAGCAATAGGCTAAGAAGACGGATCATTTTTTGCACAACAGTATTTATTAGTAGCTCATTTAAGAAGGATATCTCTAATCAGCAGTCTAAGGGATCCTCCCCGAATTCATTGTAATTTCAAGGAGAAATCGCCTGAAGGTGCTGATATCAGGACGTCACGGCGTCATCTAGGAGCCTCACTCGAGTCAGCGTGATATGGCTCCTTGAATGGTGGTAAATGATCGCGCTTTGACTCAGGACAGCCGTGAACTAGCGATCGCTCGCATTAAGCTCAGCGCCACATTTCACAGGAATGGGCGGCGAAGCCGGCGCCGAAGCTGGTGAGCCAGTAACGGGAGTCGGGCTTTTGCTGAGCCAAGCGATCTTCGAGGGCGAAGAGGACGCAGGGGCTGCTGCAGTTTCCGTAGTCGTTGAGGACCTTACGGGTTTCGGGGAGATCCCAGCTCATGCGCTCTTCGAGGGCCTCGATGACGTCACGGCCACCGGTATGGCTGAGGACTTGGTCGGGGTCAGCACGGCGCTTTTTCCAGAGAGACTCTACGGCTTCAGCAGCGAGTTGAGGGACGGAGCGGTGGAGCTTATTTTGAAGTTTACCTTCTCCATTCACGAAGCGGATTTTTTCGCGCTCTGCGGGAAGGTGGATGGTGTCGAAGTGACCTGCTTGCCATTTCCCCTCCCCTGCCTCGTCACTCCAGATGGTGGCGGAAGCGCCGTCGCCAAAGAGGCAAAGGCTGATGAGGACGCCCGGATCATTGTTCACAAAAAGAGCGGCTGAGCAGACCTCGACCGCGATGGTGGCGACCTTGCTTCCAGGGTTGGCGGCGAGGAATCCTTGCGCCGCCCGCATGGTGGGGATGGCGGCTCCGCATCCGAGCCCCACCAGATCTTGAAGAAAAACATCCCCGCGCATTCCTAGGCTTTCCGCGACATGGCTGGTCACTCCGGGGCAGAGATAACCAGTGCAGGTGCAGATGATGAGGGCATCGAGATCGGCCACCTCTAGACCCGCTTTCGCGATGGCTTTCTGAAGCGCTTCGGACGAAATCTTTGGCGCTTCTCGTTCGAAATACTCGCTTAAGTCCTGAGCCGAGGATTGAAAAACCGCAGCGGGGTCTCCCGTGGCGAAGTGACGTTTCTCGATTCCAGAATCTCCGAGAAGAACTTTTCTGAGGAGGGCGTGCGAGCGAGGTTCGAGCGCCTTGACTAATTCACTCTCCGACGAAAATTCGAAGCACTCAGATTGAGTGAACGAAGAAGACGGAAAGGCACTCGCGATCGACTCTAAGAACATCGCCTCTAACCTCCTCTCTTTTCAGCGTTTGCCAACACTTGATCTCACGAAAGCTGTCGATGCAGCCAGTGAAAGGGTAAAAGTCCACTGCGGGCAGCGACGGAAAGACTAGCACGACCCGCTGAGGTCGTCAGAAAACGATGCATCCCAAGAGCCAAGGAGACGCGCTTCTTAAAGCGTCTTTCCAAAGTGCTCCGAATCTCTGCTCGGCAGTCATCCCACCCCCCTCCTCTGCCATATCGCAACAGCGGCTCTAGGGCGCACTCGGCCGACTCGAAGGCCATTGACATGCCATTCCCCGTAAACGGTGGAATCATCCGCTCCGCGTCTCCTAGCGAGCACATCCCGTCATCCACTCGCTGTGCTCCGAGACGAAAGCCACTCACTCCCGTGAGCGAAGCTTGGTCCAAACTCCCTGCTCCCAGTCTTTCTGATAAATCGCGCAAGCCACAAGCGCGGAGATAAGCCAGCATGAGATTGTCACCTCGCAATTCTCTCCTCCGAAAGAGAGCGCAGACATTCACGCGTCGGCCATCCTCGCTAATCGGAGTCAGTCCTACGTAGCCTCCATTGCCGATGTGCATTTCAAGGCCGCCTTTTAGAGCGACGTTTTCAAAATGACCTTTGAGGCCGAGCCAGTCGCTTTCTTTTTCGAGGACGCGCCCGGCAGTCCAAACCAGACCCTCGCGTGGCTCGCGCTTCGCCCGATCCTTCACTCGTAGTTCCCCGCCTTCTCGCAAAAAGAGATCTTTTAAGGCCACATCCATCTCCCAGCGCGTCATGCCTAGAGCAGGGCGCGACATCTCGGCATCGAGCACCTCTCGGTCCCCAATCCACCAACGCGTTCGTGAATGCTTCAAGGCGTTTTTAAAGATCCCAGCGATTCGCAAATTTTCCAAGGTCTCGGCAGTGACTCCATTGATGAATTCACCACAGACTTTATGGCGTGGATAGGAGCCCGCCTCGCGAACGAGCACTGGCACCCCTCGCTTTCGCAAAGCTATGCCAAGCGAGAGCCCGGCTAAACCGCCCCCCGCTATTTCGACTCTTTTCATCGACGCCAAGCTAGCACACGAATCCCGCCGAGCAATGAGACCTCTTCTTTCCACTCCCAATCTTCGCCCAAATTCAGCAAACGAGGCAGTTCTCCTTTTCGGAAACCTGCCCGAATACTAAGTATCATGTCGTGACGAGTGACCTCATTCACGAAGGGGAAGAGGCTATATCCTTCGGCTAAAGAAATCCGGGACCGCCATGGCTCGACGATGACTAGGCGACTCCGCTCTTTGAGCAATTCACCAAGCTTAGCCAAGGCCTCGTCTTTAAAGTGGTGTAAAATGAGATTCGCAACGACGAGCTCACCCTGCGCTCGCGGAAGTGTTTCGAAAAGATCTCCTGCGATCCAAGGACAGTTCAAACTTGGTGGTGCTGCTTGGAAGTCGAGCCCCGTTACCCCTCCTCTTTTGGCAAGCTTGTGAGTCAGCTCACCAGCACCTGCGCCAAGCTCGACGCAATCTTCTCCGGAAACTTGCCGAAGAATCCAGCGCTCATTGCCCATTAGGAAATTGATGAGACGAAGATCCTTCCGACTCCGCCGTGCACGGGGATCGTCATTCGCCAAATCATCGAGAATCTCTGGCTGCACATCCCGTTTCATGAGGAAGCTATTCCCATATTTTAAGCCGAACAAAAAGCTTTCCTCGACTCACACCAATCAAAAGAAGGGAATCCGACTTACCGCCTCCTTTTGTGAACGATTCAAAATCTGCTTGAGACAGAGAAGCAGTTGAGGGTTGAGGGCTGGGCGCTCACTTACTCCTTCTTTCCTGAACCTGGCTTATAGTCTTCGGGTTTAAAGTCGGGGGAAGACTTTTTGATCTGCTCGACGAGCTTTGGGCGCTGGCTGAGGACCGCGTAGATGCGGCCTTTCATCCGCTTGTTGGGATTTTCAAGACCAGCGAAAGCAGAGTCCACAGGCATCACCGAGCTCTCCCAAGCGGCAAGATCAGAAGGTTTCACCTTGCTGCGATAGAAGGCACCAGTGGTGTAAGGTGAGGGATTAAATCCGCCAACGAAATCGACCTTGAGGTCTGGTGTAATGCTCTCTTCAAGGCCGAGGGCCCAGAGGGTGGAATTGACGAGGAAGCGGCGGGCGTTTTCGTCAGCGAGGTCCTCGGAAGCACCGAAGGAAGAGTAGACAACACGGGCCTCTTTTTTAGCGCCGGATGGAGCAATGTAGTGCTCGCGAGCCCAGCCAGCATTCACGGTCTCTTTTCCTTCTTCGAGTGTATCACTGGGTTCAAAAGTCGCGAGAACTTGCACGTTAAGAAGCGGAGTTGATTCGGCAGGAGCTTGGGAAATGTAAGCACCAGAATAGGCGTGCATGGGAGAAACTCCGGTGAGGATAGGGTGAGTGACTCCTGCGATGGGAGAAATGCGAGCTCCCATTTTGTGGTTCTGGCCGTAGTGGCCTTGGCCGCGTTCTTTATGCCAAGTGTTGCCATAAACTTGCTCACCGAGTCCGCCGAGGTAGTCATCGCCATTATAGTTAAAGTTGAGTTTGGCCCATTTGCCTTTTTGTCCGTTGAAGCAGTGGGTGGAGGTGCGGAGTCCGATGGTGGGGCCGCCACGCTCGTAGTAGGCGACGAGGGCGTCGGCTTGGTCATCGGGGAGTGTCATGAAGCGGGTGTAGAAGAAGAGGAGGTCGGCTTCCTTGAGGACTTCCATGTTGGGGATGGGAGCGCCGCCGGGTTTGATGTGGCCGTTTTCATCGAGGCCGAAGAGGACGGTGCATTTGAAGCCGTGGTGCTTCGCGAGGATTTTGGCGATAAGAGGGCAGGTTTCCTCTGAGCGGTATTCGTGGTCGTTTGCAATAAAGACGATGTGCTTGCTTTTGCCGGGGCCTTCAGTCCCCTCGTAGGTCAGAGGAGCAGCGAGGGCAAAGGCAGAAGTGGTAAAGAGAAGAAGCGATTTGATAAACATCGTACCCGAGTGTGAAGAGATGGTAAGTTCGAGAAAAGGGAAAATTATTTATTCGGAAAAAATGTCCCCGAGTTGAGAATGGTGCCGATATGATGATTAGAAGCGAGATGAGCGATTTTTCTGACTACGAACTTTTACAGCGTTTTGCTCACGATGGTGAGGATGCTGCTTTTCGTGAGTTGGTGGAGCGTTATGGCCCGGTGGCTCACGGGGTGGCTTTACGGAGGCTCCAGTCACCAGAGGCGGCTCACGATGTGATGCAGGAGGCTTTTGTGACACTGGCCAAGAAGGCTGGGAGCTTGAATGCAAATGTGGTCTTGGGTGGATGGTTACACAAGGTGACCTATGCGAAATCGATCGACTACATCCGCTCTGAATCACGCCGAAAAAAACGAGAAGAACAATACGCGATGGACCACATCAACGAAAATGAATCGCACTCTAAATGGGAAGAGCTTTCACCAGTGCTGGATAGCGCTTTGTGCGAATTGTCTTCGCCAGATCGAAATGCGATTGTGCTTCGCTATTTTCAAAATCAACCCAATCGGGTGGTAGCGAGTTCACTTGGAATTTCTGAAGAGGCGGCAAAGAAGCGCGTTTCGCGAGCAGTGGGTAAGTTGAAAAGTTCCCTTCTTAAAAGGGGCTGTGTGCTCGGCCCGACTGGTCTGGCTTCGCTCTCAGCGCATGCGGCGGTGCCGCTTCCGACCTCTGCGGTTTTGGAGTTTTGTCAGACTGCCACTTCGGCAGCTGGTGGTTCCTTGGCGGCGAGTTCGACCTCTACTCTTATTAGTATTATGACGCTTAAATCGAAATTCTCTGCTCTTGCGGCGATCATTACGCTGGGCGCAGCTGGGGTCATTGCGACAAATTACATTTCTGGTTCGGATTCTGAGAAGAACGGACAAGTTTCTGATGCCTCTCGGTCTCCTGAGCGGGAGCGGGTGGGCTCTCAACGAGTGAGTGAGTCTGAAGGTGATCGCAGAAGCCGTAAGAGTTCAGGCTCTTTTAGGTCTGCCAAGGCATTGGCTCACGATCTTGATTTTCAGAAAGCGGTCCAGCATGCGGAGGCTCAAGTTGCGATCATGCTCATAGTGGGAGAGGGCTTAAAGAACGCGCCTGAACGGTCCGTTTTGAAGGCTTCACACGGAATGGATGAAGATGTGGCAAAGGTGGTGGAGAAACATATCGATCAATTTCTTGATGAAGTTCGGGAAGGTTTTTTGAAGGAGAATAATTTTCTAAGGGAGAATAAAGAAGAGGTCGGAGACTATCTGGCCTTGGTGCAACTTCAGAGCGAACAGGAACTGACGGCAACTCAGGCCGAGTATCTGACTTTCCTCAAAGGAAAGGGGCTGGAGGAAAAGATGGAGTTTAATGATGCTGAGGGAGATACGGGGATTTGGTATCGTGATGCTGAGACTCTTGCAGAAATTCGTGAAGAGATTCCGAGTGCTGGGATCGAGCAGTTTGAGAATTACTTGGAGAACATAGAAACATTAGATCGCGAGTCAGAGGCCTTTGGGCGATCGCAAAATCTCGCTCGGGAATTGAACCTGAGTGGAGAACAACGGCAGGAAATTTTTGAGCGGCTCTATGAAAATGAGAATGAGAGCGACTTTTTAGATATTTTAAATCCAGAACAACGTGAGGCTTATCAGAAATTACAATCTGAGAGCAGCGCAGAGGAATAAAAACACCACAATGACTCCCCCCCTTTTTACGATGAAAATGAACATTTTAACAACGACTCTCATATTTCTAATTTCTATTGGCTCTCTGCTGGGGCAGATCGAAAAGAAAACTCAATTTACGATCAATCAAAGCGGACGAGCGGTGAAGGTTGTTCTGAGTTGTGATGAGCTTTACTGTCAGCCTGCAAATGGGAGCGCGGCTCATCGGGTCGCTATTCCAGATCAGAAGAACCTAGGGGGAACGGCGACAAGGGCTAAAATGATGACGGCCACGACGAACGATCGCCTTAATCTTGTGCTTTACCCAGAGGGAAGAGAGCAGACCTTGGAATCCCAGTTGATTCTGCAGCGCAAAATCACGGTGACGATGGAAGCGGGCGCGAGTGCGAAGGCGATTGCGAAGGCTGCGGGGGCGGTGGAATTTGAAACTCCAGATTATGCTCCGGGCTTTGTGATCCTGAGCTTCGAGAATGCGGGTGATTCTCTTTTGAAGGTGCAAGAAGTCTCGCGATTGGATGGGGTGAAAGAGGCGGAAGTGATGGTGGCACGTTCTCAGCGACGTCGTTTTACTCCCAATGATCCGCTTTATGCTTCTTACCAGTGGCACCTCAAAAATACGGGGCAAGTGGGTGGGGTTGCGGGAGCTGACATCAATATTGAATCGGTCTGGGATACTTATAAGGGAACTGGGGTGACGGTTGGGGTGATCGATGATGGATTTGATTTAGATCACCCTGATTTGGTGGATAATTTTAATACGGCCCTTGGCCGAAACTGGAATGACGGTGATCCAAATGATCCTTCTTCGCGAAGCACCGAAGATAATCACGGCTCACCGTGTGCTGGACTGGTAGGAAGTAAGGGAAATAATGGTATTAATGGCTCGGGGGTTGCTCCTGAAGTGACTCTCGCTCCGATGCGCTTGATCGGAGGAGGAGCCTCGAGCACGGATCAGGACCAAGCGGAGTCAGCGGCATGGAGAAATGATGTCATTTCGATCAAGAGTAATAGCTGGGGAGGGTTTTCGACGGTCGGCTTGCTCACGCCAACCGGGCCGCTTTATCGGGCCGCTCTGGAAAACTCTCTCTTAACTGGGCGAGGAGGTCTTGGGACGATTCATCTGAGGTCGTCTGGTAATTCTGGCGTTGAGGATGATTCGAACTGGGAGGAGTTGAATAATTCACGGCATACCATTTCGGTGGGTGCGATCGGGACAGACGGGCGTCGAACTGATTTTTCCCGACCGGGGTCTTGTATTCTGATCTCGGCACCGGGTGATCTGATTACCACGACCGATCATCAGGGCGGTGCGACCTTTGATTTCGGGGGGACTTCCGCGTCATGCCCGATTGTGGCTGGAGTGTGTGCCTTAATGTTGGAGGCCAATCCAGGATTAGGTTGGCGTGATGTTCAGGAGATTTTAGCGCGATCTGCGCGTAAGGTAGATTCTGGGGATTCACGCTGGGTCACTAATGGAGCGGGATTTCATTTCAATTATCGCTATGGGGCTGGAATGGTGGACGCTGAGGCGGCCGTGGCTCTGGCTGAAAATTGGGTCAACCTTGGGCCTGAGCAGTTGGTAGAAATGACCAAGTCAAATCTTGATCTGATGGTGCCAGATAAGGACCCCTTAATCGGTCAACCCGAGCGCCTCCGGATTCCTTTCACCTTCGATGGATCGCTTGTGCGAGTGGAGCACGCCATCGTGTCTCTGGAGATGGAGCATCTGGAGTGGGGGCAAATTGAACTGCGTCTGATTTCCCCCGATGGCACCAGTAGCTTGATGTCACAAAGCACTTCTTTTACCTCGGGTGGCTGGGATTTGGATTGGGGGTTTTTATCAGTGCATCATTGGGGAGAACTTTCGCAGGGCACTTGGTATTTGGAACTCGTTGATACCGTGCAGGGGCGTCAGGGCATTGTTGAAAACGCTTGTCTGAAGCTTCACGGGAGCTCGGCTCCCCTCAACACGGCAACTCCGGTTTTCACGAGTGCGTCTTCGATGAATGGGAATGTGGAGAGTTATTTTGAGCAGATTTTGACTACGAATCATGGGGCCATCACATTTACGGCCACTGGCCTGCCTTCTGGGTTGATGATTGATGAAGAGACTGGATTTATCAGCGGCTATCCTGATAGCGAGGGTTCTTGGGATGTTATGGTGACTGCTAACAATGGAGCGGAAACGATAAGTCAGACTGTTACGATGACAATCAACGCTCGCATCCCGACTCCTCCCACGATCTCGGTCAGTGACGCCTTTGGAATTATGGGGAAAGATTTTCAATATCAGATCGAGACTGATTATCCGGTGGAAAGCTATACCAGCACCGCTTTACCCGCGGGGCTGACTTTGAATACTGAGACAGGATTAATCACGGGCATCCCTACTGCCGCGATCACCCTAAATATCCTTTTTACGGTCACTAATCCGGATGGCTTGGATCAGGATACTGTGAGTTTTCAGATTCAGCCCAGTGAGGGGGAGCCCTTGGGCATCGCCTTGGACACCAGCGATCACTTTTTCTTCACGGGCGGGAAATCGAATTGGGTGGTCCAGAGTGCGGATACCACGACTGGTGGCACGGCGCTAAAGGCGGGAGCATTGATGCCTCCGGAACTTTTCGAGCCTAGTGATCGCTCCCTTCTTTGGACCTTCGTGGAGGGTCCTGGGGTGGTGAGTTTCGACTGGCGCGTTTCCGCCGACAGCAATGATGGACTTCGTTTTTTGATTGCTGATCCTGATGCTGAGGAGCTGGATTCAATGAGGCCGACAAAGAGAATTAGCGGTGAAAGCGATTGGATTCGCGAATCATTTTATGTGCCGGCGGGTCGTCAGTTGCTCCGCTGGTATTATACCGAAGATGGGAATATCTTACCTCCATCCGGACAGGAGACGGGTTGGGTGGATCACTTTGAATTCACACCAATCCCGCCTCGCTTCGATCTTACCGTGGCGGACTGTCTGGACTACCAAGGTCTTGATTTTGAATTCAAAGATGCCAGCTGGCTGGGGCAAAACTTGCATACTTTCGATGGAGTCGATGCGATGCGCTCGCCCCCTATTCTGGATCGTGACACGATGTTTGGTGACTACGCAAAGACATCCATGAGCACGACGGTCACTGGCCCCGGACAGTTCTCATTCCATTGGAGACTTGATGCCTATGATTTTGGTGAATTTTATGGAATCGTGGAGCTGGATGGAACGATGGTCGCGCAAATAGACAGCTTTCACGATTGGTCTGAAGTGAGCATTGATGTGCCGGCCGGAACTCATGAAATCACTTGGTCTTATGAGAAGGACGGCTTTGGATTTGTTGAGAGTGAAGACGCGCTGTGGATTGACCAAGTGCGCTGGGCTCCGACTGGGTCAAGTGGATATGAGCAGTGGCTGGGGCAAAGCTTCACGGCAGCTGAAATGAACGCGGGAGAAGAAGTGGGTCAAAATGATGATTTCGATGGTGATTCGGTAAGCAACCTCTTCGAGTACCGCTTCGGTCTCGACCCGCGCGAGAGCGATGGGGCAAATCTTGTGCTTTCTGACTACGATGAAAGTGGGTTTTCCCTTTTGGTTCTACCTCCATCCCCTGAGTCCGCAGACGCGCTGGTGGTCGTAGAAATTTCAACGGACCTGATCAATTGGGAAGTCGTGCCGTTCTCGGCGTCGCTTGAGGGCGACCGCTTTCGCCTGCGGCTAGATGATCTTCCTCAAGCGGCGGTGCTTGCTGCTCGCCTAAAGGTTTCATTGATACCCTGATGAGCTAAGGTCACTTAGTGATGATGACCTTGAGAAACTTTACAGTCTCGCGGGCGATGAGGTGATAGCCCTCGGTGTTAGGGTGGCGGTCACCGTACCACCCTTCGATGTGACCAAAAATTGGATCAAGGGTGGTGTGATCCAACCGGACCATATTCTCATCGGGTTTTCCGTTCCAACCTTTCTGGAATGAGGTGTGAGGCTTCAAAAAATCGTGATAAGGCTCGGGAATCAGGCGGAGCGGGATGCGGCGGACGTTGAGGGAGTTGGGGCCGTTATCGGTGAGGTATTGGTGGTAGGGAGTGTAGATATCGAGGAGAGGAAGCTTTTCTGCGGTGGCTAGCTCCTTGATGAGAGCATTGACTTGGAGACAGTCCTCATGGGGCATGAAGCTGCAGATGGTGGCGAGGATGATTTTGGCTTTCGGGTGGTCTTTCCGGAGGTCGGCGAGCAGCGACTTCATAAAAATGGGAAAGTCTTTTGGGAAGTCCTCGTAGCGAAACCAATCGTTGATACCGAGTCGAACGATGATGTAGTCGAGATCGGTGAGGGGTTTAATTTTTTGTTGGTAATTTTTAGACCCGAGCAGGCGCTTGGCGGTTTCTCCACCCACTCCGGTATTGATGACTTCGAGAGGAGGAAGGCCTTGGGCTTTTGCTAAAATTTCGATCATGCCCTCGAGCTGAGGTGCGTCGGGATTGAGTTTGCGAGGGGTGCCTCCAATGGTGGTAGAGTCCCCGACAAGCAGGACTTTGGTCTTCTCCTCGGCGTGAGTGATGGAAAGAAAGACGAGGAAAAGGAGCACAATTCTCATGACTAAGATGAGTATCTGGTTCGGAAAATTAATCCAGAACCTTGCTCTCAATTGTGAACTTCCTCCTTCTCCAGAGAGAGGCTATCGGTTGACGATTCGGACTCTGAGGGAATTGTTTCGGCGCGGTGTTGCGCACTCCGCTGACGCTGAAAGCAGACTTGGTCTTCCCCTCCCCCAATCGCGGCTTGGATGAAGGGCTTCATGACTTAAGCGACTCGGGCATAGGCTGAGGCGCAAAGCAAAAAGACCTTCCGAAGAAGGCCTTTTCTAGAATCTGGTTGGCACCTTTTGGAGGTGGACGGACCTTTAACTTTTCCTTCTACGAGCGAAGGCGAAAGAAAGCCCGATGAGTGCGAGTGAAGTGGAAGCAGGCTCAGGGATCGCATCGACGAGAGCGATCTGGTTGTTGCCCATGTAGTTATAGTCCACCATATATCCCGCAGGAATGTTCTCTACTTCAAAGACTCCGTTTAGACTGCCGTATTCAAAAAGAACGATCGGAGCTCCTCCCCCATAGGCGGAGGCATCGACATTGAGACTCGGAGAAACGTTCGTGCTGCCGTCCAGATCTAAGGCTCCAAGTGAGGTGATCGGGGTGACTCCGGAAGGATCAAGGAGGAAGTTAATCGCAGCAGAACCTGAGGCATCAGCAAAAGCGTTCATCGCTTTGAAAGTCACTTGCGACAAGGAGGAACCAGCGACGTTGATCGTATCGGTCGCACCTGTTTGTCCAACTCCCAACTGCAGGGTTAGGTTTTGTCCGTCGAAGTCTGCATTACCTGAAAAATCAAGAATAGAGCTGAACGCACCCATCAAGAGGTTGCGGTTTCCACCTGAAGTGAAAGTTCCTCCAGACATCATAAAAAGTCCAGTGGAGGCAGTTGAGTCGGTGCGCATTTCGAAGTGCCCGCCACCAGTCATATTGAGCGATCCCCCGCCTGAGACAGAAAGAACTGAGGTGCCTCCATCGGTGTCACGGGCCAAACGGATTTGACCAATCGTTAACGAACCCTGGACCTCAACTGTCGCGGAACTGGCTGAAGAAGTAGGACCCCCTTCGTTGATACTTAGGAGGCTGTTAGAAGTGTTTGTAGAATTAACGACACCAGTAGGCCCAATGATAAGGGAGGTGTTTGAAGTTCCTTGACCGGCGTCGACACGAATGTTCCGGGTGGGATTCCCGCCAGACAAGTCCGCGTTTAAGAGAACAGTCATATCTCCTCCGTTTTGTCCGGGGATACGATTTATGTCCTCACCTGCAGGACTGCCGGGGCCTCCGGGATAGTAAGCGGTGTTCCAATTGGCAGCATCTTCGAATGTTCCGCCGGTTCCGGGACCGGCCCAAGTCGCCGCATTGGCAAGGGATGTAGAGAAGGCTGCGTAGAGAAGAGTTGTTTTGGCTTTCATAGAAAATTCGTAGTTCTATAGGGTGAATGGGAGGATCAACTCGATCCTTAGCAGGATTTCCGAAAAAAATTCTGCGGATCGTTAAGAAAAGAATAAAGCCCCAGTGAAACGCCCTCATTTGTAATGATTAACTGATCATCAGGACAAAAATGGACGCATTTTTTTGGTTTTTAGCTCCAAGGATCCAGGAAGAAAAACACGCTCAGTAATGAGCTGAAAAACTTTTCACTTTGGATAGGTGGGGCGTTTGGTAATCCTCGGCTCCGTAACAGGAGAAGCATTCCCAAGAGACATCATCGGCCATGATGAGGATGATGTTGGGTTTGCCTGATTTTTCACTCGAAGGCTCGTCAGGAGGAACGGCAAATCCCAAATTCGCAATGACTAGAAATCCAAGTAGAAAAAGGTAATGCATTGAGGAATTGAACGGTCAAGAATGGCAAAGAATGGCAAAGACGAGAAAGATCGCACTCAGGATGATATGGCTTTGCCAGCTCTCACCTTGAGGCGGTAATCCAGTCAAACCCGATCATTCACTCTGCCCGGAGATTAGAAAAGACGTCGCCGGTCGGCTTCTCAGGCAGGGTCTTTTTCCAGTCAGCGAGGAGCTGAGTGAGTTGAGCGAGGGCTTCCGGATTGCCTTCCTTAAGGTCAGTCTTTTCGAAGGGATCGGCGACGATGTTGTAGAGCTCTTGTTGGGAGCCATCGGTATTTGAGACGTATTTCCATTGGTCGTGGAGGACAGCGTAGGAGACCCAGTGGGTCTTGCTTTTCTTGTTGGAGCCGGACTTCCAGAAAAGGGGCTTTTCGCGGAGCTTGGCTTCTTGTTTGGCTTGAATGACTTGGCTCTGATCGACTCCATCCGGTTTGTAGTCGGCGGGGAGTTCAGCTCCGGCAATCTTTGCGAAAGTTGGGAGAAGATCGACGGCGGAAATGAGAGAATCATTGTCGATCTTTCCTGCGGGAATTTTTCCGGGCCAGCGGGCGATGAAGGGGACGTTGATGCCGCCTTCGAAGAGGGAGGCTTTGTAAGCTTTGCGGCCTGCGGTGATGCCTTTGGCTGCGTTAATCCCCCAGCCTGCTCCGGTGGCGGTATCGTATTGGAGGGTGAGCTCGCCGACTTTGGTGGAGCGAGCAGGGCCGTTATCTGAGCTGAAGATGACGAGGGTATTGTCGGCGATTTTTAGGCGATCGAGGGTGTCGAGCACTTCGCCGATGCGATCGTCAGCATGCGAAAGGACGGAGGCGTAAATGGCATCGGGTTGGCTTTCCATATCACGGAAGCGCCACTCGTATTTTGGGACGGTGTGGAAGGGCGTGTGGGGTTCGTGGACCCAGAGATTGATGAAAAAGGGCTTCTTTGCGGCGACCGATTTTTCGATGAAGGCCTTGGTGTGCGTGGCGTCTTCGTGAACGGGCATTTGTTCACCGGAGCAGTTGAAAGCGGCGTATTCGTCGTAACCGTATGCAGCGGGCGTGGGTGAATCAGGAATCATATTATTCGCGAGGTGCCACTTCCCATAGTGAGCGGTGGCGTAACCGGCATTTTTAAGAATACGAGGGAGAGTGGTCGCAGCGGTGTCGAGCCAATCGGGCATACCGCGTCGGGCATTGCTGGGAACCCACGCGAAGTGGCCATCAATATTATAACGTGCGGGGAAGTGGCCGGTTAGGACGGCAGTACGGCTGGGTGAGCAGACCCCACTAGCGACGGTGAAGCGATGGAAGTCAGTCCCCTCTTTGGCGAGGCGGTCGATGTTGGGCGTCTTGACGTAAGGGTGACCGTGGCAGGAAAGGTCACCCCAGCCCCAGTCATCGGAAAAGATGAAGAGAATGTTCGGCCGGTCAGAGCTTGCGCTCGAGGGCTCGTCCGCAGGGGCGGCAAAGCCTAAACTCGGAATTGAGAGTAATCCTAAACTGAGAAGAAGTGAATTGAGCATGAAGTGAGACTTAACTGAATTTTCTCAGAGGAAAGCAATTAGCGCTCAACTCGGAAGAACACCTTGTCTTCACCACCAAGGGCGTAGTCATTGAGATTGAAGGTTCGACTTGTTGAGCCTCCGGCATCGGCAGCAAAGAGCGAGAGCGAATCCAGGAAGACATCTTGTGCGGCAATCTCTACTGGTCCGACACCACGCCCCCAGGCGGTGCAACATGCAGAGATGGGAAGCGACCGAGAAATTAGCTTCTCGAAAAGAGATCCCCAAGAACGGATCTCTATTTCTGCTTTTGGTTTTTAAGGGAGTGCCATTGATTAATGGCAGGATCTTTCAACGTGACCTTCTGGCCATCGGGCCATCGAATATCGATTTGAGGGATGGATTTCGCGGAGCCTAAGCCGAAATGAATCGAGGGTGGAGACTGAGAGTCAAAGGAGCCACCGGTCGTTAGGATC
Organism: uncultured Verrucomicrobiales bacterium; assembly: GCA_937928545.1. Classification (GTDB taxonomy): domain Bacteria; phylum Verrucomicrobiota; class Verrucomicrobiia; order Verrucomicrobiales; family Akkermansiaceae; genus SW10. Next base: position 16,391 of record CALGJQ010000063.1, read on the forward strand.
GCGAGTTCTTTGCTCCCATCGGGATGGGTGAGAGTGACCTGCGTGTTCCAAGGGTTCGTGTGTGGAGAACCGAGGTGAAGCCCGATCCAAGAGGTGTTTTTTGAGCCAGAAGCGAGATGGTTTTCGTAAATCACGAGGCGGTGGACGACGTCTTTCGCTGGCTCCACGACGGTGACGATAAGGTCAAGGTCGCCATCGAGGTCAAGGTCTGAGGAAATGACGGTGCGGGAGTCTCCTTCTTGCGAAAGACCGAGGAGGAAGGAGAGATTTGTGAAGATCCCAGGGCTGGTCTGAATGAAGGCGACATTATGCTCGTATCCGTTCCAAGAAGTTTGGAACTCGATGAGCGGTTTGAGTTTCTTGGCAAAGAGGCCGGACCAATCTTCCCCTTTCCCCTCTTTGCGGCGGTTAGGGGTGTAGATATCATGGCGCCAGAAAGTGGAACAATAGTCATCGGCGGACTCACCACTCACATGACCGTTGGCGATGTAGAAATCACGAAGGCCGTTGTTATCGAGGTCGGCAGCCGTGGCTCCCCAAGACCACCCGGATTCGGCGAGATCGTGCGCGTAGGCGGGCTCCTCAAGCGTGGTCTTTTTAGAGTCGGTAAGGGAGTTGAGATAAAGGCGGTTGCCGTATCCCATCGCGCCTCGTTGCGCGGTGATTATTTTTTCACTCGAGAGACCTGCGTTCATTTGGTCCAGACGGCGGGCGGTGGTAGAAGCCATCCCGATCGCGAAGAGGTCGATTTTTTGGTCGCGATTAATGTCGGCGAGGACGTGAGTCATCCCAAAAAGCCGCGGGTTGGAGACCCAAGCTTCAGTTTGGTCGGTGAATTGACCTTTGCCGTTTCCTCGAAAGACATCGAGACCGGCAAAGTCGGAAGTCATGGCGAGATCAAGATGCCCATCGTGATCGAGGTCGACAAAAGAGGCGGCGTAGTTTCGGCGATGGCGTTTGCCAGCGAGACCGGAGTCTGGGGTGGCGTCGGTGAAGCGCCCTTTCCCGTCATTGAGGAGGAGGTAGGCGGGGAAACCATCGTTCGCATTATAAAAAGGTTTGGGCATGGTGCCCCCAGCAAAAGGAGCCTTATATTGTCCGATAAAGACATCAAGATCCCCGTCTTGATCGAGGTCGGCGGTCGTGATGGATTGGGCTGAAGGGAGAATTTTAGCGAAGGCTCGGATGCCGGTATCGAAGGGAGGACTTTCGGTCTCGGTGGGAGAAAGACCTTTAAAGAGACGGAGGACACTATCGGTTTTGGTGACGGAAAGGATGTCGGCGATTCCATCTCCATCGAAATCGCCCAAGACGGCCGCAGAGGCGATGTCTTCGGCGTATGACATCAACTTGGTGGAGGCGAAGCCGAGCTTGCCCCTATTTTTAAGGAGCAGGTTAGCACCGCCGAGGATGATCTCCGGGAGGTGATCATCATCTAAATCAGCGACGAGGATGGGATGAAGGTTTTCGGACTCGAAAGAATCAGCATCGCGGGCACGCAGCTCTTTTTTAATGGTAAATGGGAGAGACCCGCTGCGCTGCCAGTAAGTGAGAGCAGAGGCATCAAGCTGCTGCCAAGTGGGAGCTAAGTCAGGGGGAGATTGTGAAGCTGGAGTCCAGGTAACGTCGAGAAGGCCGCGAATGATAAGGCGCTTCTTCTCTGCTTCATTTTCGAGATGAAGAGTAAGATTGATGGTAGAATGGGCCGAGGTTTCAGGCGAGGTGGCTTTTTCAAACTTAAGGTGATGCCACTCATTCTCAAGGAGTCGCCAGCCCGATTTTTGAAGGGAATTGAAAAGGCTTTGGGCCTGTGCTCCAGAAAGGGTTTGGGATGAGGGGGCCGCCAACTCAAGGATGGAACCGAAGGCGCTGGGCCAAGTAGATTTGGCCTCGAGAGTCTCAGGAAGATCAATCCTCTCCGGAAGGAAATCTTTGGTGATCGTGGCAAAGTCTTTGGTCGAGCGGAGGTCGTCCCAAATTTTCGTGATCATTTTGCCGTGGCGTTGGGCTTCTTTTTCTTCGGCAAAGGCGGTCTTATCGAGTTCGCGGCGGGTAGACTCGATCTCAGGATCACCGTAACTAGGGGTCAGCGTCAGGAAATTCAGGAAGATGACTGAGTAATACTTAAGGAGATTTGACATTCTAAAAGTGGGATAATCGAAGATTCTTAGTGACACTGGGCAAAGCTAATGGTTGCATAAAATTACTCTTCGAGAAGAGTTTAATTAATTCAAAAACTGATGAAACAAAAAACGTTAAGCTCACTCTTGAGCATCGTGGCCGCAGGAACAAGCTGTGCCGCCACTACGACAATGATCGACCCATTTGGTGATGGCAACGTCCTCGCCAATACCGACGGAACAGTCCCAAGCGGATGGGATGGAACTTACCAAACTGTGATTACTGATGCTGCTGGAGGTGGAGCGATTACTGAAACTGGAGGCGTTCAATCCTACAACGCAGGTAGCCAAAACTGGACTCGCTCTGAGCTACATTCGAATCAAAACTACGCTTTCCCCGCTGCGGGAGAGTCGACAACTTTCACTTGGGAAGTTGGCAACATCAATGTATCGACTGGCATAGCTGGTGCTGATTTCCGCACTCAGATGAATGCCATTTCAGCAAGCCGACTCCAAGGTACCGGATCAGAAAGATGGTTGGTCACTGAAGGGGTATTAAGTTTGGACCTCTTCTATGACGGAGCTGACGGCTCAACATCGATTCAAGCTTTCACGAAGAACAGCGCGACAGCGGCTAACAACAATGGCGACCCTCGGAATACCACTGCAGTGACTTCTGCGCAGTGGGATTGGACGACAACTGCGAACATCTTCACCCTAGAGATCACAGACACTGGATACACTTGGTCTGACAGTGTCACTGGTTTCAACTTTACTGAGACCTATGCGACTGCTCCTGGATTTGGGGATGGCCCTGATGAATTGACCGGTGGCTTCTGGCCCTTCTTCGACATGCAGAACAATGATGGTGGTCGTGGAACTGGTGACCTCAACGAGTTCACGGCAACTGTCGTAACTGTTCCTGAGCCCGGTTCAGCGATTCTCTCTCTTCTTGCTTTGGGTGTGATCGGACTTCGCCGCCGCAGGTAATTTAGTTTCCTCTTTTCAAAGCCCACGATGCGTTCCGCGTCGTGGGCTTTTTTTGTGCAGGAGCGTTCCAATCGACCGCTCTCCCCCATCGTGCCGCTGCAAAAGACTTCATCGGATCGGTAGATCTCGGCCTCGGGGAGGTCGCGGATTTCGAGCGGCGATGGCGCTCCAAGAAAACTGTATTTAGTGGAAGCGGAGAATAGGTGTGATGGAATCGTCCAACTTTGAATAAAATTCAGAAGTTTCAGTCTTTTGTGAAAGTTTGAATTGACTCAGCTAACCGATCTTTCTATCAGGTCAATGTGCAAAGAGCTTTGCGTCTTCTCACCGACTTGTGTGGCTCGCCAATGGCCTCTTTTGCAAGGTCATGAATGGCCTTCCCCGACATCAAGAGATTGTCGCGGCGATTCTGGGCGATGACCATGCGCGGGTTCTTACAGTTCTCATTGGCTTTGGAGAGATCTTTATCGCACTCTGGATATGGAGTGGTCGTTTCCGCGTCGCTTGTGGCTGGCTCCAAATTTTTCTTGTGATGAAGATGAACCTGATGGAGCAGTTTTTGGTTCCCGACCTCTTGCTTTGGGGTAAATGGAATTTCCTCTGGGCTCTTGCTTTCTCCATCGTCGTCTGGTGGGCCTTTGTGAGAAAGGAGACTTCGCAATGTTGAGCTTAGACCGCTTTGGTCGACATCCCTTCGGAGTGAAGGCTCACTTTAAAGAGTCTCTCGTCCTGACTTACGCACTCCCCCTAGCGGCACTCAGACCTCTAGTTCCGAGCTGCCTTGAAATTGATTCCTACCAAGAGCGCTACGGGTTTGTTGCCGTTGCTCTTGTTCAAACTCAGCGTCTCCGACCTCAGTTTTTCCCGGCATTCATGGGGAACAATTTTACTCTTTTGGGCTACCGCATCTTTGTCCGTTATCGAGGACGCGATGGGCGAAAGCGGAGGGGTCTTTATATTATTCGCTCTGAAACCGATAAGGCTCGCATGGTTCTACTCGGGAATTTTTTCACGCGCTATCGCTACCGCAAGGTTGGGATTTCGTGGGAAGATGATGTGATCACCAGCACGACGGGGCTCCATATCCAGCGCGATCAGAGTGCTCGCGATATTGAGCTTCCCGACTCGAGTGTCTTTCCGGATTGGCGTAGCGCGCGACGCTTCGCCGGTCCGATGCCTTTCACTTTCAGCTACGATCGCGATGCCAAATTGATGACTTCCGTTGAGGGAGTCCGTGCGACCTGGAAACCCGAACCGGTGAAAATTGTGGAGGCCAAGGTTCCTCTCTTGGCTGAGTTAGGCTTGGAAGAAGCTCAATTGGCAAACGCCTTCACCGTGAAAAATATCCCCTATCACTGGAAGAAAGGAGTGACCGAGCCATGCCCATGAAACGAGGAGCCGCCGAGGGTGTTCTCAACATCGTGCGCTTCAACTGGCCCTTTTTTGCGTGGGCGGCAGCGGCTGCGACGGCGCTTTTGGTGATAGGGCTAGTTGCTCAATCTTGGCTTGCGATGGCTGCGCTGATAGGTCTCGTCCTTTTACTTCTCGGCATCATGACTCCCCTGCTGGTTTCGTTTTACGTTTACGATCTCTCAGGGCTCTACGAGTTATCCTTTTTGAAAGGACTCACGCCTCACAAAGTTATGAACCTGACTGCGGGCTTTGATGAAACGACAAAAATTCTGCGGACGAAGTTTCCCGAAGCCGAAATCGTGAGCTGTGATTTCTATGACGGAGAGGCTCACAGCGAGCCTTCGATCCGACGGGCTCGGAATCTCTTTCCCCTTTCGGAGGACACGCTCTCAATTTCGACTGCGGAGATCCCTCTTCCCGATGGCGACGCAGATTTGATTCTCGGTTTTCTATCGCTCCACGAAGTGCGGGATGAAAAGGAGCGGGCGCGCTTTCTCACTGAGATAAAACGAACTCTCGCACCGGGCGGAAGCATCTTCATTCTCGAGCATCTTCGAGATGTCCCAAACTTCCTCGCCTATTCGATTGGATTCCTCCATTTTCATTCGCGGCAGACTTGGCATCAAGCCTTCGCCAACTCTGACCTCACGATTTCTAAAGAGGAGTGCCTCACTCCCTTCCTCCGACTTTTTAAACTCACCCGGCCATGATTCTCGTCCTTCAAATTCTCGGCATCATCCTCATCCTGCTGGCATTTTTGCATGTGATCTTTCCTCGTTACTTCCGGTGGAAAGAAGAACTCGCCGGACTCAGTTTGATCAACCGAGAGATTATGGGCGTCCACACCTTCTTCATCGCGGTCATGGTTTTTCTAATGGGGCTTTTAATGCTCAGCTCGGCCGAACTCTTAACCACTACCCAGCTGGGACGCCGAGTCTGTGCTGGCATGTCCTTCTTCTGGGGCCTCCGGCTTCTTTGTCAGTTCTTTTGGTATTCCGCTGAAAACTGGAAAGGGAAGACCTTCGAAACGGTGGTTCACATCCTCTTCACCCTTCTATGGATCGCGCTTACTGGGATCTTGGCTCTCGCCGCGATCGGGGCGTAGCGTGGCGCGGGCTAATCTGAAAAGAAGCGTACGAGCACGACAAGCGATCCTAATTCCCAGCCTCGAATTAAGAGGAATGAGCCGATTAGAGGGCCTATTCGGCTCATAATTCGCTTCTTTTTGAGCCGAATAGGGAATTATGGGGGAAATACGGTCTAATCGGGTATAATCAGATATTTACGGATGAAAGGTAGCAAAAGGTCGAGGTAAAGCATGGCAGGCGGGCGACAATGGACGGAACCACATTGGGGTATAGGGAGAGCTTGATTCTTGACCTAAAGAAAGCTATCTCGAAATAAATGGCCGCAATTGCTCTCACTACGTCCGACTCTGCGCACCTAGCCCTCTTGCTGATTGCCGGAAGCGAAAGCCTGCACGAAGGCAGCACTAAACGCCTCTGTATTCTTGCCGGGCCAGCTCAAGATTTAACCAATCTAGAACACCCAATTTCAATAGCTCGCACTGAGCATTTACACGAAGAGCATCGAGCGAATATTCATGCTACGAAAGATGGTGTGGATATGTATGTTCACATTGCTGACCGAGCCAGTTTGGCTGTCTCACTAAACGCCAAAGGCACTGGGTCGTGGGTTTTGTCCGGAGAGTTTGGGAGTGCATCTGGAAAATGTGAACTCGCGGATTCAGAAGCGAATTGAAAAAAAGAAAAAGCTATTTTGGCAGCATAGATCGCGCCCCTAATTCCAGCTTAAACATGAAACAGATTTCAAATTTTGGAGACCAACGGATGCTTGACCAGTGCCTGTACTGTGGTGGAACCCCGGAGACACGTGAGCACGTGCCACCTCGAGTTTTCCTAGACAAGCCGTATCCAGAGCAACTACCTGTTGTGCAAGCTTGCTCTAATTGCAACGGAGACTTTTCGACACATGAGGAGTATCTTGCCTGCCTGATTGGATGTGTGCTCGCGGGATCACCAGTATCTGAGGAAATACAACGTAAAAAAGTTGCCCAAATCCTTAAGGAACGCCCATCTCTGGCTTACCGAATCGAGAACAGTCGAACAGACGACAATGGAGCTATCGTATTCGCGATCGAGCAAGATCGAGTCCAAAAGATCGTCGAAAAAATCGCACGCGGACATGCGCTTTTTGAAGTGAACGAGCTTCTTGGTGACCCTATTGCGTTTTTTGCTCTCCCTCTTACCACGTTTACAGCCGAACAGCTAAATGACTTTGAAAATATTGACCACGCGGTTGTAGATGCTTGGCCAGAAGTGGGCAGCAGAGCTATGCAACGCCTTCTTATTACCGACGACACCGTTCACAATGGGTGGATCGAAGTTCAAAGAGATCGATATCGATACTCTGTTTCTCAGAGGGCAGGAATTGAAGTACGAATGGTCTTTAGTGAGTACCTTGCTTGTCGAGTTCTTTGGGAATGAAACTAACGATACAAAAGTAGAACGTAGTTGGCGACGCAGGGCTGAAAGCCCACGCTCCATATTAGAATTCACTTCTTTTTGAAGAGATGACTGAGGGCGACTTCTTTGACTAGGTCGCGGAGGGGGTAGTTTTTCTTTTTTAAGGAGGAGAGGATTTTTTGGACGTCGTCGGTGTCTGAGAATTCGACGGTGCGGCCTAGGGCGTAGGCTAGGATGGATTCGGTGAGTTCGTCTCAATTATGGCTCTCGGGTGCACACAAACTTGCAAAAAATGTAATTTTATGTAGAGTTTCTGAGATGAGCCCGATGAAGAGATTGATTTCTGTGCTCCGCGATTTGGCGGATGGGGAGAGCTGTGTCTTTTCGGCTTCTGATCTGGCGGGGGTGCTGCCGGAGTGTGAGCAGGTGGGGGTGGTGCTGTCTCGGGCGGTGAAGGCGGGGGTGTTGGAGAGGATTTGTCGGGGGATTTACTTTTACCCGGTGCGGGGAGCTCGGCGGGAGAATTTATTATTCCATGCGGCGGCGCGGTTGCGGGCTGGGGAGTTGAATTACTTAAGCCTGGAGACGGTGCTGAGTGAGGAGGGGGTGATTTCTCAGATTCCGATGAATTGGATCACGCTGATGAGTTCTGGGCGGAGTCATGTGGTGGATTGTGGGAAGTATGGGCGGATTGAGTTTGTGCACACGGAGCAGCGGGCCGGGGAGCTGGTGGGAGAGTTGAGCTATGATGGTGAGAGACGGCTCTGGAGGGCATCGCTGAAGCAGGCGATGCGGGACATGCGGGTGACGCGGCGGAGTCGGGATTTGATCAACGAGGAGGTGGCGCGTGAGTTTGTTTGATGAGTTGGTGGATGAGGCTCTGAGGTCTCAGGAGGAGCTGCATCTTCTGCGGCCGGTGGTGGAGAAGGAGCTGCTGCATCATGATCTCTTCCGTGAGATGAGTGGGGCTGGTTTACTGAGCGGCTTGACCTTTATCGGGGGGACTTGTCTGAGGGCGTGTTATGGGTCCTCTCGCTTGAGCGAAGATTTGGACTTCACGGGAGGGGCTGATTTTCGGCGGGAGGATTTGGCGGAATTGGGAGCCGTTTTGGTGGACCGCTTGCAGGTCCGCTACGGCTTGCCGGTGAAGGTGAGTGATCCGGTGAAGGAAGGCGGGAAGGTCTCGACCTGGAAGATGGCGATCGAGACGAGGCCGGGGCAACGGCATCTCCCGGCGCAGCGAATCCATCTCGATATCTGTGCGATTCCAAGTCACGACAGAAGGCCGATGATGTTACGAAATCTCTATGGAGTGGAGATGGGAACCTCGGGCTTGATCATTCAGGCGGAGAGTCGGGAAGAGATTTTAGCCGATAAGTTGGTGGCTTTTGCCTTCCGCGAGAATCGAATTAAGAATCGCGACCTCTGGGATATGGCTTGGCTCGTGCAGAGTGGGATCGAGTTGCCGAAGGAACTCATGCCGATCAAGGTGGCGGATCATGAACGGGAATGGGGAGAGTTGGTGGAGAGCCTGGAGGAGCGGCAGGCGGCCTTGAGAGAGCGGCCTGAGATGAGGGCGGATTTTGTGAAGGAGATGAGTCGCTTTCTCCCTGCGGCGGTGGTGAGTGAGACGGTGGAGAAGGAGGTTTATTGGGAGTATTTGACGGGAGTGGTGGATGAGCTGGTGCGGGTGGCGAAGGGGGCTGGGTAGGTGTTTCGTTGGGGGGACTTAGGTCTTTGACGAGGTCGTCCCCGTGTTTGGGGGGGTGCCGCCGCGGTGGATGGGGACTCGCTCGCAAGAAGCTGGTCCCCTCCCCCGCTTCGACCAGGGCTAACTCACTTTGGAGAGTGTGATGTTTTAGAAAACTTAGGCTTGTACGCTATATGTAGTGGTCTAGGCTGATCGAATGGCCAAGACAACAAGATCAGAGCAGTTCTCCGGTGGCTTTCCCGAGAGTATTGAAGCCTTTAGTGAACTATCAGACCCTCGTAACGGGCGTCATAAACGACACTATTTTGGTGAGATCATATTCATGGCCCTCGCTGCCATCATTTGCCAGTGCGAGGGATTCGATGACACGGCGCGCTTCGCCAAACTCAAGGAGAACTGGTTCCGAAAGTTCCTCAAACTCCCCAACGGCACACCGAGCAACGATACCTTCAGAAGAGTGTTCTCAGCCATCGCTCCCAAGCAATTCAACCGCTGCTTTATGAACTTCGTCAAAGCCAGGCATGGGGATTTAGCTAAGCAACTCATCGCGATCGATGGCAAAGCGATCCGTCACAGCTTCGATACCTCAACGGACGCAAAACACATGCATCTACTCAGCGCGTGGGCTTGCGAGGAAGGCATCAGTCTCGGCCAGCTTGAGGTGGATACTAAAACC
>CALGJQ010000064.1 GCA_937928545.1 uncultured Verrucomicrobiales bacterium
CACCACTGGGCCCAAGCTCCCTACGAAGACAAAACCGACGTCGACGCCAACTTCAAGCGCCTCCTCCACTTCGCGATGGAACCAGAAAACGCCGCCGCCGTCCGCATCGGCGTCGCCTCCCACAACCTCTTCGACATCGCCTACGCCCTCCTCCTTCGCGAACAAAAAGGCGCCCAAGACCGCGTCGAACTCGAAATGCTCGAAGGCATGGCGAATGAACACGCCCGTGCCCTCGCCGCCAAAGATTCCCCCGTCCTCTTCTACGCCCCCATCGTTAAAAAAGAGAACTTCCACTCCGCCATCGCCTACCTCGTCCGCCGCCTTGACGAAAACACTTCGCCCGAAAACTTCCTGGCCCACGTCTTCTCCATGAAACCCGGCGACGCCGCCTTCAAGGAGCAAGAAGCCCGCTTCCGCGAATCCTGCCGCCGCATCCCCACCGTCAAATCCGGACCAAATCGCCTCCAAGACCGCAACGTGGCGGCGCTTTCCAAGCGCCAAGCCCCCCTCAACCAAGAATTCCAAAACTCCCCCGAAACCGACTGGGTCCTCCCCGCCAACCGCACCTGGCTCGACCAAGCCATCACCACCTACACCCCAGACTCACCCCCCGCCCTCGCCGACATGGATGGCGTCAAGACCGCCCTCCAAACCGCACAAAACTCAGACTGGCAAAACACCACCCCAGCAGAACGCGCTACCCTCCTCCACCGCGCTGCCGAGACCCTCGAAGCAGCCCGCGGCCAGCTCATCGCCTGCATGCGCCTTGATGCCAACAAGCGTCCCTTCGAGTCCGATGTCGAAATCTCCGAAGCCGTCGACTTCGCCAACTACTACGCACACCGTACTTTAGACCCCGCCTTCCTCGATGGCACCGCGCCCACCCCCCTCGGCACCATCGTCGTCACCCCACCGTGGAACTTCCCCTGCGCCATCCCCTGCGGCGGCATCCTAGCCGCCCTCGCTGCTGGTAATGCCGTCATCATGAAACCCGCCCCAGAAGTCATCCAGACCGGCTGGGAAATGGTCAAATGCCTCTGGGAAGCCGGTATCCCGCGCCATGCCCTCCAATTCCTTCCCTGCCCTGACAACGAAGTCGGCAAATCCCTCGTCTCCTCCGAGCAAGTCAATGGCATCATCCTCACCGGCTCCTCCCTCACCGCCGACCTGTTCCAAAGCTGGAACGCCGACCTCAGACTCTTCGCCGAGACCTCCGGCAAAAACGCCCTCATCATCACCGCCTCCTCCGACCCCGACCTCGCCATCAAGGACCTCGTCAAATCCGCCTTCGGCCACGCCGGACAAAAATGCTCCGCCGCCTCCCTCGCCCTCATCGAGGCCGACCTCTACGATAACACGCTCTTCATGGACCAGCTCCGCGACGCCGCCGCCTCCCTCCCCGTCGGCTCGGCCACCGACCCCGCCGCCATCGTCACCCCCCTCATCCAAGAACCCACACCGGACCTCCTCCGCGGTCTCACCCAGCTCGACCCCGGCGAAAGCTGGCTCCTCGAACCAAAGCAACACGGCCCCGGCCTCTGGTCCCCCGGCATCCGCCTCGGCGTCAAAGCCGGCTCATGGATTCACCAGACCGAGCTCTTCGGCCCCGTCCTTTCCCTCATCCGCGTCGCCGATCTCGACGAAGCGATCGCCATCCAAAACTCCTCCGACTTCGGCCTCACCGGCGGCGTCCACTCACTCGATCCCAGGGAGATTTCCAAATGGCGCGAATCCGTCGAAGTCGGCAACGCCTACATCAACCGACCAATTACGGGAGCCATCGTACGTCGCCAGCCTTTCGGCGGCTGGAAGCGCTCCTCCGTCGGTCCCGGAGCCAAAGCAGGCGGCCCAAATTACCTCACCCAATTCTCCACCTGGGAAGAAAACGGCCTTCCTCAAAACCAAGCCGAGCCCAGCGACCAAGTCCTAGCCCTCGTCGGAGACGACCCCCAACTCCTCGCCGCCGCCCGCAGCTACGCCTACTGGTGGCGCGAAGAATTCTCAAAAGAACACGACCCCTCAAATCTTCTCGGCGAGACCAACCACTTCCGCTACAAGGTCGCCCCCGAAGTGGTCATCGAAAACCCAAGCAAACTCCAAATCATCGCCGCCGCCACCGTCCGCACTCGAGTCGTCAGCCGCTCCGATCATCCCCTCGCCAAACAACTTCCAAAAATGGCCCTCTCAAACGGCCGCCTCGAACTCCTCCATTACCTGCACGAACAATCCGTCAGCGAAACAACCCACCGCCACGGCCGCGTCTAAATGCCTCCTGAGCAATACTCTTTCCGCGAACGGACCCGCTTTATCATCAAGTTGGGCCGCTCCCTGCATGATTGCGGAGCCACCAGCGAGCGCATTGAACGACACCTCGGCAATGTGGTCGAGATGCTCGGACTCCACGGGAGCTTCCTTGCTAGCCCCACCATCTTCACCTTCGCATTTTGGGAAGAAGACGAACTCGACCAATACGTCCACATCGAGCGAGTCCAACCCGCAGACTACAACCTCGGGCGCCTTTGGGAGATCGACCAACTTGTCGAAAGCATTGAGTCAGAGACCGTCAATTTCGACGACGCCCTCGAAGCACTCAAAACCATCAATGAGTCCCCTCCCCACTACTCTCTCCCGCTAAACGCCTTCGCTTGGTTCCTCACCGGAGGCTGCTTCGCTGCTCTTCTTTCGGCGAATCCCTTCAACGCCCTCATTGCTCCCTTCATCTCGGTTCTCATCTTCCTCATCGTTCGCCGGACTTCCTCAACTCTTCGCTGGAAACCCGTTGCGACCATCCTCGGCGCCCTCACCGCCGGCTTCCTCGCCAGCCTCATCGCCGCCGCCGGACTTCCCATCAATCCACCCCTCATCGTCCTCTCCTCTATCATCATTTTTATCCCCGGCCTCGCCTTCACCGTCTCCCTCACCGAGATCTCTGCCGGGCACCTCATCTCAGGTGGATCACGCCTGCTTGATGCCATGATGACCCTCCTCAAGCTCTTCTTTGGAGCCGCCAGTGGCATTGCCCTCACTCGCTTCTTCTTTGATGCAGTCCCGCAAATCTTCGCCCACCTTGGACCACTCCCTGACATGCCCTCATGGCGCGTCTGGCTCGCCCTTTTAGGCTTCGGGCTGTCGATTGCCATTGGCCTGAATATCCCCTTCCGGAGAATCGGCTGGTGCCTTCTCTCAGTCCTTACCGCCTACACCTTTGCCACCCTTGGCGAGACCAACTTCGGCGTCTTTGCCGGAGTCTTTCTCGGGGCCCTTGCCACCGGAATCATCGCCAACCTCTTCTCGCGAATCCTCCGCGGCCCGAGTTCAGTCCTCATCACCTGCGGCATTCTCGTCATTGTTCCCGGAAGTAAGGTCTTCTCAATTCTCAACGAATGGGTCTCGGGCGAAAGCATCCTCCCCGGCCAAAGTGGCAGCACCGCCCTCATGGCCTTCGTCTCCCTCACCGCCGGGCTCCTCTTTGCCAACGCCTTCCTTCCCACGAAGAAGAGTCTCTAGAAATCACTTCAAGACAGACAACCCCACCGTCTCTGCCAGATCATTTTGCCGAGTGTCAAACGACCAAAACTGCTCGACTTCCAACTGAACGCAAATCGCCACCTGGAGCACATCTAAGCTGCGGCTCGTAAACTTCTCACCGTAATCGGCAGCCAACCTCGTCGCCTCATCGAGAGCAGCTCTCCAATTAACCGAGCAACTTTCATAAATCCCTGCTGGAGATCTTTGCTTAGACAAGAGATCAAAAATCCGATTCGCCTCATCGTGCCTAGTCAGCCCCCTCCCCACTCGTGCCTCTAAGCCGGTCCTAAATTCCAACCCGTGCCACTTCGTCCACACCAAGGGATCACTGCACGTCGCGAGATGCCTCTCCGTTTCTCTGCTATGAGAATCACCCACGTAAAGACTGATAAGAAAACTGGTATCACAATAAATCATAACGACTCATTTCGCTGTCGAAGCACTTCATTTTCTCCCACCTCATCAGCCGTCCCAAGCTCCTCTCGAATCTTCGCGAAATCTGGGAACGCCACCTTTCGATCGGCTGGTTCACGATAAGGAGAGAGCCTTCCCACCTTCTCACCACGTCGGGTCAAAATAATCTCTTCTCCATCTTCCAACTCATCCACCAACTTAGAAAGATGATGCTGAGCTTCCCGAATCGTCGCTGTTTTCATGTTAACAAAAATGACGTATATAACGGATCTGTCCACACATCACCGCTATCGCGAGCAAAAAAGGCCAACCTTCTACTCATACTCCCACTTCATAACCCAAGGATCACCAGTGCGTTTTTGCTCCGCTTTCAAGCGATCCTTATACTTTGCCAAAGCCTCGGCATGAGCCGGATCATCGGCCAAATTACGACTCTCATTCGGATCAGAAGCGATGTCGAAAAACTCAAATTGAGGGCGGTGAATATACGAGTCCACGGTGCGGCCACCGTAGTCGGCGTCTTTCCCCTTCGCCCACTGCGCCTGCCAAGTCGCCGCCACCCAAAGATCTGACGCAAAGGGATAAGGCTGACGGTATGCGATGTTCCAAATCAGCTTATACTTCCGATCTCGAATAACCCGCATCGGGTAATACATCTGGATTTCATGAAAAGTATGCGAGGCCGAAATCTCATCCCAACCCTTTGGATTCATTTCACCCAAAATCGGCAACCAAGAACGTCCATGATACCTCTTCGGAGCCTTCCCTGAATTCTCACCCACTCCCACCTTCTCAAATGAAAGCGGCTGAGCTGGAGCCGTTTTCTTTTTATTCAAAGCACCCGCGATATCGAGAATCGTCGGCGTGATATCGGCATGAGAAAGCATCGCCTCATTCGTCACGCCCGTCTTTTTCGCACGAGGGTCTCGCACCACAAAAGGCACGCGCAAACCCGCTTCATAAACCGTGGTCTTGGCGCCCGGAAATGCCATCCCATGATCAGCCGTGAAAATGATCACCGTATTGTCCCACTTCTCGCTGTCTTTCAAAAGTTGGATCAAGTGACCAAGTCCCTGATCGATCCGCGAACAGGATTGGTAATAGTGCGCAATCTCCGCACGGGACTCTGGAGTATCGGGAAGAAAACCGGGGACGATGACTTTTTCCGGATCGTAAAAGACCTCCTTAATTCCGACGTGTTCTTCTTTGTTGGGGAGATTCCCAAAGAGGTCAGGCTTATGCTTCCCAGGGAATGACTTGTCGATACCCCCACCACGGTGAGGGTCTGAAGTTGCGAAGTAGAGGAAGAAGGGCTTGTCGGTTTTCTCTTCAAAGACCGGCTTGCAGACCTCCGCCATCTGGTGAGCGTTCCGAGTATTCCCTCTCAGGTATTGGTCAAAGTGAAAGACTGATTCCGGCGCGACATGAAGCTTTCCAATTTGCACCGTGCGATAGCCCGCCTGACTCATCAACTGAGGAAGAGCAAAGGCCCGCATTGCAGGAAAGGATTCGAATTTATGGAAGTGATGAGTGTGACCATACTGCCCATTGAAGTGATTATGCAGCCCACTCAAAATTACCGAACGCGAAGCCGAGCACGAAGCCGTCGTCGCGAAAGCCTGCGTAAACATCGTCCCCTCTTTTGCCAAAGCATCCAGATGCGGAGTCTGAATCACCGAGTTCCCGTAACACCCCGCCACCGGCGATTGATCATCGGTGACGAAGAGGATGACATTGGGTTTTGCAGCCACAAACAGGGAGAGGAGAAGGAAAAGAACAAGAAAGTGGCTCATCAACCCAACCTCCGATTTAAAGAACCCCAGGTCAATCAATCGGATCCTTCGCTTTGGAATTTCTCGCTGACAAAAATCCTGCTGTAAGATAAACAACTCTATGTCCTTTATCGGCGAGCATCGGCTCCAAACAATCCTTGGCTCGGTTTTAACCCTTCTTGGGCTTCTCTTCTGGGTGATGCAGGGAACCTTTATGAAGTTTTTCGGCTTTGTCACAAGAGATGGCAATCACACCGCCCATTTCATCCGGCAAATCGGACTTCTTGCTTTAGCGATTCCACTTCTCTGGGCCATTTACACGATCAAGAAAGAACGTGATCTCAGTAATCGATGGACTCAAAAAATCACTCTTCTATCCGCCATCCCGACTGCATGGCTCATGTTCTACTTGCTCCTCAAATCTCTGAGCTACGGTCGCTTCTACATTTGGTAGTAATCAAACCAAGGTCCGAAAATCTCCATCTCTTCGGGTCACCCCATCGCGATCCAGTCTCTCGAGCAAAGGCATGATAACCTTCCGTGAGGTGTCAAGATGCTGTCGCAACTCTGAAGCCGTCGCTTGACCATTCTTCTCTATAAAACCTCGTACTTCATCAATCGTCTTCTGAAAGACTTTCCCACCCAACGTGACTTTGGGATCAAGCGGGATGATCTGGCGCGTGCGCGCGAGGAATTTATAAGCCGCCTGATGATTCGGCGTTGCTTGTAGTTCGGCCGGCAGCGGAGGCGCTAGGCCGGCTTGATCAAGCGTTTTGAGAATCTCAGCCGCTGCTGCTTCTAACTCAGGCGGAAGCTCCAACGAGTGCGAGTTATGGCAGATGATGTTTTCAGAGACCTTAAAGTTCTTCTCCGACAGTTGCAATAAGAGCGCATCAAAGAGACCGGGAATCGTCGCGGCAGTTCCAAGGTTCTTTTTAAGAATCTCCGTCGACATCCCGACATGATCCGGATGGCTCGCATGGTAATCCTGAACCACCTTCGATGACTTTTTCACTAGGTCTTTCCAATAAGCCGCATGAGCCAAATGCTTCTCGCCCCGCGCAATCACCTCATTCGCCTTGGTCAGCTTTTTCAGCCCAGTTTTGATCTCCGCCTTAGAGAATGGCAGCGATTGAGTCAGCTCCACTTCCGTCACAAAGTGATCGCGCTCCAAGTGCGTCCGCAAAAGTAACAAGAGATCATCCGGCGCTTCGGCTCGCGCCATCAAAAATGCCTGCCGCTGCTCCGAACGAAACTGCCGGCGTGTGGGATGCGGGTCCAAGACCGTCGCGCCCGCCAAAGTAGCTTCTCCTGATAGCTCCCGAATCACGAGCCGCTCGCCCGCCAAAGCATGAATGGGATGATCAAAACGCAACTGCGCAATCGAAGTATCTCCCGGATTCAAAACAATCTCCTCAGGGAAAAGGACCCGTGCCTGGGTCCGCCCTGAACCATGGTGGACAAAGATGCGATGATTCGATTTCAGCGGCCGCTGCGTTCCCTTCTGCCCCGGAATGGGACGAGGAGCCCGCGTCAATTCCACATCAATTTCTAAAGTCGCTTCACCCGGAGATCCCCCCACTAGCAGGTGTCCGCGCGAGACCCCTTTTTTCCCCTTCGCGCTCAGCGGAAGGTCCGGCAGGTTCAGCGCGGTCCGCATTCCCGGCACTGCTTTATCTACGGAAGCACTGTGATTCTGAATCGAGCGCACATGAGTTTTAAGACCCGAAGGATAAGCCGTAAGTTGAGCCCCCACCTCCAACTCTCCACCCGTTAAAGTTCCCGTCACTACCGTGCCCACCCCCTTCGGCGAAAAGGCGCGGTCCACCGCGAGGCGAGCTTGCTCAAAGTCACGAGGTGAAGGCGCAGCATGCAAGGTTTGCGTGATCGCCTCCTTCAGTTCATCCATCCCAAAACCGGTCGGCGCTGAGACCGGAATAATCGGCGCACCTTCGAGAGCGGTTCCTTGCAAATCATCCGCCAAAATTTCGGTCACGAATTCCAAATCCTCGACGAGGTCCGCCTTGGTCAGGGCCACGATAAAATTCTTAATCCCAAGGTAGCTGAGAATCTGTAAATGCTCCTCCGACTGCGGCATCCACGAGTCATCCGCCGCCACGATGAAGATCGCGAGATCGATCGACCCCACTCCGGCCACCATATTATTCACGAAGTCCGCGTGCCCTGGGACATCGACCACCCCGATCTCGAAGGTATCATTCGAAGTCTCAGGAATGGGCAGCGAGAAATGCGCAAAGCCCAACTCAATCGTCACTCCACGTTCCTTCTCCTCCGGCAAGCGATCAGGATTCGTCCCAGTCAAGGTGTGAACCAAGGTCGACTTCCCGTGGTCAATGTGACCTGCCGTGCCGATGATAAAGTTACGAGGCATGAGAAATAGAAGGGTTAAAGAACATCAGCAATGCGGGCCTTCTCAAAATCAAAAGGAGTCATTTCTAAGGTGACCTTCGCCCCGGGGACGATCTCATCCTTACGCTCGAAGATGCTCTTGGCAGGATGCGCAATGACCTCTTTCCCATTGGGGAGGGCTACTTGATAAGCACGGTCGCTGAAAATTTTCAGGACCTCCCCTGTCGTAATGATCGGTTCCGTGGGCACAGAAAGGAGCTTGTCGCGGAAGGCTGATCTGTCAAGTGAGGGAAGTCTTTCTCCTTCGTGAGGAATTTCATTTTTGAAATGCCCCTTCATTGAGTAACTTATCCCAACAATGAAAGAGGAGCTTCTAAATGATCCCGTCTTCGGCATGGCCGCTGGACAATTCGACCGCGTCGCCGACTTCCTAAAGCTCGACGAGCGCGTCCGCGAACGCTGTAAGTGGCCCAAGCGTATCATCACGGTGAGCCTCCCGGTCACGATGGACGATGGCCGCACCGAGGTCTTCTTCGGCCACCGCGTCCAGCACCACCTCTCGCGCGGCCCCGTCAAAGGCGGCCTCCGTTTCCACCCCAAGGTCAACGTCGGCGAAGTCGCAGCCCTCGCGATGTGGATGAACTGGAAATGCGCCCTTATGGGACTCCCCTACGGGGGCGGAAAAGGCGGCATCACTTGTGATCCACGCAAACTCAGCATGGGCGAGCAAGAACGCCTCACCCGTCGCTTTGCCCAAGAAATCTCCCCCTTCATCGGACCTGAGATCGACGTGATGGCTCCCGATGTTGGCACCACCGCCCAGCACATGGCGTGGATTCTCGACACCTACTCCACTCGGGAAGGCCGCTTCGTCCCCGAGGTCATCACCGGAAAGCCGGTCGAGCTGCAAGGCAGTGAAGGCCGCACCCAAGCCACCGGTCACGGCGTGGCTTTCCTCGCCTCCCGCGCGCTCAACAAGCTCGGCCTCGATGTGAAAGGCGCCACCGCCGTGATCCAAGGCTTCGGAAACGTCGGCTCCTATGCCGCCGAGACCATGGAATCATACGGCATGAAAGTCACCGGCATCTCCGATATCACTGGAGCAATTTGGAATGGAGATGGCATCGATGTCTTTAAGCTCAAACAGCACGTCGCAGAGACCGGCGGAGTTGCGGGCTTCGCCGGTGCCGATAAAATGGACCCCGATGAACTCCTCATTCAAGAATGCGACGTCCTCGCCCCCGCCGCGCTGGAACGAGTCATCACCAAAGACAACGCCGCGCAGCTCAAGTGCAAAATCCTCGCCGAAGCCGCGAACGGCCCAACCACTCAGGAAGCCGACGCCATCATCGAGGAACGAGGCGACATCTTCCTCCTCCCCGACATCCTCTGCAACGCCGGCGGCGTCACCGTCAGTTACTTCGAGTGGGTGCAAAACCTCCAACGCTTCAGTTGGACCAAGACCGAGGTCCTCACCAAGCTCGAAACGAAACTGAACGAGGCCTTTGAAAACCTCCTCCTCTTCTGTGACGAACACAAATGCGCCCACCGCCTCGGCGCCCTCGCCACCGGAGTCGATACCGTCGCAAAGGTGAAGAAGACGCGCGGCCTCTTTCCCTAAAAAGGCCCAGCCTTTCCGACCATCACGATTCGGAGTTCGTCAGCCTTGATGGTGGGAGGGAATCGGCTTTGTTTAAGGCTTTTCCCAACCTAGGGGGCGAGATAAAAGCCGCAGGTGCTATGGATGGAATTTTTGGGTTACCCTGCGATCTTTTTGATGGGGGTGACGCTTGGGATGATCGGGGCAGGTGGCTCGATACTTACCGTGCCCATCTTGGTTTACCTCTTTAGGATCGATGCCACGCTGGCGACGGCTTACTCACTGGTGCTGGTCGGTGCGACCGCTGCGACCGGGGCGATTCGATACACTTTAAAAGGTCATTTTGATCGAGAGGCCTTTTTAACTTTTGGGCTGTCTTCAGTGGTCGGTGTTTATCTGGCTCGGCGCTATTTGCTGCCAGCAATGCCGGAGACTTTTGGCTCTGGTGGGGAGTGGGAATTTACCAGAGATGCTTTGTTGATGGTGGTTTTTTCCGGAGTGATGTTGAGCGCGGCCGTGGTAATGATTCGGGGAAAGGCGAAGGAGGAAGGTGAAAAAGTGGAAGACTCGAAACCACGCCCCCCTCTTTTGGTAAGGCGTATAGCGGGAGTGGGAGAAGGCTTGGTGGTGGGAGGGATTACGGGAATGGTAGGGGCTGGAGGAGGATTTCTAATTGTGCCTGCTCTGGTTTGCTTACTGAAGGTCTCTCTCAAACGAGCGGTAGCGACCTCGCTCCTGATCATTGCCGCTAAGTCATTGCTTGGATTCGTGGGGGACCTCCAAGCATCCCGCGAAGTTGATTGGCCTTTTGTTCTGAGTCTTTTACTCCTCTCTTCGCTGGGGATTTTAGTCGGCGGGAAGCTGGGCGGAAAGATCCCCCAACATCGTCTCCAACGAGGCTTCGGCTACTTTGTGCTAGTCGCAGGTTTGCTCGTGCTCGGAGCGGAGTTGTTTCGCTAAACGCAGTCCGCTTAGATGACGTATTCCGCTTCCTCTTGAGCGAAGGCCGAGGCTTGGTTCAGGGCGAGGCCGCCGGACAAGCTCCAGGCTTTTTGGATGCCGCAGCGCTGGAGAGCTTCCGCCGCTTTGACGCTACGGGTTCCGCTCCGGCAGAGGCAAATGATCTCCAAGTCTGAGACGTCGGAGTTGTCATGGAGGATTTTTTGAATGAATTCGGCGAAGCGAGTTAGGGGGACATTGAGGGGAGATTCGATCAGCCCGAGGTCTTTCCAGTTTCGCACGAAGTCGAATTCATGAGGTTCCCGAACATCGATGACGAGTGCGTTTTGGTGTTTGAGGAAAAAGGCTGGGCGCTCTTCGGGGGAGATGTTGAGGCTGGGTTGCTGCTTGGGAGTGAGCGCGATTTTTCCGCAGACGAGTTCACAGTTGCCTTCATCATCGATCCCATCATCAAGGAGGGGTTTCTCTTTGGAAAATTTCTCCAAGCTCATGGGAGTGAGAGGAGAAAGGAGCTCGGTGAGAAAGGAGTTTTCTCTTTGCTCGGCATGAAGAGTGGTGGCGAAGCCGTTGTGATAGTCGTGGGTGGGACAAATCACGGTGGAGCGACTGATGAGAGATGGGAGCTTGCGGATCGAGGTGTAGAGCGACTCCATGGAGCTGGAGTGGAAGTCGGTGCGCCCGATGCCACCGATGAGAATGGTGTCGCCGGTGAAAGCGAGACGAACTGATTCGGCAGCGAGGATATTGTCTTCGGGTTTCCCTAGTAAGTATGCGCAGCCCACCACGGTGTGGCCGGGAAGCTCAACTCTCGCTATGAGGTCTTTTTCGCCAATCGCGAGGGTCGGTGCGTCTTCACCATTTCCGACTTGGATCCTTTGGGAAGACTGTGGCCACCCGAGCGGATCATCAGTATGTGCGCAGGGGGCGAGCTTATCTGAGAGTGCTTTTACAAGCTGAGTCCGGGGAGACTCGTGATCGACATGCATGTGGGTATCGAGCACGGCGAGGACTTGGCAATCTTGGCAGCGGATGATGGTTTCGATGCGTTCGCAGAGTTCTTCAAAGGGGTCGATGATGACAGCCGTGGAGCTTTGGGCATCGATGTAAATCCACGAACACATGGAATCGCGCTTGAGCTGAATGAGCCCGTTGATGGGCACGGAAGGAGCCTCTCTTTCCTCGCGAACAATGAGGCAGGAATTGCGAAGCGCGCGGCCAGTTTCTTCGATTCGCAGACAGGCATTATTGACTTCAAACTGCGAAATCATGGGGCCGAATGAGAGGCGAATCGCACCCTCGCTCCGCCATCTTTCTAGGCCCATGGCCTCGAGAACAAATGAGCTGACGAGAGCCGATCCACATGCCGAGCCGGAGCTGACACTGATATCGGCAGCATCGAAGAGATCTAGAATTTCTTTGCTAGAGAGTCCCGGGACCGAGAAATTAATGGTGGTCGGAATGCTGTGTTCAAAGGAGGAATTAAAAACGATATCAGGAAAAGCTTTCTGAAGGGAGGCAGCAAGTCGGTCTCGGAAATCCAGCATGGTGTCATGACTTTGGAAGAGACCATCGGACATCGCTTTCAAGACGGTAGCGATGGCAGCGACTCCGGGAAGGTTTTCCGTGCCTCCTCGTGCTCCGCTTTCTTGCCCGCCTCCGGCAATGAGGGGTTTGAAGGGGGCACCTTTGCGAACATAAAGTAGGCCAATCCCCTTTGGAGCGTATAACTTGTGGCCACTCACTGGGGCGTAGTCGATGGTGGTGGTCGCAAGCTGTAGGTCCACTTTGCCAAGTGCTTGCACCGAATCAACTAACCATAAGACGTCTTGATTAGCCTCGCGAATGATTGCTTCGATTTTGCCAAGATCTTGCACCACTCCGGTCTCATTGTTGACGGCCATGGTGCAGACGAGGGCAGCTTGGGGGGCGTGTTTTTTGAGAAACTCGAAATCGATGATGCCGTTAGAATCGACGGGAATAGCCTGAACCTCCACGTCGAGACCTAGGACTTCTCGCCAGTGATTGATCGCTTGGGGGACGGCCTTGTGTTCCGTGGTGGCGTAGAGGATGAGACCTTTCTTCGCTGAGCCAACTTGTTCCCTGATCGAGCACATCGCTGATAAGATAGCGGTCTGAATTGCCTCAGTGGCGCCACTGGTGAAGACGATTCGGCCTTCCGATGCTCCGAGAGCTTCGAGAGCTGAGGCGCGGGCCTCAGTCAGGATTTGGCGTGCGCGCAATCCGGCAATATGGGAACTACTTGGGTTTCCAAAAAGCTCTTCCATCGTCTCCAGTGCCGATTGAGCAGCAGCAGGAAGCACAGGGGTCGTTGCGTTAGCATCGAGGTAAATATCCTTTCGACTTCTTATCACAGCAAGGCCTTACCATTGTGCAGTAAGCTCTGACAAGGACTGAGGAAGAGAAAGAAGCTAAAGTGACGAATGACCTCCTATCCTTAGTATAGAGGTCAGGATTGTCACCTTCTGGCTCTACCGTTTACAAAGAATAACCTGAGGCCAACTCACTTTGTAAAGGGCAGGTAAAACCGTTCAACGTTTCGAAAGCTCACTAGTCACAGCCCTTGTAGTAATTAGGACCATGAAAAATAAAATCAAACTCGCCTTCCTCCTCCCCCTCACCTTCCTCGCCTCTTGTAAGGAACAAAGCACAAGCGGCACTTCGGCCCCCATCGATCCTTCGCCGGCTCATCTTTCGCCCACAGATCCATCGCCCACCAAACCGTCACCAAGTCCGGACACCCACCAAAACATTGTCGGCCCCTTCGCCCACAAGAACCTCGCGATCTACCTCATCAAAGGCCCTAATCCTTCTACCAATATCAAATGGGCCACCCTCTCCGAAGCCATGGATCAAAAGCTCGTCACGGTTCACGAAACTGGCAACGTGAGTGAACTCAAAATCGAAAACAAATCTCCTGACACCCACATCTTCATCCACTCCGGGGACATCGTGAAAGGCGGAAAACAAGATCGCACTCTGCCCAACTCCATCGTCCTCAGCCCCAAATCTGCCCCAACCCCAATCGCCTCCTTTTGTGTCGAGCAATCCCGCTGGGCACAACGCGGAAACGAGGAACTTTCCGCCTTCTCATCCTCTTCGAAATCGCTCAATTCTAAGGAACTCAAAATCGCCGCTCGCAAATCAAAAAACCAAAGCGAAGTCTGGGAAAAAGTCGCCAAAGCACAGGGAAAAATCTCCGCCAATCTCGGGAAGTCCGTCCAATCGGAAGTCTCTGCCACCAGTCTTCAACTCACGCTTGAAGACAAAGACCTCGAAAAGCTCAGTAACGAATACATCGACTCGATCAGTTCCCAAATCTCACTCACCGAGAACCTTGTCGGCTACGCCTTCGCCATCAACGGCGAGTTCAATAGCTCCGATCTCTACTTCAGCCCCGACCTCTTCTCCAAAGTCTGGCCCCGCCGCCTCGAAGCCGCCGCGAATGAAGCGATCGCCGAACTCGATTCCAAAAACACCTCTCCCCACCCAAAACCTAACGCAATTGCTATCGAAGTCACACCCACCATCGACCCCCAAGCGATAACCGAAAACCTCCCCGGCGGCAACACCCTCGTTTTTAGCGAATCGAAAAATGCCTTCACTTTCGATGCCCACCTTAACATCTCAGCCGACAATCACCTCGTCCACCGTAACACGATTTCAAAGCCCTAAGTTACTAGGTG
>CALGJQ010000065.1 GCA_937928545.1 uncultured Verrucomicrobiales bacterium
AAAATCTTGAATTAGTTGTGGTAAACCAATTTATAGACTACGAATTTTGGGCATGGGAGGCAAATTAGCCTCTCATGCCTCTTTCTAAAACGCCTGCGGTGTAGACACCTCAAAAGCTCGCGGTTTTGGGACAGGCTCTATGTAGGATCGGCCGCCAGCCACCTCTCTATTTTACCTGCCCTGTGGGATGGCTGTGGTTTTAAAAGGTTCGACGACTGTCCCTCAGACACATGCAGAGGGTCGCTGCCCATTCGCGTTAGGTTAAGCGTAACCCCTTGATTGAAAGTAAAATAAGACGAAATAAACCTGCATTCAAGCTTGACTTGGTGAGCAAGCCCGCAGGATTGGAATTCTTACAACTTCTCCCGCCGACTGCTCGGCGCTGATCTTGCCAGACCTTCACAAGCTCGCAATCCAAACCGGTCTTATTTGCCGAAAATCTCCCAAATTTTCCGCTGAGGGATTTCTCCAAGCTCTTTTGAGTTCCACGGTCACCGGGCAAGCCTCCTTCAATCAAATCGCTTCAGAACTTAAGACACGTGTGGGCCAGGCCATGAGCCGCCAATCCCTTCATGAGCGCTTCGGGCCGAGCTCCACAGCCTTTCTTTTAGCGGTAAGTTGTGAACTCATGAAGCAAGGCCTCGAGCCCGCCAGCGATGCTCTTCTTAGATCTGGCATCACGCAGATCCTGATCGAAGATGCCTCTGCACAAGCGATGCCAAAGGCCAATGCAGAGGACTTTCCAGCTCACGGAAATCATCACGGTCAAACCGCCGGAGTGAAGATTAATTTCGCCTATGATCTCCTCTCTGGAAGCGTCATCTCACACTCCTTGGAAGCTGCCACGACTCAAGATAAAATCATCGGAAAAGAGACCATCGCGAGGCTCCGTCCAGGCTCTCTTATCTTGCGTGACATGGGATACTTTATCCTCGCTGAATTTGATGAGATTGAACGCCAAGATGCCTTTTGGCTCTCTCGACTCCCCCTGACCACTGGGGTTATTTTTGAGAACGGCAAGGCCTTAGAAACACGTCTCCGGAGCCGGAGCCATGATGTCCTCGATCTACAAGTAAGTGTCGGAGAGCAAAAGAAAATCTGCCGCCTTATTGCGGTGCGAGCTGACGAAAAAACAGCCCAGCATCGTCGCGCTGAGAGGCGCAAAAAAGCGAAAGCAGGAGGCCGTAAACCCTGCCCCAAAGGCCTAGCAAGAGATGGCTGGCACCTGATGCTGAGCAACCTAAGCAGCGAGCAAAGTACGACGAGCGAGCTTGTGAAAATATACCGAGCACGTTGGGCCGTAGAGATCCAGTTCCGAGCGTGGAAGCAGGCAAGTAATCTGGGAAAAGCTCTGAAACGTAAAAGTAATGAACACCATATGATGTCCTTGGTTTTAGCGGGGATGATTAACCACCAGCTTGGGATGAGAGTGGCTCAAGTGATCAAACCCCAGATCGCGCGTTGGCGGCTGAGCTATGAAAAGCTCTATGATTTACTCGCGGTCTATCTCGTGAAGGCGCAAGGCCTCATTGCCTTGCTCGACTTTGCCCCCGACCTCCGCCATATAGCCCGCGATAAAAGGGTCCGAAAATCCCCGATAGAATCAGCACTCACACTCTTAACCTGACGCGAATGGGTCGCTTCCTACTTACTGGAACTCTTTGGGCAGGCGCAGCTGCTGGTGCCGCAGGATTTTTTTTTCCGTTGCAGGAAGAAGAGGAGGATGGTGAGGGCGACGGTTGCTAGGGCCGCTGGGGTTTGCCAATCCATGATGGTTAGGAGTATCCTAGGAGTTTACCGCCTTGGTAGACGAGGAGGGCGGCGAGGTAGGCGAAGAGGGTCATGCCGAGGAGTTGGGCGAGGGCCCATTTCCAGGAGCCGGTTTCGCGACGTACGACGACTGTCGTAGGTAAACATTGGAGGGCGTAGATGAAGAAGACGATGATGGAGAGGCCGACGAGGGGGGTATAGAGGGCGGAGCCGTCGGCGCGGGTGGAGTTGGTGAGTTGGCCGCGGAGGCCTTCTTCGTCTTCTTCGTCGGTGGCGTAGGAGATGGCGAGGGAGGAGCGGAAGACTTCGCGCGCGGCGAAGCTGGCCATCATGGCGGTGCCCATGCGGTCGTCCCAGCCGAGGGGGCTGACGATGGGTTCGATGGCTTGGCCGATTTGGCCGTTGAAGGAGTGGGCTTGTTGGACGGCGGGGTCGTCGGAATCGCTCTTGGGGTAGGTGTTTAAAAACCAGAGGATGATGGAGAGTCCGAGGATGACGGTGCCGGCTTTTTTGATGAAGGCGAAGGCGCGGTCCCAGACTTGGTGGAGGACGTGGCCCCATTGGGGTTTTTGGTAAGGGGGGAGTTCGAGGAGGAATTGGGGGGCTTCGGTTTTGCCGAGGCGGGGTTTGAGGATCTTGGCGGCAATGAGGGCGGTGAGGGTGCCGAGGGCGTAGATGCCGAAGAGGGCGAGGCCTTGGTTGAAGGCTCCGGCGAAGATGAGGGGGATGATTAAAACGTAGACGGGGAGGCGGGCGGTGCAGGAGGTCCAGGGGAGGATGAGGATGGTGGCGAGGCGTTCCTTGGCATTGGGGATGGTGCGGGTGGCCATGATGCCGGGGATGGCGCAGGCGTAGCCGGAGAGGAGGGGGAGGAAGGATTTTCCGCTGAGGCCGACTTTGTTCATGATGCCATCCATGAGGTAGGCGGCGCGGGCCATGTAGCCGGAGCTTTCGAGAAGGCTGATGAAGAAGAAAAGAAGGATGATTTGGGGGAGGAAGATGAGGACGCCGCCGACTCCGGCGATGACGCCATCGACGATGAGGGATTGGAAATCGCCTTCTCCGATCGCGCCGGAGACGGTGTCGCCGAGCCATCCGAAGGCGCCATCGATTAGGTCCATGGGGATGCCCGCGAATTTGAAGATGGACCAGAAGACGGTGAGCATGAGGCCGCTGAAGATGAGCCAGCCTTTGAAGGGGTGGAGGGCGTGGGCGTCGAGGCGGTCGGTGAGAGCGAGGGATGATTCGTCGGGCCGTTGGAGGCCGGCTTCAACGGCGCGATGGATGAATTCGAAGCGGGTCTTTTGGAGGGAGTCCTCGGTCTCGGCTTCGAGGTCAGGGACGCTTGTGAGTCCGGGGGCGGGAGGGAAGGGGTGGCGGAGGGCGTGCTTGAGAGAGGTGAGGCCGCGCTCGCTGGTGGCGGAGATGGGGACGAAGGGGACGCCGAAGTCTTCGCTCAATGCGGTGGGGTCGATGCGGAGGCCTTGGGCTTCGGCGCTGTCGATTTTGTTGAGAGCGGCGACGACGGGGTAGCCGAGGTCGATGACTTGGAGAAGGAGGTAGAGGTGGCGTTCGAGGTGGCAGGCATCGAGAACACAGAGGACGAGGTCGGGCTTTGGCTCGCCTTCTTGGGCGCCGAGGAGGACGTCGCGGGTGATTTCTTCGTCGGGAGAATTTGCCTCGAGCGAGTAGGCGCCGGGGAGATCGATGAGTTCGAAGAGGTGACCGTGCGGGGTGCGGAAAGTGCCGGACTTTCGAGAGACGGTGGCTCCAGTGTAGTTGCCGACCTTTTGGTTTTGCCCGGTGAGGGCGTTGAAGAGAGTGGTCTTTCCGGTGTTGGGATTTCCGACCAGGGCAATCTTTGCCTCGATGGGTGATTCGCTCATTGAGTGAATGATTTAGGCGGGGACGACGCGGATTTGGTCGGCGAGGTCTTTGCTGAGGGCAAGACGGGTTCCGCAAACGGTGCAGAGCATGTTGCGGCCGTTGGTGATTTTTTTGACGCGCATTTGTTCGCAGAAGCCGATGTCTCGGAGCTGGCGACAGGCTGAGCCTTCTACTTCTCGGATTTGGAATTCGCAACCAATCGCGGCCTGACTGAGGGTCAGGGCGGAATCACGTTCTAGATCGGCGGCGAGGGAAGGCATGGGCGTCTGAGGGAAAGAAAGCTTATTGAGACTGTTTCGCAATAACAAACGTGATTTATTTGGGGATTCTTTCAGGTGACAGCGCAAATTTACTTCGAAAGGTGTGAATCGAGGGCTTCTTTGATCAATGCAAGTGCTTTGTCGACTTCCTCGGCGCTGACGTTGAGGGGTGGGAGAAGGCGGACGGTTTCGGGGCCGGCGGGTGGGACGAGGAGGCCTTTTTCTAAGAGGACGCCGCAGAGGTGGATGGAGGGGGTTTTGCCTTCCGGGATGCTGAGTTTGGAGACGTCGAGGCCAATGCCGAGGAGGAGGCCGTGGCCTCTGACTTCGGTGGTGGCGGGGGATTGCCAAGTGGTGATGGTTTCGCGGATTTGGAATTCGCGGGCTTTGACGTTGGCGGTGAGGTTTTCGGAGATGATGGTTTCGATGACGGCCTTCGAAGCGGCGCAGGCGAGGGCGTTGCCGCCGTAGGTGGAGCCGTGGCTGCCGGGGCCGAGGAGGTGGGCGTGTTTTTCGGCGACCCAAAAGGCGCCGATGGGGAAGCCGCCGCCCATCCCTTTGGCCCATGAGATGGCATCGGGGACGAGACCGGGGGCGATGGTGTCGTAGCCATTGAGGTCGCCGGTTCTGCCGAAGCCGCATTGGACTTCGTCGAGGAGGAGGAGGAGGTTTTTTTCCGAAGCGAGGGCGGAGAGGCCTTCGAGGAATTCCTTCGTCATGACGTTGACGCCGCCTTCGCCTTGGATGGGTTCGAGGAGGAAGGCGACGGTTTTGTCGGTGAGGGCGGCTTTGACGGCATCGAGGTCGTTCGGGTCGAGGTAGACGAAGCCGGGGAAGAGGGAGCCGAAGCCTTCGTGGATTTTGGCCTGCGCGGTCGCGGACATCGCTCCGATGGTTCTGCCGTGGAAGGATTTGTTGAAGGTGATGATTTCGTGGCGACCGCTTTCGAGTCCGAATCTCCGCGCGAGTTTGATGAGGCCGTCGTTTGCTTCTGCGCCGGAGTTGGAGAAGAAGATTTTGCCGGGTTGTTGGACGATTTTTTCCACGATGAGTTCCGCGAGATCGGCTTGCGGGACGATGTCGTAGAGGTTGGAGCAGTGCATGAGGGTGGTGGCCTGCTTCGTGATCGCGGAAGTAAGATTGGGATGACAATGACCGAGCGAGCAGGTCGCGATGCCGGCGCAGAAGTCGAGATACTCGCGACCCTTTTCGTCCCAGACTTTGGTTCCCTCGCCGCGAACGACGGTGAGGGGGAATCTGCCGTAGGTTTGGAGAACGTATTGCTGCGTTTTTTCGTGAGTGGTCATCAGTTTGTAGGTTGGGTTGTTAGCTTTTTTGAGAGGGATTTGGAAGCGCGACGATTGATCATCATAGTGGCGAGGAGAGTGAGGGCGGCTCCGAGGAGTTCGATGGGGCCGAAGGTTTCGTCAAAGAAAATCCACGCGGCAATGCCGGTGGCGATGGGAAGGAGGAGTTGGAGAGAGGCACCTTTGGAGACCTCGAGGTGGCGATAGGCGAAGGTCATGGTGAGTTGGCCGGCGGCGACGACTAATCCGGCGGCGAAGAGGAGGAAGATGGTGGAGTTTGGCAAGGTGAAGGGCTCGCCTTGGGTGATGGGGATTGCGAGGAGGGCGCAGTATACGGCTTGGCTCGCGAAGATGGTCGAGCCGTGTTCGCTTTGGTGGAGTTTCCGGATCAAGACGACCACGCCGGCGGCTGCCACGGCTCCTAAGAGGGCGAGGATGTCGTAGAAGCCGATTCCGGAGGTGAGGGCTTTTGGCGCGAGGAAAATGAGCAGGCCAATGAAGCCGCTTGTGATCCAGAAGAGTTTTTTGGCGCTGAGGGCTTCTTTTAAAACGAAGCTCGCCAGGATCGCGGCGAAGATGGGATAGGTCAGAGTAATGACCACGGCGCGGGCGGCTCCCAGTTCGATCACGGCGATGTAGTAGAGCGTGACTCCGATGGCTCCGAGCGCGCCACGGGCGATCATCAAGGGGCTATCGACGAGGGATTTCAGCCGGAGCTGGCCGGATCTTGAATACAAGATCACCACGACGAGGGTGCCCGCGATTCCCCGGAAGAGGGTCACGACCCAGCCATCGCACGCTGGGATCGCGAGCGCAAGGGCGCGCACGGCCAGGGTGTTGACGGTGAAAAAGATGATCGAGAAGAGCATCAAGATGATGCCTTTAGATTCGGACGTGGAGTTCATGGTGGGCTTGGTTGAGGAGGACCAAGCGCGACGTTCCGAATTGTAAAAAAAAGGGGGAAGAGAGTTCTTCCGACGAAGCGCCGCGTGCTTGGGCGCTTCCGGTAAAGTGTTTCAACAACGAATCACCTCACCAGCGCCGAGCTTAGCCAGAGGGCTGCTCGTCGGAGAGATTTCGTTTGAATAAGTTGCTTCACTTCCCGTCCAATTGCCTGATTGAGAGCGTTTGTCAAATGCAGAAGTGATTCGAGTTCGATGGAATAGCTTAATTTCGCAGTTCAAAAACCCGCTTTTACTCTCTAGCTTTTTGCCAACAACGTGTCAGATCCATTGAAAGTCATCATCGCCTGTGGAGGAACAGGCGGCCATCTCTTCCCCGGCATAGCCGTGGCCCAAGAATTAAAATCCCGCGGGCATGAGGTCCTTCTCCTCATTTCTGAAAAGAAAGTCGATGCGCAGGCTTCGAAAAAATACTCGAAGCTTCGCTTTGAGACGGTGAATGCGATTGCGAAGCCGCCAACCTTTTCATTGAAGATGATCTCATTTCTTTGGAGGTTGCGGAAGACGATCAAGCTTTGCGGTCAGATCATTGATCGGGAGAAAGCAGATGTTGTTTTGGGAATGGGAGGCTTTACTTCTTTCCCTCCCGTTTTTGCCGGATCGAAAAAGGGGCTTCGGACTTATGTTCACGACTCCAATGCCATTCCCGGACGTTCTAACCGGATGACGGCGAAGAGAGCGACAGCGGTTTTGGTAGGGCTTGAAGAGGCTGCAGAGTTTCTGCCAGATTCCACGGTGATTCAGACGGGAACGCCAGTTCGTGATGAGTTGGAGAATTTACCAACACGCGAAGAGGCGTGCAAAGCATTCGGGCTCGATCCTGCTAAGAAGACGCTTTTAGTAATGGGTGGTAGCCAAGGAGCTCAGCACCTCAATGAAGTGGTTGCGAAAGGATCGGAAGGCACTTCATGGCAAGTGCTTCATCTTGCCGGGCAGGCTGACTTTGACCGCTTGGAGAAGCAGGTGGGCAAGCGAGAAGGATACAAGGTTCTCGCCTTCTGTGATCAAATGGGAGCTGCTTATGCGGCGGCTGATTTTTGCGTCGCGCGCTCAGGTGCCTCTTCGCTGACCGAGTTGAGCCATGTCGGCTTGCCGGCTCTTCTTGTTCCTTTTCCTTATGCTGCTGATGATCATCAGACGGCCAATGCTGCGGTCTATGAGAAGGCAAATGCGGCGGTGCTGATGCAGCAGAGTGCGATCGATGCTGACACCATTCAGGAGATGCTCCGGGATCTGGATGACGAGATCATCGAAAAGATGTCCTATGCGATGAAGTCCCTTTCCGAGCCCCAAGCGGCTGCTCATATTGCCACCGTAATTGAAGGATGAGCATTAGTGAATTTAGCGAGAAATTGCTCAACCCCAGCAAGCCTCTCCGCGTCCATTTGATTGGAGTTGCGGGTTCAGGAATGAGTGGTTTGGCGCGCTTGTTGATCCAAATGGGTCATAAAGTGAGTGGCTCAGATCGAGTGACTTCAGGAGAGACGGAGCGCCTTCGTGATCTTGGACTTGATTTCTCGTCGCCGCATTCTGCGGAGGCGGTGAAGGATGCCGATGCGGTTATCTATTCCTCAGCGATTCGTGAAAATAACCCCGCCTTGGCAGCAGCGATAGAGCATGGGATTTCCACTTTCCGTCGGGCGGAGTGCCTTGCAGCGATCCTTCATACTAAAGATGGCGTCATTGTTTCGGGAACCCATGGGAAGACGACGACTTCCTCGATGATTGCGCACATTTTACGTCAGAGTGAAAGTCAGCCCTGCCATTATGTGGGGGCGGAGATTCCGGTCTTGGGATCGAACGCGGAGTGGAACGAGGATGGACAGTATCTTGTTGCGGAAGGTGATGAATCTGATGGCACCTTGGCTCTTTATCGGCCGAAGCACAGCATCGTCTTGAACGTAGAGGAAGAGCATCTCGACCACTACACGCGTGGGATCGAGCAGATTCGCGAAGTTTTCAATACGCTCCTCGATCAGACTACGGGTTCGATTGTTTACTGTCGTGAGTGTCCCGAAGCGAGGGCAATGTGCTCGGTGCGTGATAATACTGTTTCATACGGGTGGGAGGATGCTGATTGGACCGCGACGGATCTTTCGGAGCAAGTGGGAACGGTGAGTTTTACGGTGAATCATGAGGGGCAAAAATTAGGCAGAGTGCAGCTGGGAATTCCGGGTCGTCATAATGTTCTCAATGCCTTGGGTGCAATTGCGACGGCGACAGAGTGTGGGATTGATTTCTCTTTCATGAATCGGGCCTTGGGTTCCTTTGCGGGAGCCAAGCGGAGATTTGAGACCAAGCATCTCAGTAAGCGGTATCGGATTGTTGATGACTATGGTCATCATCCCACCGAAGTGGCGGCGACCTTACAGACAGCGCGGAGCTATGATCCCAAGCGAGTAGTCATCCTCTTCCAGCCTCACCGTTATAGCAGAACGCAAAAGCTTGCGGATGACTTTGGGAAAGCTCTACAAGCAGCTGATTTGGTCTTTGTCACGAGTGTTTACGCCGCGAGTGAAGATCCCATTGAAGGGGTGAGTGGGCAGACCATCGTCGATGCGATCGAAGCGAATGGTGCGACCAAGGCGCTCTATCTTCCCGACTTAGACACGGCTCATCATAAGGTGGGGAACGCCCTGCAAGAGGGTGATCTCTTTTTAACTCTTGGTGCGGGTAATGTTCACGAGGCAGGAAACCGGCTCATTCGTGATCTTAAGGTCCTTGAAGAAATCAAATCGGATACAGGGATTGAGAAGATCAAGCTTTATGAGCCGATGGCTCGGCATAGTACGATACGCGTCGGAGGTCCGGCGCAATTTTGGATCGAGCCTTCAGAGTTTGAGCAGTTTGCGGAGGCGGTGACTTTTTGTAAGGCGCGTGGGATTCCAGTTCGGATTGTTGGGCGCGGGTCAAATCTCCTTGTTCGTGATGGTGGGATTCGCGGGGCGGTGATTCATCCAACCGGTGGTGCGTTTACTCAAATTCTTGCCGAGAATGAGACGATTACGGCTGGAGCTGGCGTGCGTTTTAAAAAGGTCGCCAGTGTGGCCCGAGAGAATGAGATTGGTGGTTTTGAGTGGATGGAGGGGATTCCTGGAAATGTCGGAGGGGGGCTGCGGATGAATGCCGGGGCGATGGGTGTGGAAACTTTTGATCAGGTGGTTCGTGTGACCTTTCTCGATGAGGATGGAGAAATCAGGACTCGTGAGCGAAGTGAGATTGAGTCTTTCTATCGCAATGTTCCAGAGCTGCGCCGGAACTATGCCCTACAGGCGACCTTTAAAGGGGAGTCATCTAATCTCGAGGCGATTCAAGAGAAGCTCGATGAATCACGTCATCATCGCAATAGCACTCAGCCAAAAGCGGCAAGTGCCGGCTGTTGCTTCAAAAATCCGGAGGTCTGTGGTGCGGGTCAATTGATTGATGAATTGGGTCTCAAGGAAACGGGTGTCGGAAAGGCCGAAGTCTCATTGGAGCATGGAAATTTTATTGTGAATCGTGGCAAGGCGAAGGCCTCTGAGGTGCTCGCTTTGATTGAAAATATTAAGGCGAAAGCACTTGAGGAGCGAGGGGTGGAACTCGAAACCGAAGTGCAGATTCTCGGGGAAGAGGAAGTTGTCTTTTAGAAGATTGTCGCTTGTCTCATGGCTAAAGGGCTGGCTGACAAAGCGACCGTTCTTTTTACAAACGACGATGCTGGGTGTAGTCTGATGACGGGAACTGATTCCACTCAGCACTTCAAAAGAGATAAGTGAGTTTTTGGTTAAGCTTGAAAAGTGCGCGGCGCGATTTGGGGGGAGAAGACGGGCGGATTTTTTCTGCAATTACCTTTGAGAAACAGTCTGGAAATTGAGGGGCTAGCAGAATTTTCCGAATTCCTCTTTTTCCAGAGCATCGTGAAAAAAAAGCCGGATGCTTTTTGGGCATCCGGCTTGAGAGTTTGATTTTAAGTTCCTGCAGAACGGGTTAGTTCGTTTCAACCCTAAAGAATATCTTGGAAACCCCTGGGTCAGGGTGAGGGAAGACTACCGTAGTGCTTCCGTCAGCACCTACGATGGGGCTAACGCTATCAACTTCATCCGAGAAATCAATGAGGTCGTTGGAGGTGAAGAGGCGATACGACCCGTTGAGGCGGGAGGTGAAAGTGAGCGAATAATGTCCACTGGCACCCACGTTGGGGTCGAACACGCAATCGGTGATTTTGAGGTCCGCAGAAGCTCCACTAGGAGTCATTGCTTCTCTCACTTGCGCCGGTGTGAGCGCGCTACCATAGATCTTCACTTCGTCCAATGAGCCGTTGAAACTTTGTCCCGGTGCTGGGTTTAAGTTTGAGTCGCGTCCGTGAGCTCCAATAATGACATTAAGGGCAGAATTGGCGATGTTATCTCCACCGGCTCGAGCTGTTTCGACACCATCCACGAAGACCACCTTCTCGGTGCCGTCGTATTGCCAAGCAACGTGGGTCCATGTATTCGCGGGCACGGCCCCTGCATCGCTGATATCCTGGTTCGTGCCCCAGCCACCAAAGTGGATATTGGCAGGCGAGCTATCATCACGGATGCCATGGTGAAGCTGAGGGTTATCTCCACCGCCATCGTCTTGGCCAAAGACTATGTGGTCTTCATCTCCTTCCGATCCAGCCCAGTTGATCCAAGCCATCGCAGTGTAGGTTCCATTTGCACCAAATCCTAAGTCATCGCCGGATATCCCAGTGGCGACATAGGCGTCGTTTGTATCGGAGCGGTTTCCAACAAAGGCGGTTCCAAAGGAGGCATCTTGACCGGGCCCGTAGGTCGCTGCACCTTGGAGAACTCCTGCGGTGGCGAGGGTGCCTAGGTTCTCGACTTCTGTCCCGTTATCCACATCGAAGGTGTAGTAAAGGAGAGGGTCAGGAAGCTGTCGAACAGCTGGCTTGCTATTCGGATCATTCGGATCGGTGGACGCGGTGAGTTCTTCGAGATCGGAGAACAAATCTCCATCCGTATCCCTCATAGTTGGATCCGTCATGTGCGTATTTACTTCATCGCCATCACTGAGGGTGTCTCCATCGGTATCAATAACCAGAGGGTCTGATGAGTAGGTATTGACCTCAGGACCATCATTTACGCCATCCATATCGGTGTCAGGCACTTGCGGGTCGGTTCCGGCTTCAAATTCGGAAACATTGTCTAGCTGATCAGTGTCAGGATCAAGAAGGCTGTCGTCGATATTTGGATCCAGCATGTTTGTGATTTCGTATCCATCGGGTATGGCGTCGCCATCAGTGTCTGGGAGATTCGGGTTCGAGCCGGTCATGGTGGCACCGTTGTTGGTCCCTCCCGTATCTTCCACGTTGTCATCCAGCCCATCGTTATCAGAGTCAACTTTGTTAGGGTTGGTGCCGGTATTGGTGGCATCGACAAACATGCCCGTGTTGGTCTCGATGTCATCGGTAAGGGTGTCGCCGTCCGAATCATCATTAACTGGGGAAGTGCTGTTACTGCCGTCGTTGTACTCGTCGAAGTTGGACACGGTGTCCCCATCGGGGTCTCCCCCAGGTCCATTGTCGATATTGCCAGTGCCGGGATCAGTAGGATCGAGGCCGTGGAGAATTTCCCATTCATCTGGGAGGCCGTCGCCATCCCCATCGGTCACGACAAAAAGGGTTGAGAGGGGGTTGCCAGCGACACCTGCATCGTAGATTTGGGTGACTTCCGCAGCAGTGAGAGCGCGGTCCCACATTCCGATGTCATCAATCAGGCCATTCCACTCGCGTCCATTGGTTGGGTTACAGCCGATACAGAGGAGGTTTTCTCCGTTTTCGCTGATCTCTCCAGTTCCTCCCGATGCTTCAAGAACACCATCGAGGAAGATTTGGGTTGCGCTGCCTTCTGTGGTTACGACGATGTGGTGCCATGTGGCATCTCCTGCCGGGCCAGTTCCAACGGTAGAAGTCGTCTCAATATCAGATTTAGAGCCGCCGCCAGCATAGGCCATCGGTATGGGGTTGAGGTCTGAGCGAACGGCAATCCGGTAATCGGCTTCCTCACCGTGGGCGATGAGAGCTTGCCAGACGGTATCGCGGTTATTCAAGAGAAACCAAGCTGAAATGGTGAGGTCGGCACCGGAGCGGTCGATGTCATTGGTCCCGGAGTCGGGATCTGCGATGGTGATATTGTTCCCACCTCCGCCTGGGAAGTTTCCGGCGTTACCAAATCCCGTTGACATTCCGGGGACGAAACTCACGGAGCCATTTACCATGCCATCGTCTGCGGAGGTACTTCCAGATCCCGGAATTGCTTCCGCGACGTCGGTTGCGTCTCCTTCGAGGGGCCAGTAGTTGATAAGACCGCCCGCTAATTGGGCCTGCGCTGAGAGTGATGAGAGGAGAATCCCGCCCAGCGTCAGCAGAGATTTCCTGATTTTGTGTGTGCTCATGGTAACAATACCAGTAGCACATCTTTGAGAATCCTCTCCAACAAAAAGTCAAGAATTTGGCTGGAAATTCTCCTTCTTTACGGAATGAATGGGTTTCATTTTAGTGAACTGTCTTTTCAATGAAACCGATTCTTTTTTTGCTCATGGCGTTCTTCCAGATCGCAGATTCTAAGGAAATCGAGTGGAAACGGCCGGTAATCATTGGGGCGAGTTTGTCTGATGGATTTAGCCTTCGTGATTTTGGGCTTCCTTTTGTGTCCCGTCGATCGAAGCGATTGGGGCTTCATCACCATCTGAAAGCGAATCTGAGTGAGAAACACGGACGGATTCTGAATTTGGGTTCCAATTGGACTTTTTTAGCAACGGAAGCCAAAGGGAAATATCAGGTTAAGAAAGCTCGCGATGCGGAAGCCACCGTGGTTTTTGCGATTGATTACCTTTTTTGGTATCTTAGTGCCGAAGCTAAGCAGCGCGGGCGAGGGTTCCGGGAGATGAGTCGCTTGGAATTTTTTGAAGTGGGTCTGGCTCATTTAGCCACACTCAAATGCCCGGTGGTGGTGGGGAATGTTCCTGATGCGGGGAGCTCGGTGGGGAAGGTTCTTTCTCGTGAGCAATATGCGGGCACGGAAACGATTGCAAAAGCCAATGCGCGCCTTGCTGTTTGGCTCAAAGAGCATCCGAATATGGCGCTCCTTGATCTACATCATTTCCATCGGCTGGCTTCCACGAACCAAGAGATGGAAATCCTAGGCCAGACGATTCCAGAAGGGCAAACCCAAGGTCTTTATCTTCAGAGGGATCTCCTCCATCCAACTTCGACGGGTGCGACTACGATTGTGAAAGTGGCCCTCGATGTTCTTGAGAAGCACGCGAAAAACTAGGTGCTTATGCAAAGATGCAGGGCGCGCCGTGCTGCTCGTGAATGGCGTTGCAGGTTCTAGGGTCTAGCTCGAGACCAGAGCAGAGACGTCCGAGATAGGCGGCTTCGCGGAGGGTGTCGACTTTGATCGCTAAGACGGAAAAGGCATAAACGCGCTCGGCAAGATGCGGCGGGACGGTGTCACAGTAATGCTCTAGATCGAGCGGGGCAGCGAGTTCACGGCGAACGAAATCAATCTCCTCGCGGCCGACGTCTCCGATGCGTTTTAAGATGTTGTCTTGTTCGGCGCGGTCGATTTCGCCATCGACTTTGACGGCATTGCACATGGCGCGGATGAGAGTGGCGGCATCATCATTTTCATGGTCACAATGTGGTTGGCGTCGACGACGAACTGGCTCGGCGTCTGGAATGAGCTCGCGAGAGGGTTGTCTCTTTTTGCCAATTCCCAAAAGTTCTTCAAGTTCGCTGGTGGCGGGGTTGGAATTTGAGGATCCGCGAGAGCTCTGCTTGCCGCGACCGAGGACGGAGCCGAGGAGGTCTCCGAGATCACCACCGCCACTCCGCTTCTGGATCTTTTCAACGCGTTTGCTTTTGGTGGCATTCCCTCCAAGAATTCCCTTCAGGATATCGATTGTGTTCATACTGTAGTGTCGGGAATTTGAGAGATTTGTAAAATGAGTTTTTACAAGGCGAGTAGATCATCCATTGAGATGAAGGTATCGAAGTAGTCGGCTTCTTTGACTCCTGGTGCGATTTGACCGGTGTGGACGAGGAAGGGGCGGACGCTGAGATCGGTCAGGCGGCCGAGGCGGCGGACTTTTTCTTTCATCTCC
Source organism: uncultured Verrucomicrobiales bacterium (assembly GCA_937928545.1). Classification (GTDB taxonomy): domain Bacteria; phylum Verrucomicrobiota; class Verrucomicrobiia; order Verrucomicrobiales; family Akkermansiaceae; genus SW10. The sequence goes on from CALGJQ010000065.1 coordinate 14,317, forward strand.
TCGATGACTTTTGTGGTGATCTTGGCGCGGTATTTGACCTCGCCAAGGTAGAGAGTGGAGCGGGTGCGGATCATGACATCAATCTGGCAAGACTTCCGGCGTTTGGTGGCGGTTTGGAAGTAGGGGCCGGCGTTTTCGATGGGGGCCTTGATGCCGAGTTTTGCGATGAGGTGGGGGAGTTGGTTGAGGACGAGGTTTTCGAACTGGAGGCCGAAGATGGTATCGATCCCCTTGAAGTCACTGATTGTCTCGCGGGGAGCGATCCCTTTTTCGACGCGGTCGCGCTGCGGCTCGATGTATTTGAGATAGAAGCGGAGGTAGTTATCACTGATGCGGTAGCGCGGGTTGCGACCGGGGGTCATGGTGGTGGGCGAGTAGGCGAAGTCGCGGGTGAGGAAGCCGGAGAGTTCGAGATCCTCAAGATATTCGGTGATGACTCCGTTGGGGGCTTTACCGATTTTTTGGCAGACTTGGGTGAAGTTGAGGGGGGAGTCGATGAGAGCGTGGACGAGGTCGCGGCAGGAATCAGCACGGCGGGAGAAAATTTCTTGGAAGATCGTTTCGAAGTCTTGGAAGAGGATGCCGGATTCACGGAAGCAAAGAGCGGCGAGGTTTTCCTCCACCGGAATGCTGGGGTCGAGTTCTTCGAGGTAGCGAGGAATGCCACCGGTGACGGCGAGGAATTTGAACTTTTCCATCGCGGAGACGGAGTCGGCCCGCTTGCCCCAGAATTGATTGCAGGCGGAGAGGGGGAGTTCGCCAAGGGTGAGGGTGTGGGAGATGCGACCGACGAAGGCGGTGTGGCGGAGGATGTTTTTTTCGATCCATGAGGAGACCGAGCCGCAGAGGACGAGGGCGAGATTTGGGTTCTTTTTGAATTGCTCGTCCCAGGCGATTTTAAGCCGCCCCGCGAAGTCGGGATCTCCTTGGCCCATCCATGAGATTTCATCGAGGAGGATGAGGATCTTGCCCGATTTGCACTGGCTGGCGAGGAGCTGGAAGGCATCACTCCAATTCGAAAGGGGGAGAGCGGGGAAGGAGAGTTCTTGGCTGAGGGTCTTGCTGAAGTGGTCGAGCTGGGCTTGGTGGTCGATGCCTTCTCGGGGCGCAAGTCCTTGGAAGCGGAGGAACTTTGGGAACTTTTTGCCGAGTTCCTCAACGAGGCGGCTTTTGCCCACTCGGCGGCGTCCACGACATACGATCAGGGTCGCTCGCCGGGGTTTGGTTGAGGCGATGATCTCCTCGAGTTCCCTTTTACGACCAACAAACATAGGTGGGAATGTCGAAAATTAGATGAGGTGAGTCAAGGTGGGAGAAATCTGAATAATGAGAATTGTCGAAATTTAGATGAGATGTTACGAGGCTTTTTGTATCTAAAAAACGACATTTCTAGGAGAAAAGGTCCATTTGGGGGGAGTCTGACTCGGGGAGGGCTTTTTTAGCCTTGGGGGAGGTTGGGTTTTCTTTGGTGGGTTTTGAGGAGGTCATCTCGAGGTGACTAAGGATTTCCTTGGCACGGTCGAGGATGTTTTTGGGGAGGCCGGCGAGGCGGGCGACTTGGATGCCGTAGGACTTGTCGGCTTGGCCGGGGAGGATTTTGCGGAGGAAGATGATGTCATCATTCCATTCGCGGACCGCGACGTTGAAGTTGGCGACGGATTTCTTGGAGTCGGAGAGGGCACAGAGTTCGTGGTAGTGGGTGGCGAAAAGAGTACGGCATCGTACTTCATCGTGCAGGTGTTCGGCGACGGACCAGGCGATGGAGAGGCCATCGAAGGTGGCGGTGCCGCGGCCGATTTCATCGAGGATGACGAGGGATTTGTCGGTGGCGTTGTTGACGATGAGGGCGGTTTCGTTCATCTCGACCATAAAGGTGGATTGGCCTTTCGAGAGGTCATCGGACGCACCGACGCGGCAGAAAATGCGGTCGGTGATGCCAATGTGGGCGTGTTCGGCGGGGACGTAGGCGCCGATTTGAGCCATCAGGGTGATGAGAGCGATTTGGCGGATGTAGGTGGACTTACCGGCCATGTTGGGACCGGTGAGGATTTGGAGAAGGCTCTCCTCTGGTTCGATGAGGGTGTCGTTTGGAACAAATTTTTCGTCGACGAGGGTTTGCTCGAGGACGGGGTGGCGGCCGTTGACGATTTGGAGATGGCGGGAGTCGTCGAGGACGGGGCGGGTGTGTTGGTAGAGTTGGGCGGTCTCGGCGAAGGAGATGAGGACGTCCAGCGTGGCGAGGGCATCGGCGGTGTTTTGGAGGGGGAGGAGGTGGTCGGTGACTCCGGCGCGGAGGGTGATGAATTCGTCGTATTCCAGGGCTTTGGCACGGTCATCGGCACCGAGGACTTTGCCTTCCACTTCTTTGAGCTCGGGCGTGATGAAGCGCTCGGCGTTGGCCATCGTTTGTTTGCGCTGGTAGTCGTCGGGGGCTTGGTCGGCTTTGGCTTTGGTGATTTCGATGAAGTAGCCGAAGACGTTGTTGAATTTGATCTTGAGAGTGTCGATGCCGGTGCGTTTGCGCTCGGAGGCTTGCATTTCGGCGATCCATTGCTTTCCGGAGCGGGAAGCGGAGCGGAGTTCGTCGAGAGCCTCGGAGTGGCCATCGCGGATGATGCCGCCGTCCTTGAGTTGAGCGGGTGGTTCGTCGACTAAGGCGTCTTGGAGGGTTTGGACGAGTTCGGGGAATTCCTCGATCGCGTTGAGGAGTTGGGCGTGGAGTCCGGAGGTCTCCGCCACGGCGGAGAGGTCGGATTTGAGGTCGGGGATTCGTTCGAGAGAGGTCTGGAGTGACTTGAGATCGCGGGCGTTGCCGGATCCTTGGGAGAGGCGGCCGGTGGTGCGTTCGATGTCGCGGATGTTTTTGAGGGAGTCGCGGAGTTTGGTGAGGAGGTAGGGCTCAGCGAGGAGGGAGTCGATGAGGTCGAGGCGAGCGGTGAGGGGGGCTAGGTCGCAGAGGGGGTGGAGGATCCAGTCGCGGAGCTTTCGCGCGCCCATCGGAGTGGAGGTGCGGTCGAGGACGCCGAGGAGGGTGTGTTGTTTGCCGGAGCGGGACTCGACGAGGTCGAGATTGAGCTGGGAGGCAGAGTCGATGAGGACGAAGTCTGAGATGCTTCGTACTTTGAGCGATTTAAGGTGGTCGCAGTTGCGGCGGAGTTGGTAGGTGAGGTAGTGGAGGGCACCACCGGCCGCGGAGAGGGCGGCGGTCATGCCGGAGCAGCCGAAGCCATCGAGCGATTGGACCTTGAACTGGTCTTTTAAAGTGAGGAGGGCTTGCTCGGAGAGGAAGGCGTAGGAGTCGTAGGGGAGATTGTTGCGGAGGCCTCCGAGTTCTTTGACTTGGTCCTCGGGGATGAGGAGTTCGGAGGGGGAGAGGCGGGCGAGCTCGTCCTCGAGCTGCTGGCGGTCGGCGAATTCGGAAACCGTGAACTCGCCGGTGGTGTGGTCGGCGCAGGCGAGGCCTAGGCAGGGCTTTTTGGCGGTGCCTCCGATGAAGACGGCGGCGAGGTAGTTGTGGCGAGTATCGTCGAGGAGGGTGAGATCATTGACGGTGGAGGCGGAGATGATTTGGGCGATCTCGCGCTCTACGATTTTTCCGGGCTGTGGTTCGGTGGTTTGCTCGGCGATCGCGACGCGCTTGTTAGCCTTGATAAGCTTGGCAATATAGCCTTGAGCAGCGTGGTGAGGGACACCGCACATGGGAATGTCGTTCCGCTTGGTGAGGGCGACATTGAGGATGCCAGCGGCGGCTTTGGCGTCCTCGAAGAACATCTCGTAGAAGTCGCCGAGGCGATAGAGGAGAAGGATATCGTCGGGAAGAGAGTTCCGCATGGCCATGTATTGGGCCATCATCGGGGTTAGTTTTTTCTCTCCTGCCATCGGGGCGTATTAAAGGGAGGGAAGGGAGTGGGGGGAATTGAAAAATCGAGGAGCTTAATCGAATTGGATTCTCTTTGAGCTTGAGAGAAGTGGATGTTTTTTGTTATCTCAGTCCTATGAAGCGCGGTGATTTTTTAGCCCTGACAACATTGGCTGGTTTAGGGTCTCTTAATGGGATGCAACTTCCAGTAGGGAATGCAGGGTCTCTTGAAAAATGGGCGCGCCGATATGGCGTTCGCTTGACTGATTCCGCAGGTGAGTTGCAATTGAGTGGTTGCATTGCTTCTCGCGATTTAGCGGGAGGTTTACAGGAGCTTGCTGAGCTGAGCGAAACTCCGATGCGTGCCGCAGGGAGCCAGTTGCGGGGGTCTTTCGAAGGACGTTTGTTTGAACTGACCCTTAATTAATGGTCACGATCATTTCGTCGTTTCGAAATGGGACGGCGAAGAGCTGGATCTGGAAGTGATCTTCAGAGGTGAGGGTATGGGTTCCCTGTGGGAGGATTTGATTTTCCTCGTGCTTGAAGGTGAGAGTGAAGCATTCGAGGTCCCTTAAGCCATCTTCATCGGGCGGTGTCAGGTTTTTAACGGAGTGAAGATGCCAAGGGGATATGGAATGACCTTCCGGATTCAGAACCTGAAACTTTTGACCTTTGCGGGTGTCGAAGTCTGAGAATTGAGGTCGTGCCATGGCTGATTAAAGCGAGGGCTCTAGACCCAGTCTGGAAAAGAGGCGAGGGGTGTCGATCGGGAAACCTTCGTCTTCGGGCGTGAAGCGGAAGTTCCAAGTATTATAAAGGCCGGTGCCTTCGACCTGTGAGGGAAGCGTTTCGGCGGCCTGCCAGCTGATGAGGTCAGTGGAAAGCCACAAGGTATATTGGAGAGAGCTTTTCTTGAGTGCTTGGTGAGTGATGAGGAACTCGCCATCCGAGTTTCTCGTAAAGTCTACCGGGCTACCGTCGGCAGAGGTTAAAGTGCTTCCTCCGGTCGCGGCTTCGATTCCATTTACGATGCCGTCGCCATCGGCATCGCCCATGAAGGTGAGGCCAGAGCCGCCGGAGCTTGCCTCCCAAGCATCGGGGAGGAAGTCGCCATCGAGATCGCAGTCAGCGAGGATGGAGATGTCACGTCCGCCGGCTGCAGTAGTATAAGTGGTGAGGGGGCTGGGGCCGAAGGTTTTGACTTGGCCGGTCTTGCTCTCGACGCAGTAGAGTCCGCCCCAGCGGTCGAATCCCAAGCCGCGGGGGCCTTGGAGGTTTTGGTGCTCAATGGTGGCGGCTCCACCAGACTGGCCCCGACGGTAGATGATTCCGAGATCGTGACTGGAATAGAGGAGGTCTCCATTCTGGGGGTCGATGGCAAGTCCCCACGCGCCATCGGTGGTGGAATTGGAAAGGGCTGTGACTAGGGTCCCGGACTTGGTGTAAATGTAGAGAGAATCTGTGCCGGAATCTGAAATGGTAAGCTGTTGAGTGGCTTCGTTAAAAATGACCTCGTTCGGTCGGATGAATCCAGTGCCGAGTGAGCCATCGGCTTGGCCGTCGGAGAGGGCGTATTTTTTGATAGTGTCGCTGTCTGAGTCGGCGGCGTAGAGGATGCCATCGTTACTATTCACGGCGAGCCCGTGGAAGACGGCACCGAGAGCGTCTACGAAGATGGAGATGGTCGGAGGGTCGACGCTGGGATCGACTTGATAGATTTTGCCATCAGTGGGAACGGAGAGGTAGATGATTCCTGAAACGGAGCTGCGTTCGACGGCCCAGTAGTTGGTGCTACTGAGAAACTCATTGAGAGCAGAGGTTCCGGGGGTGCCGGACTTGAGGGAGAATTCGTTGGGAGCGGTGACGAAGATTTGATCGAGGTCTGATTCGGGAACTGCGAAGGCGATTTCGCCGAGGCCGACGCGATCTCCGCCGGGGAGTTCGCCATTGCTGCCATTGCCCGGGGCGATGAAGTGATTATCGGTCAGGGTAACTTCGACATAGCGGGCGGTGAGGGTGCGACCAAAGGCGAAGCTCTGGCGCTCAGTTCCTCCGACGAGGATGGGGAAAGAAGGATTGAAGTTGATGGAGTTGGCAAAGTTTCCTGTTCCTTCTGCGTTGGTGGCAAAACGAAGAGAAGCCCGCTTGGCTCCGTTGGAATTGGTGCTGGAATAGCCCCAAATGCTGATTTCGTTTAGGGGGCGGTCAGTTCCCAAATCGATGGTGAGGACAGGAATAGGCAGAGCCTCGGCGTAGTAGTCACAGGGGAGGGGGGCGCAGTCGACGGTGACCCAGAGTGAACTTGCAGAAAAGGAGATGGAGTCGTGAGGTGGATTGACATCGAAATCGACTCCTGCGCCATTGATGAGGCCGCTTACGGGAAAGAGGTCGGTGGCGGAGGTGTTCGAAGTGATGGAGTCGATCTGGTGAAAGCTGGTAGCTGAAAGATAACAGGTCAGATTCGAGAAAAATATTCCCGCCGCGACGATCGTTCTTGCCTTTTGATCCATGACTTCGATAACCTACTAATAGTCAGAGTGTCCCACCAGACATTTATCATTAAACTCAAAAACCTTAAAAAATGTCAGAACCATATATCGGCCAGATTCAGACTTTCGGCTTTAATTTTGCCCCGCGTGGCTGGGCTCTCTGTAACGGACAGTTCCTGCCGATTTCCTCAAATAGCGCCCTCTTTTCGCTTTTGGGCACAATATATGGAGGGGATGGGCGGACGACTTTTGGGCTGCCGGATCTGCGTGGACGTTTCCCGATGCACTTTGGGGACGGCCCTTCAACGGTTAACCGGCCAATTGGGCAAACCGGGGGAGCTGAGACACACACTTTGTCGGCAAGCGAAATGCCTAGCCACAGTCATTCCGTTTCGGTGACTCCTGATGTCGGGAACCAAGCTTCTCCGGTTGGAGCGATTCAGGCCACCGCGAACGATGGTGAGAGCAACTACTCGACGAACACTGCGAACGCCGTTGCAAGTAACCCTGGAAATGCGGGGGGAGGGCTAGCTCACAATAATATGCCTCCTTTTTTGGTGATTAATTTCTCAATTGCACTCGTCGGGCTATTTCCACCTCGTAATTAGAAGTGTCCGAGAAAGCTGAGGTATCGCTCCGGCCTGAGACGCCGGAGGATTTTTCATTTCTGGAGGAATTGGTGATCGCAGTTCGGGAAGGGGAGGCGGGTTTTCGTGATCTGCTGCCGAGTGAGCGGACGCGTTTGTTGAAGGAGCAGGCGCGCCTCCAGATTACGCACTATCGGAAGGTTTATCCGGCGGCCCATTTCATGATTATCGAAGCTGCAGGTCGGCCGGTGGGGAGGTATTATGTTCATCAAGCTCTCGATCATTTGTTGATCGTGGAGCTATCAATTCTTCCTGCTTTTCAGGGGCATGGGATCGGGAGGCAGTTGATCAAAAGTGCGCAGGCGGAAGCGATTCGAACCAAGATACCGGTTCGTCTTTCGGTGGAGGTTGGGAATCCGGCGATCTCGTTTTATGAAGGACTGGGTTTTGTCCGGACAAAAACCGAGGCATCTCACCATGCGATGGGGTGGACGCCTCCGAGTGGGGTGAATTGAAAAAGAGATATCCTGCTGCGGAAAATTTGGCTGAGTTGCTGCGGATAAATTTGGTTTTTCTTGCGAACTCGTAGAGTCGGGAGAAAAATAATCGTGATCAGTCGGTGGGCGAATTTTTGGACATACCAAGCCTGTCGACCTGCTCGCTCAGTCAATCAAAACGGGTCTTTTTTCTCCCTAATTTACTCTACGAAAGCGCATTAAGCTTAAGTCAACGCCAATAGGGGCACACACAAAATTCCTTTTTTTATCGGTCCTCCCAATCTGGGCGAGTCACGGCATAGATGACCAAATCCTTGGGCTCACCGAAACGAAATGCTCCCATTCGGTGAGTTCCCTCTTTGACCATGCCAGCCTTTTTCTGGACACGTCCAGATGCTGGGTTTTCTGAAAAATGGCCTGCCGAAATGCGCTGAAGATTTAGGTCACGGAATCCATAGTCAATCATGGCGCGTAGGGCTTCGGTGCAAAGCCCATGGCCCCAGAAAAGAGGGGCTACCCAGAAGCCAACTTTGGATTGTAGCTTGTCATCAGAGATCGATAGTTCCATTAAGCCAACTAATTCACCCCCGTGTTTCAGGGTGAGAGCGAAGGGGCCTCCCGGCGACGGCTCAGCAAGAGTTTCCTCAATCCAGCTCTCCGCCATGCCTTCCGGATATGGATGGGGGATGATCAAGGTCATCTCGGCAATACGACGGTCTCCGCCGTGTTTTTGGATGAAAGGTGCGTCTTCACGCTTTAGCGGTCTCATCAAGAGACGCTCGGTTTCGAGGATCTTAGGTTTCATTGTTCTGTTTTTTTATGAGTGAGAAGTGCTCCTGCCGGGAATCGAACCCGGATCGTCCGATAGAAAGTCGGAAGTGCTAGCCGTTACACCACAGGAGCTTTTGTTGAACGGGTCGGGAGGACTGGATTCGAACCAGCAACCCCTCGGATCCAAACCGAGCGCGCTCCCGTTACGCCACCTCCCGTTCGTTTTGAAATTGGTTGGCTCACAGGGAATCGAACCCTGATTACCCGGTTAAAAGCCGGGTGCTCTACCGTTGAGCTATAAGCCAGTTGGAATGGACAATTGCGAGAATCAGGGAGCTATTCCCTAAAAGTAGTGATCCCGATGGATCCCGTCGAAGCGGCCATTGCGGAGGCAGCAGTTCTTGAATCTACGAGTTGATCCACAAGGGCAGGGATCATTGCGACCGAGCTTCTCGTGGAGTTCCTTGTCGCCACCGATGATGCGGATACCTCGTTTCACTTTTGTTTCCGAGGGATACCCTTTGCGGCGTTTGCGGGTGATTTCGATGAAAGGGCAGTTCTTCAGCTTGTTTGTTGTTTTTCATAATTCAATTCTGGTTGGGTTGAGATTTGGCGGAACTGTGAAGACTTGCACTCCAATCGCTTTTTCAAGGATCGCACTGTTTAGCAAACAGGCCCGGTACGTTTGCCCGGTTACAGTTCCTTCTTTGGTGCAAGGTGGAGGATTCGAACCTCTCGACATCCTACCCGCTATTTATGGTCGACGGCTTAGAAGGCCGTGGCGGGAACACCTTGTCTTTTGAAAAGGGGACGCCTCTCCGGGTAACGCTCCCGGCACCATTCGTTTTGCAAACGAAGGGGTTCACTTGCTCCCTCAGAGGCGATTGCTTAGTTAATTAAAGATGGATGCCCGCCGGAATACTCAGCCCATTTATGGGCATCTCGAGAGAGGTTTCCGGAGGAGGAAACTCCCAAGTCAGTATGGCGTGAGCGGAGCGAGGGCAAAATCGAACCCCGCTCTCCGGTTTACAAGACCGGTGCATCACCACAATGCTTGCAGGCAGTTAAAGATGGTCACGCGTCACGGATTCGAACCGTGTTCTTCTGGTTGGAAGCCAGGTGCATCTCCAAGGAATGCTTACACGTGGGAAAATGGTAGCGGGAGCGGGAATTGAACCCGCGTAGAGCGGCTTATGAGACCACTCGGAGAACCAACACTCATCCCGGCATTAGAATTGAAAGGAGCAGCGGCGCCCTTTCTCTCCAAACAGGAAAGCACGATTCTGAGGCGTGTTCTCCTGGTTGGAGGGGAGACTGCATGGCAGGTTCCCTTCCTTTATCAATTTTTTGGAACGGACACCGTTATCGCTTTCTAGTGAAAGCCATAGCCGCGGGATTTCTCGACGGACGTTTCGATGTTTCGGGCACATCTCCTGGGGGAAGCCATAAAGGGCGCCTGATTCAGTGGTAAAATGATAGTATCTTTTTGTGAAAATACGTCACTCTACCTTGACCAAGAAGGTGAATCTTTTTACTATTCGCATCTCGTTACGGGCGAATGGGATTCGTTCTCTTGCTCGTGCTTCGGAATCGTCGTCAGTGGTCGCTGGCGGCGATTCTTCGTTCAGGCTATGTTAAAAATTATTTCTTAGTTGGGGTCGGTGAATTTGATCTGTGTTGGGTTGTTTGTCGATTTGTTGGCCTTGGATTGGGCCATAAAAAAGCCCTGCTCCATTTCTGGAAGCAGGGCGGTGATCGTTGAGATATCTTGTATTCTCTAGATTTTTTCCCTGCTGGGTGGGTGATAGTATGGCTTCATGTCTTCCGATGTCATGAGGACGCATTCTTCGCTCGCTCCACAATTTCCTGAGTTCGGACTACCCGCCATTCTCCCGATGGGGGAGGTCGAGCATCCAAACCCAATGGTGGGGAGGAGGCTGAGGCGGTTTGTTTTTTGACTGAACATCGGAGTGGTTTCTTGTTGGAGGCGGAAGCTAGGATCTCGTTCTGAAATGGTCAATAGAAAAATATATAATTTGATAGAAAAAATTCCCATCAACAAATCGCGATCTGTTTTTTATGGGAAGTTTTCATTGATGAAGGTGAGCCTGTCGGGGTGCTCAGAGGCATGGGGGAGGTGAAGCGAGTGAGGCAGAGGAGCAGTTGGCTCTTTGTAGAAAAAGGGCTGGTTTCGAGAAAGGATAGCTTCAGCCTCGCAGTTTATCTTCCTATGAAACGCCTCAGCCAATTTTTTGTTTTACTCGCCTTGTGTCATAAGGCCCTGGGAACGGTGCTGCCGGTTGCTCCGATGGCGGCGAGGGATCATTGGCCATTGCCGGGGAATGAGCATGGGGCGTGTTTGCAGGCGGGGGAGGAACTGATGATGTCGCTCGAAGTGCCGGCGCTGAGTGTGAAGGAACAGGCGATTTCGAAAGGATGGCGGGGAATCGTTTCGCTGGGACTTCATGGAACGATTGGGAGTGGAGAGGGGAAGGTGACTTTGGAGGCCTTTGAGCCGGCGAGTGGTGAAGTCTTTGCGAGTTCGACCGCGACGGTTTCAGGGGAGGCGCCGCAAGATCCTTGGTCGGTGATTGGATCGTCCGAGCAATCAGGGGCGGCGGCTTTGCTTGCCTTCGATGGCGATCCGGAGACCTCATGGCACTCGAAGTATAGTGGCCACAAAGCTCCCGGGCCTCATTGGATTGGTTTGCGTTTTTCGGCGCCGCAAAATCTTGAGGGCGTGAGTTACCTTCCTCGACAGGGTGGTTTTACAAATGGGGTCGCGAAGGCCTACCGCATCGAAGTTCAAAATGAGGGCGAAGAATGGAAGGTCGTTCATGAGGGGGTGAGTGATCGCGAAGCAGTTGCGAATGAGCGGAAGGCTTTGGAAGTGAAATTCAAGGAGCCGATGAGGGTTCGGTCTTTTCGTTTTGTGGTGGTGAGTGACTGGAGCGGTGGGGAATTTGGAACTTGTGGGGAATTGCTTCCGCAGGGAGTGAAGTTGGCGAAAAAAGATTCTCAGCCTTCTCCGGCGCGGGAACGGATTTGGCTCGAGGTTCCTCCTCCTTTGATGGAGTCATTGCTTGAGAAGCGTTTTGGACTTCGGATCAAAGGGGGCGAGGGCGCGGTGGTCGTGATTGGAGAGCCTGCTTTTTGTCGCATCAACGAGGAGCCGACTCGTAAGCTCTTTGGTCGGTCAAATGGAGGTCGGGGTCCTGATAAGTTAGGTGCAGGTCTTCTTGGGTTTGATGCCCTTACGGAGCACAAGCAGTCGGTCCTTACGGTGCTGGATGTTCAAAAAGGTTCTCCGGCGGCAAAGGCGAAATTGAAAGTGGGTGATGCCATCGTGGCGGTGAATGGGCGTCCGCTTCCGATCAACAATCTCGATCCCGGATGGGAATGGTTAGCGAATAGTCATGAGGCGGTTTTGGGACAGGCGAGTGAGGAGGCTTTGAAGAACGGGGTTAAGAAGGTCTCTCTCACGGTTCTGCGAAAGGGGAAGCCTGAGCTTCTCGAGCTGGCTTTCGAGCGGGGGAGTTATTTTACCTCGATGGACCCTGCGACTGACCCTGAAGCAAAGGCTTTGCTTGCGGATATGATTCAATGGATTGAGGAAAATCAGCGTGACGATGGCTCGTGGTCCGGAGATATTAAGCGGACGATGTTTGCCTCTTTGGCTTTGCTTGCCACGGGCGAGGCCAAGCATAAGAGGAGTGTTAAGAAAGCAATTGATTGGGCCTTGGAGAAATTTCCGGAACCTGGAAAACATGGGAACCTCGGCTTTTGGTCGGCGGGTTACATGATGACCCTTTTTGGCGAGTGGCATCTGCATACGGGAGACAAACGAGTCCTCAAGCCGATCCGCGAAGCGCGCGATTGGTCGGTGGCGGGGCAGCATGTTTGTAAGTGGGGGATGCCCGCCTTGGGGCATGGGCCATCGGGGCTTCCTTATGGTGAGAAGTCACTCGTGGCGCCGGCTTTGCATCTTCTGGTGGGAGAGGCTTTGACAAAGGAGTGCGGAATTGAGTCGCAGATTTGGGAGCTCCTCGATCCTTATATGGTGCACTCTTGGTCTGATCCGAAAGAAGGGGGTCATGGGGCGCTGGGTTACAATGCTTCGTATAAAGACCTTGGCGAGTTTTGGTCTCGGACCGGTCTTTACCTCATCGCTGCGCATCTTCGGGGTGAAAAACCCGAGATGAAACCTGCGCTCGCGAAGGTGATGCGGGAGCGGCATCCGTGGATCCGCAACAGTCATGCTTATGGTGAGCCTGGAGGGGCGTGGGGATTGATGGGCTTAAGTTTGGCCGCGCCGGAAGCTTACCAAGAAGTGATCGAGAGTTATCGCTGGTGGTTCTCGCTCGCATGGGAGCCAGGCTACGGATTGCATTTCACCACGCCTCATATGGGAGCTCCTTACATGGGCGAGGACGATCTTATGAACTGCATTTACGCCTTAGTTTTGCAAACGCCGAAACGGAATCTCTACCTCACGGGGAAGGGGAAGAGTCAGACGGGAAACTAGCGTCGGCGTCGGAGAGTTGGAGCTAGGGTCGCGAGTGCGAGGAGAAGGGTCGAGGAAGGTTCTGGAATGGCGGCGTCTAGAAAAAAGTTAGCACCATCTGTTCCAAGGGCGATGGTGGATTGTTCTCCATTATAGGTGGCGTAGGCAGGGGTGCCTCCAGCAAATTCGATGGTATATCCGCCGCGTGCATCAGTAGTGGTGGTGCCGAGGAGATTTCCTGAGGCATCGTAAACATTGACGGTGATGCCGGCATTTTCATCGCCGGTGGCGCAATCGGTGACGTAGCCGTAGAAGATAGGATCAGTGGAGAAGGTACGGGCGAAGTGTTGGGTCTGGGTGTAGTTCCCGGGATTCCAAGAGGGAAGATCGACAATGCCGATTCCAAGTTCCTCGAAAGTTGAGCTAAGCATAGAGTTGCGGTGTCCGGGAGGGGATTGGATGCCATCGACGCCGGTTCCCCAGTCGATCGCGAAACCCATGTGCATTTGGGCAGTGTTTAAAGGCCAGTTGCGGGCGATGTTCTCGCCGACGTTTCCCCAATTGACGCCGACTTCGGTGAAGCGTGCTCCGAGACTGGGTGCGCCGGGGATCGCATGCGGGTTGGGAGTGGCTCCGGCGTCGTTTTCGACCCAGACAGAGTATTGATGAGCGGCCCAGCCGATGTTGTTACTCCAAGTATACGGGTTGAGAGTTCCGGCAGCGGGGAGGGCGTCGAATTGGTTTTTGAGAGTAGCGGGGACGGTGGCGAAGAAGTCCATCGAGCTGGTGACGATGGAGCCTCCAAAGTTGCTTTGCCACCAACCTTCACCTGAGGTGTAGGAGTTTTTTGCGGCTAGGGCTGCGTCGAAGACAGCTTTGGTGCCGGCGTATCCTTGGCCGACGAACATGTCGTAAAGTTCGTTCTGAGGATCGGCTCGGAAGTCGTTGATACGATTGAAGGCGTCGCTCTCGTCGGCGCTAGGAGCTCCGTAGTTGACGCTGTTGAAGGTGATAGCCCCGGGGAGAGAGAGGCAGGAGAGGGTGAGGGAAATGGTGATGGAGGTGCTTTTTTTCATCTCAAGAGATAAATTTAGCTGCAAAGGGAATGCCGGGCAACCTGTTTTAGTTATGTAGGAATTTTCGGGTTTTGATATCGGTAAAGGGAGGTGTTGTCGAGCTGAGCACAATTTCCCTCATGAGTCTTAGAGGCGCGAAACGCTATTGATTCGCGGCATTCTGTAGAGTCGGAACCACCACAGAATCATGACTGCCTGTGCGATCCAAAATGGCCAAGGAGTGTAAGAATAAGCGCCTTCACCGATTAAGGAAATTTTTGCGGCAAAGTTGCTCCACGCGATTGGAGAGAACGCCACAATCCAGCCTTCGAGGTTTTTTAGGACACCTCCGAATGCACTCATCATGATAATTGTCATGAAGGGAAGGATAGCGAGGGCACCCACACAAATGAGGGCGGTTTTTCTTCCTTTCCTCTCAATCAACTGCTGAACAAGTAGGCTCCCAGTGCAGCAAACTAGAACCATGGCGAGAGGGGAGAATGGTCCGATACTTGTTTTTTTAAACCAATGAGATCCGATTAACTCCCTCGAAAAGACACACCAAGCAGCGGCGCCAATCAAAGCCATGACGAACACTGGGATGGAAGCTCCTGCCGAGTCGTTCGAAAGGGAAGTCTTGTCCACCCTAGTTTTTCTGCTCTTTGCCATCCCCGCCGTTGGACAGATGGTGAAGGAGCGATCATGACCGTCCCAACCCACAAGATTACTAAGGTCAAAAGTCCATAAAATCCTACCATCATTTCTCCTTCAGAAATCGTTGGCATGGCTCTCTCAGCAAAGGTTCGCTTTGAGCCCATCGAGAAAATTGAGAGGACATTCATTGGGAAGATTCGACCACTTTCAATGAGTGGTATCGAGGTTCCCAAGATTGCCGCTTGTAGCCAGATGAAGGAAAAAATTACGCCCAGTTTCCCTAAAAGATGGCATTCGGGGCGGTTCCATCTTCGCCACAACATCGTCCCTATGATCAGGAAAAAGGCAGCTTGTGAAATTAGTGTGAACTGCGAATGGGGCATCACTAATCCGAAGAATCTAGCCATGCCGCCATCCAGTGGTTCGCTTCCAGGTATTTCCGTGAGCTCCGGCATAAACTGCTCCACCGTGGGTAAAATTGTGACGTAATTGAACGCGACAAGCCCCAGCTTGCTGGCATTTGGCATGACAGTATAGAGTGCGAAAATCAGCCCCATCGAACCAAGAAAAGCGAGTCTACGGTTTTTCATTACTGTCGCGGCGAGCAAAGCTGTCATGTGGTAAAGGAGGCCTGTGGTTATGACGACTGTGTATAGCTCGGCAAACACACTCCACGAAATTTGCCCCTTCCAAAAACACCACGCCGAGAAAGGCAGCGTGAGAAAAAACAAGAGCCACTCTCTGATCGGTAAGCCCAGAAGGTAACCTATGACCTTTGAAATTGGAGTCATTGGTGTGAGGCGTTGATAGTCGATCACGCCCTCGTCTTCCTCGGCAGTCATTCCACTCGCGACCGAACCTGTGCCAATAAAGAATAGGATGAACCCTTGCATCATCAGCAGGGGGAGAATGGGGAGTCGGGCGGCAGAGGATTCGGTCAACTCTAATTGGTTCGTTCCTGACCAGTGCGAGGTGAAAAAAATAAAAGCCGTGATGATGAGTGTTGCGACGATCGATCCAATCAGGGTCTGCCTTCGTAAACGGCTTCGGCTGTAGCGTAAAATCAGGGGGTTGAAGAAAAAGTCGATCACTCAAGACCTCCTTCCGAAGCCTGTTCCAAAATATCCTCCAAGGCGAACTGCTCTTCGGTAAACGTCCTCAGTCTAAATTCAGCAATTGCCAAATCTCTCATCAAATCGGATTGCTCATCTGGAGAGCCAGTGAAGTGGCATCTGACTTCGTTCTCCTTCACCTCGATTTGAGAAACTCTCGAGCGCTGAGACATCCATTCACGAAGCGGCTCCGTTTCGCCCATGATTTCTATAATCAATCTTCGTGTTCCGTCTCCAAACTTGGACCGGATTTCCGCTGCGGTACCATTTGCGACTAGCTTTCCTTGATTCAAAATACAAAGCGACGAACACATTTCATCGAGCTCACTCAGAATATGAGAGCTGATTAGCACGGTTGCTCCCTCGGCGGCCACCTGTTGCACCGTTTTTCTTAACTCTTTTCGCGAAACTGGGTCCAGACCGCTGGCTGGTTCATCCAATATTAAAACCTCTGGTCGATGCAGAAGTGTTTTTGCCAGCACCAGTCGCTGAGTTTGTCCACGTGATAGGTTTTTGCAGAAGGCATCTCTTTTGGTCTGTAGACTCACTTTCTCTAAGCACTCTTCCACTCGCATTTTTCTGGATCTTCGCGATCCCAGTTTATGCGCGTGCGCATAGAATTCCAAAAATTCCCATACCTTAAGATCGGTCGGGACTGGTGCCATGTCTGGCATGTAACCTAAGATCTTTCGCACTTTTCTCGGTTCTTCGATGATGTCCAGCCCTCCCAAGCGCACCTCACCGTAAGTTGGTTCCAGTAACATTGTCATCACTCGAAAAGTGCTCGTCTTCCCGGCTCCATTTGGTCCAACCCAACCCATCACTTCGCCACGAGGGATAGCGAGGCTTAAGTCGTTTACCGCGACAAAGTCGTCGTAATCAACACGAAGGTCACGAATTTCAACAGCCGTTTCACTCATCAGACAAGATCTTAAACTTTCACACCTGATTCTGAAAAACGATCCTTAAAGCTTCCTTTGGATAAAAATGAGTGAGCATTTTTCTTAGGTTTGGTCATTGGTTCAATCCTGCCTCTTGGTTTCATTAATGCTCTTTCGCGTTAGAGGTTTGGTGTTAGTTTTCGATATGAAGAAAATCCTGACTCTTATTGCGGGCTTGTTTTTGATTGGATCACTTTTTGCTGAGGTGACGGATGTCACGGCGGAGCAAGCGGCGGCGAAGCTGAAGGAGGATGCTAAGATTGTGGTTGTTGATGTTCGGACCCCAGAGGAATTTAAAGAGGGACACATCAAGGGCGCGGTGAATATTGATTTTAAGAGTGAGGACTTTGCTGAGAAGTTGGGGAAGTTGGACCGGAAGAAGACTTACTTGATGCATTGTCGCAGTGGGGGACGGAGCGGGGCCTCTTTTGCGGTTTGGAAGAGCCTTGGCTTTGAGAAGGTTTTGCACCTCAAGTCGGGGGCTTTGGGCTGGGAGAAGGCGGGATACAAGTTTGTCGTTCCCAAGGCTGAGGTGAAGAAATAGCGAGGGTAGGGTATCAAGCTAGGGATCGATGCGCTGCCGAAAGGGCTCTCGTGCCATGGCCATTCGCTTGTAGCGGTTAGCCGTTGGCTTTCTCGCAGTGGATTCCGGTCGACCGGGCTAAAAGCCAACGGCGAATCGCTAAAAGCCATCGCCGCAAACCTTCGCGCTCTCGGATTGCCCTTGCTTGATCGCCCTAATAACAAGAGTGATTCTTTTCGATGGGCCACGGCGGGTTTTTGATTAAGCTCGCTGGAGATGGCTCGATTGAAGATTGCGATGCGATGGTTGGCTCCTTTGTTGGGAGTTTTGGCGGGGGTGGTGGCTTCGTCTGCGGGGATGGATCGGATGGCGGCGATCACTTTGGGGATCACGGTGTTGACGGCGTTGTGGTGGATGTTTGAGGCGATCCCGATTCCGATTGCTTCGTTGGTTCCGATTGCGCTTTTACCTTTGTTGGGGGTTTTGCCGGCGAAGACGACGGTGGCGCAGAGTTATGGGCATCCTTTGATTCTGCTTTTGATGGGTGGGTTCTTTTTGTCGAAGGGGATGGAGAAGAGCGGGGTGCATCGTCGGCTTGCCTTGGGAATGGTGGGGCTTTGTGGAGGGAAGCGGGATGATGGGAAAACGAAGCCGAAGTTTTTGATGCTGGGCTTTATGCTGGCGGCGGCGGTTTTGAGTATGTGGATTTCAAATACCGCGACGACTTTGATGCTCTTGCCGATCGCGCTGGCGGTGCTGGATGGGAGTCGGAAGGAAAGCGGAGTGAATCCGCTCGCGGCTCCCTTGATGATGGGGATCGCTTATGCGGCGAGTGTGGGCGGGCTGGGATCGCCGATTGGGACGCCTCCGAATTTGGTCTTTATCGAGCAGTATAAGGAAGCGACGGGGATCGAGATGACCTTTAGCCAATGGATGGCTTACGGGGTTCCGGTGGTGGTAATCATGTTGCCGCTGATGTGGCTTTGGTTGAGTCGGAATCAGAAAGGGGAGGTGGCTCTGACACTTCCGAAGGTGGGAGCATGGCGGCCAGCGGAGCGGCGGACTTTGATGGTGTTTGGGCTGACGGCGCTGGCTTGGATGACGAGAGTGGAGCCTTTTGGCGGCTGGAGTTCGTGGCTGGGACTGAATGGAGCGAATGATGCTTCGGTGGCCTTTTTAGGAGTGATGCTTCTTTTTCTGATTCCCGATGGATCGGGTGAGAAAGGGGAAGGAGGGAGGCTGTTGGATTGGGAGAGCTGCAAGGAGGTTCCTTGGGGAGTTTTGCTGCTTTTTAGTGGAGGGATTTGTCTCGCGGCGGGGATTAAGGATTCCGGGCTGAGTGCGGAGATTGCGGGGGCTTTGTCCGGAGTGGGGACCTTGCCGATTCTGGCTTTGGTTTTCACGGTATGCTTTTTGATGACCTTTTTGACCGAGCTGACGAGTAATACGGCGAGCACGATTTTGATCATGCCGATTTTAGCGACGGTGGCTTTGTCGAACGATCTGGACCCGCTGGTGGTGATGTTGCCAGCGGCGTTGAGCGCGAGCTGCGCCTTTATGTTGCCGGTGGCGACGGCTCCGAATGCGGTGGTTTTTGGATCGGGACATCTGACCGTGCCGCAGATGATGCGCGAAGGAGTGGTGCTGAATTTGATCGGGGTGGTGGTGATCAGCCTTTATTGCTGGCTGGTTTAGTTTTTGAAGTGTGACAAATTTCACTCTGTATCTGGAAAGACTCGTGCTTGAGAGTATCTACGTTGATTCCAAAACTTCTCTGGTGCAGGAAGTTTGGCGAATTCACAAGTAGTTTGAGATCGACAGTTGAAAGCTGGGTTTCCACAGTCAGGCACGACTCAGTGATGTTTATTTTTTTAGCTGATAGCTTTTTGACCATCACCCTAGCTATTCTGGTGCTTTTTGCGGGTGTTCATTTGAATCGCAAGATCAGGTTCCTTCGAAAATACAATATTCCGGAGCCAGTGACGGGTGGGTTGCTGGCGGCGATTATTGTTGGGATGATCTATTTTGTGGGGAAGGTGGAGGTTTCATTCACCCTTGATGCTAGGGATCAATTGTTGGTCTACTTTTTCACCTGTATCGGGTTAAATGCTCGTTTCTCGGATTTGATTAAAGGCGGACGGCCTTTGGTCACTTTGCTGATTCTGACCCTTGGATTCATCGTGATTCAGGATGTTGTGGGAATCGCGACTGCAATGATGATCGGGCAGCCTCCGGCGGTTGGGGTGTTGGCTGGTTCGACTTCGCTGATTGGTGGTCACGGGACGGCGATTGCTTGGGCACCGGAGGTGGTGAAGCTGGGGATTGAAAATGCTTTGGAGATCGGGATTGCGAGTGCGACGCTTGGCTTGATCGTCGCCAGTTTGATCGGTGGGCCGATTTCGAAGTTTCTCATTTCTCGGAACAAGTTGGAGGCTCCTCAAGAGCAAGAGAAGCCAGTGGTCGGCCTCGCTCATGAGGGCGAAGATGAGAAGGAGGTGAATCACTTCAGTCTCATGCAAGTCATCCTCGTGATGCATGTCTGCATGATCATCGGCTACATCATCCATCAGCAGATTCTGGCGATGAACTTCAGCCTGCCGCTCTTCGTTCCATGTTTACTCGTGGGCATTTTGTTTTCCAATACGGTGCCGCATTTTTTCCCAAAGCTCGCCTGGCCTGCTCGGACAAAGGCTTTGGCCATTGTCTCGGATTTCTCGCTGGGGCTTTTCCTCTCCATGACTCTCATGAGCATGAAGCTCTGGGAACTCGCAAGCCTCGCTGGGCCTTTGCTGGTGATCTTAGTTCTGCAGACTGTAGTCGCCTTTGTCTTTATCGTCTTCGTGCTCTTTAGGTTGATGGGAAAAGACTATCAGGCGGCAGTGCTCTCGGCAGGTTTCGGTGGTTTCGCCCTCGGTGCGACTCCAGTGGCGATTGCCAATATGACGGCGGTGACGAAGTCCCACGGCCCGGCTCCGATGGCGTTTATTATGCTTCCTCTCGTCGGGGCCTTCTTCGTGGATGTTACAAATGCCTTTGTCATTCGCTTCGCTCTTCAATGGTGTGGCGGCTAATTTCATGAGCCGATGAACTTTCTGAATTCCGTCAATACCGCGCGCTTTCTCCTGCTTGTGCAGGTTGGCTTGATCGTGTCCTCAGTGTCGTGGGAAATGCTGGCGACTTTTTGGCTGTCCTTTGTGTTTCCCATCGCCTTCGCATTTTGCGGAGCCCTTCTCGCAAGGAGTAAAAAATGGTTCTTCACTTACCTTGGCCTTTCACTGCTCGCCCTCTTCTCCAGATATTTTGGGACTCACGCTTTGAGCGGATTTTTTCAACTCGTTTGCCTCACAGGAGCGTTCGTCATGCTTCTCAGAGAAATTATCCGGCACAGCTTTTTCAAACCAGAGGTGGCGCAGTGGGATCGTGTGGTAGCCGGAGTTACGGGTTATTTGACTCTTGGCTTCTTTTGGTTTCTTGGGATCGTCGTCGTCAGTCAAATCGAAGCAGATGCCTTTCTGAACCAAGTCACAAGTGAGCCGCCCGAACTGGCTGACCAGCTTTACTTCAGCTTCGTGACTCTGACCACGCTGGGCTACGGAGACATTGTGCCGACCAATGCTCTCGCCAAGCTCATCGTCATGCTTTCTTCCCTGAGCGGGGTTCTTTACCTCGCTGTCTTTATCTCGGCCCTCATCGGGTCGGCCAGCTCTTCAGATCGTGCTTAGACTCCTCCGCCATTTATCTCTTTGCTTACTCGTTCTACTAGGGGCAAGTAGCTGTGCTTTTAAGAAATTCGACCGCCTTGGAATGATGCCAACTCCGGCGCACTTCGATGAGGCGATGCGTGAGGATTTTGCCAAGAAAGCCTACCTTAGAAAATCTCCCTACCAAGGGATGCTCTATGTCACCGACCGCAAACCTGCAGCCAGCAAACGTGGAGGCCAGCGCTTTTACCAAAACGCTCGTGGTTCGTTAATGAGAGCCGGGATCGGTGAGGTCGCTTATGCAGAGCATAAACTCGGGGGAAATTTGGTCCGGCTCCTCCCCATCGCCGGAGAAAAACTCAAGCCATTCCCCGGCGAAGTCACAGGAATCAACGAGCTGGGCTATCTCTC
>CALGJQ010000066.1 GCA_937928545.1 uncultured Verrucomicrobiales bacterium
GCCACCTCCCCCGTCACCACCACCCGCCCCGGCTTCAATTTCCCAAGCGGCGAACTCTCCGGATTCAAATCCTCCTCATGAATCCACAAAACAAAACCCTCCTCCGGTAAAATATTCTCCGCCAACTCCCGACAAGTCACCTCCGGCTTCACCACCCCCTCCGGTAAAACCGCCACCGGATTCTCCAGCAACTCCATCCCTCGCGCATCCAGCAAATCCGGATGCAGATACTTCTCAAGATTCCCTCGCCTCGGCAAATACGTCTTCCCCGGCGTCTGCAAGCCCGCCACCCAGCGCCACGAAAGCGTATTCGCCGCCGGATCAAAATCTAACAAATGGTCCTGAAAAAACTTCGCCCCCAACTCCCACGGCAACCTCTCCACATGCACCCAATACGCCGCAAACCACATCCGCGCATGATTGTGCAAATATCCCGTCTCCCGTAGCTCATTCGCAAAACCATTCATCACCGCCACTCGCCCCTCCCCATTCCGAATCTCCTCCGCCCCCTCAACTTCTCGAATCCCCTTTAAATACTCCCCCCAAACTTGCGGCCTCAGCGAAAGCCACCCCTTCCAATAACTCCGCCAATAAACCTCCTGCGTAAACTTCTCCACCGTCGAAACCGCATACCGCGCCAACGGAGCCGCCGCCACCTCCCACTCCGTCACCAGCCGATGCCTCACCGCCGCCGACAAACAAGAGACATTCCCATGCCCCGGCACCACATGATTCCGATCCCGCGAATACCTCCCACTCACCCCCACAAAGCTCTCCAACTGATCCAAAGCCTCATCCCTAGTCGTCGCAAAAATCATAGTCTCATATTCACCCCAACCCCAAATCCCGCAACCAACTTCTCCCAGCGGAAGGACTGTCTCCAGACTGTCCACCCTCAACCACCCCCCTCAACCCAATCCCCCAAAAAACTCTGCTGCTCCACTGCTCTGCCTGAGATCTCCCCTCAACCAAGCAAATCGTCCATTTTGCAATCGTTCATTCGTCCATTCACCACCTCCTCAACCAAGCCTGAAAACTGACAAACTTCATCTCACCGGCAAACTCGGATCACCCAACAAATTCAACTCACACATCCCCTGATGATACGTCGCCGACTTCTCCGCATCATCCGCCAGCCCCGCCTTCGAAATCGCCAAAGCCTGCCCCGCCTTCGCCTTTTTCTCCCCTAAAGCAGCCACCCAAAAAGAAGCCATCGTCTGCGTCGTCCCGTCCAATTTCCCCTCCTTTGTCATCAAGGGAAAATCCTTCTTAGGATCATGGAAATGCGGCTTTCCTTCCCGCGCCGGAGCCACAATCAAAACCGCCCCACCACCCGGCTGACGCAACATCGCCTCCGTGATACATGGATCCTTCTCAGCATCAAAGTGACCCGTAAAACACGACACCGTCGTCATCACCAAAGGCCGCTCATTCTTCAACTTCGCCACATGCTCGTAGGTAAAGCTCGTGCGATTCTCCAGCACCCAGCGATCCACCAAACCATGCCCGTGGATGTGCCACTTGTTAATCTTCCCATCGGAAAACTTCGCGCCCAAATTCTTCGGACTCAGCTCAAAGCTCCCCTTCTCTCCCTCCCCATCCCAAGCCGTAAAATCGTTAAAGAAAAACGACACCTTCCCTGCCGGCCACGCCTCCGGAATCAATTCCTTCCCGCTCTTCAAAACCTTCGCATAAGCTCCCTGCACCTCGCAAGTCATCGCCAACTCCCCCAGCGGCTCACCTGCCAAATACGCCTTCACCTTCGCCCCATACGCCTTCACATCCTCCGCCGTCCTCACCGGAATCCGCCCAATCGACACCTTCCCATCCGGATAAGAAATCGCCTCTCGGTCATCCTCAAATTCCCCATAAGTCTCATCTCCATCCGCATCCCATGACGTCGCACTCGTAAAATAAACATCCGTCGGAATGTCCAAATCAAAGCCCCACATATTCTGATGAAGCGTATCCCGATCCGGAATCAACCCTCCCTCTGGCGTACTATCGCCGCCCAAAATCACCGTATCAAATCCCTCATCATCTACATACTCCCGCACACAAAGACGGATCTTATTCTGCAAATCTCCCTCCGCATAGCTCTCCGCGATCTCATCAGTCCCCACCACCTTCATCGGCGTCCCCTGCTCTCCTCGCATCTCCGCATAGGTCTCCCAAGCCGCCCTTAGCTCCGGCGGACTCACCAGCAACACCTTAGCCTCATCCGCAAACGCAGAAACCAATAAACAACCAACTAAAGTAAAAAATTTCATCACAAAAATATTCAAGAACAGACCCTCCCTGATTGCCTGAAACTATCTCACCAACTCCTGAGAATCCATGACAAACTTTACGAGTAATCACTGCACTTTCAGCTCAGCATCTCATCTAAGCTCAATCCGAACCTTCCTGATATCACGCTCCAAAGCACCACCCCTCAACCACCACACCTCAACCAAGCCTGAAAACTGACAAACTGAAAACTTCATCTAACAGTCAACAAAACCCCTTCCATCTTTAACTCAATCGAGTAGTGTTCACCTGAACGATGAAACTCCAGCAAAAACTCGAAATCCTAGCCGACGCCGCCAAGTACGACGCCTCCTGCGCCAGCTCCGGAGCCGCAAAAAAAAACTCCTCCACCGGCACCGGAATCGGCTCCACCGGAGGCGCCGGCATCTGCCACTCCTACGCCCCTGATGGCCGCTGCATCTCCCTCCTCAAAGTCCTCCTCACAAACCGCTGCCTCTACGACTGCCACTACTGCATCAACCGCCGCTCCTCCAACGTCCAACGCGCCGCCTTCACCCCAGCCGAAGTCGTCAAACTCACCCTCGACTTCTACAAACGAAACTACATCGAAGGCCTCTTCCTCTCCTCCGGCATCATCCGCAATGCCGACCACACCATGGAAATGGTCATCGAAGTCGCCCGCTCCCTCCGCGAAGACCACGACTTCCGCGGCTACATCCACCTCAAAACCATCCCCGAAGCCTCCGTCGCACTCATCGAAAAAGCCGGCCAACTCGCTGACCGCATCTCCATCAACATCGAACTCCCCGACGAAGAATCCCTCAAAAAATTCGCCCCCGAAAAATCCCTCAAACGCACCCGCGAAGCCATGGGTAAAATCCGCCACCGCGTCGACAACGCCCAAGAAGTCCGCCGCGTAAAATCCGGCCGAAAATCCCCCGAATCGAAATTCGCCACCGGCCAAAGTACGCAAGTCATCGTAGGTGCCGATGCCTCCACCGACCAAACCTTCCTCAAGCGCTCCACCGACCTCTACTCCAACTTCCGGCTCAAGCGCGTCTACTACTCCGCCTTCAGCCCCATCCCCGAGCCCTCCGCCATCCTCCCCATTCTCCAAGCCCCTCCCCTCGTCCGCGAGCACCGCCTCTACCAAGCCGACTGGCTCATGCGCTTCTACGGCTTCACCGCCACCGAAATCGTCTCCGATGCCCTCCCCAACCTAGACCTCGATCTCGACCCCAAACTCTCCTGGGCCCTCCGCAACCGCCACCTCTTCCCCATCGACCTCAACCGCGCCGAAAAACTCATCCTCTACCGCGTCCCCGGCCTAGGCATCCGCAACGCCGACCGCATCCTCAAGATCCGCCGCTTCACCAACATCCGCATCACCGACCTCATCCGCCTCCGCGTCTCCCTCAAAAAAGTCCTCCCCTTCATCATCACAAAAGACCACCACCCCAACACCCGCGAACTCGACCACGACAACCTCCGCGCCCGCTTCGCCCCCAAACCAAAACAACTCGAGTTCAACCTAACAACGTAGCAGAAAGCTCCCGCTTTCTGTCCCCGCCCCCAACCAAGCAATAAGGAGAGCGGCGCTTCCAGCCCGCGAAATGCCCTCGGGTGCTTCCCCTCAACCAAGCACCCCAACCAACCAACCACCCAAAACAAAACTCCCCCTTGGGCAAAGCCCAAACTCATACCAGCCCCACCTACCAGTTGGGGTCCCCCATCACCACATTCCCGTCGGCTGAAAGCCAACCTCATAAGCGACAATATAGCTTCACCCTCCACTCCTTACATCCCCATCAGCCAACTTGACAAATCACAAACACTCCTTACCCTAGGTAAGCCATGGAAGCTACATTCACCAGCAAGGGCCAGATCACAATCCCGGCCGAAGTCAGAGAACAACTCCACCTCAAAAAAGGAGACCGCGTCAGCATCGAAGTCGAAAACGGCGTCATCAAGATGTCTCCCAAAAAAGGAACTCTTGAGGAATTCATGAACGTCCTCCCCAAATCAGAGCGCAGTTTTACGGTTGAGGAAATGAACAAAGCAATTGCCCAAGCTGCTTGTGAATCAGGGAATTGATACCAACATCTTGGTCCGCTTGGCCGCCAATGATGACCCGAAACAAGTGGCGAAAGCTTCTCGCTTGCTTCAGACCACTTTTTCAAAGTCCTCTCCTGCCTGGATTAGCCTGATCGTAGTAGTCGAGTTCACTTGGGTTTTGAGAAGGCTCTTTAAATATACCCGAAAGGATATTAGCGATTCCATCACCCAGCTCTTGGAAACTGATCGCTTCCTTGTCGAGGGCGAGGACCTCGTCCGCGTCGCGCTCCAAAGCTATCAAAGTTCAAAGGCAGACTTTTCCGACTGCCTCATCCTAGCCCGTAACCTTTCACGGAAAATCTCACCCACCCACACCTTCGACCGCAAAGCAGCCAAGCTCGAAGGCTTCCAGCTCCTCAAGTAGCTCGCTCACCCGCGTACGATGCTCACCCTCACCATCGATTCTAACTTCGCCAACTGGCGCGCCAAAGCCCGCGCCCTCCTCCGCGCCCACATCTCCCCATCCGAAGTCATCTGGCAAGAACCCGGCCAAGCTTCCCTCTTCGATTCCCCCTCAGACCAAGCCCTCCCTCCACCAAAAGTCCCCGCCCCCTCCGTCACCCAGGAATTCCTCTCCCTCGCCCAAAACATCGCCCACCACCGCGCCCCCGACCGGTGGGCCATCCTCTACCTCACCCTCTGGCGACTCACCCACGGCGGCGAAAAAAACCTCCTCAAAATCTCCTCCGACCCCACCACCGCGCGCCTCCATAAAATGCGCAAAGAAATCGGGCGCGACATCCACAAAATGCACGCCTTCGTCCGCTTCAAGAAAACCGGCGAAGACCCCGCCACCGGCCGCGAACAATTCATGGCTTGGTTCGAACCCGACCACCAAATCATGCCCCTCACCGCCCACTTTTTCCAAAAGCGTTTCACCGGCATGGACTGGACCATCTTCACCCCCACCGGCTCCGCCTCCTGGGATGGCAAAACCCTCCGCCACGGTCCCGGCGTCGAAAAAGTCGAAGTCCCCGAAGAGGAGCTCGATGACCTCTGGCGCGGCTACTACAAAAGCATCTTCAACCCCGCCCGCCTCAAGGTCAAAGCCATGCAAGCCGAGATGCCCAAGAAGTATTGGAAAAATCTCCCCGAAGCCGACCTCATCGAATCCCTCATCGCCGACAGCAAAAACCACGTCGAAAAAATGCACCAAGTCACCCCCCGCCCCGCCACCAGCGGCGGCCAAAACCCCTACCTCAAACACCTCCACGACCTCTCTTCATCCGAAGAAAAGCTCAACGACCCTTAAACCTCTCTAGCAACCCACAAGCCCCCGGAAGGACACTTTGGAAAGTGTCCTCCCCGCCCCCAACCCAAGCCCCCAAAAACCTCCGCACCCAATGGGCTCAGTATGGGTATCCGCGCCTCTTCGCGAGACTCCCCCTCAACCCACCTCCCCCACACCTCTGCTGCTCCGCTGCTCTGCGTGAGATCTCCCCTCAACCAAGGCCCCGAACTCCCACCTCA
>CALGJQ010000067.1 GCA_937928545.1 uncultured Verrucomicrobiales bacterium
GATACGCTCCCCTCCTTCTAAAAGACGTTCATAAAAGATCCGTTCTCGAGCCGCCCGAGGCTCCAGCAAGACCAAACCCTCGTCCCCCTCTAAAAGCGCGTATTGGTCAGAGAGTGCTCCCACGATCCGAAAATCCGGCGCTGCGGCAAGGTCTTCTCCCGCTTCCTCGACCTGCAGCTCAGCTTGTTTCTCATGCCGCCAAGTCACTTCAACCGGCTTCGCTTTTTCTTGTTCAAGGACCACTTCTTCCCGCTCCCGGACGATTTGCTGTGAGCCTTTGACAATTTCCAAACTCACCTTCGGGCTCGGTTTTAGCACGACTTCACGCACGGGGCTTGGTCGCAATGCCCCCTCAATCGCATCCATGATCGCAATACGAATCTGTGCGGGATCGGCAAAGCGCACTTCCCGTTTTGCGGGGTGCACGTTGACGTCCACGAGCGCGGGATCCATCGAGATCCAAAGCCAAGCCGCTGGCTGCAGGCCTTCTTGCAAAGCTCCTTTAAAACCCTCTTTCAGTGCCCTTGAAATCGTTAAATCTTCGACCGGTCGTCCATTCAAAAAGACATACTGATGTTTCCGGCCCCGTCGCGCAAATGAAGCGGGCAAGAGGGCTCCTTCAATCACGATCCCTCGTCGTTCATGACGCGGCACGGAGATGAGCGCTTTGCCCGATTCTCCACCCGTCATCGCCTCGATCCGCACCCGACGGTCTGAAGTTGCGGGGAGGTCAAGAATCGTCCGTCCATCCTTTCGTAAGTTCCAGCCAATCCCCGGAGTGCAAAGCGCGTGCAAACGGATTTGATGATCAATGTGCGCCGCTTCGGTCGATTCCGCTTTCAAGAATTTCTTCCGCGCCGGAACGTTGAAAAAGAGGTCCCGCACTTCAATGCTCGTTCCCACCGGACAGCCAACCGCCTTCGGTTCATGAGCTTTCCCACCGTCCACTTTCACTTCGGTTCCCTCGGTCGCCTCGGCCTCGCGCGTCAGCATCGTAAATCGCGACACACTGGCAATACTCGGCAAAGCCTCACCTCGAAATCCCAAGGTCGAAATCCCATTCAAATCCTCTGAAGTCCGAAGTTTACTCGTGGCATGTCGCTCCAAAGAACGCAGCGCATCTTCTGCACTCATCCCACACCCATCATCCCGCACCCGCAGCATCGCCACGCCCCCCTTCTGGATTTCCACCTCGATTTTTCGCGCACCCGCATCGATCGCATTTTCGACCAATTCCTTAATCACACTAGATGGGCGCTCGATGACCTCCCCAGCCGCCACTTGGCTAGCTAGAGTCTCGGACATCACTTCCACCGTCGGCATGCTCAAAGCCTAAAGCCTTCCCCCCAAGGGTCAGTCACAAAAATTGGGGATTCGCGAAAAGTTCCAAAGTATCAGTGCTTGAAAATTGTAAAATCACTTCCTTTTGGAGTGCCTCACATAAATAACCCCATCCAAACCCTCCAAATCGGCATCTTGTGTGACCAAGTCGGCTCTTTCCTGCCTCGCAGTCGTGTAAATAATGCCATCAGCCAATGGGAGCTTAAGACGATGACTTAATTCTGCGGCGAAAATTGCAAGTTGGTCGTCCAGTGGAATGACTCTCCCTTGTTTCATGACGGCAATCGCAGCAAGGGCATCCGACTCGTTTGCCTCTCGCAACATCCATCGATAAACCTCCGTGAGCGTGATCGCGGGAACTATTAAGTCTTCAGTGTCTTCAATAGCTGCTGCAAATTGGTCCGAGTTTGGTCCATCGACAAAATACTCGATCCAAGCGGAAGAGTCGACTATCGTAGGCATCGCTCGGTATCTCGTTCGAAGTTGTTTTTCTTACCTTTTAAGAACCCACGTAGGTCTTTCGCGGGGCGAAGTGGCACGAGTTCAATTCGTCCATCCAGTTCAATCATTTCTATCTTGTCTCCTGGAAGAAGTGCGTATTTTTCCCGAACTGCCTTTGGAATGACGACCTGGTATTTTGGAGATATTGTGACCTGTGACATATCGATAGGGTCAGTGTAATACCATTTGTTGATCGATTCAAGCGCCTTAGGAAATCAATTAAATCAGAGACGTGAAGACTCTATCCAGAACAAGCTCCACTCTTTACCTTTCTAGCCTCCAACTCTACCGTCTCCCCGTGACTTCACGCAGCGGAATTCTTCTCCTCGTTTCAGGGCCTTCGGGTTCTGGAAAAACGACTTTATGCCGTCGCCTCGCTGATGAGGGTGAGGCTCATTACTCGATCTCCTGCACCACCCGAGCCGCTCGCGAAGGCGAGGAGAATGGCAAAGATTACCACTTTCTCACTCAGGAAGATTTCCGCGCCCGCATCGCTGCAGATGAGCTTTTGGAGCATGCTGAGGTTCACGGAAATTTCTACGGCACCCTCAAGTCGGAGGTCCTGGATCACATTGCAAAGGGCATTGATGTGGTGATGGACATCGATGTCCAAGGAGCGGCGCAAGTCCGCGCGTGTGAAGATCCGCAAATCAAAACCGCTCTCATCGATCTCTTCGTGATGCCTCCGAGCGAGGAGGAACTCTTGGCCCGCCTCACCGGGCGCGGAACCGATGCGGAGGACGTCATAGCGCTACGCATGAAAAACGCCCTCGAAGAGATGGAACATTGGCCCAAGTATTCCTATCGCTTGCTTTCCGCGACACGTGAGGAAGATTATCTCAACTTCAAGTCGCTCATCCTCGCCGAGCGACTTCGCATCTCCCGTCTCAAATGAACATCGTCCTCGGAATCACCGGCTCCATCGCCGCTTACAAAGCGGCCGACCTCGCGAGCCAGTTCACGAAGCTTGGCCATGAGGTCCATGTGGTCATGACCAAGGCTGCGGCTGAATTCATCACTCCCCTCACCTTGCAGGTTCTCTCTCGCCACTCCGTCCTCACCTCGTGGGAAGACGAGAAGAATTCTTGGAAGCCCGGCCACATTGAACTTGCCGACAATGCCGACCTTTTCCTCGTCGCTCCCGCTTGCGCCGACACCCTCGGCCAATTCGCAAACGGCCTCGCGCCTGATCCCCTCTCCGCAATTTACCTTGCCCTGCCTCTGGAAACACCGAAGTTCATCGCTCCGGCCATGAATGGTAAGATGTGGCAGCATCCTGCGACCCAACGAAATTTGGCCCAACTCAAAAAGGATGGGGTGAAATTCATCGATCCCGCCGAAGGCGATTTAGCCTGTGGTTACCAAGGCGTAGGGCGGCTCGCGGAGATCGAAACAATCTTGTCGACTTGCCTGAAATGAAAATAGTCGGAATAGAAATCTAGGGTCTCACTCCTAGAGATATGAAACCCATATTCGCTTGGACCCTTCGCCTCATTCCAGCCATCATCGTTGGACAAACCCTTCCTTTCAAATTCGCAGGAGCTGCTGACCCCGTCAGACTTTTCACTTCGCTTGCGGACAAAGCTTTCGGGAATCCTGGACTCGAAGCAGTGCTTCGCCTCGGAACCGGAGTTGTGGAATTGATTGCCGTCGTGCTTCTCCTCATTCCGAAGCAGAGCTTCAAAGGTGCTCTGCTCACCGCAGGAACGATGCTTGGCGCGCTTGCAAGTCACGCACTCTTCATTGGCTTCGCGGGCTACGGCCCGCTGCCGATCATGGCGCTCATCGCTCTCGCCGCCTCAGCTACTTACATCTTAGGAAATAGGAATGAGATCAGCTTGAGCAATCGGGACGAGAAAGCTTACGCATAATTCTGAAGAAGGCGAAGGCGCTCTAGGGCGCTTCCGTCTTGAATCACTTCCCTCGCTTTTTCTAATCCCTTGCCGAGATTGTCGGCGAGACCCGCGCAGGAAATCGCAGCCGCCGCATTGAGTAAAACCATGTCGCGTTTTGCGCCCTCTTCTTTCCCCGAAAGGATGTTTTCAAGAATCGCGGCATTCTCAGCAGCATCACCTCCTTGAAGCTCACTGACCTCGGCAATTTGAAGTCCGAAGTCGCTCGGCGAAACTTCTTCATCCACCAACTTCTGATATCGGCCTGACTTACAAATCCGAGTCCCGCCCATCAGGCTTATTTCATCGACCGCGCGCCCATCGGCGGTGCTGCCATTCACGACCCAGGCGCTATCGCGTCCAAGACGTTGTAGAATTTCCGCGAAAACAGGGCAGAGCTTTTGGTCAAAGACCCCGACCAATTGGCATTCGGGATTGGCGGGATTGAGAAGCGGCCCGATGAGATTAAAAATCGTCCGTTGACCTTGTTCAGCGAGCATCTTGCGCACCGGCACCACTGCCTTAAAGGCGGGATGATACTGGGGCGCAAAGAGAAAACCCACACCCGCTTTCTCTAAGCAAGTCCCGACTTGTTCCGAAGGGAGATCAATCCCAATCCCGAGAGCTTCTAAAACATCCGCTCCCCCGCTCTTTGAAGTAATGCCTCGGTTTCCGTGCTTCACAACAATCCCACCAGCCGCCGCGACGACAAACATGCTCGTGGTCGAGACGTTGAAGAGGTCCAGCTTGTCCCCGCCCGTTCCGCAGACATCAATCGTGGGCCCTTCAAAGGATTGCCCATAGAAGGAAGGCTTCACCGCCTTCTCCAGGAAAACGGAAACAAACTCCGCAATCTCGGCGGCGGTCTCCCCCTTTTCTGCGAGAGATTTTAAGAGCCGAGCTTTCTTTTCAACATCACCAGCTTCATCGAGAAGAAAATTAGCGGCGACCGAAACCTCGCGAGGCTGGAGATCTTCTTTACTCTCAAGATGTTGAATCAAGCTGTCCATGCCTTTGAGACTAGCACAAGCTTTCGCCGCATCCAAGCTGTTCCAGAAGAGAGCTAATCTCGATTTTTTGAACTCCTCTTTTTATCCTGAGTGATTAGAAAGGTCAGAGCGAATGGACGAAGAAGAAGGCATTGAAGAAATCATGCGCCGCGTGCGCCGCGTCGAGATCCGCGCCCGCCGCTTGGCGCAGGATGTTTTCTCGGGAGATTACGCCTCTTCGGTCCGAGGTCAGGGCTTGGATTTCGATGAATTTCGCGAGTATCAACCGGGCGATGAAATTCGCTTCATCGACTGGAATGTCACCGCTCGCATGGAGGCTCCTTACATTCGTAAGTTCCGCGAAGAGCGAGAACTCTCGGTCATTCTTGCCGTCGATATTTCGGGATCGACCGACTACGGGAGCGACTTCCTCAGCAAACGCGAACGTGCGGCCGAGCTCGCGGCTCTTCTCGGTTTCAGCGCCACTCATAATGGGGATAAAGTCGGGCTTCTCCTCTTCGCAAAAGACCCCGTTCTTTACCTCCCCCCAGCCAAGGGTGGTCGGGCCGTTCTTCGAGCCGTTCGTGAAATCCTCACCGTCAAAGCGCCCAATCCCGGGACTTCGATTTCCGAGGCCTCGAAGTTCCTCCTCCAAACTCTCAAGCGTAAAGGGCTCGTCTTTATGATCTCTGACTTCGTAGATTGGGGGTTCGAAAAACCTCTTGGCACTCTCGCTCGTCAGCACGACCTCATCGCCCTCCCCTTGCTCGATCCCCTTGAGAAGAAGCTTCCGAATGTCGGTAAGGTCTACTTGCGAGATCCCGAAAGTGGCCATGAGGTTCTTGTCAATACCTCGAACAGCAACACTCGTATGGGCATGTCGAAGCTCTCAAAAAGATACCGTGAGGGTTTGGATTCGTTTTTTAGTAAGCATGGTATTGATTCCGCAAACATCTCGACCAAACACGACTACCTCGCCGAGCTTCATCGCCTCTTTCAACGCCGAGCCCATCGCCGCCGCTAATTATGGATTCTGAAGCCCCCCTTAGCCTCGATCACGGGATTCCTGATCCGGAGACTTATCTCCCCGGAACGCCGCCTTGGGTCTGGTGGTTAGTCGTGGCGGCCGTCCTTCTTTCTCTCCTCTTACTTTGGTTCATTATTTCCTATTTCAGACCTTCCAAAGTCACTCCGCCGAGCCTTCCTAAAAGAGACTTTTATGCCGCCGCTTCCAGGAGTCTTC
This sequence comes from uncultured Verrucomicrobiales bacterium, assembly GCA_937928545.1. Lineage (GTDB taxonomy): Bacteria > Verrucomicrobiota > Verrucomicrobiia > Verrucomicrobiales > Akkermansiaceae > SW10. Next base: position 5,967 of record CALGJQ010000067.1, read on the forward strand.
GTGAGCTTGAAGAGGATGCTCATTCACGCCCCCTTGCCGAAGTGGCCGCTCATTCTTCTCTCGCGATTCGGGTTTATCTTGCTGGTTCACTATCTGAACCCGCGCTCTACGAAACGGTAGAAGAATTCAAAGCCCGCCAGCCCAATTTACCCCGTGAAGCAGAAGCTCTCTTAAGTGATCTCAACGACGCCAAGTATTCCCGCTCCACCATCGATCCCGAACGCGCGCGCGACTTTATTGATCGTTCGAAACAGTGTCTCAAAACGATTCACTCAGCCCAAAACGTGACGACATGACTTTGTTCAACGATTACGTCTTGGCCGAGCCTTGGTGGCTTCTCCTCCTTCTCGCTGTTCCCTTCCTCATGTTTCTCGGTTATCGCGAGGGCTCGCGGAGTTGGATCGTTTACCCGACCTTGCGCGTGCTTGGGACTCTTGGAGTGAAGCCCAAAGATCGCGTCTTTCGTTTCGCGCCTCTCATTCTTCCGCTCATGCTCATTCCAGCGATCATTGCGATGGCAAGACCGCAGGAAGCGAAGAGTCGGACCTCCAGAACTGCGAGCGGCATCGATATCATGATCGCTCTCGACGTCTCTTATTCGATGTCGACCCCAGACTTCTTCGATTCGACCGCGAGAATGAGACGGGCCGAACGTCGCATCGAAGCCGCAAAAAAAATCATCAACGAATTCATCAAGCGTCGCCCCGATGATCGTATCGGCATCGTGAGTTTTGCAGCTCGCCCCTACACCGCCGCGCCCATCACGCTCGACCATCAAATTCTCGAGCTCACCCTCCGAGACATTGCACTAGTCAATAGTCGCACCGAAAGCGGAACGGCCATCGGCAGCGCCATCATGGCAGCCGGCGAGCGCCTTGAAAACCTCAAGCGCGATGATGAGCATGAGGAAAAGACCAAGAGCAAGGTCATCGTGCTCGTAACCGATGGCGCAAGTAATTCGGGGCAGCTCTCTCCGATTGAAGCCGCGGGCATCGTCGCAGATCTCGACATCAAAATCTACCCCGTTGCGATTGGAACCCCGCAAGGTCGTCTCAATGGAATGGCCACCGGGCAGGAATTCGATACAGAGACACTCAAGAAAATTGCTAAAACAACGAATGGAGATTTCTACCGAGCCCTCGACTACACCGGCTTACGCGAAGCCTTTAAAAGCATCGACGAACTCGAGAAAACCGAGGTGAAACGCAATACCTGGATTGTACGAAAAGAGCTCTACCCCTGGTTCATTGCTCCCTCCATCCTGCTCGTCTTTGGATTCCTCGTCTTTACCTCTTTTAACCCGCCACCCATGCCATGAGATTTAATAGTCCAGAATGGCTAATCTGCCTCATCGCCCTGCCCATCCTCGCCTTCGCAGCCTGGTTGGCTCGGAGGAAACGTGGAGACCGTTGGAAGGAACTCGTGGCTCCACGCTTGCGGGGACGACTCAGTATGGTCCGCTCTGCGTGGGTTTATTTCACCTCACTTGGGCTCGCTCTTCTTGGTTTGGCTGGATTGATCGTGGCCTTCGCGCAACCAGAATCAGGCGAGGAGTGGATCGAGGTGGAGAGTGAAGGGCGGAATATTCTGTTCTGTATCGATATCTCTCGCAGCATGTTAGCGGAAGATATTCAACCCAGTCGTCTCCAAGCCTCCCGTGCGGCGGCCTTAGAAATCTTGGAACGCTTTCCAAATGATCGGGTCGGCGTTCTTCTCTATGCTGGGGAAAACTTAATGCAATCCCCTCTCACTCTCGATCACGGATTCGTCGAGCAAACGCTCGCCCAACTTGATCCTGCCGATATTCCCTATGGCGGATCAAACCTGAGTGGTGCGATCAATGACGGAGTCAAGCTCCTCACGAAAACGGGGCAACAAAGTAACATCATGGTGGTCTTCAGCGATGGCGAAAACTCAACCAGCGGCGTGGAAGCCGCCGCCCTCAGTGCCGCAAAGGAAGGAATTTTCATCTACGCTCTCGGGATGGGATCGAGCGAAGGCTCCTTTATTCCAGATCCCAGACAACGAGATAGAAAATTCCGTGATCGTAGCGGGAACCCGGTCTTCACCCGTCTTGATGAGGAGGCTCTCCAAATGGTCGCCGCAAAAACCGATGGTTTTTACTCCCGTGGCATGGGAGGAACCTTCCTTAGTAAGCTCGATTCCGCTCTGAGCGAAATGGACCGATTTCGGGAAGAAGGAAAACACCAACGGGTTGCGAAACCGGCTCATCAATGGTTTCTTCTTTGTGGACTTCTTCTTATTATGATTTCGATTTTCGTGCGCACGCTCCCTCTTCGACCGGCCCTTGCCGTGCTCGCGTGCTTCTTCGCCTTTCCCAAGGCCGACGCGAGTTTGATCAGTGATGGTCGAGACGCCTTAGCGCAAGGAGACCAACTCGAAGCGCACCAGTTTTTCCGACTTGCCGCGAAAGAGGAGTCAGGAGAGCGAGCCTCTAGCCTCCACCTCGCCGCTGGCTCTGCAGCCTTCCAGGCGAAGAGTTGGGAAGCCGCCGCCGATTCTTTCAGTGAAGCTCTTGCCTCCAAAAACTCCACAACTCAACAACAAGCCCACTATGGTCTCGCGACTAGCCTCTTTTACCTCGGAGTCCCCCGAGAGGAAGACGAGCAGATCAAAGCTTGGGAAGGTGCGGTGAAACACTACGAGGCTGCTTTAAGGATCGATCCTGCTGATGCCAAAGCGACCCAAAACCTGAAGAAGGTCAAAGAATACGTCCGTCAAAAAGAGCCAAAGAAAAAAAAGGAAGAACAGAAGGACTCCAAAGAGCAAGAGGACTCCAAAGAACAGAAGGACTCCAAAGAGCAAGAGGACTCCAAAGAACAGGAGGACTCCAAAGAACAGGAGGACTCCAAAGAACAGGAGATGCCCAAAGAACAGGAAGAAGAAAATCAAGGGGATCAAAGCGAGCCAAATCAACCCTCAGAAACTCAGGACGATCGTTCTCATGAGTCAAAAGAGCCTAAGGGTAAAAGCTCCGATCAGGAGCATGACTCTTTGCCCAAGCCCAATGAAAATGGGGAGGGTAATCCTGAAAAACCGCAGCAAGGGAACAACCCACAGGATTCGAAATCAAAAAGGGAACAGAAAGAAAGTGGGAAAGGATCTCAAAACGCTGATGCCCAGAAAATGAAACAAGGCGAAGAGCCATTGAATGAATCGCGAGAGGAACGAGCCCGCCGATTGCTAAAACAATATGCGGACTTCGGAGCAAAAGCCCCTCGCCGAATGCGACGCCCCTACAATCGCTCCGCACAGGATTGGTAAAACCCGACGATGCCCATCAACCTAAAAGTCATCCTCGTCTTGCTTGCTCTCCTGCCCGGAGTGTGGGCACAGAACCTTCCCCCCACGATCGAAGTCACTTTAGCCAGCCGCATGGTGGTAGTCGGTGAGCAGACGAGGCTCACAGTTCTGGTGAAAAACATCACCCTTATTGATTGGCCAGATTCCCCAAGAGCCGCTCCGCTCGCTCTGACTCAACTTAGAAAAAACCAAGTTCGCATAAATAGCCAGATTTACGAAGTCTTCGAATATAGCGTGACCGCTTATCAAACAGGGGTTTTCACGATCCCCCCGTTTAAGATTAGAACTCAACAAGGAATCATCAGCTCAAAAGCGATTACTCTGAAGGCCTCACCAATCTCGACATTAGCGACAAAAGGCATTACAATTAGACCTAACACCGTCCCCTATCTCTCGGGAATTTTCCTCGAAAAAGTGTCGCCCTATGTCGGTGAAACCCAATCTGTCGAAGCGAAGATCTACGTCCCTAGTCGATCACCTCACCACCTCAAGCTCGCTAATGGACAGGTCATTCAAATGGAAAAAGAAGGGATCGCAGCATGGCGCTTTACTGCAGATCCACGTCCAACCGGAATCTTGAATTACGATGGCTTGACCTTCCGCGTCTACACCTACCGAAGCTCATTAAATGCCCTCAAGGAAGGAACTCTCAGTATCGGACCGGGTAAAGCGGAGCCCATTTTCCATACGAGTGTTCCCTTGCGAAGTGGCCTTGGGATAAACAGACAAGCCCTTCCGGTCGAGTTCCCCTCAACCAAACTCATAGTCCGAGCTCTTCCCCAAGGCGCGCCGGAAGGTTTTGAAGGGGCCGTTGGAAACTTCATGATTGAGGCCTCCACGCCGACTCGGGAACTGAAGTTGGGCGATACCATCACCGTCGAAGCTCGTGTCACTGGAACGGGAAACATTGATCAGTTTCCAGGCCCTTTCCTTATGGATCCGGAGAAGAACTGGAAGCAATTCGAGATGATCGCCAAGCCTCCAGGAAGTGAGCGCCGCTCCAGTTCGGGGACCGTGGAGTTTTCTCAGGTGGTTCGGCCGATGAAAAACCTCCCCGCCATGCCTCCCTATCGTTTCGTCTTTTTTGATCCTATCCTCGAGAAATATCGCACTCTCGACAGCCCTCCACAGCCGCTCGTCATGACTGGGAAAACACCCAGTGTTGAGGCCTCCGATTCCACTTTGGACTTCCTCCCCCTTTCGGGACGAGGGCTGAAAAGGTTCGATGCAAAAAACAATCTCCCCATTTGGTTATGGCAGATTGTCCCCGCGCTGCTTGTTCTTTTTCTTCTTATCACCGCGCTCCTGCGGAAACTCAAAAGCGCTCGCCTCTCCTCACAGCCCGCGCGGGAATTTGAGGCCGCACTCGATGAGGTGCGCGCGAAGTCATCGACCCAAGTTGAGTTTTACCGCGAAGCGGCAAACTTCGTGATCACTTGGAGAGGCAAAGAAGGATTTGAGGAGATCTTCGAAGCGCGCGATGACATTTGCTTCCGCCCCGAAGCACCCAGCGAACCGGTTCCGGAAGTCGTGAAGAATCGAATTCTCAAGCGCCTTCAATCGCTTTCTCCGGTCCTCATGACGGGACTTTTCTTCATCCTTCAGTTGAGTTCGCTCAGAGCGCAGGAAGATGACCCCGAAGTCGCCCGCGCACGAATCTTACAAGAAATGGCAGCAGCTCCCGCACCGGAACATTTTTATAACCTCGCCCTGTGTGAAAAAACTCTCGATCGCCCCGCGAAAGCCGCGCTTTGGGCTTATCGTTATCAAGCTCAAGACGGTGACGCCTCCGCGTTGCTGAAGGAACTCCCCGGAATCAAACAAGAGGAACGAAAAGGGCTCGATTGGTTGAGCGTGCTACCGCGTTCAGTTTATCGACAACTCACCTTCGCTGGTGCTTGGGCTTTTGTCATTCTCTTACTCTGCCTCTTCCAAAGACGCTCAAAGGAACGGCCCTTCCTTATTCGAATTTGCGCTCTCATCTTCCCTCTCGGATTCTTGGTTGGTGGCGCGGCTTGGTTTTTCTATCCGGAGGAAGTTAGCTTTGATCCACTTCATAAACTGTTCGTGGCCAGTTCAGAAGAAGTCGCCTTGCGAAGCCAACCCTATCTCGGAGGGAAAATTCTGAGAGACAACATTGCTGGGAGCCTTTGTAAAATCACTGCTGAAAGAGCAGGTTGGGTAAAACTTGAACTCCCAGGAGGAGTTGACGGCTGGACGCAAAAAACGTTCGTTGAGCCGATTCTCATGGAATCTGACTCGTCGAACGTATCTGATTAATCGCGCGGGCGATTAAGAAGTGGTCTTCTCAGGAGATTTTGGCTTCTTGCCAGCCTTGGTCTTGAAGTGAACTTTTTCAGCTCCTTTCTTCACCTTAGCAGTGACATGCTCACCTTCTTTGACCTCTCCCGCGAGGAGGGCCTCAGCAAGCGGGTCTTCTAGAAGTTGCTCCACCGCACGGCGCATGGGGCGGGCTCCATAGTCAGGATCATATCCCTTCGTGACGATGAGGTCGCGAGCGGCGGCATCGAGAACGAGTTCAATTTCCTTCTCAGCGAGACGCTTGACCAACTTATCAACCTCAAGATCAACAATCTGGTTCAAGGCTTCCTTCTCAAGCATGCGGAAGACGACAAGCTCATCGAGACGGTTCAAGAACTCTGGACGGAAGTGCTTCTTCGCCACTGCGTCGATCTTGGCCTTCATACCTTCGAAGTCAGCTTCGTCTTCGGCCATTGCATTGAAGCCGAGAGAAGTCTGACGCTTGATGCTTTCAGCTCCGACGTTCGAGGTCAAAATGATGATGGTGTTACGGAAGTCGATCTTACGGCCAAAGCTATCGGTAATCATGCCCTCTTCCAAAATTTGGAGAAGGAGGTTCATGACATCAGGGTGAGCTTTCTCGACCTCGTCAAAAAGGATGACGGAGTATGGGCGACGACGAACCGCTTCGGAAAGCTGTCCCCCTTCTTCATATCCCACATATCCCGGAGGCGATCCGATAAGACGGCTGGCGCTGAATTTCTCCATGTATTCCGACATGTCGATTTGAATGAGAGACTCGGGGTCTCCGAACATGAAGTTGGCGAGATTACGAGCGAGGTAGGTTTTACCCACACCTGTTGGCCCTAGGAAGAGGAAGGAACCGATCGGGCGGCGTGGATCTTTGAGATCGGCACGTGAGCGACGGAGGGCCTTGGAAATCGCGATGACTGCTGCGTCCTGTCCGATGACGGTCTCCTTGAGGTTTTCCTCCATCTTGAGAAGCTTGGCCGCTTCCTTTTGCTCCATGCGCTGAAGAGGAACCCCGGTCCACTTAGAAACCACGGCCATGATGTCGTCTTCGACAATGTCGACGACCTTCTCTTCGCTCTCATCACGCCAGCCCTCGATTTGATCATCGAGTTCCTTACGTGTTAACTTTTCCTCGTCGCGCAAGGCGGCGGCTTTTTCAAAGTCCTGATCATTGATTGCAGCGACTTTATCATCGTTGATCTCAGAGATTCGAGCTTCAAGATCCTTGAGTCCAACTGGGCGGGTCATGGTCTTGATTCGAGCGCGAGCACCGGCTTCATCGACAACATCGATTGCCTTGTCTGGCAGAAAACGACTGGTGAGATAGCGCGAGGTGAGTTTTACCGAAGCTTCGAGTGCTTCGTCAGTGTAGCGAACTTTGTGATGTGATTCATACTTCTCCCGAAGTCCCTTCATGATCGCAATGGCGTCTTCCGTAGACGGTTCATTGACCTTCACTTGTTGGAAGCGGCGTTCAAGAGCGGAGTCTTTTTCAATGTGTTTCCGAAACTCATTCATGGTGGTGGCACCAATGCACTGAAGCTCTGCACGGCTGAGAGCGGGCTTAATGATGTTCGAGGCATCCATCGCTCCTTCGGCAGAACCGGCTCCGACGATGGTGTGAAGTTCATCGATGAAGAGGATGACATTCTTCACCTTACGGATTTCATCCATCACCGCTTTAATGCGCTCCTCAAATTGACCACGGTATTTTGTCCCAGCAACCATGAGAGCGAGGTCCAGAGTCACGACTTTCTTATCGCGAAGAATTTCGGGAACGTCACCAGCGGAAATCTCTTGGGCAAGCCCTTCGACAATTGCGGTTTTACCCACCCCAGCCTCACCAACGAGGACAGGGTTATTCTTTGTTCGGCGACAGAGAATCTGAATCACGCGCTCGATTTCTGGGGCACGGCCGATGACTGGATCAAGCTCACCAGCTTGAGCCATCTTAGTGAGATCACGACCGAATGCTTTGAGGGCAGGAGTCTTGGTTTTTTCGCCAGCATCTCCGTCACCATCGAGATCGATTTCATCTTCGTCTTCGAAGTCAAAATCATCATCAGAATCGGAAGGCGGGTTTCCATCGTCGGTTGAGAAGTTAGGGTCGATTTCGGCGAGAACTTCGTTCCGAGTGGTTTGAAGATCGACACTGAGGCTGGTTAAGACACGTGCGGCCATTCCCTCCCCTTCCCGAAGGAGTCCCAGCAGGATGTGCTCGGTTCCGACATAAGAATGGTTCAGTTGCTTCGCTTCCTTATTGGCGAGAGCGAGGACTTTTTTGACCCGTGGAGTGTAAGGGATATTGGTGGAAGATTTTTGTTCAGGACCTGTCCCGACCTCCTTTTCGACTTCCATCCGCACGGACTCGAGATCGAGTCCCATCCGCTGTAGCACACTAACGGCAACACCTTGACCGAGCTTGATGAGTCCGAGAAGGACGTGCTCGGTTCCGATGTAATTGTGATTGAATCGGTCGGCCTCTTTACGGGCCAGCGCCAGGACTTGCTGGGCGCGAGGGGTAAAATTATTCATTAGAAAGCTTTCAATTTGGGGGCTCGGTTAATTTTCTTTTCCTGAAATATCAATAGCAGCTGGTAGGGCAGAATGCAACTGCTCTCGGATCATTTGAGCCCGCATGATGTCACGAGCAGTCGGTTCCAGCTTCTCACCAGCATTCCATTGCAAGTGAGCTGGTTGAGTTTCCATGAACAAGCGGTCGCAAATCTCGACGAGATTTGAAGGCATGATCTCTAGATCAGCTCCGAGACGAAGCATCGAGAGATGGTTGAGAGCCTCTTTTGAAGAAATAATGCGGGCGTAGCTCAAGGTTCCGGCGGCACGACCAATTCGGTCCTTCACCATGATCGGATCATCGATGAGAAGTTTCTCACGAGCTTGGGTTTCGTAGCGCGCGACATCGCCGATCACTCGAGTGAGGCGTTCCAAGATGACTTCTTCGGGCTCGCCGAGGGTTGATTGATTGGAGATTTGGTAGAGATTTCCAAGCGACTCGGTCCCTTCTCCATAAAGTCCGCGAACCGCGAGGCCGAGTTTACCGATTCCTTTTAAGACTTGAGTGATTTGATCACTCAAAACAAGGGCAGGAAGGTGGAGCATTGCTGAGGCCCGCATTCCAGTGCCCAAATTCGTGGGGCATGCGGTGAGATAACCCAGCTTGGCATCAACGGCGAACTCGATCTTTGTTTCAAGATTTTGATCTACCGAGTGGGCCAACTTATAGGCTTCTTTAAGCTGGAGACTGGGACGAATGGCCTGAATGCGCAAATGATCTTCCTCATTGATCATAAGGCTGAGCGATTGTTTCCGGTTCACCACTGATCCACTCCCCTCATTCCGTGCCGCTTGTTCGCGACTAATCAGATGGCGTTCGACAAGAACCTGCTTCTGAAGCGAATTAAGATCAGAAAGTTCGTGAGAGAAGCCCGTCTTCATTCCCGGGAGAGCTTCTAATTCAGCCTGCAAAGAATCTCGGACTTTTTGCCGTTCTTTCTTTCGAGCCCAGCCTGGAAAAGGAGCATTGGCAATGTTTCGAGCGAGGCGGACACGACTCGTGAGGACGACCGAGTTCTCCTCATCATGGCCAGTCATCCAATCAGCCGGATGTTTCAACAAGGTGGAGAATCGCATCATGATGCAGCTACCCCTTCCCCTTTCGCGCTTTCGAGCTCGCTAATTCGATCCCTCAGTTTCGCGGCTTCTTCAAAATTCTCATCGTTAATCGCGGTCTCCAATTCGGCCTCAAGATCCGAGAGTTCCACTTTTAAGGCCTGTTGCTTTACTAAACCAGCAGGCATGTAACCGGCGTGAACCTGACCTTTGTGCATCGAAGGCAAACGACGCGCAATTTCTCCGGCAAAAGCACGATAGCAATCTGGACAGCCCAATCGACCGACTTTTTGGAGATCAACGAGGGTAAATCCGCAACTGGGACACTTCTCGAGTGATTCAAGGGGCTCAATTGCCGATAAGCCTCCCGCGGCTTGGCTCGGAGCAAGGAGTTCTTCGGCCATCAGTAAGCCCTCAGGATTGGTAATCCCTTTTGCTTCGGCGCAAGTCTCACAAAGGACAAACTTCTTCAACTTGCCGTCAGCCACTTGCGTGTAAAACACAGTGGCTTTTTCCTGACACGAATCGCACTTCATCAACACGAAAAAGGTAGCCACTCCGTGCGGGATAGCTACCGAAAATTGTCGCTTTCATCGGGAATCAAAAATGTCTCCTACGTCACCTTCTCAACTCTTCCTCTGACTGAAGGCTTCGCCGAAAAACTTCTTTGATCATTTCTTGCTCAAAACGCCTCGCCAATTAGGCTTCCCGCGAGATGAAATCAGCGCAATATCTGGAAAAAATGTTCGGCCTTAAAGGCAAAACAGCCGTCGTGATCGGCGGGACGGGAGAACTCTGCTCCTACATGGCTCTCGGCCTCGCTCAAGCTGGAGCAGAAGTCGTTTTGGTTGGTCGAAATGAAGAGAAAGCAAACGAACGCCTAAAAATCATCGAAGAAGCAGGTGGGAAAGGATATTTCGCACACGCTGATTCGAGCGACCGTCAATCGCTCAACGAACTCCTTAACTCAGTGGTCGAGCAATCCGGGCAGGTCGACATTCTCGTCAATGGCGCCGGGATCAATTCTCCCAGTCCTTTTGTCGAAATCACCGATGAAGAAGCGCTCAACATTCTCGACGTGAACCTCGTCGGGGTGATGCGCGCTTGTCAGGTCTTTGGAAACTATTTCCTGAGCCGTGACGTCCAAGCTTCTATTATTAACCTCGGTTCAATCTCGGGCCTAAATCCCCTCTCGCGCGTCTTTACCTACTCCGCTTCGAAAGCTGCCGTTCATAACTTGAGCCGTAACCTTGCTCGCGAATGGGCTGATCGCGACATCCGCGTCAACACCTTGGTCCCTGGATTCTTCCCGGCTGAGCAGAACCGGAAGGTTCTCGATGAGTCTCGCGTTGCTGAAATTCTTCGCCACACCCCATCATCGCGCTTTGGAAATCCTGAAGAGTTGATCGGAGCGACCCTTTTACTGGCCTCAAATGTCGCAGGTGGGTTCATCACCGGCACGGAAGTCGTAGTCGATGGTGGATTCAACTCGATGACGATCTAATTTTTAATTTCGATAATACTCTCTCCTTCGAGTTGAACACGGAGAGGGTCACGAGCCCGCGCTTCTAAATAGCGCGGGTTTTTTTTGAGCGCGCGGCTCTCGTCATGAAGTTGGTCGCGCTTCTTGCGAAGGGCCAATTCATTCTGCTCGGCATCGAGGAGTTCATTTTCGATGTTTTTGAGCAGCCGATACTGAGGAATGGCTGGAATAAGTAAGGCCGCGCAAACCACGACTACAAAAACCCAGAAAACGAATAGGGTCGGCTTTCCAAAGAGCCCACGGCCTTCACGATCAGCGGAAAACTCCGGAGATCGACCGGTTTCTGCTCTTTTCCGTCGGGCCATGGAGAAACTCTATACTCGATTTTTGATATTTAGGAAGTCTAAACTAATACCGCGTGATCGTTTGACATGAAAAAAGCCGCAAGGTCTCCCCTGCGGCTTTGATGAAATTTAAAGAGGAGTGAAGGCCTACTTCAACTTACCAGCAAAGATCGCATTGCTTCCGAGGGCTTCTTCGATGCGAAGAAGCTGGTTGTATTTGGCAATCCGGTCTGAGCGGCTCATGGAACCAGTCTTGATTTGTCCTGCATTGGTCGCAACAGCAAGGTGAGCAATGGTGCTGTCCTCGGTCTCACCAGAACGGTGTGAAATAACCGAGTTGTAACCGTGGATCTTACCAAGCTCGATCGCGTCGAAGGTCTCAGTGAGAGTTCCGATTTGGTTTACCTTGATGAGGATTGAGTTTGCAACTCCGAGATCGATTCCTTTTTGGAGGAAGTCGACGTTCGTCACAAAAAGATCATCACCAACGAGCTGGATTTTGTCTCCGATCTTATCGGTGAGAACTTTCCAGCCATCCCAGTCATTCTCATCGCAGCCATCTTCGATGGAATCGATGGGATACTTTGAGCAGAGCTCAGCAAGGTAAGCGGCTTGTTCATCAGAGCCTCGCTTGGCACCGCTGTCTCCTTCAAATTTAGCGTAGTTGTAAACGCCGTCTTCAAAGAATTCGGAAGCCGCGCAGTCGAGCGCGTAGGTGATGTCCTCGCCGACTTTGTAGCCTGCTTTTTCAACCGCTTGGCTGATGGTATCGAGAGCATCTTCAGTGCCGTCAAAAGTAGGGGCAAAGCCACCTTCGTCACCAACCGCAGTCGAGAGACCACGGTCGTGGAGAACAGCCTTAAGGCTATGGAAGACTTCTGCTCCCATTTGGATGGCCTTGGAGAAAGTTTCAGCTCCGACCGGACGAATCATGAACTCCTGGAACGCAATCGGGGCATCGGAGTGAGATCCCCCGTTGATGATATTCATCATCGGGACCGGAAGAACTTTAGCGTTTGGTCCGCCAAGATATTTATAGAGAGGAAGATTTGCAGCAGCGGCAGCGGCACGGGAAACGGCCAAAGAGGTTCCGAGGAGCGCATTGGCGCCGAGGTTCTTTTTGTTCGGTGTGCCATCGAGAGCGAGCATCGCATTGTCGACACTTGTTTGATCGGCAGCGCAGCTCCCAAGAAGCTCAGGTGCGATCTTATCGTTCACGTTAGCGACGGCTCCTAGGACGCCCTTACCGAGAAAGCGGCTCTTATCTCCATCGCGGAGTTCCCAGGCTTCGTGCTCGCCGGTGCTCGCTCCAGAAGGAACGGCAGCGCGACCGAAAGCGCCGCCTTCGAGAGTGACGTCGACTTCAACTGTGGGATTACCCCGCGAATCAATGATTTCGCGGCCTTTGATCGACTTGATTTTAGTGTCTGACATGGTTGTTTTTTGAAAATATTGCCTTAGATCGTGGCGATGGACTTGATCGTGACTGTGATCAGTTCCTCAGTCACGGGATCGTGAATCTTGACTGTGTCATCGACTGACTTTCCGAGAAGAGCCTGCCCCATCACGGAAAGGTAAGAGATGATGTTTTCCTCAGGAACGGCGTCCCATGCTCCGAGCATACTGAGCTCGCGCTCACTGCCATCTGCAAGAGTGACCATCACTCGGGTTCCGATGTTGACGTTTGAGGTGTCTGCTCCCTTGAAGTCAGTTGGGCGGGCACGCTCGAGATCCTTTTCAAGGTCGTTCTTACGAGTGTTGAGAACGGTCTGCATTTGTTTTGCAGCATGATACTCGAAGTTCTCTCGCAAGTCACCGTGAGCACGTGCGGTGGAAATTTCCTTCACGTTGGTAGGAATGCGGTTGTTTACGAGGTCCTCGTATTCCGCCTTGCGGCGATCGAGACTTTCGAAGGAGACGATCAGAGTATCATCACCAGTGGAAGTAGACTCACCGGTCACCATCTCTTGCGTGTCAGGAACTTTCTTAATGACACGAGCCATCAGTGACTTTCGGTCGAGGTCCGGGAAGGCTGGGCTGGCAAGAAGCTTGCGGGCGAAGTTACGAACATCGTTGATCTCCATGCCATCGAGGAGGTCGGCGACGAGTTCCTTGTCATCGAGAAGGAGGTTTCCGAGACGACCACTACGGCGAGGACCATCATCGAGGGAATCTTGTTCCAAAACCGTGAGAATGACAGAGCCGACAGAGCCGTCAAAAACTCCTTCAGCGGCCTTCTTACGCTCGCGGCAAAGCCAAGCGAGGGCATCTGGTCCCAGAGCGTGACGGGAAAGAGCCACCTTAATGTGCTCATTGAGCTCCTTTGTCTTTTCCTTCTCACCAAGAAGCTTGGCGATTTCGGAAACTCCGCGTGAGCTAATGCGGCCGAAGACGGCGAGGATTTTTTTCACCCAATCATCACCGAAAGCGGGTGGGAAAGCTTCGAGAATTCGCTTCAGACGAGCGGCTGCGACCTGGTTGAGATCTTCGGAAAGATTGCCGTCAGCAACTTGGAGCACTTCCGCCAGTTTCGGAGCATCAGGAGCGATCGACTCTTCTTGCTTCACCTCTTGAGCGATCTCGTTCCGAAGAGAGATGAGTTCGAGAGATTGAGCAGGAGCAAGCTTCATGAGCTTAAGGGCGGCATCGTTTACGATATCGAATGCTTTGCCTAAGAGGCCTTCGGTTGCGGCAACGAGAGGAGCTTCCCGTTGAATCGCTTCGAGCGCTTTCACCCGTCCTTTTGGAGTACGCGCTTGATCAAGATCTTCGACCAAAGCTTCACCAGGGCCGGTTGATTCGTCACGGAGAACAAGAGGATCTGTTCGTTTGGTGGGGACTGAAACTCTTTTGCTTTCACGCAGAGCCTTTTTGGTTTTCTCCCACCACTTCTTATAACCAGGTTCCTCGATGATGCTGCCACAAAGCTCAGCATCGAGCTGATCCATGGTCATGTTGCCGCCGCGTGTCGCGATTGTGCGAACCACAAGCTCCACAGGATCTTCTTTTCCAAGTTTTTTGAGGTCATCGAGCTGATTGACCTTTTGAGCACGAACGTCGTCGGGCTCTACAAATTCGGTTTTCTCCAGAGCGAGCTTTAGTCCCATGACCTTGGCCTTCTCCTTTTCAAAATCAATGGTGACCTTACCATTAAACAAATCCCAATCAGTGACGATGCCGCCACCGTAGCCTTTGTGGATTCGAAAGGAACCGGGAGCAATATTTGAAAGTGTCTCACCGACGGCCTCAGTAATTCGGCCCGCCTCCACTAACTTCGCGACATCAGGATGCATGTCGCGAGACTGCTTTGAGAGTGCTGCAATAGCAAGGACGGAAGCAAAAAACCTTCAAGTTAGCTCTTATTTAACTTACGTCAATTTGAATTCTCCGAGGATTTCTCGCGAGGGAGGTAACGAACCCTTGTTTCAGAGGCGACAGCTGATGATTTCACCTGCTGCTCGAGGGTCAGTCTCAAAATAAGGAATGATTCATGCCACTTAGATGGGATTTTATCATTAAGATCGCTCTGAAACACCACCGAAGACAAAACGGCGTTTCCGTCTTTGAGAATCTGGAAACGCCAACCTTCCCCTTCTCTTTGAAGGGTCAGAGTCTGATCATCTGCATCAAGTCGTGCCACTTGTTCCCTTTTTGCTAAAATGCGAGAAGTGTCAGGGCCCGGCGGCCTCTGGCTCACAAGGTAAGTTTGCTGAGAGGTCTTAGCTTCTAGGACAAGGGAGAGAGACTCAAGAACCCCAGCGCGGAAGTATTCGACCAAGATCTTATCACCGGGAGACTTTGAGCGGAGAAGAACGAACATTTGACGCTTATTGACCAAGATTTGCCCATCAAATTTCCACCATAAGTCCCCTTCTTCACCGCCCGCTTTAGAAAGAGGGCCATCAGCTTCCACTTTGGTGACTCGTAATCCGATCCCCTCACCCAAGGGGGTATTTTTGCGATCCTCAGACTTCGCTTGTCCTAACGACACCCCAATCCAAGGGAGTTCTCCAGCATTGGCGATAGCTAGGAGGAAAACCCCGAGGAAAAAGGAGGAAAGAAAAGACATGAGGAAAATGAATTAGAAATCTGTTTTGACCGAGTCGATCACATGGTGGTCGGTAGTCTCAACCGTGATGATTACTCCCGATTCACGATGCTTGACAATTTCTTTGGTGACTTCCGTTTCTTGGAGTAATTCACGAACTTCGCCATTCTTGGAAAGATAAACACCAGGCGACTCTGAGTTCAGCATCCAAGTCTCGTGGTCTAAGCGATCAAAATCAGCCGCAATGACCTGTTCGACCTGATTGATGCGGGAGACTGAAGGAGTCGATTCATCCTTCCCAAGATACCAACCTGCTCCCAAACCAAGACTCAGAGCAACTGAAGCCGCCGCCGCCCCACTGATCCACGAAAGGCCAATCGGCGACCTTTCCGCAGCAGAGGGCTTCCCTGCGATGAGTTCATCAATGAGCTCGTGGCAACGCTCGCGTCCGCTTTCGCTTTGTGAACGAGGAACAAGGCCTTCTAGCTGACTTTCTAGCTTTTTAAGGGAATCATCCATGAAGAGAATTTTTGAGATGTTTGAGCTTCTTTTGTAACTGCTCGAGAGCGTAGCGATAACGTGAAGCTGCTGTGTTGTTTGAAATGGCGAGGAGTTCTCCAATTTCAGCAAAAGTGAGGCCACCCCAGATCTTGAGGGTGAGGACTTCGCGGAGTTTGTCCGGGAGCGATTCCACTTCTTGGCGAAGAATTTCAGCTTCTTCACTGTCTTCCATCGTTGGATCGAGCCAGTGGTCCTCACCTTTTTGAAATTGAATGATTTTTTGGTTTCGTTTCTCCTGACGGCCTTTTTTGCGACCATGATCTAGACCCAGGTAACGCATGACGGAGAAGGCTAGTGGAAGATCGGGCGGGCGATGCTCCCTTTCCTCTTGATATGCCCAGAGCTTGATTAAGGCATCTTGGAGAAGGTCTTCCGCCTCTTGGGCGTTATTGCAACGGGCACGGGCGTATGCGAGGAGACGTGGCGCGCTTTCATCGAGCCAAGTTTTCCACTGCTTACCAAGTGCTTGTTGGTTTTTTGCCATTCTTCAAAGGTAAGAATGCCTGAAATCCCTCGATTTGTCTCAAAAAAAGTGCCGGACTTGAGAAAAAATGCCGGAAGCGAAAGGAATTCATGGGGTGCCCATCTTTCGCGATGGTGGAAATTGCCGCGATACCCTCAAACTTAAAAAGCCTCCAAAATGGAGGCTTCCGAAGAATGTCAGAGCAATGGTGCTCGAGGGGGGAGTCGAACCCCCACGTCCGCAATGGACACCAGATCCTTAGTCTGGCGCGTCTACCAATTCCGCCACCCGAGCTTAAGCACTGTTTTCTCTGACGGCGCAGGAGGTAGTCTCCCCTTTCGCCTTATACAAGAATTACTTTGAAAAAAATTAGCCTTGAGGGATCGAAACTGAGCGAGTGTATCGGTAGCTGTTCTCCTCAAGGAATTTCGCTTTCTCGATTTGGTTATCAAAGGGGCTCTTTTTAAGAATAGAAACACCCTCGTCAGAAAGCACTGTGATGGCGAGTTCTACGGCGGCAACTCGCCCACCAGAAAACTGAGATTTCGTATTCAGGTTTGGAGCAAGCCCCGTCCCGTTGATCGCAAATCTCTTCATCACATTCTGTCCTGATCCAGACGACATGATCGGGATGCTTGCCGTCGCATTTTCACCCTGAGTATTGCGATATTTCACGACGAAAGTCACCGTGAATTCGTAGACGTTCTCGCACATTAAATCAGCCAAATTGTTGTCTCCCCCGCGAGTGTCAAAGGTTTGCTCAAGATCATCTGTGCTCGCAACGCCGTTATAAGTCTCATCAGGATTTAGGAGTTTCCGGTAGAGAACAAAGGTCGAAAAATTCTCACTTTGATCTCCCCAGACAGGATCGGCAAAATCAAGTTGATAGGATACCACCGAGACATCTCCTCCTTTATCTGCGTCACGGTTAGCGGAATTCGCTCCGACCTTTTCACGGCTTCCCGCATTCCCATCGTAGCGGTCAGAAGCGGCCGTATAGAAAACGAGACGCGCGGCATTGGGGCTCGACTCGGCCTCCGGGCCGATATCATCCACATCCGAAGAAGCAATAAGCCACTGGCTTTCGTTGTTCCCTTGGCGGATGACCATTGATTCCAAATCTCTTCCTAAAGCATTCAGCATGATCTTCGCTTGCCCAGCGGCTCGGATCTCCGTCCGGGCCCCCTTCCATGCATCAATCGCAGATCCAGTAATCACGATGGTGAGCGAGACTAAAACAATCGTAATGGTCATAGCCACCAAGAGCTCGGCAAGAGTGAAACCTTTGCTACGGGAGCTATTATTGAAGATGATTTTCATAAAAGTGTGTAGTTATCGACGGACCGCCAGGTTTCTTGAAAAGATGGGGCGAGTGAAACTCCCGGGATCAAAAGCGTTTGTTAAAAACTGATACGAAGTGGTCGGCAGATTGTAGTATTCCGCCTCGAAGGCTACCACCGCCTCAGGGTAAGACTCGGGGGTCCGTGAAAAGTCCTCGCCTGGATTGTAAGGATCAACAATTGTCCCCGCTTCATCAGAAACACGGAGCCCTTCTCCTTGATAAACTAATTGCCTCAATTTAACGAAAAACACTCGGCCTTCCACGACTTCTAAATCGTCCTCCAACAAAGGATCACTTAAGCGACGAACCATTGGGCGGATGATGAAATCCTCACCTGCAATCCCGAGCTCTCGCTCTGCGGGTTCAAGGGTGCCATCAGGGCGCGTTTGATCAGGAAGTGCTCGGTATTTGTAAATCAGGACCGTTTGACCCTGTTCTTCTGATTGAGAAATCCATTCGAGGGCTTTCCGAAAAGGATCATCTTGGTATTGCTGCTTTTCGCGACCTTCTCGAATGACCGTCATTTCCCATTCCAAGGTTGCTTGTAAGCGACTCGCTTCATCAGTCGAAAGGGTCTTTTTAATTGTGCGCGCCGCTGGCCCAAAGACAGCTAGGAAGCCGGTAATCAAAACGACCAAAATCCCTAAGGCAATGACCGACTCAGCAAGAGTAAATCCCTTGGAAAATCGTGCTGATCTGAAAGTGTGCTTTGTCATAATTACAGTAAAATTTGTGAGGCTAACTTAGTTAGATCCGCCCAGGTTTAGGCGCTTGATATCACGGATGATCGTGGTTCCTCCATTCTTGAGAACAACGAAGCCACCGACGTCTTTACTTGCTCCAAGAACTGGCTCAACGGCATTAGTGGGACGCGGACCGCTCTTCAAAACAAAGCCCGCTCCGGGAGTTGTGCAGATCCCTTGGCCGTTAAATTCATAATAGTAACACTCATGAGTGTCATCCGCTTCAGAAGTTAATTGGTGCCTATCAGTCGGGAGAGTTCCCCCACTTCGCATATCGGCTTGGCTCATTTCCGGGCTAAAATAGACGCTTTTCGGAAGGACGGTCGGCGAACTAGCACGGATCCATTCATCGACTTCCCTCCCCTCGTCATCAATCTGCCTATAAACCACCATCATCAAACGGCGATAACGGTCCCGTTGAATCGGATCTCCATCATTTAAATCACTGTGGATAATGAGCCGAGCCCGTGTGTTGTTATTCATCGCGAGGCTTCGAGCCTGAGTGAGCAACCCCTCCCCTAAAGCGAGACCGGCGGTAACCCCTTGGCCTTTTCCAATCCGATTAATTCCGACTGAGGCAAGTGAGAGGAGAACGGCAATAATCGTCATCACCGCAAGGAGTTCCACGAGGCTGAATCCCCTTCTAAGAACCCTCACTCTTCTGGCTTTAGAGCGATTTATTTGAGTCTTCTTAATCATTTTGTGTACGAAAGATCGACCGGAACTGCTCTGAGTTCAAGGGAAAAGTTGTAGTTACACTGTAATCTCGCGCTTTCACTCAGAAAAGCGCCCCCCGTGGGAGGCTGACATCCATTTCCAAGCCGTTTCAATCATTGAACGGGCATCTTTCCGAGAGGCTTCCCAGCCGAGGACATCTTTCGCCATTTTGGGATCAGCCACGAGCTGGGCTGGATCCCCTGCCCGACGCTCACCATAGCTCAATGGAACTTTTTTTCCGGTCACCTCTTCTGCAATATCGATAATTTCTTTGACCGAAATCCCCACACCCGTCCCAAGATTGCATTGGATGGAATCTCCTCCCTCAATCAAATGTCGAAGGGCGGCAAGGTGGGCCGTTGCGAGGTCCTCGACGTGAATATAATCCCGAATACAGGTTCCGTCCGGCGTCGGATAATCAGTTCCAAATACCGTCAATTCAGGAATCTCTCCTTTGACCGCCTTTAGGACGAGTGGAATAAGATGAGTCTCTGGGTCATGATCTTCGCCAATCATGCCATCGCTCGCACATCCACTGGCGTTAAAATAGCGAAGAGCCGCGCTCTTCAGCCCCCAGGCCGTGTCACAATCGTCCAAAATCCATTCAACCATTAATTTACTTTTACCGTATGGGCTGACGGGGTCTTGAGGATGGTCTTCGGTCAAAGGCAATTTCTGAGGCTCGCCGTAAGTTGCGCAGGTCGATGAGAAGACGAAAGACTTGCAGCCGAAATCTGACATCACTTCCAGTAGAGTTAGAGGCTCAGCGGTATTGTTCCGGTAATATTTTAAGGGATCAGTCACCGATTCCCCGACATAGGCATAAGCGGCAAAGTGAATCACCCCCGCAAACTGGTGCTCTTCAAAAAGTTTAGTCAATAGTTCACGGTCCCCTACGGCCCCGATCACCAGCTCCACACCCTCATCAACAATTGCTTCGCGGTGCCCATAAACCAGATTATCAAGGACGACCACTTTGTATCCTTCGGCATTCAAAAGCCGAACGGTGTGTGACCCAATGTAACCGGCTCCTCCTGCAATAAGGATTGTCTTTCTTCCCATATGGGAGCGAGTGAATCAGGGGGGGGAGACCCCGTCAAACAATGACTCTTTTCAAATTTTAATGATCAGCACTAATTCTCATCCGAGTCAAATCATCGAGGGTCAAAAGGCGGGGAAAAAAGCGAGGGATGAGAATACACCCCAAGAGCCCGCCTACGAAATGCGCAAGGTGAGCAATCTGAAAAATGGATGGGCCAAAGGCCGCCTCTAACCATCGACCTAAGTCAGAAACAAGAGGTAGATTAAGTCCCGGTGTGACGAAGAAAAGAAAGGCACTTGAAATCAAAACCCCTTTCCCAAGATTCCGGGCTGAGGCAGGAATGAGAAACATTCGTGAATCCGGCGACAGCGAGAAAAAGCCAAGAAGCATTCCCATAACGCCGCCCGAAGCCCCAACGAGCAAACCACTAGGAAAGCCCGCGAAAATTGCTTGGGCCACAATGTGAGCAAGTCCGGCACCAAAGCCACAAATCAGGAAGAGCGCCAAGATCCGCCAACTACTCAAAACGTGACTCAAACGCGCGGAAGCATAGTAGAAGAGCAGAGCATTGAGGCCCAGATGAGACCAATTCCCATGCAACCAACTATGCGTGAAAAACTTCCAAATTTGCCCGTTCTGAATGCCATCCCACGAAAGCCCCCCACCCAGATAAAGTGAATCGACAGCCCCGGCTCCCCAAAGACGGTAAATGGAATGAATCGCCAGATGAACGGCCACCATAATGAGAACCCCAAAGGTTGCGATATTGAGCCCTGGATTCTGAAGCATGACCCAACGGGGGCCGCCCTTCTTATCTTCGCTCAAAAATGTCATTATCTAGAGAGACCATCTGCTCGGGGAAATGCTCACCTTTTCTTCGTATTTTTCAAGTGTCCTTTTAGGCTGTGCTCTTGACAGGTCCCCCATCCCAACGACCATACGCCCTCAAACTACGATGCACTCGTTTCACTATTCTCAAGGCAGTCTTCACTGCGAAAATGTTTCCCTTTCCGATCTCGCTACCGAACACGGAACCCCTCTCTATGTCTACTCGGCCGAAACCTTCCGAGATCGATATACGCGTCTTGATTCAGCCTTTGCCGGAATCGACCACGAGGTTGCTTATGCCGTGAAGGCCAACTCGAACCTTTCGGTCCTCCGCTTGTTAGTGAGTTTGGGAAGCGGCTTTGACATCGTTTCAGGAGGTGAACTTTACCGCGTCATCAAAGCAGGCGGCGATCCATCCAAGTGCACCTTTGCCGGAGTCGGCAAGACCCGTGCTGAAATCGAATATGCTCTCAAGGAAGGAATCTATTCTATCAATGTGGAATCCGAGGAAGAAGCTGCTTTTGTTAGTAAGGTCGCGGTCGAAATGGACCTCACTGCGCCCATCGCTTTTCGTGTAAATCCCAACGTCGATGCCAAGACCCATAAATACATTTCTACCGGAAAATCAGAAAACAAGTTCGGCATCGATTTCGAGTTCATCGCTGGTGCCTATGAGCGCGCAGCCAAGCTCCCTAATCTCCAGCTTAAAGGTCTGCAAATGCACATTGGATCACAGCTCACTTCCGTGGACCCCTTCCTCGAAGCGGTCGAAAAAGTCACCCCGCTTGCCGAAGATCTAAAGGAGAAATATGGAATCGAATTCTTCTCGATCGGTGGAGGCATCGGCATCGTTTATGAACAAGCCTTGGCCTCCGGAAAAGAATCATGGTGGACCGACCAATCGGAGGAAGACCGTCCTCTGACTCCTGAGAAATACGCCGCTACAATCATTCCTAGCTTGGAAGGCCTAGGCTTGAAAATCCTCCTCGAACCCGGACGCTTCATTGCTGGTAATGCCGGCGTCCTGCTGACGGAGTGCCTTTATGAAAAGAAGGGCAGCACCAAGACCTTCAAGATCGTCGATTCTGGGATGCACCATCTCATCCGACCAGCCCTCTACCAGGGCCATCACGAAATCGTTCCGCTCGCCGAACCTGACGGTAATACGGAATCAGTAGATGTTGTCGGTCCCATTTGTGAAAGCGGTGACTTTTTCTGCCAGAATCGAACTCTCCCTAGCTTTATGCCTGGCGAAACGATCGCTCTCATGAGCGCTGGTGCCTACGGGATGGTCATGGCTACCACTTATAATTCTCACCCCCTCCCCGCTGAAATTTTGGTCGATGGCGATCAAGTCAAGCTTGTTAGAAAGCGACAAACTTTCGACGATTTAGTCGAAGCGGAAGAAGTTTGAATTTAAACGCGACTCAACAACGTCCTAGCGGTTAGATCGACAACTATGGAGGATGAATCGAACGAGGAAGACTTAGCTTTGATGGCTAGGATTGCTCGTGACGATGAAGAAGCCTTCCGCACTTTGGTCGAAAAACATCAGCATGCTGTCATTGGAACCGTTTCCAAAATGACCAATCACTCGGCTGATAGCGAAGACATCGCCCAACAAGTTTTCCTCCGACTCTGGAAATCAGCCAAGCGATACCAACCCACCGCCAAGTTCACCACTTTCCTCTTCACCATCACTCGAAATCTCGTTTTTAACGCAAGCCGTAAGAAGTCGCGGAGGAAAGAGCACTCGTTCGATGAGCAAGAAGAGGATTGGCACAAATCTGTCGAGGACCCGAATCAAGCATCTCGCCCCGATCAATCACTCGTTGATATCGAGCTGAAGAAAGTGATCGATCGAGCCGTGGCCGCCCTCCCTGAAAAGCAACGTCTCGCCGTCGTGCTGAGACGATATGAGAAAATGCCCTACGAAGAAATTGCCGATGTCCTAGAGCTCTCCGTTTCAGCCGTCAAAAGCCAACTCTTCCGCGCACGAGCGGCATTGCGAGACTCACTCGAACCTTATCTCAAGGAGTAGGAGCTTTCGCTTTTGGTGCTTCTGTAAAATCCTCCCACTTCAATTCGCCGTAGTCGATTTTCTGAAGTTCGTAAGCGTAAATCGCATCATCGTTGTGAGGATCAATGGTCACAGCGAGGTCAATCAAGGCCCGAGCGAGAAGAAGGTTATTTGCTCCCTTTTGCTCAAAGAGAGTCTCAGCTCGTGTCACGAAAAGCGCCGCGAGCGTCTTGGGACTATATTCTGATTCTACCGCTTTCGGGAGGATTCCCTTACCGAGCTGGAATTTCGTCACCATGGCTCGCTTATTGCGCGAAGAAAGATGGAGCGCTAAGCCCAAGGCCTTTCGGGCGAAATCGAGCGAAGCTTTATTGCCTTTTTTCTCAGCAACATAGTTTGTTGCGAAAGTCGCCATAGCGCCCGCGTATTCATCCCGCTCGCGGTCCAAAAGCCCCAAGCCTTCTTTGAAAATGCTTTCCCTGACAATGGGCCCTTTAAATGCAAAGGATGGGGCAGCTTCTTGAGCCACGCCGGTGCCTACAAAAAACCAAAGGAGGCATGCTTGTCTCAAGAACCGAATCACGTTTATACTTTCGCGAAGATGGAAGGAAAAACAAGTGCCAAAGCGGAACTGCGCGCAAAGATTCGCAGTCGCTTGCGTGAACTTCCACTTCCTGAACGAGCTTCCCAATCGAAGCAAATCCGCGAGCTCCTACGGTTCCCAACTGGATCAAAGGTCGCCCTCTTTGCAGGCCGTAAAACCGAGGTTCAATTACTCGAACTTTTACACAGTGATCAAAGCATCGAATACTTTCTCCCCCGAGTCCTGAATGATTCTCACATGGAGTTCTTACCTTTAGACCGAGATCGTCCGCTTCAAAAAAGCGCCCTTGGAATAATGGAGCCTTTGACTGGAATTCCTGCCGAGGTGCTAAACTACATCGTTTGTCCCGGGCTCGCCTTTTCCCCTCAAGGCGAACGCTTAGGCCAAGGAGGCGGTTTTTATGATCGGGCTTTGGCCAAATACCCATCCGCCCAATTGATCGGAGTCTGTTTTCAATGCCAACTTCTCGATCAAATCCCCACTGAAGTCCACGATCTCAAAATGGATCGAGTCATCACACCCCTTCGGGAACTTTGAGATCAAAAGGCGGTATCGTCACTCGAATGCCCTCCCCCTTTTCATCGATCCCAAAAAAAGCGCCGCTTGCTGAGCCCTTGCTCTTCACGACGTGATAAGAATTATAGGTGAAGCGCTGGCCTGGCTGAATCACTGGATTTTCGCCGACCACTCCCCGTCCCTCGACGACGCTTGTTTCACCGGAATCCTCTTTCACGATCCACTTTCTCCCTTGAATGGTAACCTCCATTTGGGAGTCGTTCACAATTGCGACGAAATACACAAAGGGATAAGGCTTATCTTCCGGAGCTTCGAGATGAGGCATGAAGATGACATCCTCAATCTCGACACGAAGCCCCGGCAGTTCCTTGAAAGCATTTCCCACGGCCCCATCCTAACTTTTGAAAAAATAGGAGCAAGTCCCTCGAACGATTTCTCTGACTTGCGCCTGACTGACAGCTAGATATGTTAACTTTTAGATGAAAAATCCTATTGCCCTTACCATCGCTGGATCAGATTGCTCTGCTGGCGCTGGCTTGCAGGCAGATCTCAAAACCTTCTCCAGCTTCGGGGTCTACGGCCTAACCGCCGTGACTTGTGTCGTTTCTGAAACGCCTCTCACGGTCCACCATGTCCACCCAGTCCCACCTGTCATTCTTCAGGATCAGATTAAGCTACTTCTGGAAAGTTATCCGATTGCCGCGATCAAAACGGGGATGCTCTACTCGAAAGCTCATATCGTGGCCGTCCTAGAACTCCTAACTGACCTTGAAGTCCCCATCGTTGTCGACCCTGTCATGGTAGCATCCACTGGTGACCCCCTCTTAGTCGAAGACGCACTCGACGCCATCGCCGAGCGCCTCCTCCCACTTGCTTCGGTAATGACGCCCAATCTACCGGAAGCGGAAATACTTCTTGGACGAAGCATTAATACATTCGAAGACCAGCAAGAAGCGGCCCAAGAATTGGCAGCGAAGTATCAACTCGCCTGTTACCTAAAAGGTGGGCATGCCGAAACGGACGGCATTCATCGAGACGTTCTTTGTCAGCAAGGATCATTAGAAATTTTGGAAGCCCCTCACCTAGATCTCCCACAAAACCACGGCACCGGTTGCACTCTTGCTGCCGCGATCACGGCCGGACTCTCGCAGGAACATTCTATCCTCGAAGCCTCTCGACGCGCTCACCAATTTGTCCATCAGGCCTTAAAAAACTCTTTGATTTGGACCCTTCCTTCGGGGTCAGACGAAATTAGTCATCTCGACCAAGTCCAGCGCGACAGCGAACGCGACTTTGACAAGACATAAAGTTCACTTTATCTCGCTTGATTACTTGCGTGCAAAGACCTCCCTCCCGATAATCCTCGCAGCTAAGGAAATTCCTAGCCCCCCAACTCAGGCTTTCTCGCCTGACTAAAACAAAATAAAATATGAAAACAACTACTACTGTAGCAGCGGCTTTTGTCGCTTTATCCTCCCCCGCATTTGCAGACTTCAAAGGACTTGTTGACCGTCACGAAGACGCCAACGTTTCTCTCCTTGGCGCTGTCGGTGACACTGTAGGAACTGTTGGCCGCGGGATTCTCGGTGCCCCAGGACGCGTCGCGAGCGTGAACGATGGTCTTCCCCCAATGCTCTCCGCGGGAACTCAAGAATTTGGTGTTTCTGGAAGTGTCAACTTCGCCGATGACATCGTTTACAATCTCGACCTTACTTACGGTTGGTTCATCAAGGATCGCTGGGAAGTTGGTTTCGAGCTCGGAATCCAGGGTGCAGACAGTGACTTCGGCTTCGGTCTTGGTCTCTTCACTGAATATAACTTCCAGCTCAACGAGACTTCAAAGTGGGTTCCATTCGTCGGATTCTCTGCGAAGTGGGCTAAGCTCAATTCTGATGTTCTTGATGCTGACTCCATCGCTCTCGGCCTCGACCTTGGTGTGAAGTATTTCATTCGCGAAAACATCGCAATCAGCTTCGCTCTCGGTGCTGAATTTGGTTTCGATGACGTCTTCCCCGGCGGAGATGACTTCCAAGAGCAAATCAATATCGGAACCCGCTTCTACTTCTAAGAGAAGTCGAGTTTCTTAAATTCCCAAAGCCCTCCGCCTTCATCGGCTGAGGGCTTTTTTAGGTCCCCAAAACCACCGCTAAGGCGATCACCATAAGAACTGCTCCTATTGTCTGCTTCTTCACAAAGCGTGGATCACTCCTCTTCCCGATACAGTAGAGAAAAAGCACCGCCATCAAGCCTCTGGAACTATAGACAACATTGCTCAGGGTCGGTTGACCATAGGTGCTAAAGGCTAGATTTACCGCAAGAGCTTGGACACCTAAGAGTCCTCCCGCCCCAAGCACGAACCCAGCCGTCGCTGAAGAGGAGAAAATGTCACCGACCTGTTTTTTCCTTTTCATCAAAAGTAGCAGCGAGATCAAACCACTGGAACCCATCATAAGAGTGAGCCAACGATCCTTGCCAATTTCTCGACTCTGCCACCCTGTCAAAAAATCATTCAGCCCGAAAAAGAGACAGGCTATTAATGTTAACCCCAACGTGACTCGATGCTTCCGCCATCCTTCCGCACTTCCCCCAGAAACTAAAAACACAGCATAGGTCGCCAGGATCACTCCAGTCACCAGTGACCACGAACTAGCCTCTAATCCTACCAGCATCGAGAAGAACCCAACCACGAGAACCTTCAATCCTAGGGCGGATGAATGAACGGCGAGATCTCCTGATTTCACCGATTGGATCGAGAACCACTGCCCCAGAAAAAAGAGAACTCCATTGCCGACGGCCCACCAATCTTTCCCTGACAGAAGCCACGAACCCGAAGGTTTCAAATAGCCCAAAAAGATCAGGGCCGTGACGAGATTCGCCACAGCCACGGTTACCGTAAGGGAGCTCCCTCGTGACGTTCCTTGCTGAACGCACCATCCTAGTAAGGGGTGAAGAGCTGCCCCGATCAACGGGAGCCAAACCGCCCCGCTGAGCCAAGTCATCTTTGCTTAAGAGGAGTCTTACTTGGCAGGTTCTAACGGAGAAATCTTCTCTTTGTTCGGAAAGTCCTTTGACCACTCGACGCTCACTTCATTCGTAGCAGCCCACTCTGTCCCACGAAGAAGAGTGTCGGAGAATCCACGACAAAGCATTGAATAATCGGCATGACCCAAAGTCGTGTGGAAGACGCGACCTTCTCCATAAGTCAAAGCCATCAACATAGGCTCATCACGCTTGGTTTTCTCACTTGGAGCAGTCGCTAGAACCGTCATATTTTTGGCAGGTCCACGCATCATATCGTAAAGCTCGTCTTTTGTGTGAAGCCATTCTGCGGCCATTCCTTTGGTGATGGGATGCTCTTCAGCGCGATTCGTAATCACAAATTCATGCTGAGGGCCGTGGTTTCCGCCCTTGCCTTCGGATTGATCAATGACCTGTTTCCCATCCTTAAAATAAACGTAGGGACCGCTCTTCTCGTTGCGTCCTCCCCATCCCCCTAGGCCAATCATCTCGTTATACTCAGGCCACATTGTGAATGCGTTGTCAGCGGCATGAACGACCACAAAGCCCCCTCCCTTCTTTACGAAATCAACAAAAGCGGAACGAACTTCTCCTGGCCACATCTGACCATTGTAGTTGCTCACAACGACATCGTACTTCGAAAATTCAGGACGCCAGGCATCCCATTCCTCTTCGGACCCTTTCTTTCCGGGACTCGTGCTGACATCGACCGAGAAGTTCTCATTGCTTTTGTAGATCTGCTGAAGAACTGGCGTGGTCTCTTTCCACTTATGATTATTCTGCCCGTCCAAAATCAGAACTTTGAGCACCTTCTTGGAGTCGTCCTTTTTCTGGGCAAAGCCAACAAATGCAAAACAAGCGAGAAGCATCGTGGTGATGCCGAGAGTGAAACGGTTTTTCATGAAGCGCAGTCTCTTCAATCCTCCCCCCGATTGCCAAGACGAAAAACTTCCAAGATGGGGATCTCGTTCATAAGCTCTTTTTATGAAATCAGTCGTCGAACTTTTACAAACTCTCGTCCAGATACCTTCGGTGAACCCTGAGGGAGATCCCGGGATTTCACCAAGCGGAGAGAGAAAGATGGCTGAATTCGTCGCGAAATTCCTAGAACCGCTTGGTTTTGCCATCACTTTGGAAGAAGTCGAAGCTGATCGACCCAATCTCATTGCCCGCGCGCCCGGGCCAGATAGTCGCCCCCGCATTCTTCTCGGGCCTCACCTCGATACGGTCGGAATTACCGGAATGACGATCGAGCCCTTCAGCGGGGAAAATAAGGACGGAAAAATCCATGGTCGAGGAACTTCAGACACAAAAGGTCCCATGGCGGCGATGCTCTGGGCTTTGCAAGAAAACGCCGAGCTCCTTGCCGAACTTCCCATTGCTGTCGATTTCGTCGGTTTTATGGGAGAGGAATCAAGTCAACCCGGATCCAGACACTTTGCCGATCATCACGCTTCAGACTATGAATTCGCAATCGTTGGAGAACCCACTTCACTCGAAGCTGTTTACTGCACGAAAGGTTGCCTTTGGGCCACCCTTGGCAGCAAAGGGAAATCCACCCATGCCTCACAACCTCATCTCGGAGAAAACGCGATCCTTAAGCTTCTCGATTCCCTTAAGAAACTCCACGGACCTTTCCTCGCTCAAATTTCCGAGAGTCGTCACCCCGTCCTGGGCTCAGCGACAATGAACCTTGGGATGATAGAAGGTGGAACGAGACCCAATATTGTTCCTGCTCACGCAACGGCCACTCTCGATATTCGCACTGTTCCCTCACTTGTTGCTGAGCGCCCTGCCTCAGAAATTCTTAAAGAATCCCTAGAAGATCTCGATCTCGTCAGTTTCGCCGAATCTCCACCCATGGAAATGCCTGCCGATCACCCATGGCTCCAGAAACTCCAAAAAATCGACCCCAAGCTCACCCTGACTGGGGCCCCATGGTTCTCTGATGCGGCTCATCTTTCAGCCGGCGGACTTCCTTCGATCTGCCTAGGACCTGGCTCGATTGATCAAGCCCATACCGCCGATGAATTCATCGCAATTTCCGATCTCGAAGATGGCGCCCAGTGGTTCTCCAATTTCATCGCAGGCTTAGCTCGCTAAGCAATCTCTGACCGTAATTTATGGATCAGCGCCGAGGGCTCAGGCATCGCCTTTCCGTTCAATTCCTCCACATAGCGTAATTTACGAACAGAATTCGTGAGCCAAATTTCATCAGCCTCATTGATCATTTCAAAAGGCCAACAGCCCTCTTCGACCTTCACTCGTTCGATCACCTGTCTTCGCATCACTCCCGGCAAACAACCCGTTTCGAGAGCCGGGGTAAACAGCTTCCCGTCTTTGACAAAAAAAACGTTCGAGACACAGCCCTCACACAGTTCTCCCCGCATATTCGGACGCAAAACTTCTGGAGTTCCACCTAAGCGAAGTAAGGTCATATTCTCCGCATATGAAGTGCATTTGATACCCGCCAAAGGACTCCTCTCGTTGATCGGATAGTCTTCGCGGGTGACCACTTTCACGCCAAGAACCTCCGGCTCCAAAGCCACCGTCGTGAGCAGGCAATTCTCGCCAAGGGTCACTCGGATTCGAGCCTCTCTCAACTCATTCGCGGCTAGGACCTCTTCAATCCCTCCGCGCAACTCCTCTGCATCAGGAACTCTGAAACCCAAACGACCAGCCGAACTTTCTAATCGTTTATAATGATCAGAAAAATACAGCGGCTTACCCTCAAGGGCTCGGATTGTTTCAAAGACGCCTTCACCCCGTAGATAGGTTGCATCTACTATCGGGACTCTCACTTTGTCAGAATCCATCAACGCGCCATTCCACCATACGGTCATCGACACTTCTTTAACCACCTACTATGACCCCCACAAGCTTTGAACTTCCTCGCTCACTTCCATCTTGCCCACTCGACCGACGCCTCTCGTGTCGGAGCCTTGCTCGGTGATTTCGCACGCGGCACCCCAGAGCATCTTTGTGAAACTCTCCCAGAAGAGCTTGTCCATGGAATCGTTCTTCATCGTTCCATTGATCAATTCACCGACTCCCATCCCATTTTCCTGAAAACCAAGAAACTTTTAGCGCCCTCGCGCCGCCGCTTTGCTGGAATTATTATCGATATCTTCTTTGACCATTTTCTCGCTCATTCTTGGGAGCAATACTCGAAAGTCCCCCTTCGCCAATTCATCCAAGAAATCTACGACCTCCTCGAACGCCGCAGAGAATGGCTCACTCCAGAACTTGTGTCTTTGGTCGAAAGAATGAAGGAGGAAAATTGGCTAGGAACCTATGGCACGATCCCAGGCTTGGGGCTGACATTCCAACGCATGAGCAAACGCAGGAAATTCCTAGCCCCTCTCGTCGGATCGGAAAAAGATCTCGTTGAGCACTACCATTCGTTTAGCAAGGCCTTCCAAGAATTTTACCCCGAAGTTCTGGCCTACGCACGAGACGAAAAACCGGGTGGAGCATTCAACTCACCATAAAAGTCTCTCCCCGAGATCCGGCTTAACATCTTCAACTCCATCGCGAGAGATTCCCGAGCCGGAGGCGCGCCCAATGTCACCCTTCCACATGGAGTATGCGAAGCAAAGCTAGCCTCGTCCTTTTCTCTCGTTCTAATCGTCACCAAGGCCCTTCCCTCTCGCTTAGCCACAAGCACCGGATGCAGCCAACATGAGATGGGCTTGTAAAACCAAGGATGTTTTCCTTCAGTCACCGCCTTCAGTTGCCAATGACAGCGATGCTCTCGATCAAGAAAGACGCAGCGAGTCTTTGGGAAATGCGCGGGGAAATCCTCAGCCAGTTCACCGGTATCGGCCGCAACCGTCTTAGTTCCAAGCTGTCCATTCTCTCGGGTCACAAGCCCCTCAGAACCACCTAGTTCACTTAGAATCTTTACCTCCTCTTCCGACAAAATTACCCCGTCATGACAACAAGTGGCTCGACATTGATTCAGCTGACAAAGTGGCAAGCTCTTCTCAAAAGCCTCATGATCAATTGCGGCCTCCGCAAGTTGCTTCGATAACTCGCCAATCGAATCCTCAAACACACTTAATTTTTCATCGTCAATCACCTCTAAAGAGGCTATGATATCTCATGCGGAGGTCAACAAGCGTCGCCTCCATCAATTTGAACCCCATGAAGTCTTCACTTTTCCTCTTCGCCGCTTTGGCAATCAATACAATCTCTGTTCAAGCAGATGATCGTTCCTCTAGAAGCAGCACTCTTCCAAAGTTTCTACAACGGTTTGACACTAACGAAGACGGCACCATTGACGAGGAGGAGCGGCAAGCGATCCGTGAACTTCGTGCCAAAATGTCCGAAGAGCGTCGCAATTCAATTGATACCGACGATGATGGCAAAATCTCCAAAGCTGAAATCAAAGCCGCCCGCACTGCCCTTCGAGAGAAAATCGATGCTCGGCGCCTAGAAAAGTTTCACGAAATCGCCGGCGAGGATGGACTTATCAGCGCCGAAGAATATGCCGCAATCCCAGGTGTTTCCCGTCTTCCCGACTTTGTCTTCGAAGCGATCTTTGATCGGCTCGATCAAGACGACAGCGGAGACATTTCCTCTGAGGAATTTTTCAATCGCCTTCGGAAACATCAAGGTCAGGACTAATCCAAACCTTGATGAGGAAAGTTAGAGCGACTGAGGGCCAAAGGCATCCGGAAGTAACTCACTAAGAAAAGCTTTCTTCACTAGCTTCCCATTCTCATCCGCCATCAGAATCGGCAATCTTGGGGAGAATTCATTGATCACTTGTCGGCACGCTCCGCAAGGACTTCCGCCCCCTTTTACCACGATCGCCATTCGTTCGAACTCCATTTCTCCAGCGGCTACGGCGGTCCCAATCGCTACTCTCTCCGCACAAATCGTGAGGCCATAGGAGGCATTTTCAACATTCACCCCCGTGAACACCTTCCCTGATTGACTGAGAAGTGCCGCACTTACGGCGAACTTAGAATAAGGCGAATAAGAATTCCTCCTGACTTCAAGAGCCTTCTGAATTAATTCCTCGTCAGTCATTTCGAGATTTTT
Organism: uncultured Verrucomicrobiales bacterium; assembly: GCA_937928545.1. Lineage (GTDB taxonomy): Bacteria > Verrucomicrobiota > Verrucomicrobiia > Verrucomicrobiales > Akkermansiaceae > SW10. Next base: position 37,994 of record CALGJQ010000067.1, read on the forward strand.
CTAGTAGCCTCCAAAGCAATTTCCATCATTCCGGTGAAGCTCTGCTCGCGCTCCTTACTGCTGGTGCTTTCTCCAGTTCGAATGTGATCACTCACGGTGCAAATTGCCATTCCTCGAGCACCAAATTCAGCGCAAACTCCATAGAGTCCTGCCGCCTCCATCTCAACCCCCATAACCTCCATCTTTTCCATTCGATCGAACATTTCAGGGAGAGGAGTATAAAAGAGATCAGCCGAGAACAAGTTCCCCACTTTCACCGGAGTTCCTAATTCGCGAGCCGCATTCACGTGTGACTCAAGAAGTTCGTAGTTGGCGATCGCCGCATAATCATAACTCCCGAAGCGGGCTCGATTCACCCCGCTATCAGTGCAGGCTCCCATCCCAATAAGAACGTCACGGACCTTCACCTCTTTCGAAACAGCTCCACAGCTCCCCACCCGAATCAAATTCTTAACACCGTAATCAGTAATCAACTCTTTCGCGTAAATTGAAATGGAGGGGATTCCCATTCCGCTCCCCATCACTGAAACAGGAGTCCCTTTGTAAGTCCCGGTAAACGCCAACATATTTCTTACGCTATTTACCTGACTAACATCCTCCAAAAAAGTTTCCGCGATAAATTTTGCACGCAAAGGATCTCCCGGAAGCAGCACAGTCTCCGCGAAGCCTCCAGCTGCGGTTTCAAGATGAGGTGTCGACATGCCTCTCTTTAGCCAATTGGAACCCCTTCGTCCATCTCCACTCCGAAGAACTTCCCCACTGTTGCCCCAATATCTGCAAAGCTCTCGCGAATGCCGTAATTTCCAGCCCCTCTCAAAAGCACCGGAACCCGTTCCCGAGTATGATCCGTTCCAGCCCAAGTGGGATCGTTCCCATGATCCGCGGTAATAATGACTTGATCATCGTCAGAGATTTCCTTCAAAAAACACCCCAGCTCACGGTCCCATTCTTCTAGGGCTAGCCCATACCCTTCTGGATCGCGGCGATGTCCGTAAAGCATATCGAAATCCACGAAATTGGTCATGATTAGATCTCCCTTACAGCCTGCCGATTTAGTCTCTGACCAAAGCGCCGGATGGCCACTCGCTTTCACCTCTTTCGAGAAACCCGTATGAGCAAAAATGTCTCCTATTTTTCCGACTCCAATCACGGAGTAGCCAGCCTCCTTCACAAGTTGTAAAACCGTCGGCTTCGGAGGTGGCACCGCATAATCCTTGCGGTTCCCTGACCGTTCAAAACTTCCAGGCTCGCCAATGAAGGGTCTCGCAATCACTCGCCCGACCAATGGATCCATCACGGCCTCGCGCGCCACCTCGCAGAGACAATACAATCTCTCCAATCCGAAAGAGTCCTCATGCGCCGCGATCTGGAAAACAGAATCAGCAGAGGTATAAAAAATCGGCTTTCCTGAAGTCACGCTTTCTCCACCAAGTCGTTCGACAATTTTTGTTCCACTTGCATGACAATGCCCAAGAGATCCTGGAATTTCACAAGCCTCATAAAGATGTTCGAGTAAGTCCTTAGGGAAACACTCAGGTATATCGGGATAGTAAGCCCAGTCCCAAAGTGCCGGAACCCCCGCCATTTCCCAATGTCCGCTCGGAGTGTCTTTTCCAGTTGAGATTTCAGTCGCCGCCGCGAAGGCACCCGACACCGGAACCTGATCCCAACCAGCCGGATAGCGACCATGCACTTGATGATAAGCTTCACCCAAACCAAGTGACCTCAAAGTAGGCAAATCGAGGGCTCTTCCTTTTTTGTTCAGAAACCACTCAGCAATATGACCGAGAGTATCACTCCCCTCATCCCCAAAACGCGCTGCATCTGGTGCTCCACCAATTCCTACCGAGTCCATCACGAACCAGAAAAGTTTTCCCATGGCAAAACCGTAGGGAAAATTTCATTTCTTGTCACTTCTCTGTGGGTTGTCGATTGACTTCCCGTTTTTAAATCCCTAAGCTAGCCTAACAAATCCCCGATAACCCCTGATGTCACAAAACGAAACTATTCAGTTCGCTTGTCCGAGCTGCAACACAGGCTTAACTGTACCTGCCAATCTAGCCGGAGTCACTGGACCCTGTCCCCATTGCCAAGCGGCTATCACGGCACCTCATCCAGTTCCTGTTGCCCCTCAACAAGTTCCTGCAAATCCGGTTGCCCAAGCTCCAGCTCCACAAGACTATCCGCAACAACAAGCTCCTCCAGTTCAGACGTATGAAGCTCAAACTGAAGCAGAGATTCCATCTGAGCGTCCTCCAGGACAGCCACCCCATAAACAGGCCGTCAATACTCAAGCAGAACCGACTCCTGCTAGGGCTGCACCTGTTGATATGGAACCAGCGCCTCGAACTAAACACAAGCGGCGTAAAATCTGGCCTACTCTTCTCTTCCCCGCTCTCTTCCTTCTTCTTGCTGCAGCCGTCGTTTATCTTATCCTAGATTTAATGGGGATTTTGGATTTTGGAGACAAAACTCCCAAAGAACAGGAACCTAGCTCAATTACACAAACAACTCCTGAGCCAGTTCCAACCATTCTCCCACCAGAAGAAGAAATCGAAGCTACCCCTATTTCAGAAACAGTCATTGCACCCGAGGAAGAGCCTATTTCTGTCAGCCCTGCTAAACTGGAGCCATTGGAGCACGACCCACAAGATGTCAAAAAGCCGGGCGAGGTTTCCACTGAGCTTCCTGATCTCACCAAGAAAGCTCCTCCTTCAGATGCTGATTCTGTTAAAATGAGGACTGTAGCAATCAAAGAGGCTCAGGAGGTACTAAAAAGATTTCTCGTTGCTCAAACCTTTGAGGAACGCAAACCACTTATAACGAAAAGTGATCGAAGCGATGAAGTCCTTGCCGCATCGAGCCTTGGCAAACGATTCCCAAAAAATTTGGAACCGTCGATTCTTACGGTGAGAGAGAGAGATGGAGATCGTTCGTTTGAAGTTTTTTTTTCGGTTCCATTCGAGCAAACAGAGGGTGATCGATCTAGGATCGTTTTGTTGCGCACAGTTAGCTACTCTGAAGAAGATGCACCAAAGATACATACTGACCCATTCTTAGATTTATACGAAGAGCCAATAAAAGCCTTCCACTCTGAGAAGAAAGAAGGGACTGGAACCTTCAGCAGCATTGTCGAATTTTCTGCCTACTGCTTTGATGACATTCCAAAAGCCGCGACCATGGCTAAGGTGACTTTCTACACCAATATCGCGGCCTCAGCAAAACCGATTGCCACTGCTTACCTTAGTAAGGAATCGGAGCCTTTCAAACAGCTCTCCAAGATGGCCAAGACGAGAAAAAGAATCCCAGCTACTGTCAGCGTCACCTGGGACACCGAATCGGACCCTAAACGTCCATTCCTTCAGGTCATCCGTATTGAGGCCATTAACTGGAGCCTGTAAGAGAGGCCCATCTTATTGGAGGCCTTCTGCGGCCAAAGCCTTGATCCCTCCTTCAAGGACATAAACCTCGAAGCCAAGCGCCTCGGAATGACGCTCACGCAATTGCGTGGCAACGTATTTCGATGAGCCACAGCCCGCTTGATTGCAGTAAACGACCACCTTCGGCTTCGCTTCGGTCAGCATTTTCATCATGAACTCAGGCTCGAGATCTAACCAATCTTCCTGATCATTAAGAAGAACGGCATCACTTAGGCCATTCCTTTTCCAGTCCTCTCGCGGACGAGCATCAACCCAAAGGATCTCCTCAGCTTTCCACTCCCTCACCACAGAAAGACAAACGAAGTGCTCATCTAGAGTGCTTTGATCACAGGCCACGGACCGATCAGGTGGCCCTACAATTTTCCACGTCGCAAAGGACATAAGACAACTCAGCCCCACTAGGCCGAAAATCGAATAAAGCCATCGCCTCATTTCACAGCTCCAGTCTTTGTTGAGGTCTTCAACTTTGGCCGAGTCGTCACGTAGACGATTGCCCTTTTAAATTTCGGCACCTTACAATCAGTGCGCAGTGAAATCATACCCATCCCAGTCTCGTTAGTAGCAGCCGGTTTCACTCGCACCTCATACTCCCACCCCTCCTTGAGGGTCTTCACTTCGTATGGATAAGCTTTCTCATTAGTGGCTGAATGAGAAGTGATCATAATTGGCTCACTATGATTCACCTTAATTTTAATCACCTTTTCTTCAGCAGGCCCATCCTTATCCCACTTCAAGGTGCTCGGACTGAGTTCTAGTAACTGAGGAATGTGAACCCGAACAGTTAAGTGAATCGGCTCGTGACCTTTCAATTTAAGTTCAATCGCTTTATCGACTGTCCCCACAAATTTCGAGGTGTCAAATCGAGCTTTAATGACGCCTTTTTCACCAGGCTTCCAATGAAGCTTCGCCGACCGATCGGGCAAAAGAGGCTCCACCCTCCCTGCCAAACAAGTGCACAGAGCGTCATAAGATAGGATCGTTTCATCACTCCCCTTAATTTCAAAGGGGAATTCACCAGTCACTTCGTTTTGATCGTGCCCAACTTGGATCTCAACCAGCTTGGACTTGAATGCCATCTCTGCTGTTGAAACGGAAACAGTGCAGATCAATGCCACTAAGGCGATGAATGAGACCTTCATTAATTTTTTAAATCTTCGATCTGGACTGCCAAAATAAGGCGACCTTTCCGCCATTCTGGGCCGAGAAGATAGAGAGTCTTCCCTTTTGTCAGTAATGGATTAGTACTGAAAATTTTACGCTTACTTTGCCAGTATTCGAGCACCATTTGAACCTTACCCGCGTCAGTCCTTTTAATGGGTTGGAAGCTCACCAAAATTTCTTTTGAGGGCCTAAGTGGAGTGGCCCAGCTTTCATAGCCCTTGAGAATATTCGGAGTATCAGTTCCCAGCAATCGGTAGTCGCTAAATTCTAATTCCTTAATCGCCTTAAGCTGCTTGATGTCATTGGCATCAACTTCCTTCGCCAAGCTCCCGGCGATACTCGGATTCCCATTCGTCGCAAAAATCAACTTCACACTCATTGATCCAATCGCTTCCATCCCTGGATCACCAGCAGACAGGCGAGTCACTAAGAGCGAGAGAATTGTGAGAATGTGGAGGATTTTCATTTTTAAACTTACTGGAAACGACGGGCTTCAGAGCTTGTATAAGCATTTGGGAGATCTTCACTTGTCGATACTGTGACAAAATCAATGTCATCACGAATGGCGGACAGGCCATTCACAACAATCGCTGAAACTTGACCATCCTCATCGGAGATGACCTCAGCATTCAAAGCTTTACCCGTAAAGTAGACGGTCGGCAAACCGGCAACAGAATCAGTCTTCGAGGCCTCAGCTGAAACTAGTCCATCTGTGGTCCGTGAAACTTTATGGCCAGCAAAGAAAGAGAGAACGAGAGCTAAAGCACCAGCTGGAGCCCAAGCCCAACGCAAAGACTGCCACCAACGCTCCGCCTTTTTGGCTGGATGCTGCGACTTAACTTCAAGATCAATCTTTCGCATCAATTGGCTGTTGAAAAAATCACCGTATGGCGGTTCTACGGAAGAAGGGACTTCGTCCTTAACAGACTGCGCGAGATTCTTCATGGCCTCGAGATCGGCTTTGATTTGAGGGTCGTTTTCCCTGAGGGTGTCAAGTTGCAGCTTCTCATCAGAAGACAACACACCATCGGTCCACTTTACAAAGAGTTCCTCAGTCGTTTCTTTTTTCATCACTTAATAGGGATTGGAGTTTTTTACGGGCATAGTAGAGACGGCTCATTACCGTCCCCAAGGAGCAGTCCATCACTTTTGCGATCTCCTTATAATCGAAGCCTTGGACTTCTCTCAGGAGGATCGTTTCACGATGTTCTGCGTTTAAAGTTGCGAGGGCGGCGTTGATACGCTCCCCCAGTTCGGAATTAGCCAGAGCATGATCTGGTCTCAGAGTCATTGATGGACTGGTTTTTGATCCAGCCGCAATGTCAGCTTGGCTTAACACACCATCATCCAGCTCACCGGCGGAGTCAATTTTACGTTTCCTCAACCAGTCGTAGACTACGTTATGAGTGATTCGATACAACCAAGTTGAAAATTTGGCACGCGCTTCAAACTTTGGAAGCGCTTTCCAAACCTTCAAAAAGACCTCCTGAGACAAATCCCAGGCGTCGGCCTCATTTTTAATCATATTTTGAACCATTGCATAAACCTTTCCACGATGGCGTGTCACGAGAGTCTCGAAAGCTCGGGTATCTCCCTTCTGACATGCTTCAATGAGCTCTTGATCAGGGATTTCCTGCTCACTAGACCCAGCATCGGGAGAGGCCCCAGCTGGCGCCATCAGTTGTTTGGACGTGAGCCATCGTAAAAAATTCATCAACGAAGTTAAAATTTACCGGAATAATTCGAATCTGACCAGCCTTTAGCCAGCTTCCACCTCCTCAAGAATCACGACCACTTCCCGAAATACCTCCGGGTCAAAGCTCCTCTCGGCCCCTTTCAGCTGAGAAATGATCCACTTCTGCATGATCGAGCGACGCTCACGGGGGAATCGCCGAACCCAGCCATCTCCCTCACCGTCAATGAGTTCCTGATCACGACGCCCATGCGAACGGATCACGATTTCCTCGTAGTGGTGCAACACTCGATCCAAAAGAATCCAAGCGAAATTATCACTCTCCGGTGGTCCCATCACGAGAGCTTTGTGGCTCTGCCCGTCAAAACTAACTCCTTGAGCCGAGATTTTGAGCTCGGGAAGACTATCTCCTTTGAAAAAAGCCCCTCCCGCTCCCGTTAAAGCACCAAACAAAGTCCCCAAGCCATGGGTCAAGCCCGCACTTCCGATATCAACCGCTGCTCCCGCGGCCCCGCCGGCGATTCCGCCCGCAATCGCCAATTGTTGTCTTGAAAGCCCCCATTTTTGCCAGGTTTCCTCAGAACTCAAATCCACCCCATGGAATTTCTCCTCCGCCACTTCCACTTTTAGGAGCTTATGACGATAGAGCTTTAATAGCTTACTGTAAGTCTTCTCCTCAAGCTTTGCGATCGCCCCGTAGTAACGCTTCTTCAGAGCTTCCTTGGCCCGCTCTTTACGATGCTCCAGCTCTTCCTCCTTCTCATCAATTTTTTCACTTTCCCGATGCTTCAAGGCCTTCGATAAAAACTCCATGATCGCCTCAGCGCTCTCTTCCCGGCGCTGCTCCCACTCGGTATCGATCAAACGGATTGTTTCTTCAATTCGGGTTTTGTTCACCTCATCGATTTCCAAAAGTGATTTCAACAAGCTCCGACGTTCCTCGAAACGAGCATGATGCGCATTAAAAGTCCGCACCAAATTAAAATAGCTCCCCAATCGACTCCTCCACTCCTTCGTCCTCTCAGGATGCTCGCTGCGTTCATTCAGCAAAGCCATCCGAGGAGTCCCGGTCCAACGAATGATCTCCATCTCCGCGACGAAAGCGTCTCGAAGTGGCTTCGAAGGATCAATCACGTAAAGCACTCCCGCCCCCTCTACAATCGGCTCCAACAAACGTGCCTCATCCTCAAATTCCCCCTTCTCCAGCTGCTCCACCACGAATTGTTTCACGGTCGCTAAATTCGGAGTCCCCTCTCCATGCATATCCTGAATCGCTCGCATCGCCTCCAAGGCTCTCGAAAATCCCGGCGTATCGACAAAGCGGATCATCTCCTTGTCGTCAAAAGTCAATGGCAGCGCCTGGCACTGCGTCGTCTCGCCCGGCGTGCTACTCACTCGAATCAAGCGATCGTCATCGATCTCCAAAAGCGTGGAGAGAACCGATGACTTCCCCATGTTAATTTTTCCAACCACCGCAAAAGTCGGCGCATCTGTAACCCATTCGTTCATCCTTTATAAGCAACACATTCCAGCCGCGGATCACGCAGCCCATCGATAAATTCCTGCCAAGTCCCAAAGTCATCCTCACTCGGTGCCGCCACTCCATCACCCAAAACCAAAACTCTCAAAACCGTTTCCCCACCCGCTTCTTTCCGGATCCTCTCAATCAAAGCCACCATTTGCTTCGGTGAAAGACTCCATCCCTCCACCAACAACACCACCCCGCAAGGAGCCGCTTTCATCGCCTCCCAAGCTTCACGTTCTTCTCCGGCATCCAGAACCCCTACCGAAAATGATTTCTCAGGATTCACACGCAGATTCTGAAGTAAAAAAGGTCGCAACTCGCCAACGTCCAGCCCCAGCCCCCCCACATCAAGAAGCACCACCCCATCCTTCATTCCCTCCATACTCACCGCACGCTCCACTCGGCTTAACTCTCGCCAAAGCTTACGATGCTCCAAATCCTGAAACTCGAGCCCCTTTAAAACACCACGTTCCTTCCAAATCGCCATCAACCACAACAGGAGGCGAGGAACCAATCCCCACACCAAAAGCGCGAGAAAGATGAAGTTGAAAAAAGCGGTCCAGTTTTCATCACCTGTCTCTCCCGAGACATCTTTCAAACCAACAATTTGACCATCAGTAAGGCCCTCGCCACCCCAAGCCGCCGCCAAAAAGCGGGTCACCTTCCCGAGGCTATCGCCTCCAAATTGCGACAAGCTCGACTCCCAATAAAAATTGATCTCTGTAAACCAAAGGAGGCCAAACAGCCCCGCAATTAATCCTAGGTTAAACCCCACCCCTCCTACTTGCAGCATCCTTGTCAGCCGCCACCCCAGAGCCGATGGCTGACGCCCCTTTCCCTGAATCAAAGACTTCCACGTATCAGGACTCACTTTCCCCGCGCATCGGCGCACCAGTGACGAAACAATCTCCTTCACCCAACCCAATCCCCCAATCCAATAGCGCGCGAGTAAGAAAGTCATCAAACCAGCGATCAAAATTACCCATTGAATCCCGATCGTCCCGGCCAACATCACCCAAATGTTCAAAGCCCCCTCACCTTTCACTTCCGTGACCAAGCCGCGAATCACTCCGACACCCAGCAAAAAGGTCCCAATCAAGAGCGCCAAAGCACCCAGACGAGTTACCGAAACCACCTTCGCCCCGCTCCCTCGTTTCTTTGATCGGAGCCATTCCTTAAATCCCCAGCGGCGTTTCGATAAATCCGATAACTCTCCCTCCCGCAGCTCACTTCGGATCAGCCTTCCCACTTCCGCATCAACCGCAGGAGATTGCTGCACTGCCACCTCAAAATCGACAAGCTCTTCCAAGCTCCATGTATTTCTCCCAGCTGGCATTCCTTCCCGAGGAACATGTCCTCACTCCGTCGAAAATGCAAACCATCTACCCCACCTCACGGCAAATCTCTCAAGGACACGAAAACTTCTTGCCAAAATCACCATCTCTGGCAAAACGCGCCCGCTGAAAGGCAAAGTGTCGGGGCGTAGCGCAGCTTGGTAGCGCGCTTCACTGGGGGTGAAGAGGTCGCAGGTTCGAATCCTGTCGCCCCGACCATTTCAAACACCGTTTTTTAACGGTGTTTTTTTTCCCCTCCTATCGCAGGCCCGCATAGACGAGATACATCTCCCACAAGCGCCAGCCTCCTAGCACCCAAGTGAGACCTCCCAGGGCCAAGAATGGTCCAAAAGGCAGCGGCCGACCGAAGCCGACCCGCCCCAAAAACGCCGCTACCAAAGCATAAACACCTGCAGTGAAGAGAGTGAAAAGCACCGCTTGCCACCCCAAAAAGGCTCCAAGCATCCCCAGCAAGGGAGGATCTCCTCCTCCCATCGCCTCTCGCGGAATGACCACTTGTGCCGCCTTCCCCTCTAAGCTCTCTATCTTGGCAATCATGTGCTCTTTTTCATTGATCACAATCCGATCGCTCAGGATCACAACCCGCTCGCTCGCTGTTTTCTTTCCATTCAAGAAGATTTCTGGGCCGTCAATCTCGATCCGATCCTTCTTCCGATAGAAGACATCACTCCAGTCGATCTCTTCCTCACCGACCACAAAGCGCAGCTCCTCTTGATCTGTTTCCGGCTCCCGCAAACGCCAAATTTCAGCCTCCTCCTCAAATTCCATCCGACGTTCTCCGAAGAAAAACTTCCCCAATAAGACCACCAACCCCAGCCCGACCCAACCGACCACCAGCCCCAGCAGGGACTGCCCCCCGCCGGCCCAACTGGGCAGCGCGGGCACGGGAGAGCCAATGAAAATCAAAGCCGGAGCCAGCACCGCGCCGATCAGCCCGATTAAGATCCCCGCGAAGACGAACTTCATCGGAATAATCATGTGCTCGGCATCGATAAAGGAAATCACGACCAGCAAGACACACAGCGCCATCACGAAGAAAGCCGCGGGATAAGGAACCGGCATTAGCATCCACGCCGCCACAAACAAACCAGCCGTAAGCGCTTCGACGAAGAAATAACGGAAAGCAATCGGAGCGTGGCATTCCGCACACTTCCCCCGCTGCAGCAACCAGGTCAAAATTGGAAGATTCCGATACCAAGGGATGTCCTTCTTACAATGTGGACAAAACGAACGCTTCGGGTCGGAAACCCCCAGATCCAGTGGCACTCGGTAAATCACGACATTGAGAAATGAGCCAATAACCGCGCCAATCACAAATGCGATGTAGGGCCAGATAGGGAGGGTAGAGTAATCTTCCATATTTTCTAAATTCTATCCTTCTCGGCACTTCGGTTAAATAAGATTTTCAGGTTTATTAATTATTCCGAGGGGAACATCCCGAGAATTCGGCAACGAAGCCATCGGCTCAGAAAACAAGTGCATCCTACCCGATCCTTTTAAATGGGGATTCGGAGGCCCCTATCTACTCCGTCGAACTAGAAAAAATAAGGCAAAGTTGGCTAGCAGAAGAGTCGAAGGTTCCGGAATGGTGATCACAACCCCTTGAGATTGAACCACAATATCGCCATTGGAGAAGCCTGAGGAGCTTGAATTCAAGGCAAGGAGCTGGATTCCATCCGATCCATCACTATTTTCGATCCCGACGGATACATCTTCGACGGAATCATATTGGAGCTGAGCAAATTGGAGTTCGATGTCGTTGGTGGACTCATGCAGAATAATCTCAAAGGTGTTTACCGATGTACTTGGGTTGTCAGCATCGGCCACATCATAGAACCCTACAATGAACTCTCGCTGCCCCACAGGGCCACTTGTTTGCCGGTAAATTTCTCCTCCTCCTGTTCCCGAAAGTGAATTCGGATTAAGGTCCGTCCAGTAACCTGCGATAAAATGGTCCAGCTCTTGTCCGAATGTGGGTATAGGCTCCCCGCAGCAGCCGTCCGGTCCGTCGATGGTAAAGCTAATATACCCATTGGTGGACACTTCGACTTCACTGTAGGTTTGACCGTAAAATTCAAAGTCGAATCCAATAGCGACGCTAGCCACGGCATCGTCTTCGTCACTAATCCCCAAGAGAAATCCAAGTCCTCCTTCAGGGATATCCCTCAAATTGTAAGGGATCGGTGTAACGCTATGTCCGAATGAATCGGATGAATTCGTCTCCAATTGCGCGTGGAGGCTGGGGCAAGCTCCAACCGAAATCAGAAGCAGAAAATGTTGAAAAACAAAATTGCGCTGAACTTTCATCACCATTCGTCGATGCTAAATGATTCCCCCTAATGAATCAACGATTTTAATTAAGATTTCTTAAGCACTTTGAAGATAGAAGAGGAGTAAACGCTAGCGAAGACATTGTTTGACGACCGGATCGGTCACCCCCCCCTAAATCCCCCGCCAGCTCACTCGCTGCTCTAGTTTCCAGTGAGATGATTTGACTTTTGGTAGGTGGCGCTGCCGCCCTTTAGGTTATGTCCGCCACCACTGTAGTATGAACCGATCAACTGACTGTATGAGTCAACTTTGGTGATTCCGTAGGGTGTGTAAACCGAGCCGAACCACTTGTTCCGATCGATGATGAAATCGCAATGAGATTCCCAATGGACTCTTTTGGCGAGTTCGGGATCGGTTGAGGAGCTGGTAATCAGACTGTAGTTTTGTCCATCTGACGACACGTAGGTATTCATATCCTTAGCGACCTCGATATTGTTTTTCACAAAGATTTTGATGTCGTGGCTACCAGAAAGATCAAGAAAGAGGTTCATGTTCCTCCCTAGATCGATGGAATTCAGGTAGTAATTTCCATCTCCGTTTGCAGCGGTTTTTAGATAGAGGCAAGCTCCACCTGCGTCCCACCCTGAATAGAGATTGCAGTAAGTGCCCGGGTCTATTGAGACTGCCGTATAGTATCCAATGACGACGTCATATCCACCGGGGTTGAACGATTTTGGCGCGGGAAGCGCAAGACCTTGCAGCCTACTAAGGTCAGGAGCAACGGGCTCTTTAAGATAGCTCGCAGAATTCGGATATGAATTCCCACTGTGTGAGCCAGTAAGATTGATGGAGCCACCGGCATAGGCATCACCCTCAACGTATCCATTACCCGAAATACTTCCTCCAGCATAGAGGTTACCGAAGACACAGGCAGATCCTTCGACCTTAATATTACCGGTGGCACGAATCTCGACAGGCTCTGAGGAAGTGCCCACAACCGAATAACTAGAGAGTGTAACGTTTCCTTCAAACGAATGAATGTGTCCGCGCACCTGAGCCCGGCCCCTTACGTAAATATTACCATTAGCAAAAAGCCAGCCGTCGGTGACTTCGGTATATGGAGTTTGAAGATCAATGACGTCATTGGCGTGAATATCACCCGCAATTCTTCCATAGTAGACCCTCACATCGTCCGAAGCGAAGGTGTCTCCGACCACATCGGCGTAGCGATGACCAAGACTGATGTCACGAGAGAGGATGTCTCCTTCCACGTCTCCGTAGATCGAAATATTTTTGTCATTAATGACCGCAACATCTCCCTCAACGTTCATGCTGCTTGTGATCGTAAGCGATTCATCGCCAAAGATAACAAAACCGTCATTGGGAACGGGCGTTTGCCAGTTGAGAGGCCCTCCCGGGATAGGAGGTGGAAGCGGGGTTAAGCCGACTGGCATCGGGACACGAGCACGAGCCTCCTTTGCTGTCCCTTCATCCACTACGGAGGTAGCCCAGAATGTTTCAGCGACACGAACGATATCTACCGTCTCCCCTCCCTCGAGGCTCAGGGTGCGTTCACGTCCGTGCTGCCAGCCTTCATTTTGATAAGCGGTTTGAGCAAAATTTAATCCAGATTCGGCTAGATAGTAAGCACGAGATCCGGCGTTAGCGGTGAGGTGACTCTGGGTCGAGCTGCTCGTAAGAGAGACCACTGAGGCCCCCACGACGCCTACAACGACGATTGTTCCTACTACACTGACTAGAGCCGCGCCCTTTCGAGCGCTCTTAGATCGGCGGACCGCAGTGATATTTTTGTTAGTTTTCATATGGGTGTTTTTGCTTGCAGAGGGCTAACTGCTAGGAAGTCTTAACATTGACCATCAGCTTATTACAGACTTTTTTAGAAAAAAATGAATTTTTATTGAACGTTTTAAAAACTTAGATGTCATCTTCGTGAACTGAGGCGCCATCGGGAAGGAGGATGTTTAACCGAACACCCGTACATTGACTCTCGTTTCAAGGTGTGGCTTGGTGATTGTATCGATGTCCCTAGCGGCAGCCAAACAGCTTACAGATGGGACTTAGGGTCTGAACCAGTAGCTCATCCGCGCTGCCGGCGATTTGAAATCAGAAGTATCGTCAGTCCCCTATTCCGAGGGACTTCCAAAAGGGTCGAGCTCCTCGAGGGAAGACCCGCCATGAGCTTTGCTAGCAGGTGATTCGCAGAAATAGGACGAGTTCATTCCCGAGTCCAGCTTCCTGATGCGCTGGTAGTCGAGGCTGTGCGAGTCAACGGAACCCCCGTTCTTTCTTGAAAAACAAGGCGTCCCCCAGTCACTGACGCACCTTCAGGAAAGGCGTAATGAGGTCCAATCGCTCGGTCCACTAAACCATGGGTTATGCTGTCACTCTGCCAGCCGGCCGAAGAAACTTTTTCTTTGGCCCACGTAAACATTTCGCGGGCGTTTAATTCAGCAATACCGGCATCAACGGCCCGGTCATTTGCGACGTCCTGTATACCTACATATTTGGGGATCGCGATGGCAGCCACAATCCCTAGTAGGGTGAGGACCGCAATCACCTCGATCAAGGTGAAGCCATTTTTCTTTTTACGCAGTGCTATTCGCATGGAAATTACTTTCATTTTGAATGAGGGGAACAAGCGAGGTGAGAAAGTTCGCCCTCTCCAAATTACTTGTTTTTTTAAAAATATCGAAGCCAAGCGGGGCATCTTCGCTTCGCTATGGATTGTAGCGAGGATGGATCGTCATCGTGTGCGCAACCCCCATACTTCGCTCTGATTGCATCGTTAGGGTGATCGACTCTGCTGTTTTGGAGACTGTGAAGCCGCCGACCTTGCCCAATAAAACTGCGGGTTGAAAGCCCGCCTTTGTAAAGTTGAGGTTGGAACCGGTCTGACCGTCCCATGTCACGGTCGTTGTCTCGTCTAAGCGGTCGGGATGGTCAGATTTCCACTGAATGGTGCGACTATTTGTGAGAATGACACTACCAGCTTCCGCATAGGTCAGCTCCTTGACCAGGCGATTCATCGCGACTTGTATTTTTTGAGAGTCACTCACAGCGCTGTAGTTGCCGATGGATACCTTGAACATCGTCTCGATCAGCATTGCCGCGACTATCGCAGCTATCCCACTCAGGACTAATACTGCGGTCACCTCAATAAGGGTGAAGCCGGTGCCTCGCTTCCTCTGATTATTCTGAAGTTTCATTAGCTTGTCGGTGTGGGAAAGAAGAAAGCAGTGAGTTTTTCGCCACTATTACTGGCTAAGGTGACCTTTAAGACCGATCCTGTTCCTGAGCTAGGTGTGGACTCCACTCCAGCAGAGTCGAAGTTGACCCAACCGATGTAGTCTAGATTGTAAGACGCCGAATTTGAAGCAGCGCCATTCGTGATCGTTGTATGCAAGGCGGGCAGATCGATGGGACGAGTCGTATTGTAAAGATGCCAGATCGCATCCATCTCGGTCCGGAGATTGTGGGTTGCCGGCATCTTTAGTAAGGCATGTCGACTGCCTTTAAGACCAGAGCCCATCAGAGGGAGTAACATCACGATTAAAATCGAAATTAGGACGAGAGCGCCAATCACTTCGATGAGACTGAAGCCATTTCGGCCGCGGAAGGATGCCGGCTGAGATTTGCAAATGTTCGGTTTCATTGGACTAATCCGGTTTCTGCTAAAATGGTAAGGCTTAGACTTTGCCCTCCTTGGGTCAGGGTAATCGTTTGGTGTGCGCTGAGAAGGTTTCCATTATCGTCCATGGGCCTTCCCCAAGAATCGAAGCGAATGACAGTCCCCGCAGTCGTTGTGACCCCATCTGCCAAAACGCCTTGAGTAGGGGCACCCCCAGGAATGGGGCGAGGCGTGAACCCAGCTCCGGGAAGAATGATTGGTCCAAGCTCATAGGTAGAGGCGTCGGTGAAAATTAAGCGCCATTGATAAATGTCAGTTTGGGCTTGAACTTGGGCGTAGGTGATATGAGAGCCTAGGCGATCGACTTCCGCTGCTAAAGCAACATTGGAGGCAGGGAGAACGCTCCTCACACCCGCCACCAAAACTCCAAGCAAGACGAGGATAGCTATGACCTCGATCAAAGTGAATCCATTGCGTCGGCGAGTGGTGGGTGATTTCAAGGCTGTCATTTTGTGGGATCCTCTCTGGGCGGAAATTGAAAAGGGCCGAACTCACGGGATAGTTCCCATTGTGAGTTCGGCCCGGATTAAATTAGATACTCAGAAGGGTGACTATCGTGTCCAGCTTCCTGGAGAATCCGCAGTCGAGGCTGTGCGGGTCAGGGCGACGGTTGTCCCCTGGAAGATAATGTTCCCACCAGTTGCGTCTAAACCTGAGACATCATATTCACCACCAAGAACTTTATCAACAGCGGCGAAGGTTGCTGCATCGTCAACGTATGTCGAGATAACATCCTTACCCCATGTCAATGCTTCACGGCCATTTAGCTCAGAGATCGCACCATCAATTGCACGCTCTTTAGCAGATGCAGACATATCGACGTATTTTGGTACTGCGACAGCAGCGAGGATTCCGAGAAGCACGAGAACGGCGATAACCTCAATCAAGGTGAATCCATTCTTCTTCTTCTTTGCTTGTGTAGTTACTTTGGTATTAGTTTTCATATTCGGTTTTTGTTTTGTTGTTGTTGTTTTTTCGAGCCGGTGAAACTGAGCCGCCAACTCTAAGGAGAATTTTCTTTTCGGTTTATTTATTATTCGGATGCTTTGAATCCCAACAACGTCGGATTTTTAATTTAAAAAAAGTTGAACGTCAAGTAGTTACCAATGTTTTTCTAAAAAAATGAATATTTTATCACCAAAGAAGTCTAAGCGCGCCGTCGCGAGACTCTCTTTTTTCATTGTAGGTATCTACATTTCTCAGCTGTCGCAGCGACGGAAATTCACGACTTCAGCCCTCCGCTTTTTTTGGTGTTTGGAGAGGTCATGACCCTAAAAAACTGCAAGAAAACCACTTAGACCCCGAATGAAGCCGCTGAAACAACCTGATTAACGGCTCCCTCCTTATCCTAGATCACGAGACTCCAGTTCTTTTTATAATCTCTCGCCCCACAAAGGGATGACCAGTTCCAGCAACGCAGCCATTCCCGCTTCGCAGGACACCTTCAAGCCGCCGTGGTGGTGGCGAATTAGAGATCTTGCTCTTCGCTTTCGATCTCCTCGGGCTTAGCAACCGCGAGGCCAGGAACCGAGAAGGAAAAATTTGTGGCCTTGAGGTAGTCGTTCAGCATGGTGGGCCGATTGGCCTGACCTAGGGCCACTTCTTCGGTAATCAGCCCCTGCCGCACTTTAGCAGCGAGAGAGAGCTCGAGCGGACACATGCCGACGTTGATCCCTCCGGTCAGTGAGTTGTAAAGTTGGTGCGAGTTCCCTTCTCGGATCATGGTCCGCACCGCAGGAGTCGCTAACAAGATCTCGCGAGCGGCGATCCGGCCGGTCCCGGAGGCGAGCGGCAGGAGCACCTGGGTCACGATGCCTTGAAGAACCGAGGCCAGCTGGGAACGCACCAAGGCTTGTTGCGACGAAGGGAAGACGTCAATAATACGGTCAACCGTTTGTGAGGTGTCACTGGTGTGCAAGGTAGAAAAAACGAGGTGCCCTGTCTCACTCGCGGTCAAGGCGAGGTGGATCGTTTCCAAGTCACGCATCTCACCCACCAGGATGACATCCGGGTCATCACGGAGGGCTGACTTCAGTGCAGGGCCGAAACCGTGGGTGTGCATGCCCAGTTCACGCTGGGTAATACAGGATTTCTTTTCCTCATAAGTGTACTCGATCGGGTCCTCAACTGTGAGGATATGCTTTGGGCTGCGCTCGTTGATCAGGTTGATCAGGCACGCCATCGTCGTCGATTTCCCAGTTCCGGTCGCTCCGGTGAAAAGGACCAGACCACGTGGGACCTTGGAGAAGCGGTAGATTGACTCCTCCATCGTGAGCTGTTCAGGCGTCGGGATGACACTGGAGATGATACGGAAAACCGCCGCGAGGCCCCGTTGCTGGCGGTGGATATTGACACGGAAACGAGTGCGCCCACTGGGAAGATCAAGTGAGTGACTCATATCGATCTCGAGTTTCTCATCGAGCGCCTTCATCTGCTTCTCATTCAGCATGCTAAAGATGACTTCCTCACATTCCTCGGGGCTGAGAGAGTCGTATTCTTCATTCAAAGCACGGAGCGCTCCGTCGACTCGAAAGGCGGGGCTGCGATCTGGGGCCAGGTGCACGTCGGAAACTCGGCGGGTCACCGCGAGTTCCATTAGGTCAGGTAAATTCATAGAGATGAGGGGTGGGGCTTTATTTCTCTTTACTCGCCATCTTGGTCATATCCCACATGGGCAAATAGATCGCCAAGGCGAAGAAGCCGACGACGCCGGTCAGGGAGACGATCAGAAGCGGGCCAATCGCATCCGTCATCTTCTTAATGGTGTAGCTGATTTCCTGGTCGTAGTGCTCGGAGACATGTCGAAGCATCTCGTCGAGACGACCAGATTCCTCACCGATTCTGACCATATTGACGAGCATGGGCGGGAAGTATCCGCATGAGCCGAGCGGACCGGAAATACCGTGGCCTTCTTCCATCAACTCAGTGATTTCTTTAAATTCGGCCGCAATTGCAGCATTGCCGAC
>CALGJQ010000068.1 GCA_937928545.1 uncultured Verrucomicrobiales bacterium
GTCGTCCTCCCATTTTGTCGTGCGAAAGCTTCTGCAAGTTCTCGATTTCCTCCTCCCGAATAGAACACGGCACCATTGCGAGCGGTCGATACGTCCAGATTGTCAGCAAGTCGGAGGAAGTCATCTGTCGTCTTTGGGGCATTAAAACCGGCCGAGGACTTCCTCCGACTTGCTCCATGTCGCAAAAAGCAACAAGGCGCACAGGAGTCGTAGTGACAGTTGCCCGGTGATCTCGCGACTCCGTTTCGTCATGAAATACGAGCGTCCAGCTTTTGCAACAGTTCCTCGACCGCTTCGACGGAACGCGGAGAGTCGCAATACTTGGTTAGCACCGGTCTTGCGTGATATCGAAGCATCTTGGCGTATTCAACGTCCCCCTCCGCGATCTCGGACAAAACACGACATAGCCTTGGGATTGCCATGAACGACGCGAAGCAATCAACAAAACGATCTACCGGCGCAGGAAAGCCAGCAGGCAAATATGACTTGGCTAGGGTCAACTGAGCTTGCTTGCTCCACGATGAGTGAGGGATAATTCCAATGACTTTGCCGACCAATTCAGGATCATTTGCCGGAAAGGTTTCCAATAACCATGCCAACGCGTCTTCTTCGTGATCGATGCTACGAAGATGATTCAAATGGACTCTCAACGCCTCATTCATAAGCGCGGAACAGGTTGGTTGGGAGCCCTGCGTTTGCAGCATCCCCAGCAGCTGGCTGATAATGCCCAGAACTATTTGACCATTCGCGGATGACGCCGCGCGACGGTCGGCCAGAGCTGTTGTTGGAAAAACGAATGGAACCTGCATATCGGACTTCGCCGCCACCACTCAGCCCTAAGTGAGTGGAAAATCCAGGGTTCGTATTTGTCCTCGCCACTCTCGTTGTCCCGTTTGGAAGGGTGACGAAGTCGTAACTACCAGATGGTGTTACTCGGTTCCCATTTGCCGACTGTAGCCAATATCGGCCACTACCGTCCTGAACAAGAGTCCGTGGAGTTCCCTGAAGTTGCACCGCATCGCCTGGTCTCAAGTTAGTGTAATTTCCGGTTGAAGTTCGGTTCAGTGCCGTCCTTGGGGCAACAGCGTAGCCTGACGCATCATACCGCGAAGCATCGTAGTTTTCCCCGATGGATTCAGGGTTGGAGAGCGCGATTTGCCCAGATGCGGTTTCCGGCGTTTCCAAAAAAGCCCCGACGCATGTTTCGCCGAAGCATAGCGTTACGACCATGGCGACGAGCCATGCGTAGATGCTACTTTTTATTTTAGATGCCGAGTTCACTCAGCAGCTAATTAAGCAGCTAAATAATAAAAGGGAAGGCGCGATCGCGAGAGCGGTCGGCACGCCTTCACGGCTCGTTTTTTCCGTCTGGGCTTTTCGACTTTTAGCCTCTCAACTTCGCTGGGTGGGTGGCGGTGTGGATCTCCTTCAACTTCCTGATCGAGACCTGGGTATAGATCTGAGTGGTATCGAGCCGGGCATGGCCAAGCTGTTGCTGGATGAACCTGGTATCCGCTCCGTTTTCGAGCATGAGGGTGGCGCAAGTGTGCCGAAGCAAGTGGCAGCTTCCGGTTTTGGCGATGTCGGCGGCTTTGATGTAGTCGCGCACCATTTGGGTGAGCCGGTTCGGCGTGAACGGCTCGAACAGGTTGGTTAAAAAGAGCGTGCCTGGGTCTGGTTCTCTGACGAGTTCGGGGCGGACGTCGTCGCGGTAGCGGCGCACCCATTTGATGGCTCGATCTCCGATGGCTGTCATTCGGTCTTTCGCTCCTTTGCCTTGGCGGATCATGACGGTTCCGCGTTCCTCGTCGATGTCGTGCAAGCCGAGGTTCATCAACTCCATGCGGCGCATCCCCGTGCTGTAAAAGACTTCTAACATTGCTCTATCTCGCACGCCGAGCGGGTCGCCGAGGTCGGGTTGTCCCATTACTTTCTCGGCTTCGGGTTCGGTGAGGATGTGTTTGGGCAAGCGCATCTCGAGGCGCGGTAGATCGAGTTCGCTCGCCGGGTTGTAAAGCGTGTGGTTCTGGCGCGTCGTCCATTTGAAGAACGCGCGCAGCGGCGTCAGCCGCGAGTGTTGGCCTCGTGTGCTGAGCGGCTCGCCGTTCTTCTTTCGGTAGTGGAGCAAGTAACGTTGGTAGCGCTCGAGCGTGGCCTTGGTTATTTCGCAAGGTTGATTGAGGCCGCGTTCCATCGCCCAGCGGATGAAGTAGGTTAAATAATTGCGCCGGTTGTGGGTGGTGCGCGGGCTGTAGTTGGTGACGGCCATCCACTCGAAGAACGCTTCGGTGATGACGTGCCAGCCGTGCGGGTCGTTGGGATCGCCGAGCGGTTCCCTTTCGCTACGATCTCCCTTTTTAGGCATGGGTGGCCTCCTTCTTTTTGGCGGGTTTGGCGGCGGAGCCGTTCAACGCCTTTATTTGCAGGGGTTTGGGCGCGTTTTCGGGGGTGCTTCCGCCCCGCGACTTGGGGGCGACCAAGGGGCTACCCGGGGGCAACCACTCGCCGTTTTGGGGCTCCCGGTTTCCATCGTCGCCCAAGTTCTCGGGGTCGATCAAGCCCATCACGAAGCCACCGCCGTGCTGGCCTTCGCCTTTGTAGACGAGTTCGTATTTCCAGAGCTGGCCGCGGCCTCCGCCGTGGACGAGCGCGTATTCGAGTTCGACCAGGCGTGCCATGTGTTTCTTCACTTGGAAGTGGCTCCAACCGGTGACCTCGCGCGCGTCACGCTGGCTGAACCGGACTTGCCTGGGTTCGAGGCTCTTTTCCTTGGCGGTGGTTTCGATGTGTTTCCAGAGCAGGTCGAGGAAGCTCCGCGTCTGCGGCGGCATCTCGTCGAGCGTGCGCCCGAAGCATTCACCGGCGATCCGGTTGGCGGTTTCGATGTCGGTTAGGGTCACCTCGACGTAAGGCCTTCCGGCTCGTTCTTTGATCGGTCGCTGGTATTGGTGGAGGAAGGCGATGGTGTCGATCAGAGTCAGGTATTTTTCCTGATCGCGGCGAAGGCGCGTGTTCTCATCCGGGAACGTGAGGCGCGGGGCGAAGGGGTTGATGACTTCGACGGGACGCAAGAGCCGCTGCGCGTTTTTGTGCGCGCGGCGCAGGGCGGCACGCCGTCGCTTGCCCTCGAAGCCTTCGAGGGTTCGAGCCTCGCGTTGGAGCTGGTGGATGCGGCGGGTTTGTTCGCGGCTTTCGTCGACGGTGAGCGTCAGGCAACGGTTCTGCAGTTCCTCGTCGATCTCGATATTGGTCGTGGTGAAGAAGATCATGGCCGGGCCGGTCACGTGGTATTCTTCGGTCTTCATCCGTCCGGTCGTCGCGTCTTTGCCGGTGCTCGCGATGGTTAGTTCACCCTCGGATTGGAGGAGCTTGAGCGCATAGGTGGCGCGTTCCGCGCCCTCCTCTTCGGCGATGGCGAGGATCTTGTGTTTGATGTCGGTTTCGCCCAGGTAGAACAGCGCTTGGCCGGTCATCGCCGAGTATTGGACGCGCTCCTCGTCGGGCATCATCGCGAGGATGGCTTCCATGAGTGTGGTTTTTCCGGCGGCGCTGGTACTCTGGATGATGACGCCGAGCGGCTTCTCGAACTTACGCGAGGTGGCTGCGAGGTAGCCGACGAGTTTGTTGGTGTCTTCTCCAACGACGCCGCAGAGGTCGAAGTCGGCGAGCAAGCGGTCGAGCAAGTTCGGATCTGAGAGCAAGGCAGTGGCTTCGTCGCGTTCCTCGTCGTCGAGCTTGGGTGCGGCGGCGGATTGTGGTTCGGTCGCTTTTCTGATGTGCTCTTCCTGCAGTTCCTCGAGCGCGAGGAGCAAGCGGCCGAGGTCGCGTTTGAGGATGTCGGGGCGGAGGTCGGTTTCGGCGGCGGCGGCTTTAACGAAGTGCTCGCGGGCTTTGAACGCGCAGAGGTCGAGGCCGTTGTCGAGGTGGAACGTGTCGGCGAAGGCGACCTTTAGCTGCACCTTGATCGTTTCATAGCTGAGGTTTTTCGCGAGGCCGCGCACGCGATACGCGCGATCGCCAAGCACCGCGTGGAGTTCGTCCGCGCCTTTCTTCTCGAAGGTGAATTTGTCGGCTTTCGGCGGATCACGCTTCTGTTCCGTCTCCGACGCGGCAGCTAGTTCTGGGGCAGCTAAAGATGAAGGTTCATGCGGTGTCGGCGTGGTTTGTTTTGCAAGTGTCACGAGCGTTTTCGATGCTTCGACTGCGGCGGCTAAAGCTTTCTGAGCGTTGCTGCTTTCCACCGCGAGCCGGTTGATGTCGCAACCGTCGGGGAGTCGGGCGCGGAGCGTCCCGATGCCCTTTTCGGCGAGGCGTTGGCTCAACTCGGAGGCGGCTTTGTTTCCCGAGTCGTCGTTGTCGTAGCAGATCACGACTCGCGTGGGTTTTACTTCTTCGGCGAGCTTCCAAAGATCAGGGTTGAAGCCGTTCACGCCGAAGGCGGTGGTGACGTTTCTAAAGCCGTGGCACCAGAGCGTGAGCGCATCGAGGATCGACTCGCAGAGCAACCACTCGGCTTGTTTTTCGATGCCTTCGCGGTTCCAGATGCCGCGCTTGGGTTGCTGCAAGTAGAGGTGCATCGGTGTTCCTTTCCTCAAGTAGTCGTTGACCTTGCGGCCATACATCTGAACGGCGTTGCCGTTTCGGTCGAAGACCGGGAACACGACGGAACCGTTCAAGTGTTCGTGGCCTTTCTCGCCGTAGATGCCGAGCTTGGTCAGTCGATCCTTGAGGTCCTGCCCCGCTTTGGTCGTTTTTGGCACGCGGTAGCCGAGCGTCCGGTTGGCGTAGCCGATCCGGAACCGCTTCGCGGCTTCCGGATGGAAGCATTTCCGTTTTTGAAGGTAGGCCATCGCTTGCGGCTGGTTGAGGAAGCTCGCGTGATAGAAGTCGGTCACGATTCCCATCAGGCGCACGTCGCTCAGGCCGTCGCCGGGATCCGTGAGGATCTCGTGCGTTGTGCCAGTGTGTGTCGTCACCGTATCGGCTTCGGGGACGATGCCGAGTTTCGCGGCGAGTTTTTCGGCGGCATGGCGGAAGCTCATTTTCTCAACACTCATCACCAGCTTAATGTTGTCGCCACCTCCGCAACCTGCGAGGCAGTTCCAGAGGTTCTTGCTCGGCGTGACAGCGAAGCTCGGCTCGTCGTCTTCGTGGAACGGGCATTTGCCCAGGAGGTTCTTGCCCGAGCCCTTCAACTCGATGCCGTATTCACGGCAGAGTTCGGCGAGCGGTAGCTCGGATTTGATTCTGAGGACGAGTTCGTCGGGGAGTCTGGCCATGGTTTTGTAAGAGGCTGTCAAGTCGGATTGAACTTTCTTAATCCGGTGGTATAACCCACCACTTTCAAGCGTTTTCTACCGGCTAGGTGTATAGTGCCACCATGCTGCCCGATAAACCACAGTCCGAGACTCACCTCACGAAGCTTAGAACCAACGCCGAGCTGACAGTGCGCGAACTTGCTCGCCAGGTGGGCACGAACCACACGACGGTGATGTATTGGGAAAGTGTCGGGAAGGTCGGCAAGACCGAGTTCCTGTTGCCGATGGCGAAGGCGCTCGGCGTGACTATCGAAGAGGTGCTCGGCGAACTTCGACCGCGGAAGACCGTGACCGCCGGAGGTAAGATGGGGCAGCTCTTCGAGGAGGCTTCCAAGCTGCCGCGCGGCCAACAAGACAAGGTGATTGCCGTGCTCGAGCCTTTCGTGAACGCGCACGCCAACGCCTGAGCCTTC
>CALGJQ010000069.1 GCA_937928545.1 uncultured Verrucomicrobiales bacterium
CTCTCCAAAATTTTCCAAGCCGCCGACTGATTCGCGGCTTGGAATTGAAGTGCGGTAGGGATCTTTGCGAAGGCCGATTTTGGGGAAGATGGTGTTGAGGTTTGGGAACTTGCTCAAGATGATGGAGTTTTGGGTTCGCAAATTTAAATTGCCAGACGATTTGCAGAGAATCCCCTTGCTGCGCGGCGGCGGTCCGCTAAGGTGACGAGGTGTTGAAGAAACCACGGCGATTTTTGGTTCCGAAGGACTCCGGTGGGGCGAGTCCGCCGGTGGCGATTTATCATGTGGTGACGCGGGTGGTGGATCGGCGCTTTGTTCTGGAGGCTGATGAGAAGGAGCAATTGCGTATTTTACTTCGGATGTATGAGCGGTTTACGGGCTGTCAGATTTTGTCCTATTGCCTGATGAGCAACCATTTACATGTGCTTCTGGAGGTTCCGCCAGGGTGCGAGAAGGGGGAGTCGCTTGGGCTGACTGATGAGGAGCTTTTGCGGAGGCTTGGAGGGCTTTATTCGCGGAATTACACAGCGTCGGTTGCTCGAGAAATCGAGGATGCGAAGAGGATGATCTCGGGTGAGATTTTGGATGATGAGGCAGGAGGTGAACGGAGGACTTTGACTAAGGAAGAGCAGGAGCGGATTGTTCGTTTGGGGAAGGAGATGCTGGAAGCGATTCACCTGCGTTATTCATACCGAATGCATTCTTTGAGCGAGTTTTTTAAAGGGATGCTGCAGCGCTTTACCTGTTGGTTTAATCGAGAGCATGAACGTAGAGGGACCTTGTGGGAGTCACGTTTTCGGAGTGTGATCGTGGAGGATGGTTTGGCGGCTCGGACGATGGCTGCCTATATCGATTTGAATCCGGTGCGTGCGGGGATGGTGGAGGATCCAGCGGATTATCGTTGGAGTTCTTATGGGGAAGCGGTTGGTGGAGGTCGTGGGGCGAAGAAGGCGCAGGCGGGTTTGGTGCGGGCGCTGTATTCTTTTGGGAGTCGGGAGGTGACGATGCGGAGTTGGTCGCAGGGAGGAGTGGGGAAGGAGTATCGGAAGATTTTGATCTCAGCTGGAATGGAGCAAGGTGAGGAACGGGGGAACGTGAAAACTAAGCAGCGAGTGGTTGTGAAGAAAGGGATGGACCGAAAGAGAGCGGAGAAGGAGTTAGAACGTTTATCGAAAGATGAGGAACGAGATTTGAAGATTTCGAAAGTGGTGAGATGTCGAGTGAGATACTTTACGGATGGGGCAGTGATTGGATCGAAGTCATTTGTGGATGGGGTTTTCCAGAAGAGTCGGGAACGCTTTGGGCCGAAACGGGTGGATGGCGCGCGTAAGCCACGAGGAGCACTTGGAGAGATGAAAGGGGAGATCTGGTCGCTTCGGGATTTGAAGCCAGATTTATGATGAGATCTTCTGATTCTTTGTTACCCAGATTTTATGCCTTCCTAGGCATCAGAGTATTCATCCGCCGGATCGAAGGTGGGAATGGGAATGGGAATTCTGATGATTTTTAGGTTTGCAAGGGCGGGGTGCCGAAGGGGCAGGGTGTGTCGGGGACTTCGTCGAGTTGTTCGATGAGGTCGTTCTTCATGACAGAAAAAAACCCGCCGCGGGTGACCGGGCGGGCTTGGGAAATAAGGAAGTGATTATTTGGAGGTGGCGGTGACGGTCTTTTGGACTTCGGCTTTGGCTCCTTTGACTTTTTCGAGAGCCTTTCCGATGGCGGCGGGGTTCTTGGCATCCATTCCGCTGAGGGAGTTGAGGCCGTCGGGGTTTTTCATGATTTCATCGAAGTCGATCTCGAGGAGAGTGATGGTGCCGTCGGCGTGATGGGTGGCATTGGTCTCGGCGATGCCATCGGCGAGGGTGACCTTGGCGGACATTTTCATGCCGCGCATCATTTCAGCCATCATGGCCATTTGTGGGTCTTGGGGGTCAAATTTCTTACCTTCCTTGTCCTCACCTTCCGCAGATTCGTCTCCTTCGGGCTGGGGAAGGGTGATGCTGAGCTTTCCGTCAGCGTAGGAGAAGCTGGCTTTGGCTTGAGCGGCAGCTTCTTCGACTTTGCCACCGGGTTTCATGTTCCCGAGCTGTTCCATGCCGCTGTTGGGGCTGAAGGTGATTTTATTGATGTCGGTGAACTTGTAAGTCACAACGACCCCTTTTCCGCCATTGGCATCTTTGGCGTCTTCGACTTTGACGAAGGTAACGCCTTCGCCGTAGGTAGCGGCTTTTTCCTTGAGCTTGGCCTCGTCTTTCATATCGGCGAGCGGGTTGCCCTGCGCGCCACCTTGAGCGGCGGCCATTTCCATCATGCCGACCATTTGCGCGCCCATGATCATTTTATCGGTGATGGTGCCGCTGCCGTCTTTGTTGACGGTGATTTCGGTCTCGTATTCGAGACAACTTGGGAGAACGAGGGCCATGGCCATCGCTAGGAAGGAAAAGAGTGTCTTTTTCATAGACCACGAATATGCCGCGATCTGTGAAGGCTGCAATGTTGAACTTTCTTTCCGGACCAAAACAAGTCCATCACTTTCTACGACGAGAAAGTAGCAGTAAGCTGCTTAGCCCTAAAAGAGAGGATGACCCTAGCTCTGGAACGACGACTGCAGTCAGAGAGTGGCTAAAGGTGGGATCGACTCCGTGTGGGGTCAGGACTTCATAGATGAAGGTGTAATGAAACGAGTCACTCGGGTTTACTAAGTTTAAAGGAACGTTATACCCGAAGCCGCTCCCGAAGGTGGGAACTCCGCCAATCGTCGTGCTGTATATGGATGTAACTGACTCTTGAGAAGGGTCAGTAAGAGTCGGCATCGCGGGCAATGCGAATGCATAACCGCTTGTTCCCGGAAGAGGTGCCTGGGTTAAGATATCCACCTGAAATCTTGTGTATGAAGCGGCGGGCTGGACACCAAAGGGGGGCCCAAAATCAGCGAAGGCCGTCATCGCACTTGTGGTTGAGGTGACATTAAAATCAATTGTGTCGAAAGTGGAGGGAGTTGCTCCAATGGTGTAAGTTGTCGAACCACTGACCGAAGAAAAATCTTTGACATCGCCGGTATCAGGAAGGTGCATGGCACTATCCATGACTGTAATTCCAGCGCCGGCTGGGTGAAGTCCAGTTGGGATGAAGGTTGATCCTGAGGAAGAGGTGCTCACCTTGTGGAGAGCGTCCATTGGATCTTGCCATTGATATCCAGCTTCAACGTAGACATTGATATTCATTCCGTTCCATCCCGGTGGTGGATCGAGAAAAATAGACGAGGCTTGAGCGTGGCATATCCCTAGTGAGACAGTCCCGAATATCGCGGTTTTTAGTAAGGAATCCTTAATCATGGCCGCGTTTACCATTTAGCCGCTCATGGAGCAAGTTCAAAGGGCATCTGGATTCCAAAGAAAATGGCTGCTTAGGTAAGTGGAAGATTCCACAATTTTCTGACCACCGATGTTGCTGATCTTGATACCCAATCTTGCACCTTTGCTGGGGATTGCTAGTTTGGGGGAACGATGAGCGAAGCGGCAGCGGTGGAGGTTAAGAATCTGGTGAAGGACTTTAAGGGTCCTTTTCGCGGAAAGAAGGTGCGTGCCGTGAAGGATGTCTCTCTGACGATTGCGCCGGGTGAGGTCTATGGATTGATTGGGCCGAATGGCTCAGGGAAATCGACGACGATGAAAGCGGTCCTGGGGCTGGTCGCGCCGACTTCGGGAACGTGTGCGATCTTTGGGAAGAACTCGACGAAGGTGGATTCGCGGAGTGAGGTGGGTTTTCTTCCAGAGAATCCCTACTTTTATAAGCATCTCACCGCTGCGGAAACGGTGCGTTTTTATGGACGGCTTTGTGGGATGCGCGGGCGGGTCTTGAAGGATCGCATTGAGGAGATGTTGGAGTTGGTCGGTTTACAAGATGCGCGGGATCGGAGGTTGAAGGGGTTTTCGAAAGGAATGCTGCAGCGGATTGGGCTGGCGCAGGCTTTGGTGCAAGATCCGCGTTTGGTGGTGTTGGATGAACCGACGGCGGGGGTGGATCCGACGGGGTCTCGCGAGATTCGTGATCTGATTTTGACGCTGAAGAATCGTGGCATTACCGTTTTCCTTTGTTCGCACTTGCTGGAGCAGGTTCAGGAGATTTGTGATCGGGTGGGGATTATTCATCAAGGGGTCTTGGTGAACGAAGGCCGCCTTGGGGATCTCATTTCCTTGGAGGATAAGACGGAGCTGATCTTACAAAATGCCAGCCCGGATCTGATGGAGCAAATTCGGACCCTGATTGAGGTGACCCATGGAACCGACTTGGTCTCGGAAGGGCGAGCGAGGACGACCTTGGAGACTCTCTTTTTGAAAGAGACGCAAGCGAAGCCGTCTGGAGAGTCGAAAGTTGTGAAGGTTCGTAAATCTCGTAAGCGCGTGAGTAAGTAAAGTATCATGAGTCGTTCTACTTCCACTTCTTTCTTCTCGCCTCGCCGGGTGCTGATCATCGCGCAAAGCACGGTGACGCAGTTGGTGCGGATGAAGATTTTCTATTTCCTCGCGCCCGTTGCGCTTTTGTTTTTGGGGCTGCAATTTTTTGATGCCATTTGGTTTGAGGGCCCGGAGGCCTTGATGCCTGAGCAAGAGCTGCGAATGCACAAGAACATCTGCCTCGGCACGATGATGCTCTTCACTTCGCTCTTTGCGATTGTTGCTACGGCGCTGTTGATTCCGGGGGATATTGAGGATCGCACTCTTTATACCATTCTTTGTAAGCCGGTGCCGCGGCTTGATTATTTGGTGGGTAAGCTTTTCGGCGTGATCGCAGTGCTCTTCATTGCAATGTTGGTGATGGATGTCTTGCTGGTGACGACATTGCATTTCCGAACGGAGGATAAGATCCTGCAGACTACGGAATACATGACGAAGATCGGTTATCCGGAACGAGAGATCGCGGCGGGGCGCGCAGACATTGCCGCTCACGGGCCAACAATGATTTTACAGTTCGGGGTGATTTCCCACTTTTTGAAAGCCTGTGTGATCGCGGCGGTGGCTTTGCTGATTTCGACTTTTTCGACTTCCACGCTTTTCACGATCGCGACGAGCGTGATGATTTGGATCATCGGGTCGTTTCAATCAATCGCGCGCGATGGGCTCTTTAATGACGCCACTTTTGGCGAAGCGCCGGGTTGGGCGGACAAGATTGTGGGGACCTTGATCTCGTTGATTTTCCCGGACTTCCAGCTCTTTGAGTCGATCTCGGATGCGGCGGCGCGGGCGGAAGATGTTCTCTATGGAGATATGGCTCAGTTGGCTGGCTTGAGCGCGGTCTATATTGGGATCTATGTCGTACTTTCGTGGTTCGTCTTCTCTGATAAGGAATTCTAATTTTGGGATCGAATGAAGAGATTTAAAACCACTCGAAACTTACTGGTGATCGCGGCAGTGCTGGCGGTGACGGGGTATTTTCGAATGTCGGTGGAGCAGAAATTTACGGAAGACCTGCGTGAGCGGAGGATCGTGCAGCCGAGGATTGCGACTTCGACATGGGGAGATATGGGGCAGACCAGCTTGGCGGGTGTTTTTGGTGGTTTGCGGACGGTGATGGCCTCGATGCTGACCTTGAAGGGGCAGGGGAACTTTGAGGATAATGAGTGGTATGACCTCAAGAAGGATTACGAAGTGATCACGACACTTGATCCCTATAATGAGTTTTACTGGAACCACGGAGGTTGGCACATCGGATACAATGCGGCTTCGTGGGCGCGGGCGAATCGTAATTTTAGTCCCGCGCGGCGGCGGATTATGGAGATGGATTTCATCGAGGCGGGAGATGCTTTTTATCGGAAGGGACTGAAGTATCTGCCGGAGGCGACATCGCTGTGGTTTGAGATCGGCGCTATGTGGTCCAATGAGTATAAGCGGCCCGACTACGAGCGAGCGGCGGAGGCCTTTAAGATGGCAAAAGATTCGCCGAACCCGGTGCATCGGCGTCGTTATTTGTTCACCCTGGCGCGAATTCCGGGGCGGGAAATCGAGGCTTATGAGGAGGCAATTCGCTTAATTTCGGAGAATCGGCGGCACCTGATGGTTCCGACTTTTCGATGTCTCTTGGTGGTCTTGGCAACGAATCCGGATCTGCCTCCTTCCAGCTTGAATCCTACGGTGGAAGCGGTCTTTTCGAGTCAGGAAAAAGCGTATCAAGATCTCTATAACTACCGGCAGAGGGTTCTGAGGGAGGGCTTTTATGAAGGTGATATTGACGGGATTCTCCGGAAGCTGGTGATCGAGCTCAATGTGCCGGATGAGCTGAATCCTTTCGTCACTCCCACGAATAAACGGATTCATACCGAGAATTGGCGTCGGGAGGTGGATAAACCAAAGACGATCCTGCCTGATTGGCTAAAAAAGAGTGAAGAGTAAGCTGTTTTGGTCGGAATTGAAAAAGATCCTAACAATCTGACCTTTACACTCTGCAGCTGACTCGTAATTCTCCTGCTTCCGCCCCTTTTAGCGTTATGCGCATTGCCCTTTTCGGAGATATTCACGCCAACCTCGAGGCCCTCGAAGCCGTCCTTCAAGACGCTGCCGAGCAGGGCTGTACTGATCATGTCTGTATGGGCGATATTGTTGGCTATAATGCTGACCCAGCTGCTTGTCTGGAACGGGTCCGTGCGAGTGATTGGCCGGTGGTAAAAGGGAATCACGATGAGGATGCTTCTGGTGAACATAGCTTAGAGAGTATGAATCCCGTTGCGGCGGCTGCTCTGGAGTGGACGCGTGATCAGCTGAGCTTAGAACAGCGTGATTGGTTACGGACGATTCGGATGGTTCGTCAGGTGGAGGATTTCACGGTGGTGCATTCCACCCTCGATCAGCCGCAGTCGTGGAACTACGTCACGAACAAGTTCGATGCGATGTCGAATTTCTCCTACCAGTTTACCAATCTCTGCTTCCACGGTCATACCCATGTTCCTCGTATTTTTGTGAGAGACTCTCGTGTTTCCGAGGTGGAGGCTGAGTCGATCGTGATCGAGCCGGGAATGAAGTATTTTGTGAATACAGGTTCGGTTGGCCAGCCCCGCGATGGGGACTGGAGAGCCTGCTATGTGATTTACGATCTTCCAACCTCCACGGTGAGTTTCCGTCGCGTGGAATATGATATCGCCACTACCCAGCAAAAGATTCGTGACGCCGGTCTTCCTGAAGTTCTTGCTGAGCGCATTGCGGAAGGTCGCTAGAGTTTCCCTTTTAGTAGGGGCTCTGAGTGCAACTTCGTGCTTTAGCTCACATCTTGATCCGGCGGTCGGATTATCTACCCCGGTGGCTTCGCGGGATTTTCCAAAAGAGCTGGCTAAGGCTTCGCGGAGTTCATGGATTGCGGGCAATAACGTGAGGACCCTGCCTAACGGCGATGCCTTTTTTCCGCCGATGCTCGCGGCGGTGAAGTCGGCGAAACGAAGTATCACTTTTGAGACCTTTGCCTTTGTTGATGCGCAGATTACTTTGGATTTTGCAGAGGCTCTCGCCGAGCGCGCAAGGGCGGGAGTGCCGGTGAAAATGATTCTCGATAAAGTGGGTTCGGCAAAGGCAGGGAAGCGCAATATTGCCTTGATGCGTGAGGCTGGAGTGGAGCTTCATTTCTATCATCCGATCAACCTTCTCCGTCCGCGATATACGAACAATCGCACGCACCGGAAAATTCTCGTGGTGGATGGGAAGATTGCCTTCACGGGAGGAGCGGGCTTTGCCTGCGCTTGGACGGGGAATGCGGACACCTCGCAAAATTGGCGTGATACTCAATATGAAATCAAAGGGCCGGCGGTGGCGCGTTTTCAAGAAGCATTTCAGGAGAATTGGTATGAACTTGCGGGAGAGAAACTTGAGGGTTCATCGTACTTCCCGCCGCTTTCACGAGCTGGATCGACATCCGTACAAGTGATTTATGATGGTCCGTGGGATCAAAATCACCCGATTGCTCACGGAGTGCTGGCGACGATCAATGGGGCGAGGGAGTCTTTGGTGTTACAGCAATCGTATTTCATTCCAAACCACGATTTTCGAGCGGCTCTTCTTCAAGCGGCGGCTCGTGGAGTGAAGGTTGAGATTTTGGTTCCGAATCAGTTGATCGATTCTAAACCGACTCGGTGGGCCTCTCAGAATTATTGGAAGATGCTGCTCAAAGCGGGGATTCTGCTTTATCAGTATGAGCCTACGATGCTGCATTCTAAGCTCCTCGTGGCGGACGGGCGGATCAGTATCGTGGGATCAGGGAACCTCGATGATCGGACCTTTTTTATTAACGATGAGATTAACCTGCATGTCGATTCTCGTGAGTTTGCGAGAGAGCAAGTGGCGATGTTTCGTCGGGATCTGAAGGCGGCCCGTGAAATCACGCCAGAGAATTTGAAGAGCGTTTTAGAGCCAGGGTATAAGCGCTTCTTTGGTCGTTTGGTGCAATCGCAACTATAGGCTGCTATCGAGACCAAGTTTCCGCCGGGCTTCGGCGAGTTCTTTCTGCTGGATGAGCTTGAGAGGGTCGGGGACAGGGGAGTCGAGGCCGTGTTCTTTGAAGAACTTTTCAAGGTTGAGCCGGTTTGGGGCTGCGGGGCCGTTTTGGGAATTGAGCGTGAGGCCGGTGATCTCTTCTTCTTCGATGTCGATGGACACGCCTTCGCGAATTTCGAGGGAGACATTTCCTTCGCCTATGGCCGCGCCGCGTGGGATGTGTTGGCCGACTTTGACGGCGAGCTTTGTGAGGCCGCAGTAGAAGCTTTGGACGATGTCACCGTTGGGGAGGCGATGGCCGAGGAGGACGACTTTTCCTTCGTAGCCACTGGGTTCTCCGGCGTAGAGGACGAGTCCGGTGCTGGCGGCGCGAGGCTCGTTGGATGGGAAGCGCTGGAAGCCTCGTGCCGTGGGAAGGAGGAAGTGCTCCATGGGGGACATGGTGCTGAGATTGGGCTGGAATTCGGTGGTGATGAATTCGGCGGTGCCTTCTTCTTCGCTTCCGCCCACTTTGATGGGATAGCCCGCGACGGAGTCGGCTTCTTGCCAGTGCCGTAGGGAATGGGCGTAGTATTTAATGGGCTCCGCTTGATGGAGGACTCCGATCGTGAGGAAGGTCATCCCCAGCAGGACGATGCCTGCGATGATGAGGTGGTGACGGCGGATCTTCATCGCCTTGACTCTGCGCTCTTGGGGCGGAAAGACAACTTGGAAAACTCTAGAGCTCTTTGACGAAAATATTCCGCCACTGAACGGGAGCGCCGTGAGTCTGGAGCTGAATGGGACCGGCTTTTGGAAGGGGGCCTTTTTTGTCGAAGAAGTTGAAGAGCTTGGCGTCGTCGACAACGAGCTTGTCGTTGAGGTGGATGGTGACCTTTTCGCCTACAAGTTTGATGATCATTTTATTCCATTCGCCGACGGGCTTGTCGGCGTGGACGAGGGGCTCGCGGCCAGCGCTTCCTTTTGGGTTATTCCAGAGTCCGCCTGAGCCTTTTTTGGCACCATGCTTCCAGCTGCCACCTGCTTCGGTGGTGTCCCAAAGTTGCACTTGAGGAATGCCGCGTAGGTAGACTCCGCTATCGGCTTTTGGGTCGAGTTTGAATTCGAGGTGGAGCTCGAAGTCGTGGTAATTTTTTTCGGTCGAGAGAAAGAGACCATGTCCATCATTGTGGATGATGCCGTCTTTGACCTTCCAGTGCTTGGCGATGTTCTCGAGGCTCTTTTTCTTTTTCTCGGCTAATTTTTCGGTGGGCAGGGCCATCCATTTTCCGGGATCCTCGGTGCCGATGCCCCACCAACCTTCAAAGTCTTTGCCATTGAAAAGTGAGGTGAATCCTTCTGGAGGGCCTCCGAAAAGAGGGGTGATTAAGAGCGCGCAAGCCAGCAAGATTGTTTTCACAGGGGTAAACTACTCCTTTTCGAAGGTCATTTTGTCATGAAATTTGACGAAAGTGGGTTCTCAGCATAACCTCCGATATGATGAAGAAGGCCTTCTCTCTCTCTGTGATTGTTGCCGCGGTTCTGGGTATTCTAGTTTACGCTCAAGAAAAGAAGGATCCTGTGATGCCGATCTCTAAAGAAATTCCCAAAGCGATGAGTAAAGAAGAAGTGAGCAAGATCTCTGATGAAGAATGGAAGAAGCGCCTGACTCCCGAGCAATATGCCATTCTTCGGAAGTCGGGGACTGAGCGTTCGAACGGGAAAGTTTATAAGGAGTTCAAGCAACAGGGTGGTGGCACCTACTTCTGTGTGGGGTGCAATACCGAGCTCTTTTCCTCGAAAGAAAAATTTGATGCGCAATGTGGATGGCCTGCTTTTTATGATCCATCGAAGTCTAAGAATGTGAAGTCTGTCATTGAGACGGATGGGAGTGGTCGTATTGAGGTTCGCTGCGCAACTTGCGATGGTCATCTCGGCCATGTTTTCAAAGGCGAGGGTTTCAATACTCCTACCGATCAACGCTACTGCATCAACGGAACCGTTTTAAAGTTTGTCCCAGCGGAGGCGGTGGAGGCTGCTAAGAAGGCGATGGCTGCAGAAGCAGCTAAGAAAACGAGCGAGGAGAAAAGGAAGAAAGGTGAGTAAGTCTCGACTCGCTCGTCCAGCGGCACTTGCGCTGATCCTCGCGAACTTCATTCCGCTCTGGGGTGTTATCTTTCGTGGGTGGGATGTTGCCAACCTTCTCCATCTCTACTGGGCAGAGAATGTTGCTTATGGAGTGATCACTCTTCTTAAGATTCTGACGAATCGTAAAGAGGGAAAGAAGTTTACGGAGAAGCTATTCTTGTCCTTGTTTTTCACTGTTCACTACGGGCTCTTTTGTTACGGGCATGCATCTTTTGTCTTTGGAAGCTTCGGGCTTGGGAATGGATATTTGGATTCTTCAGGAAGGGCCTTGGACTATCTGCAAGAAAACTGGCTTTTGGTAAGCGGTTTCTTTTTTAGCCATCTCATTTCCTTTTTCTCGAACTATCATGGGAGGGGTGAGGCGAAAGAATTGGATCCGGGGAGAGTGATGATGTTGCCCTATGGTCGAATCGTCGTTCTGCATGTCACGATTGTCCTTGGGGGCATGGCGGTGGCTGCGATGGGGAGTCCGTTGGGGTTGATTTTAGTTCTCGTGATCGTCAAGACATTGGCGGATCTCATGCTACATTTTCGGGAGCACAAGGAAGCGCGAGTGGCGAGTGAGTCGTCATGAGTCGTGCATGCCATTCGTGAAATCTACTATTGATCAGGGATCATGCGCTGGGCTGTAATAAGCTCGAAGATGAGTGACATCGAAATAGCACGCGCCGCCAATTTAAAACCCATCACTGAGGTTGCCGCGAAGTTGGACCTTCCTGCCGAGGCATTGGAGCCGTATGGCCAGACCAAAGCAAAAATCCAAGCGTCCTTCATTAAGTCTCAAGCAGATCGTCCGGACGGGAAGTTGATTCTAGTCACCGCGATTACCCCGACTCCGGCTGGTGAAGGGAAAACGACGACGACGGTGGGTATTGGAGATGGGCTCAACCGGATCGGAAAGAAAACGATTATTTGTCTGCGCGAGCCAAGCCTTGGACCTTGTTTTGGGATGAAGGGTGGCGCGGCTGGGGGAGGAAACGCGCAGGTTGTGCCGATGGAAGATATTAATCTCCACTTCACGGGAGATTTCCATGCGATTGGTGCGGCAAATAATTTGCTCGCGGCTCTCATCGACAATCACATCAATTGGGGCAACAAGCTTGAGATTGATGTTCGCCGAGTGAGCTGGAATCGGGTGGTCGATATGAATGATCGCGCGCTCCGGGATATCGTGGTGTCGATGGGAGGACTGGGAAATGGTTACCCACGCCAAGACAGTTTTGACATTACGGTGGCTTCTGAAGTCATGGCGATCTTCTGTCTCGCCACTGATCTTAAGGATCTGGAGAAGCGCCTTGGAAATATCGTGGTGGCTCGTAACCGTGCCGGAGAGCCAGTGACAGCGAGGCAATTGGATGCGGCAGGTGCGATGACGGTGCTGCTGAAGGATGCCTTGATGCCCAATCTTGTGCAGACTTTAGAAAACAATCCGGCCTTAGTTCACGGAGGTCCCTTCGCCAACATTGCGCATGGATGTAACTCGGTGATTGCTACCAAGACGGCGCTAAAGCTCGCGGACTACGTCGTGACTGAAGCAGGGTTTGGGGCGGATCTTGGTGCTGAAAAATTCTTCGACATTAAGTGTCGTAAGGTTGGTCTTAAACCTGCCGCAGCGG
This sequence comes from uncultured Verrucomicrobiales bacterium, assembly GCA_937928545.1. Taxonomy (GTDB): domain Bacteria; phylum Verrucomicrobiota; class Verrucomicrobiia; order Verrucomicrobiales; family Akkermansiaceae; genus SW10. Next base: position 12,218 of record CALGJQ010000069.1, read on the forward strand.
TGATTGTCGCTACGGTTCGTGCCTTGAAAATGCATGGCGGAGTGGGTAAGGATGATTTGGGAACAGAGAATGTGGAGGCAGTCACTGCTGGGTGCGTGAATCTCGAACGTCATCTACGAAACGTGAAGTCATTTGGGGTTCCTGTCGTGGTGGCAATCAATCAATTTGTGGCTGATACCGATGCGGAACTGGAAGCTGTCCGGGCGACTGCGGAGAGCGTTGGGGCAAAGGCAATCATCTGTTCGCATTGGTCGAATGGTGGTGCTGGTACAGAAGAGATGGCTCAGCATTTGGTTGACTTGCTTGAGAAGGATGAAGCGAACTTTGCTCCGATCTATCCGGATGAAATGCCGCTTTGGGACAAGATCAAGACTGTCGCGACGAAGATTTACGATGCCGCAGATATCACCGCCGATGCTAAGGTTAAGAAGCAGATTGATGCTTTGCAGGCAGACTACGGTCATTTCCCGATCTGCATGGCCAAGACCCAGTATAGCTTTTCGACTGACCCCGATGCCAAAGGGGCGCCCAGTGGTCACACTATTCCGATTCGAGAAGTTAGATTGTCTGCAGGAGCGGAATTTGTAGTGGTGATCTGTGGGGCAGTCATGACGATGCCGGGATTACCACGCGTGCCAGCCGCTAACAGCATCGGATTGAACTCTGCGGGAGAGATCGATGGCTTGTTCTAGTCATCGTGAGTAGCGAGGATTGCTCAAATTTGGGTTGCCGGCGGGGTATCCCTGAGGACCGGAGGGGAATTTGACACCTTTGAAGAATAGGATTGGAAAGAGAGGAGAGGTGGTCTCCGTTATCTCTGCGATGGATCGTTTGCGGATATTCTTTTTGACTCTGTGTCTGCCGAGTGGCTTTTTATTTGGTCAGATTGCGAAGCTGATGCCTCGGGCGACGGATCAATCGTCGATTTGGTGGGCGGAGGGTTTCCCGGGGGTCGTCGAGGGGGCGGCATGGCATCGCGTGATTGAGACGGGTCATTATGCGATGGTTTTAGATACAGAGACGCTCGCGATTCCTCATTTTGGTGCCCTGAATGAGCGGGACTGGAGGGCATTGCCGTCGGCGGATTTGTTGTTAGAGATTTCGGTGAATGGGAAGAGCTATACCTGTGAGGGATCGGAAGGCTGGTCACAACATGGTGGGCCACGCTTGGTGGAGGCGGGGACATTTTTTCAACGGGCTGATGTGACGGATTTGATTTTTAGGTCAAAGGAAGGGGAGAGCTTGGGGGTAGAGGCGCGATTCGAAACAGCGGCTTGGCCGGATCGTTTGGGACTCATTTTTGAAGCGGGGCCGGGGGTGGTATCGATCCTAAAGGGCGAAGAATCGTTTGGAAAAGTGGGCGGTGGTTTTGGGCTGGATGGGACGAATATGCTGCTCACTCAGAAGCTTAGGCAGATCAATCCGAATTCGCTGACGTGGTCGTTTTGGGCTTACGTTCCGGAGGACTATGATTCGGCGACGAAGGCGATTCCGTGGTTAATGACAGATGGGCGTAATGAAGCGGCAAACGGAAACTTGGGGATCTATCTAATGCGGGGCAAGGCGGTGGCGACGATCAATACCGGAGGAGGGCGTGAGAATCAGGTAAGGGTTCCTTCGGACGAGGTAAAGTTGGGAAGATGGAATCACTTTCTGCTGAGCTATGATGGTGCGGAGATGTGCTTTCATGTGAATGGAAAGCGAGCCCCAGGTGGGAAGGTGGGGAAGCTGCGGGTGGATCCAAAGAATGATGTTATTTTCGGGCGTCGAGGAGATGGGTCGGGCGATGGCTATCACTTTGTGGGAGTGATTGATGAGGTGCAATTTCATCACGGGGTGGTTGGTCCAAAGGAGTTGAGAGAAACTGAGCCGATGCAGGAATGGGGATTTCGGAAGGATGGGAAAGCGGCTGCGAAGGCTCCGCGAGAGGCTTGGATGAAGCCTGAGTTGAAAATGATATTGAGGCTGGGTGGAGAGACTTTGAAGGCGCAATCGGCGGGGGAGGGAGAGGTGGCCTTGGTCATCGATCCGCTAACTTTTAAGAAGGTGGACACGGGTGATGTGGTGAAGGTTGAGGCAGGAAAATGTCCGGTGAAATTTGACCGGAACTTGAGTGCGTATCAGGTTGATTTGGATGGGGTGAAGGGGATTGGAAAAGGGAATAACGTGATTGAGCGGACGCCGTTTACGATTTCGAATTCGACAGATCGTGAGCAGGTTGCGCGTTTGATGTTTTTGAAATCGGGGCGCGGTTTTCGGGGGCGCTTGGGAAGCTCGATCACGGGAGTGACGGCGATGCTTTGTGATGAAGCAGGAGAGCCTACGGGGATTCCGGTGCAACTGAGTAAGAACTGGCACAATCGTCCTGAAGCGGGAGTTTATAAGGGGACTTGGTTTCACGGAATCACGCAGGTGCGAGTTCCGGCGGGTGCCAAGGTGAAGTTACAAGTGGTGATTGCCAATGGTCACTGGGGTGGGGTTGCGGCGGCTTCGCATGCGCAGCTTTCGTTAATTGGTTGGGGATCGAATCAACGGTGGGAGCAAAGTGCGCTGGGATGTTGGGGGGAGTCGATTTGTTACGAACCGGCGCAGGGACAGGGGAAATGTCTGATTACCGATGTGCGGCCTTTGATGGTCACTCCGATGAATGGCAAAGGTCAATGGGGTTGGACGAACAATGTGGGAGGTGGGGATTTTTTCCGTTTCTTTGATTTGGAGGGGAAGCGGCATTTTCATCAAGCGATGAAGACGAGGGTGATCCGTCAGGGGCCCTGTCTGACGGAGGTGGAGTATTCGGGGAAGATCGGGGCGGGGATTAGGCACTCGGTGGTGACGAGCCTTGCGCGAACGGATGATTTAGTTCGGGGGATATATCGAGTGCGTATGAAAGTGTCTGAGCCGGTAGATTTTTCGCGCTTGGTCATTTTTCAGATTGGTGCGGATACTTATAATTATACGAGAGAGAAGCGATTCGTTCTCGGCAATGAGAAGGGTCTTCAAAAAGAATGGCAAACGCAGCCTGGGGGAGATGTGTATCGCACTGCTCCACTTGAGATGGTAGGAGAGATCCCTTGGGCGTCTTTAGAAGATGGAAAACCGAATGATGAAAAAGGGGCATGGGCTAACCGTGGGATGATTGTGCGGGAGTGGAAGGCGCGCCTCGGTGGAAAGGAGGCGGCCGTTCATTTTGCGGAGCGAGGGTCGACGCGGGGGAAGAGTGAGTTTTCGACGATTGATTTAGTGCCGCCCGCTGGAGTGACGCGTTTGGAAAAGGGCGACTTTGTGGAAGCGGTGATCGAGTATGTTGTGATACCGGAGAATGCTCAGGACTACTACGGGCCGAGTGCGGCATTGAAAAAGGCTTTGAAGAAAGACGGAGGGACTTGGAAGATGATCCAGCGGGAAGTGCTGGGGAATGCGCGCTTGATTGAGATGAAGTCAGGGAAATTGATCCGTCGCTTTCCAGATGTGCGAGTGAGCTGTGAGAAGGGGCAGGCGAGTTATGAGCTAGAAGGGGGAGTCGGCTACGTGCCGGTGACGTTTACGAACTTGAGTCGTCCTAATGGGCAGTCTCTGAAAGTGAATGGGAAAGTGGTGGACCAAAGTGTGCACGGGAACGACTTTTGGCAGACGGATTACGATTCTGCGGGAGGGACTTGGAGCCAGACTTACAATCTGCCGCGAGATGGAAAGGGGAAGGTCTTGGTGGAGTTTGGTCGGGAGTGATCAATCGTCTCCTTCTCAGTAACCACCGTCGCTAATTTCCCAACTATTGCTGCCAGTGATGCCAAAGAGGGCGACTTCGTAGAAGATGAGGAACTGTGGGCCTGTCCAGTTGGAGAAAGATATGATCATTTACGAAGGAGGCTCTTTTTCGAAAATCGAGCGGACAACTTTGTGATCGGGGAATGAGAGCATTGGATTGGTCAATTTGATACTCAATGGTCTGGATGTTCCGTATGATTTGAATTTCTTGATCGATTGGTCATTGTATGCCCGTATTGGTCACTACAATTCATGATTAAACTGCTCTCGCCATTTTATCTATCAATCACCCTGCTTTTCTCAAAGGGAGCTGCGGATGAAGTTTTGCAGGTCATCGACTTCGAAGACCAGCGTCTTACTACGGCATTGGCGCTAGAAGGTGCTGAGGTGAAAGATGCCCGGAGGTGTGCTCTGAAGGGGTTTGAGCGGGAACGCAAGGTTGAGATTAGCTCTAGTGGGGCTTTTATGGGAAAGGGGGGAATTTCCTACGCGGTAAGGAAGACAGGGGGTGCTGGTCCCGAGGAGACCTCTGGTTTGGATGTGCGAGGAAACGGGACGGATAAGGTGCATCATGATGTTTTTCCTCATCTTCAGAGGGCACAGGCGCTTCGGTTCGGGGAGGAACGCCATATCGGATTTGCCTTTAAAATTGATCAGAAAACTGAGTTGCCAGATGGGGAGGTCATTATTTTTCAACTTTGGCAGGGTTCTCCTTTCGGGCCTCCTTTTCGGCTTTCGTTGCTGAATCAGAGCGGTCGGATCGCGGCTGGGATCTTTGTAAATAATGATGTCACGGGGTCTAATCCAAGTGCTCATTCTGAGACGGTAGAAAAAGGGGTGAAGCTTCAGAAAGGCAAGTGGTATCGTTTCGTGATCAAGGTGAACCCAAGCCATCACAAGATGGAAAAAGAGGGCGAGATTGAATTTTGGTTGGCCGAGGGGAAGAAAAAATTCGCGCTAATCAAGGCCTGGAAGGGGCGCTTTGGTTACGATCCCAAAGGGAATGGCAACTATGCGAACAAGAAGACAAAGCATCCTCCTCATCCAATTCTTTTCCCTACGTTTGGAATTTACCGCGAACGGCAAGAGCGGCTCGTAAAGGTGTCTTTCGACAATGTTCTTTTGGCGAAGACCCGGGAGTCAGCCGATCCTCTATCTTGGCGCCCCAAGAAGTAGGATCTGGCTTGTGTCCCTCTTGGGATGCTTAGGGATTGGTCTGGAAGCGGACTCGAACGAAGAGTTGGTCTTGGTTTGCCGGTAAGACGGAAGTGTAGGTTCGGAGGGTTTTGTTTCCGACTACGGTTGAATTGGTAAGCGTGGCGTCTGCGCCGGTGACGAGGCTCCAAGTTTCGAGGTTCGTCGAGATTTGGAGGGCAGGGGTGACGTCGTTAGCAGTGAGTGACTGAGGGAAGCTGAATTCCCAGTGACCGCTTGAGTTGATGGTGAAGGTGATGAGGCCGTTGACGTCACCAGGGATGTTGTCGTCGGTGCCCATCGCGTATTCGGCGAAGGCGGTGAAGCAGTCATTGTCCAGATCAGCATCAGGATCGCCGACAAAGCCGGTGGGATCGGTCATGCCGGGTGAGCCACCTGCTGCGGTGCTAGGCTTCCAGCTGGTGGAGATGCTGTGATCTGGATTGGTAATGGGATCGATGAGGACGAGGCTGGGGCCGCCGCCATCAGCAGTGGCGGGCCAGCTTCCTAAGTCGTCATAGGTGACTTCTTGAATGAGAACGCCGGTGGGGGACTCAAGGCGCACGGTTTCTCCACCGTTTGAGAGTTTGGTGGCGTTCGCGAAGATGCCAGCGATGTTGAGGCCGGTGCCGTATTTGGCTTGGAAGGCGGTGATGTCGCGGACGATGAGGATGTGTTCTCCGGGGAGGAGGAAGGTGTTGGCGGGGAACTCGAAATCAATGCCAGCGGTGAAGGTGGCGCTGGAGAGGTCAATGGTGTTGGTAGAAATATTTTGAAGCTCGATGAATTCTTCGAGTTCATCACCGGAGGGATTGTAGTGGATTTCTGAGATGACGAGGTTGTTAGCGGCTGCCGGTTCTATGGAGCCGGTGTTAGTGACAGTGATGTTGTCAGAGCCCGCGGGATTTCCTTGGTGGTCCAGAGCAGTGAGGGTGAGAGGATTCGCACCGGGGAAGAGTGGGACTTGAACTTCCCAGGTGTCGTCATCGAGCCAGGTGAGAGGCAGCGGTGAGGAGGTTCCAGCTATGATGATTTCTCTGGCGTTGACCCACGCATTACCGGTGAGGGTGACGGTGGAGCCGTTGTGGTCGAAGTTATTTCCTCCGTTGGTGGTGATGGTGAAGGGGATTTGGGTGGGGAGTTGTGAGAGGACGTAGTTGCGTCGGTTGGTGACGTAGCTGAGGGAGGTGGTGTAGTTTTCACCGGCGCAGGTGCCGAGGTGGCTGAACCAGGGGCTGAGGTAGGTGGAGTTGAAGGTGGTGGTGACCATGTCGAGGAGGTGGCCGTGGTAGAGGCGGGTGAATTGGGGGCGGGCGAAGAGCTTGGCGACGTTTCGATCTCCCCAGAGAGGGGAGCTGGTGCTGCGGCCGAAGTGGTTATCCCAGTCCCAGGGCATGGGGTCTACGAGGCCATCGGGGCGGGTGTAGAAGTTGAGGTTATGGGGGTTGCCTTGGGAGTAGGTGTCGCTGACGCCACAGAGTGAGAGCATGGCGAATTGGCGGCACCACATGTCGACGTTGAGGATGTCGGGGGCGGCGTCTTCAAGGGCGGTGCCGGAGAGGCTGAAGACTTTGGCCATGTCGATGATGCCGGTGTAGTCGTCACGGTCGAGTCCGGTGTTGATGCGGAGGTTGTGACGGTAGTCTTCTTTGAGGTTGCCTTGGTCGGCGAGGTCGAAGGTGCCAACCCAACCGATGGGGAAGGGGAGTTTGGGGCTATTGCTGGTGCCGTCTTGGGTTTGTTGGAAGACGCGGATGCCTTCCATTTTGAAGACGGTGCCGTCGTCGCCATTGCCGCCGGGGAGGCCATCGAGGTAGTCGCCGCCGAAGCGGGTCATTTCGAGTCGGCTGCGTGAGTTGTAGAGGGAGAGGTGTCCGTTGAATTGGACGATGTCGTTGTAGTTGTCGTGGAGTCCGCCAGCGGCGTTGATGATGTGTTTGACAGCGATTTCGCGGCGGTTGCCGTTACGGACGGTGATGGTGGAGTGGACGTCGCGGTAGAGGTGGTCTTTAGGGAGTTTGAGGTTAAAGCCGACTCGGTCACTGGTGCGGCGGCTCCACATGCTGCCGCGGAGGCGGATGCCGGAGTCGTATGCGATTTCGTCCTCGTTGAGGATGATGGTGCAGCCGCGGCGTTTGTTGTCGAGGATGTCTCGTTCGACGTGCATGGCGCTGGCGTCTGCGGCGAGCATGTTGACGCGGACGGATTGTTTGGCTCCGCCGTCGTTGGGGGAGGTGACTTTGATGAGGGCGTAGGAGTCGGGTCCTAGGGGTGGGGCGAAGGAGGTGTTACCGGATTGGTCGAGGGCTTGGACGTAGAATTGGACGAGGGCGTTGTTCGACTGGGCGGGGATGGTGGCGGTGTAGTTGGTGCCGTCAGAGGAGGTCATGGTGCGGGTCTGGAAGGAGCCGGCGTTGACGGAGTATCTGAGGGAGAGGGAGCTGAGGCCATTTGGGTCGTCTGCGGTGACGGAGACGGTGATGGGCTCGCTGCTGGTGGGGACGGCGGGTTGGTGGAGGAGGTCGGTGAGGGTGGGGCCGACGTTGGTGGAGTAGGTGGAGTTTTGTGCTCCGGGGGTGCCGTGGGTGTTGGGCTGGTCAATGATGACGAGTTGGGCGAGCTTGTTGTAGTAGAGCTCGAAGCGGAACTGGGGTGAGCCGGTGAGCCATTTGGCGCGGAAGGAGATTTGGTAGTCGGTTCCGGAGGTGATGGGGCGTAGTGATCCGCCGGAGGTGAGGTTGGTCTCAATGAGGTTGTTGAGGTAGTTCATGCGTGCGTGAGCGACGACTTTGAGGGCGTTGTTTTCGATGTGGGAGTCTTGGTGGGTGCCGAGGAGACGCCAGCCGTTGGTGTTGCTGAAGGAGCCGTTGTCGATGAGTTCGAGGGCGCTTCCGTTGGGGTCTTCGATGACAGAGAAGTCGTCGATGAGAACTTCACCGGCGTCGAGGAGGCCGATGCGGAGTTCGTGGAAGTTGTTTTGAGCGGGGCGGTAGGTGGGGGTGTGGGCGGTGATGTTGTAGGTGTAGGTTCTCCAGGTGGAGGAGGCATCATTAGAGCTGGAGGCCCAAGAGGTGGGTGCGGAGTTGTCGAGCTCGGGGTGGCGGAGTTCGAGGCTGGAGCCACCGGCATCGGCAGCGCCGGGCCAGGGTGCTCCGTCGAGGTAGGCGACTTCGTCCACTGGATTATTCCACTGGTCGAGGAGGCGGAGGTGATCGCCGGAGTTGGCGAGGGAGCCTGAGAAGTCGCCGAGGGCGTTGACGCCGGGGAATTTGGCGGAGAAGTCGGCGAGGTCACGGGCGATGACGAGGTAGGCACCGGGTGCGAGGGTGGTACCGATTGGGAAGGTGAAGTCTACGGCTCCATCGAGTTCCCAAGTGTCGAGTGAGACGGTGGAGGAGGAGCGGTTGTAGAGTTCGACCCATTCTTCGTTATTTTTGGTGAAGGGGGTGGAAGGGTTGGCTCCGGGGGTGGACATTTCGAGGTCGAGCTTGAGGCCCATGACGATGTCACTGCTGCCGGTGGAGCTTTGGTGGACTTCTACGGAGAGGCGGTTTTGTCCGGCGACGAGGGCGGTTGGGGGGACGATGAAGGAGTCGATGACGGCTTCGGTGGCGGTGTTATTTTGTGCGAGGGTGGAGGAGGTGACGGCTCCGGTGGGCATGTCGTAGCGGTGAATTTCTTGGCCGTTGAGGTAGAAGATGGCTCCATCGTCAGTTTGGTGGGTGAAGAGGAGGGAGCTGATTTGTGAGGGGTTGGTGACGTTGAAGTCGGTCTCGAAGTAGTAGGTGATAACGCGTGGGGAGTTGTCTTGTGGGCGGGTCAGTTGGGTGACGAGTGGTTCGGGTGGGACGCCGGTGGAGCTATCATAGCCGATGGGTCCGGAGCCACTTTCCCAGTTGCCGCCGATGGGGTGGGAGGAGTTTGCCCAGGAGGAGCTGAGGCTGTCGCCAGCTTGGTTGAAGCGCCAAGTGGCGTTCCAGTCGAAGGCGGAGGTGATGGTGATGGTGGGTTGGTCGCCGTCCTTGGGGAAGTCAGGGCGATGGCTGTACATGATCTCGTTGATGACGATGGAGTCGGTGGTGGAGATGTTGTTTGAGGTTCCGGGGGATTTTTCGGCGGGAATGCCGACGGTGAGGAGTTGGGCTGAGCCATCGGGGAAGCGGGCGCGGGGGAGGTCATCGAGGCGGACGGCGTCGAGGAGGGCGATTTTTCCGGGCTGGTAGAGGTAGAGATTTTCGCCATCTACCGGTGGGGTGGCGAGAGCGAGGGTCGCGGCGTTGATGAGGAGGAAGTCGCCTGCGAGGAGGGTGGTGGATGAAGGGATGAGGTATTCATCTCCGTCCTCGAAGGTGAGGATGAAGTTGGAGATATCTAGGTCTGAGGAGCCTGAGTTGTGGAGTTCGATGAAGAAGGAGGCGTCGATGGTGCCGGCGACTTCATTGATGGTGAGGGGGAGGGCTTGGGGGGTGCCAGTTGAGGGAGTGGAGTTGGTGTAGACTTCAATTTCGTTGAGGCCGGCGTTGTTGTTGATGGCGGTGAGGGAGTCGAAGCGGAGGTAGCGGGCGGTGGTTTCGGTGAGGCCGTTGGAGGCGGTGAAGACGTCTGCGATGATGGGGTCTTGGTTGGCGACGTTTGAAAGGGTGTCGCTGAGGATGGTTTGGGGGGAGACGAGGAGGTTGGAGCCATTGACGGCGGTGGAGGCGGTGATGGTGAAGTTGAGGGTTCCGCGGTCGTTCCACTGTTGGTTGTGCGTGTTGCGGAGGCGGATTTCGGTGATGTCGTATTCGGCACCGAGGTCGAGGACGAAGAATTGGGTGGGGTCGTTGCTAATGCCGAGCCAGTAGTTTGAGCTGTGGACGTCGTTAGTGGAGCCGTCGGTGACACGGTCTGCGGAGAAGGCTCCTTGGTTGTAGTTGGGGCCGTTGAGGGCGCTTGAGCCGTTGATTACGGCTTGTCCGAGGGCGACGTTTCCTCCTGTGGAGGGAGGGGTGGATGATGGGAAGTTTTCGGTTCCTGGGGTGCCTCCGACGAGGAGGCTGTGAGTCCAGTTAGTGACGGATTGGGTGCCTTTTTGGGGGGCGATTTTTGAGAGGGAAGCGCCTGAGCCGTCGGCCGCAATGGGCCAGGGGGCGCGGTCGTCGTAGTTAAGTTCGTCGAGGAGGCGGTTGTTGTTGTTACGAATGCGAAGGGTGCCTCCGCCATTGCCGAGGATGCCAGTGAACGGTCCGAGGAAGCCGGATTGGCCGGAGGCGGTTTCAAGGGCGGTGGGGTTGGCGGCGATGACGAGGTAGGAGTTGCCCTCGATGGTGGTGCCGGCGGGGAAGTCGAAGTCAAGATCGCCTGAGATGCGCCATCCGGTAAGGTCGATGTTGACGGCGTTTTGGTTGTAGATTTCGACGAATTCGAGTGAGGGATCGTTCGCGCCTGCGGGGTGGTATTGGATTTCGTTGAAGACGACGACGGTGTCGAGGGCGAATGCTGATGACAAGGATGCCAGAGCGATGAAGGTTTTTAGGGGAGAAAACATAAGAATTAGGGAAAGTTATCAGATAAATTGGGCTTTGTCGTAAAAAAAGTGCCTTTCGAAGGTGAGAGACACTTTGATATGGAGGGGGATTTCTCCCCCTCTATGAGATGAGGTAAGCGTGATGCTATGGAATCCGGGTCACGCGGAAGAAGCGCTTAGCTACTGCTACGGCAGGGTCGTAATCGACAGTAAAGGTCGTGGTGGCATCTGCGGAGGCGTCAACTTCTTCTCCGTCGATGGCCTCAAACCAATTTTCGAGGTCGTCGGAGTATTCGACGAGGTATTTGGCTCCAGGGATGGAGTTCCACTCGATGGTAGCCATGATGTCGCCCGAGGTGTAATCGAGATTAACGATTTGCAGAGCGGAGAGTGGGGAGGCACCAGTGTAGAAGCGGACTTCGTTGAGGCCGACGCGACGGTGGTTGGTTCCGGCTCCGGTGGGTTCTCCGAGGGTGTCGTGCTCTACGTTGATTTGAACGTGGGTGACTCCGGCTGCGACAAGTGGAATGGTCTGGAATCCGTCAAGGTAGCCTTGAAGGGTGACGGTGGGTGTTGGGGTGGAGTAGGTGGTGCCGCCATCGGTGGAGGTTGCGATGGTGAGGGTGTTAGTCTCGGCATCGTTCCAGTTGGTATTCGAGGTGTTGAGGATATCGAGGTAGGTGAGGTCATAGGTTCCTCCGAGGTCGAAAGTGAGGAGCGCGGTGAAGGCGCCATCTGCGCTCATCCAGTGGTTGTCCTGGTGTTGAGCTGGGCGGATGCCGTCTGGATCAGCAGGGTCTCCGTCTTGGAAGCCTTCGAGAGTGCGGTCATCGACGAGGTTTTGGACGTCGAATCGGGCTTGTTGAGTGGTATCTGCGGTGGCGGTGATTCCTGAGGGTGGGACGAGACCTGCGCGGGCGTCGGGGACGAGGGGGTCTGTCATGAGGTCGTTGATTTCGACGTTATCGTTGATGCCATCACCATCGGTATCTTCGTTGTTGGGGAGAGTCATGTGGGTATTGACTTCATCTCCGTCGCTGAGGGTATCTCCGTCGGTGTCGAAGAGGGTTGGGTCAGAGCTGTGCGTGTTGATTTCGTCTGAATCGGAGAGGGTGTCTCCGTCGGTGTCGACGAGATTGGGGTTTGTGTTGTGAGTGTTGACTTCCTCTCCGTCGGAGAGGGTGTCGCCGTCGGTATCGGTAGCGAGGGGATTGGTTTGGTTACTAAATTCCTGAAGGTTGGTGAGGCCGTCTGGGGTGGGGAGGTCTTCGTCGTCACCGGGGAGGTGAGAGAGGTCTCCGAAATGGGTGATTTCCCAGCTGTCGGGAAGTCCATCGTTATCTGTGTCTGCTGCGGGTGTAGAGTAGAAGCGGACCTCGTTCAAGCCGATGGCGCGATCGTTACCACTGGTGAGCATGAGGGCGGGGTCATTGGGATCTGGTGGGTTGACTTCGTCTACATTGATGGCGGCTAGGTTGGTGAGGGTAAGGCGGATGTGTGAGACGCCGGCGTCTGTTAGGGGGAAGGTTTGGAATCCAAGAGTGTAGTCTTGGAGGGTGAGGGGAGCGCTTGGAGCACTGTAAGTGGCACCGCCATTGGTGGATGTCTCGATGGTGAAGGAATCTGTTTCCCGGTCATTCCAAGCGGTGTTGGAGGTGTTGAGAATTTCGATTTGGGCAATGTCATAGAAGGCGCCAAGGTCGTAGGTGATGGTGCCGGTGAAGTCACCGTTTGCGTCTGCTGTGATGTCACCACTGATCCAGTGGGATCCTTGATGCTCAGCCATGCGGGAGGCCCCGTCTCCGACGTTTCGAAAACCCTCTTCGGTGAGTCCGTCGAGAGTGTGCTCTGGGCCGAAGTTACCGTTTTGGACCGGGGCGTCGGTGGTCGCGGTGATGGTCGTGGAGTCGATGAGGTTTTGAGAAAGGAGAGGAAGTGCTGAGAAGCTTGAGAAGGCGATAGCCAACAGGGGTAGATGTTTCATTTTTTGCGTGTTTTAAGTGTTATGATACTAGATTTTGAAGGCTCTGGATGACACAAAGCGTCATGTTAAATAGAAGGTAAGCCGAGTTGGGGAGGGTCGATAGTGTGGATTGGTAGCATTTTGGTTTTCTTTGTGGCAATTGGGAGGGCGGCTACTTTGAATTTTCTAATTGTTCTCGTAGTTGGGCAATTACTTTAGGGAGCTGCTTGTTTTGAGGGAGGATGGCCGAGGCGGACTCGAATGATTTGAGAGCCTCACGGGTGTTTCCGAATTGCTGCTGGAGTTTTGCTAAGTTGATCCAAGCGCTGGAATCTTGGGGTTCGTTTTGAGAGATTAGTTGAAAGGTCTTCAAAAGAGTTGGGAAGTCTTGGCGTGCTACTTCGATTTGAGCACGAATCCGTATGGCTTTGGGGTGATACTGTTTTTCTAAAACGGGGGTGATTAAACTGAGAGCGGTGTCGTGACTACCGATTTGGGTATAATACTGGGCAAGATTCATTCTCGGGTTTAGAAAGTTGGGATCTGACTGAATCGCGGCTTCCAAGTGGGGGACGGCTTCAGCTCCTCGGTTCGTTTGTAGGAGGGCGACAGCGAGGTTGTTTCGGGCGGCGGCGAGTTGTGGTGCCGCTTCGACGGCTGCTTCGAGGATGCGAATCCCGCGGCTGCGGAGGTCTTTTTCTAAGAAGCGGGTCCCGGTGAGCATGAGGAATTCGGGGAAAATATTGCCGTCTTCTTTGAGGCTCTTTTTTTGCGCGAGGAGATAGTGACCTGTGTCTTCGAGCCAGCCGCGATCGAGCATTTTTTTCGCGAGTCCGGAGTAGGGTACGACATCCGCTCCGTGGATCCATGGGCCTTTTCCGGGGTTCGCAAATGCTTGCCATTGTTCTTTTTCAAAGGTGGCGGCTTGAAGGGCTGGGAGGAGTTGGTCTGGATCGGCAGCGCCTCGGAAGATCGTGAGGAGATGGCCATCGGTCGTGATCAGGAGAGAACTCGGCGCGGGGAGCTGCTCTGGGCGGACGAAGGGGACGGCATGGCAAAGGTGAATAAGGTCGAGGGTCTTCTCGGTGACGAAGAGGGGGCGTGAGGTGACGCCTTTATCTGACAGGATTTTCAAGGCCTTGGTGCGTCCTTCAGCATCATCGACCTTGATATCGACGCAGAGTGTTACGAGTTCTACGCCTGCTTTTGTGAAGTGGTCCTGATGCTTTGCGAAGTCGCTGAGTTCTTCGGCGCAGTCTGGGCACCAAGTGGCCCAAAGATTGAGGAGGATGGGTTTTTTGAGAGGGAAGGTGAGTTCGGTTTTTTTTCCTAAGTGGTCAAAGGCGGGGAGATGAGGAAGAGGGAGTGGGCGCTCGAGATGGGCGACCGAAGTGGGCGCGAGGGGTTTCAGTTCGTATTCGCTAGAGCTTGGAATGACCGGCTTGAAAGGAGGGCTCCAAGGCGAAGATTTCCTAGTGCCTTGTTTAAGAAGAAAGAAGCCGCCCGCTTTAATGCCGGAGAAGGTTTCTGGGCTTTTACCATCCCAAAAAACAGTGAGCGTTTCGATCCGAGTGTTTTCTGGAATTCCAAAGTGAAGCCACTTGCTAGCTTGGCTTAGGAAACCGTGTCCGGCGGTGAGAGTGCGGTGGAGAACCGTGCGCTCGTTTTTTTCGTCTGTGATGGTCAATTCGACTCTACTCCCGATGGCATTTTGATTTACCTTGGTTCCCGTAAGCTTAACTGAGATCGATGATTGCTCACGATGAGGGAATTGGTTTTCGAAGAGGCGGACCCGAGGGGCGGTACGGTTTGTGGTGATGAAATCAAGGTCACCATCGAGGTCCCAGTCCAGGGAGGTCAGTCCACGGGAGTCATCTGGGAAGTCGAATCCTGCGACTGCTGAGATGTCCGCGAATTCTGTGGATTTTTCTTTTCCAAGTTGCTTCCCGAGATTGAGGAAGACTTGGTTCCGTTCACTGCCACTCCATGGGGTTCCAGTATCGACTAGGCGGTTGAGTTCATTGGTGGCTTGGGCGTATGCGAGTTCTTCTCCTTGGTAATCGGAAGCTTCGACAGGGGCATGCGACACAACTTGTCGCCAGTAGAAACTTCAGAGATCGGGGAGTGAGCCGACTCCAGTGATGAAGCCATTGGCGACGAGAAGATCATCCCAGCCATCGTGGTTGAGATCGGCAAAGGTCGTGCCCCAAGACCAGCGGCCTTTGTAAACGCGGGAGGCTTTACTGGCGTGAAGGAAGGAGCCATCGGCGCGGCCCTGAAAAAGAGAGTTGCCCATCGCGGCCTGCTGCCAAGCTTTGACGTGATCGGTGTCAGATTTGGAAATGTTGCGTTTGAAGTTTTTTTGGAAGGCAATGCGGCGACCGGCGGAGGAATACATGTTCGAAACGTAAATGTCGGGGATGCCATCGCGGTTGGGGTCTCCCCAGCTGATGCCCATGCTGGTAGTCATGTCCTCGACCCCGGTTTCGGGGGCGATGTCGGTGAAGGAAATGCTGCCGTCTTCGGCAGTGTCACAGCGGTAGAAATTGTTGCGACCGTAATCGTTTGCACAGTAAAGATCGAGGTCGCCATCGCGGTCGAAGTCTTCCCAGGAGGCGGCCACGGTCCAGCGGTCGTTGTTTTGATCGAGGCCGACAGAGGTGGTGACGTCTTTGAATTTCCAGTCGCCAAGGTTCCGGTGGAGGGAGTTTTTCCCACCATTTTTAGCGTCGTGGAGGGGGATGGCGCTGGGGGCGATCCCTTTCTCGTCGAGGTTTTGGTATTGGCAAACGTAGAGGTCGAGGAGGCCGTCTTGATCGTAGTCTGCTGCTGCGAGATTGAAGACCTGGCCTCGATGAGGAAGCTGGTGGCGGTTGATGAATTTGCCATCGACGTTTTCGAAAAAATTGATGGGTGAGCGGAAGGTGGCGATCAGGTCTTGGTCGCCATCATTATCGAGGTCGACGAAGAGGGCGCTGGTGGTGATGTCTCGAAAATTGAGACCGTAGTCTGCGGCGGCATCGCGCACGGAGCCATCGGGCTCGCGCATGAGGAGAATGTTAGGGAGGCCCTCGGGCTGGCAGAGGTAGATTTCTTCGAGACCGTCTCCATTGAGGTCGCCGACGGCTAAGCCGTGCTGGAAGCGGTGCTTGAGGCGCGGAAGGCGGGGGATCCAATAGTTGGCTCCCTTGGCGAGGATGTTTTGAAAGGCGGGGAGGTTACCGAGAACGGGAAGGGTGACATCTTTTAGAAGAGGGCCGCTTTTTGCAGAGTTGGTTTCGGTGAGTTCGAGCAGGGAAATTGATTTCAGAAGGGGAGGGGCTTCTGGGTCTTGTGGAATTTTCCAAAGACAGCGCCATTTACCGATTTGTTGAAGGGAGTTTTGTGCTCCTTGGATGAAGGCGACGTAGTCGGTGTGGGTGGCGATTTCGGTGCCGCCGGGCTGAACGCGAACATCAAAATTTTTCACCTTCCATCGTGGCTCACCATCCGCAGGCCAAGTCGAGGAAAGTTCATCAAAAGCAGCGGAGAGTGGCTGTGGCTTTTCGTTTGGTGAGCCTTTCCAACGGAGAGTGGTGATCCCTCCGATGGTTGAATTCGAGTGGGCGTGTTCTGCGGAGGGGCGGAGTGATCCCGTGACTGAAGCATCGGGAGATGTGCTCTGTTTTACGATCTCCTCGTTATTTCCGTCGAGGAGTAAGTGTACGATGTCTTTGAGTTGGTCCCGCGCAGATTCTTGGAAAGTTTCGGTCTCGGCAGCAGTCCATTCTCGGGCTTGAGAGATGGCGGAGGACAATGCCGTGATGATGAGAATGATTCGCATTTGGTGTGCTTTAGTTTGATGGATTTGCGTCTCTACGCAATCGAGAATTTGGTAATTTACGGGTCTTTTGCCGAGTGTCCCGTGGATAAAAAAACACCCCGAACCAAGGAGGCGCAGGGTGTTTGAATATCGGTAAATCCTGAAAGGATTAGAGGCGCTTGCGACGAAGTAGTCCAAGAAGAGCGATGCTGCTCAAGAGAGCTGAAGAAGGCTCGGGGATGGTCACTTCGTAGAATTGAACTTCGTTCAGGCCGACTGCGACGTCGTCGGAAGATGTGAGGGTGCCTGGGTTAAGTTCACCTGCTTCTGTTCCAACTCCAGAGTTATTGTTGATGGTGATCTGGACGTGGGTGACTCCGGTGGCCACTGCGGCAACGCCTTGGAAACCATCGACGTAGTTTTGGAGGGCAGTCGACGCGACGAGTGAAGTGTAGGTCGTGCCGTCTGTAGAGGTGTCGATGGTGAAAGTGGCAGTCTCACGATCATTCCAAGAGGTGTTGGAAGTGTTGAGAATGTCAATCCGCTCAAGGTCAAAAGAGCCGCCTAAGTCAAAGGTCAAAGTGGCCGTTTGAGTTCCACCTTGAGTAATGTAGTGATTATTCTGGTGTCCGTCAGGACGATCGACGCCAAGGCCGGGAAAGGCTCCAGCAGGACTAGTCGCGTCATAGTCGTTTGCTCCAGAAGTCGCATTCCGCCAGCCCTCCAGAGTCTGGCCGTCGAGGACGTTGGAGGCTCCGAAGGCTGCGCCGTTAGGTGCAGCAGTAGAGGTCACAGAGATACCACCTGAGGAAATCAGAGTGGCGCCCGTTGCGAACGAAGTCATTGCTGCAAGTCCAGCAAGTGTTGTTAGTGTTGTTATTTTCATCATGAATTAATAGTGTCTTGTCAGGAAAACAGAAAGTTGCCTCCCACCTATCGACTGTCAATTATTCTTTTTAGAATGTAGAGCCTAGAAAGGTCTGATTTTGTCCAGATGCGGTTCATTTTGTCTCGGTGGAATCGGATTTCACGAACTGGGTGGGGGTGATGCCATTGGTGTTTTTGAAAAAACGGGCAAATTCTTGGCTTGAAGAGAAGCCCATCGAGAAAGCCACTGATTTCACCATTTCGCCGGGACGTTTGAGTCTTTGTTTTGCAACGGAGAGCCGTTCACGTCTAATAACATCTGCAGGAGGAATACCAAGCTTGCTTTGAAAGCGCTCGGTGAGATTTGTCCGTGAAATCCCGACGAAGTCAGCGAGTTCTCCGACACGAAAGGGAGAGTGAGTGACTGAGAGGCGGATGTGAGCAAGGGCCTTTTGAATGATAATGTCGTCAACTTGATGGTTCCGGCTAGAGCGTCGGACATTGAGTTTTGAACTCTGAAGACTAAGATGGTGAATTGCGGAGGTTTTCTT
>CALGJQ010000070.1 GCA_937928545.1 uncultured Verrucomicrobiales bacterium
GGGTGAGGTATGGGTTTTCTTGGTTCATGGGGTAGGATTAGTTGGGGGGTGAGTTTTTGCTATTATAAAGTGGTGGGGAAATTGTTGGGGGTGGGCAGTCTGGAGACAGCCCTTCCAAGGGGGTGTTTGCCTGTCGGCAAAAGGGTGATGGTTCCATTCGCTGCGCTGCTGGAACTTTGCACTTAAACTGGCTCGCTGAGGCTCGTCATTGTTCGAAAGGCCTCCGGCCTTTACGCCATAACGCCACCTTAGCTCGCTAGGGTGGCGTTATGGCGGAGGGGGAGGGATTCGAACCCTCGGTAGCTTTGACACTACGTCGGTTTTCAAGACCGGTGCATTAAACCAGACTCTGCCACCCCTCCGCGTTGGGGGAGTTTTGAGAGGGAGAACGCTTTTTGCAAGAAAAAGAGAATGCGGAGTCTAAATTTTTTGGGTTTGGCGGATGTGAGCAAGAAGTCCCTCGGAGCCGTCTTCGATGAGGTCGGTGACGAGTTCGAAGCCGGCATCGCCGCCGTAGTAGGGGTCGGGGACTTCGTCGTGGTCGTGCTTTGTGCAGAAGTCGGTGAACTTTCGTACTTTGGCGCGGTCTTGATCGCTTTTGGCGAGTTTGATGATGTTGGCGTAATTTTCGTCATCCATGGTGAGGATGAGGTCGAAGATTTCGAAGTCGCGGAGGCTGAATTGTCGGGAGGTGCCGGTGACTTGGTAGCCGCGTTTTTTGATGGTTTTGGACATGCGGGCATCGGGTGACTTTCCGGTGTGGAAGCCGATGGTGCCGGATGAATCGCATGAGATTTGGTCGGAAAGACCGGCTTCGATGACGAGGTGACGGAAGATGTTTTCACCTGCGGGGGAGCGACAGATGTTGCCCATACAGACGAAGAGAATCTGAAAAGGAGTGTGCATGAATCGGGTTATTTGGATTTTGCGCAACGGAAGCCAGTGTGGTTGGCGGGGGCGAGGGACTCGGAGTAGTGTCGTGCGCCGGGGCGGTAGCGGAGGCAGTAGGAGGAGTGGCAAAGGTAGGAGCCGCCTTTGGTGACGTGGAGGAAGCTGAGGGGGTGTTGACGGCCAAAGACGATGGGGCTGGGCCATTTTCCTTTTTGGAGGAACCAGGTGACTTCGGGTTGGCTGACTCCGCCGGAGGGACCGGTGGGGTCGGGCTTGGGATTCTTGATGAAGATCTCGTAGTAGTCAGGGCGGTAGTAGTCTGAGCAATGTTCCCAGACATTTCCGGCCATGTCGTAGAGGCCGAAGTCGTTAGCGGGGAAAGATTTGACGGGAGCGGAGCCGATGAAGCCGTCTTTGCCGGTGTCGTTGTGGGGGAATTCTCCGGTGAAGATGTTGGCGAGCCACTTTTTGCCGGGCTTGGATTCGGTGCCCCAGGTGTAGTCGAGTTCTTCTTTTCCACCGCGGGCGGCGAGTTCCCATTCGGCTTCGGTGGGGAGTCGTTTGCCGGCCCATTTGGCGTAGGCATTGGCGTCTTCCCAGGTGACGCAGACGACGGGGTGGTTTTCTTTCCCTTTGAGGTCGGAGCCTTTTCCGGTGGGAGTTTTCCATGAGGCACCTTCTTCAAAGCGCCACCATTGCCATTCGGCGCCTTGGCCTTGGAGTTTGACCGCTTGTGGTGGGCCGGAGAAGACGAGGGCGCCGGGCTTGAGAGCTTCGGGCGGGGCTTTGGGGAAATCTTTGACCGACCAGCCGCGCTCGGCTTGGGTTTTGTATCCGGTGGCGTCGACGAATTTTTGGAATTGGGCGTTGGTGACCTCGTGAGTGTCGATGAAGAAGCCGCTGACAGTGACTTTGTGAACGGGTCGTTCTTCGGGGTTGTGGGGGAATTCGGGCTTCTCTTTGGTGCCACGAGTGTACGTTTTCCCTTCGATCCAGACCATGCCTTCGGGTGACTTGGTCTCAGCGTGGAGGAGTGAGATGAAGGGCAGGAGATAAAAGAGGCGTTTCATGAGGCTTGGATTTCGTGAGGGGACACCTTAACTACGGTGATGGCCATCACGAAGTTTCGCCCATGTATTGATCTGCACGAAGGGAAAGTGAAGCAGATTGTAGGGGGGAGCTTGAGCGACGAGGGCGCGGTGGAGAATTTTGTCTCGGAGAAGGCTCCGAGTTGGTATGCCGAGAAATTTGCGGGCGATGATCTACGTGGAGGTCACGTGATTAAGTTGGGACCGGGGAATGATGCGGCGGCGAGGGAAGCGCTGGCGGCTTGGCCTGGGGGCTTGCAAATCGGGGGCGGGATCACGCGAGAGAACGCGGCAGAGTGGTTGGAGGCGGGTGCGAGCGAGGTGATTGTGACTTCGTGGCTTTTTGATGAGGCGGGGAAGTTTTTGGAGGATCGTTTGGCGGCTTTAGTGGAGGAAGTTGGGGCGGAGAAGATCGTGTTGGATCTGAGTTGTCGGCAAGTGGGCGAGGGATGGAAGGTGGCGATGAATCGCTGGCAGACCATCACGGAGATGGAGATTAATTTGGAGACGGTGGGGGAGCTGGCGAAGTCGTGCGGAGAGTTTTTGGTGCACGCGGCGGATGTTGAAGGTCAGTGCGCGGGAGTGGATGTGCCTTTGGTGAATTTGCTGGGAGAGTGGGATGGGTGCAAAATGACTTATGCCGGTGGAGTGCGAGGGCTGGAGGATTTGAAGTTGATCAATGAGGCGAGTGGTGGGCGGCTGGATGCGACGGTGGGGAGTGCGCTGGATTTGTTTGGTGGGAGCGGGGTGACTTATGCGGAGCTGCTAGAGTGGAATCGAGATTAGGCGGGACTTTTCGTTGGTAAGCTGGTTCTGCCGAGACTAGTCTCTTCGCAATATATGAAACTCAAGTTTTGCGGAGCAGCAGGGACGACGACAGGGTCGCAGCATCTTTTGGAAGTGAACGGTCAGCGGATCCTTTTGGATTGTGGGCTTTATCAAGGACGACGTGGCGATGCACATGAGATTAATTGTTGCTTCCCGCACTTTGATCCGAAGTCGATTGATCAGGTGGTGCTTTCGCACGCGCACATTGATCACAGTGGAAACTTGCCGAATCTTACGAGCAAGGGTTTCAACGGGAATATTTATGCGACCTTTGCGACGCGTGATCTTTGCGCCGTGATGTTGGCTGATTCTGCTCGCATTCAGCAGTCTGATGCAGAGTGGATGAATAAGCGGAACAAGAAAGAGGGAAAGCCGCTCATTGAGCCGCTTTATTCTCCGATTGATGCCGAGCTCTGCCTCCGTCAGTTCGTGAACGTGGGCTATGGACGTAAGATGATGATCGCGAAGGGGGTTGAGATGACCTTTATCGATGCGGGTCACATTCTGGGAAGTGCTCAGATCATTTTGGACATTGAGGACGAGGAGGATGGTAAGAAGAAGCGTCTCCTCTTTTCGGGTGATGTGGGGCGTGGCGATAACGACCTTTTACGTGATCCTGAGGGGTGTGAAGATGTGGATTATGTGATCATGGAGAGCACCTACGGTGGCCGTGAGCACGAGCTGGGTGCTGGTGCTGATGAGGCGGTTGCGGAGATTTTAGGGAAGGCTTTGAAGAAGGGTGGCAAGGTGATCATCCCGGCCTTCGCGGTCGAGCGGACGCAGCAGTTGCTCTATGTTTTACACCAACTTTTCAAGAGCGGCGCGATTCCGGAGACTCCTGTTTATGTGGATAGCCCGCTGGCGGTGAATGCGACGGAGATTTTCCGTCTGCATAAGGAGTGCTTTAATGACGAAGTTTATGAGGTGTTGTTTGATCGCAATAATCCCTTTGGATTCGAGGGGCTTACTTTGATTCGGTCGGTCGCTAAATCGAAGGATTTGAATAAAGACGAGCGTCAGTCGATCGTGATTTCAGCTTCGGGTATGTGCGAAGCTGGTCGGATTCTGCACCACCTTAAAAATGGCATCGGCGACAAGCGGAACACCGTTCTCTTCGTTGGATACTGTGCTCAGCAAACCCTAGGTTGGAAGATTCGTGAGGGTCACGACAAGGTGAAGATTTTTGGAAAAGAGTATGCGGTGCGCGCAAATATCGAGATCATGGATTCGTTCTCTGGTCATGCAGATCACTCGGAGTTGATTGACTACTTTCACGAAATTAAGGGACCGAAGAAGAAGGTCTGGTTGGTCCACGGAGAAACGACTCGTTCAGAAGCGATGTGTGAGGCTCTTAAAGAGGTTCACGACGGAGAGGTGAGTGTGGCGGAGCTCGGGACCACGGTGGAGTTTTAACGAATGGTAGCAAGGGGATGAAAGTTCCCTTAGGCTACTCCGTCCTCGTAGACCGAAACTCCCTGATCGGGATACTTCTCCAGCACATGCTGGAAGAGCACTCCGCATTTTTTTTCGAAAAGTTCGGCGGTGTATTTCTCGGGCAAACCGGAATCGAGCATCTTCTCGATCTCAACCCGTACGGCGGCTCGGGTCGTCCGCTTGTTTCGCCAAGCTAGGACGAGAAGTTCGGTTTTTAGTTTGGCCAGGAGTTCCTTGCAGACTTTCTTGATCGACTCGGTTTCTTTGGGATCCAAGTCCGGTCCGGGGCGGGTGAGTATGTCAAAGATGGCGAGTTGTTCTTCGCTGACATTTTCGCGGACGTGGCGCTGTTCTTCTTCGTTCAGGTCTTTGGATAGGTTTACCAACTCTTCGAAGAGTTCTTCGATGCTCAAAGCCCCGTTGTTGTATTCCTCAATCATCTTTTGGAAACGATCAAGGAAGTCGTGACGCGTCGCGTTGAGACGGATCATGTTGTCGAGTTTCCGCTCGATTAGGGCACGGAGTTGTTGCGCTTCGGTGTTCTTGGTCTTGCTCTTCGCGAACTTTTTTTCAAGCACCGCAAAGTCGATCTGACTGAGATCAACCGTCTTGGCTTCTTCCCCTGGTTTGACATGGGGCTCGGCAATAATCGCACCGTCTAACACATTAGAGATTTCACCCATTACCGCAGAGATGTCCACGGGATTAGACTGCGCTCGTAAGGCCTTTGCCAGTTGATCGATCACCTGAGAGAGAGGGGCAAGCGTCGGGATGATTGGATCGGGCATGACGGCTTTGTAAAGTCGTTGAACGTCGCGATCATGAGCTAGAAATTCGTCCTTTACTGCGTCGGTGCGAAGAAGCTGGTTTACTGCAGGAATAAAGTGAGACACGGGGTCCGTGATGATCGCTTCGAGATCAACATTCTGCTTCCGGCAGAAATCTCGAATTTGGTTCAAAGCAATCTTCAGTGCTTCGATCAACTCGGACATGTCTTTCACCGGCATCCCACCGTCACCGTCTTTCCCGTTTCCGTAGATCGCTAAGGCCTTCTCTAATTCGGTGAAGACATTCGCATAGTCCACGATCAGACCGTTGACCTTGTCACCATAGACTCGGTTTGCGCGGGCGATGGTTTGCATCAGGGTGTGGCCACGCATTGGCTTATCGAGATAGAGCGTGGAACAACTCGGTGCATCGAAGCCCGTCAGCCACATTGCGCAAACGAAGACCAAGCGGAGTTCATCTTTGGAATCCTTGAACTTGGTTTCGAGATCTTCCTTCACGATGCGCTCGCGGTGGGGGAGAATATCGAAGCCTTTCGCCTTCATTTCGGAGATCTCGTTTTGCCCCGAAGAGACTACGACTGCCATGTCGGTTTCGTTGAGATTTTTGAGTCGAGCCACGAGGACCTCGCGGGCAGGAGAGGGGGCTTCATATTTGGAGACCTCGGCCAGCACCCGTTCTTTCTCAGCATCCCACTCGACTTGGACCTTCGCGAACATCTTCAGGGTGGTCAACTTATCGATCGAAATCACCATCGCCTTGCCTTGGTAGCCGCGATTGAGGAAATGATGCACGATGTCCTTCGCCACGGTGTCCAACCTCTCCTCGCGGGTGATCAGGTGGTAGCGTTTACCCAGCACCTTCTTGAGCTTCTCTTCCTGATCATCATCCAGCCCGGCATCATCGATGACACCGTAGATTTCGTCGTTCAGTTCTGGGTTCGTGATCTGTAGTTCCGGAGTCCGGTTCTCGTAGTAGAGCGGCACCGTCGCGCCGTCTTCCACGCTCTGCTTGAAATCGTAGATGCTCACGTAGTCGCCAAAGACCTCCCGCGTCCTTTCTTCTCCAGCAATCAGTGGTGTTCCCGTGAAGGCCACGAACTTCGCATTCGGCAAAGCCGTCCGCATGTTCATCGCCAGCGTGTCGTATTGGCTGCGGTGCGCCTCGTCCGTCAGCACGATGATGTCGTCCCGCTCGCTCAGCACCGAGTGGAGCGTTCCGGGATCGGTGCGGAACTTGTGGATCAGGGTGAAGACGTAGCGGTGGTCCTCGCCCAAGAGCTTGCGCAGATTCTTCCCGCTCGTCGCTTGGCACAGCTCGGAGGCTGCGCCGCAGGTTGAAAAGGTCCGGTAAATTTGTGTGTCCAGCTCCGTCCGGTCCGTGATTACCACGAAGGTCCAGTTGCCAGCCAGCTTGCGGAAGACCTTCTCTGCGAAGAACACCATCGAGTAGCTCTTGCCGCTCCCTTGCGTGTGCCAGAAGACACCCACGCGACCGTCCTCCGTCGTCTTCAGGGCCTCGACCGCACGGTTCACGCCGAGGAACTGATGATTCCGCGCTACGAGCTTGCCGACCGCTCCTTTACTCTCCGAGAAGCGGGTGAAGTTCTCCACCAGATCTAAAAGCCGACTCTTCTCACAAGTTCCACGCAGGAGGGTGTTCAGTGAAATATTCGGCGTCTCTTCCTCGTCCGCCACCTTCTTCCAATCCGCAAAGTGTTCCCATTCTGCCGTCAAGCTGCCGATCTTACTCTGCACCCCATTCGAAACGAGGAGGAAGCCGTTGTAGTGAAAAAGTTGCGGGATCGTCTCCTTGTAGTCTGTTAGGTTCTTATCAAATCCCTCCCGCACATTCACTCCCGGCTTCTTTAGCTCGATCAAGATCAGCGGCAGCCCGTTCACGAAGCCGATCAAATCAGTCCGCCGTGTGTAGAGATCGCCAGTGATCCAGAACTGCGAGACCACTAGGAAATCATTCGCCGCCGTATCGTCCCAATCGATCACCCGCACCACATCGATCCGCTGCCCGCCACGCTCGCGATCTGGAATCGTCACCTTCACTCCGCCGCGCAGTAGCTTATCGATCTCGCGATTTCCTTCCACCAAACTTAACGCCGAGCGATCCCGCGTCAGTTCCTCCGCCGCCGCATCTAGTGCCTCGACAGGGAGGTCCGGATTCAGCTTCTCCAGCACCGGCCGCAGTCGCGAAACCAAGACGACCTCACGCTTCGCCTCTCGTCCAAGCGAACTGACACCACCCGCCCACTCATCATAGGCATTCACCGAGTCCCAGCCCAACTCATGCTCCAGGAGCTGAATCGCGGGTTGTTCGATGAGATGATCTTCGGTGTAGCCGGACATGGGTTAGGCGTTGATGAGGGCTCTCGCGATTGAAGCGAGGTTCGTTTTTAAAAGGACCTCTTTGTTCGTGTCGGCGCTTTTTCCATAACAAAATTGGTGTGCAAGAACGGGGCCCTCATCTTGGATCTCTAGGAAATGCTTGGAAAGCGTTTCCGCGGCTAAGGCGTAGGCGGGATTGTCAGCCTCTGCTTCCGCATGGAAGGCGCTTACGGCGGCGGCGGCACCTTTGGAATAGGAACTCACAGCCACGAAGATATCGTAGGCGTCCTTTGCCTTTTTTTCGTTTTGGCGTTGAGCAAAAGCATTGAGCTTCAGCACGATGAGAGCTCCGATTCCACAAAAAGGAATATGAAAGGTCCGTTGATCTCCGAAGCGGTCGATCCCCTTGACCTCGAGTTTTTCGCGGGTCGCTAGAGCTCTGTTGATACCCGGGCAGACCGAGGCGGCTACATTACTGACACTGCGGGTTCCGGTGGTGCTGGGAGGATGTTCGGTGAGGAAGTCGAGGTAGAGGGGGCCATGTGATGTCTCCTGATAGAGTCGTCCCGTTTCGTTTTCTCGATACCCCAGCATTTGCAGATCGAATTGAACCGTGCCTTTCATTCCTGCATCGGTGCCGAGACTGATCCCCAGATCGACGTCAATCGTTGCTGTGTTTGGGAAGACCCGATTTTCGGTTGCCTTGGTGTGATGATAAACAGCGAGACCACCAATCACGACGAGATCTTGGTGGAATTTTTCTAAGCCATCCCAAGCTTCGAAAAGTGCTTTCTCGGCAGAAGCTAGGCCCTGCATCGAGTAGCTTCCGAGACTGTAATTTTCTTCGCTCATTTCCATCCTCCTAGAAAATCTTTAGCTCTGCGTAGTTCTTCTGCTTGATCGTCTGCTCGTAAGCCCTGACCAAGCAAATCGAGGTAGATTTGGACATCAGAAACGAGACTAAAATTACGAACCACATGCGACTCAGCAGTGACTCCACGCAAGTCGCTACTCTCTACTAATCGGAGATTTCCACTTCCCGGATCGACCCTCCGAGCACTCAAGCTTTCTCTCAGGTCATCATCATCCGGGAAGCTTGGGACGTAAGCCGAAACCACTGGTGGGATGGTGTAGGGAGCCCTAAGCCAACCGGCAAACCATTGCGTAAAGCAGCAGAATGATGGCCGTTTGATCCAATCATCCTTCACTGCCGCTGCGATCCGCAGGGGGTCGCTATCCAGAAGCGAGTATTCTCTCACCTCCGTCCGCGTCGACCAATCATCTTCCTCTACCCAAGCGTCCAAAAGATCATGGGGCTTCCTCAGTGCGAATCCCTCTTTACTCTCTGTAGCCCACTCACGGTCCAAAAGGCGTGTTCTCACCCGGCTCACCGTGCCCACACTGACCTCACAGCTTACGGCCAGTTCAACAACCTTCCAATCCCGATGCGGGTGGCTGAGTAAGGTGCGGACGACCCGTGCAGACTTGGGCTTGGAAATGTCCAAGCTCGATGTCTTCCGCTTCTTGGGATTCGGCTTTCCCGTCCTTTCGATATGCACCGTGCCAAAGCTTAGGAAACAATTACCCTGCTCATCAGCGAAGCCCGCTCCATTTTCACTACAAATCCGGCTCGCCTCCTCGGAAAACCACGGACCAGTTAAGACAAGATAGGCATGATCTGCTCCTGCATCAGTGGCACGTTTTTCAAATTCCTGAGATAGGGCAGACGTGATCCGATGCAGATGACGTGGCTCAGGACGGGTAAGGTGCTCTAGCAGTAGCAACCATGTCGTTCCATCAGGCAGCTCAATCAAGACCTCGGCATCGATAAAGGCGTTCTCCACCGTCCTTTCTTCTATGATCTGAACACGAGAAACGACACCCAGCACCGCCCGTAAGGCTGGCAATGAGGGTTCTTGATCAGTTTTCATTATTTCTTTCGTTTTCAACGCGCGTTGAAATTAACAAAAAAGCTGAAAATGTCAAATTTCACTAAATCGGGCTATTTCACCATTCGGTGAAATAGCCCGAAGTGAAATGACTTCGCCCGTTCCTAGAACAAGCCTTTCGACATACATTTTCGATGTCCGTAGTCTCACCTGCTACTCCTCATTGACAAAATACGAAAAATGAATGAACTTGCTCGTGGAATAGGCTCCAGCCGAACTGTCCCCTCAGGGGGTGCGTTCCCGTAAGGGATAGGCTGGGGCTCTCTTTTTTTTAATTATTTGGGCCATTCTTGAACCCTAAGTTCCAAGTGCCGAATATAGCGCTGGTGTTGAACACCATCACTCTTACCCGCAAGCTTTCTTGCGACCGCCCCACAGACCATGTCTGCGAGTTGAATCAAATCGTTTTTCTTAGAATCCTCCATCTGCACCTTCTTGATCCGTTTGAACCGATCATCTTTTGAGTTCATATGCCTTTTGAGGTAGGACGACAGCTCTCTCTTGAACTCTCGGCTTCCACTTCCATCGATTACAATTTTGGCGTTGTCGAGCAGCGGTTTGGCATTCTCGAATACCAAACGGCAGGCATACTTGTAGAACGATTCCTTGTTCTTAAATCCCGGTCCCACAAGCTTGCGCTTGTTGATGGAGATCGTGCAGTAAAAGAACTGCTGCTGACCAAGAGCCTTGAAAAAGGGTTCTCGATACCTCGATTTCATCCCCGAATAGTGGAATTCAAAATCCTTCTTCAGGCCGAGTTCGTGTCGCAACTTTTTAATACGCGACTCTGCCGCATGGGCATCCTCCACATCCTCAAAAATAACCAGGGTTACTACGAAGCGCTCCGAAGATCCTTTTTCGAACTTCAATCCAGTGTCACCAGATTCATCAACAAAGACCAACATGACTAGCTTGTGCGATTTTGGTAAGAGGCTCGTTTGCTGGGATTTTTTTGAGCCTTCTTATGCTCAACCAAGGCATCGATCAGCCCCCTCAAGTGGAAGAGGTTTGTATTGCCGATTCTAAATTCGCGCCGGAGGTAGCCCTTTTTATCGAGACTCACGGCGTAGCGCCGAGCTGTTTTTTCAGAGACATGCATTCGCTCTGCAATTGTCTTATAGGCGGGGAAAGGAGCCTGCTCATTCCACTTGTATTGCATCAAGTGGATCACAAACATGGCCTCTCCATGAGTGAGATCGTAAGGCTTCAAGCGATGGTAGTTTTCCAAGAAATAAGTGCTGATTGGAGTGAAGCCGTCAGCGGCCAAAGCGGGATGCCAGCGCTTGGAAAGGCTGAATGCGCCAGAGGTCTTTTTCTGGACAAGTTTACCCGCAGCCTTCGAGACCTTCTTTTTTGTCCGTTTGAGTGTTTTCTTCTTCGCTTTCTTGGGAGTCATGCTGGCAAGGTCGCAGTGAGGGAGCGCTGTGACAAGGAAGTCCCAATCATGCGCCTGATTGTTAACATTTTTCTACTTACTAAGGGTTCTTTTAAAAGTTCTTATTTTTGGTGGTCAACAGTGACTAGGGTGGGAGATGTGAATATGACCACCCTCCCCTGGTCGCCATAGGCCAGAGGGCCTGGACATAATTACCTAGTCTTAAGGGAACGATCAGCCGGCTAGTAAGAGGGAGAGAGGAGTTTGGGAAGGAGGAGGTCGCGGGTTTGGCGGAGGGTTTGGTTGCGGCGATTGAGTCGTTCAATGAAGTCTAGGAGCGGTTGACTAAATTCTTCAAATCTTGCGGCAAGCGACTCCGGCGCTAACGGAACTTCATTTGCATTCAGCTGTGTCCAATGCCTCTTGTATTCCTGAGTAGCTGCGAGACTACGGACGAGATAATAGACATACACGAGTGGGCGTTCTACTTGGGAAACGAAGGGGACGACATTGGGGCCAATCGAAAATGGCGTGATCATTAACTGCATTTTACAGGTGTGATCTCCGAAGATGACGATGGGGTTTTCGGTCTCGGCGAAGTGATCCGCTTCATTGTCGTGAAAGCCAAGAACTTCGTCAGTTGATTGGTCTACAACAGGTACGGCTCCTTTTTCGGATACATCTGCCTGCTTATAAACCTGCCCTGCCCTTAGTCTCTTGAGGATGTCTCTCACCTTCTTCACTTCCCACCCGTCCGGGATGGGGCCGAGGGGGGAGTCGACGAGGGTGATCTCCGGGGGAAGGCCCGCCTTCTGCAAGACTTCGGACGGGATTCTGAAGTGGACGAACCACTCGCGGTAGAGGGATTGCGCCATCTCCTCCAGGATCCGGATGCGCCGCAGGTTGTTCTCGATCAGGTCGTCGTAGGCCGAGAGGATTCCGGCGATCCGGCGTTGGGTGGGGAGGTCTGGAACTATAAGTTCAACCTGCTTTAGAACCGTTTGTGTAACAAGTGGCTGCGCGGCTCCCCCCGCATAATTGCGGAGATCTGCATGGCCCAAAAGGTAGAAGAGAAAACGGATGTCTACCTGATCAGAGGCAGGGTAGGCAACCAACGTATTATCCGATGCCCAGAAGGGTGTGGGGCAATAGGCGACTGAACCGCAGTATGCACCTACTCGGCCGATGATGACTCCGTTCTCGTGCTTGGTCTCATCGGATCCACCTATGATTCCATTTGAACCATAGACCGGAAATTTTCCTACGCCTTTTGGCTTGATCGCTTTTCCACTCTTGAAGCTAACAATATCGCCGAGCGTAGTCGATTTATCGGTAAGCGTCGATTTCATGCCGTTTCTAAAATTTCCACGACGTTCTCTGCGATGCGTTCCTCCAGCTCGCGCGCTTCGGCGTTGAGCACTTCGAGTTCCTCGTTGAGGGCTACGAGCTGTTCCTTGAAATCCTCGTCGCTGAGTTCCTCGCCCTTAGCGACGCCGACGTAGCGGCCGGGATTGAGCGACCAGCCTTGGTCCTCGATTTCGACGCGGGTGGTAGCTTTGCAAAGGCCGGGGACGTCTTTGAATGGTGAATTTTGAAGAGTGAGTGGTGAATTGTCGGAGGGGTTGCCGAAGAGTTCTTTTAGCTTTTCTTCTGAGCCGTGCTGGAATTCTGGTTCTTGACCTCGGTAGAGGCGGACGACGTTGGCTAGGAATTCGTGCTGGGCTTCGGTGAAGTCGCGGTGGGCGCGGTCGATCTGGCGGAAGACGTGGCGGGCATCGAGGAAGAGGACGGTGTCTTCGCGAGGGGTGCCGGATTTGCCCTTGTCGAGGAACCAGAGGGTGCAGGGGAGGGTGACGGTGAAGAAGAAATTTGGCCCGATGCTGACCATGACATCGACGTGGCCGCTGCGGATCAGTTTTTCCCGGATGTCCTGCTCGGAGGAGCGGGCGTCGGCGGCGGAGTTGGCCATGACGAAGCCGGCCCTGCCTTTCGCGCTGAGCGCGGAGTGGAAGTGCTGAATCCAGAGGTAGTTGCCATTGTCGGTGCGGGGGAGGCCGAAGGGGTAGCGCGGGTCGTCGGCGAGGCGTTCTTTGTCGATCTTGCTGACGTTGAAGGGAGGATTGGCGAGGACGAAGTCGAAGCGGCCGACGGAGTCGTGGAGGTCTTCGTAGTAAGTATTTCCCTGGCGGACGTCTCCGCTGAGGCCGTGGACCGCGAGGTTGAGGCGTGCGAGGCGGGAGGTGTCGGTGACGCGTTCCTGACCGTGACACGAGATCTCGGAGGTGGGGTTCTTGTGATGCTCCTGCACGAAGCGGGCGCTCTGGACGAACATGCCGCCGGAGCCGCAGGCGGGATCGTAGATGCGCCCGTGGTAGGGCTCGAGAATATCGACGATGAGGCGGACGATGGAGGTTGGGGTGTAGAATTCGCCGCCTTTTTGGCCCTCTGACATGGCGAACTTGCCGAGGAAGTATTCGTAGATCAGGCCGAAGGTGTCGCCCTCCTTATCCATGGGGATGGAGGCCATGACCTTGAGGAGTTCCGCCAAGGTGCGGTTCTCAAGGACCTGGAAGGTCTTGGGCAGGACGTCGGCGAGGTCGGGGTTTTCCTTTTCCACCGCGCGCATAGCGTCATTGACGGCCTTGCCCATGGCTGAGCCCTCGGGGAGTTGGAGCAGGTGTGGGAAGCGGGCTTCTTCGGGGAGGTAGAGCACGCCTTGAGCATGGTAGTCCTTCGGGCCGATCTTACGGCGTCCGGTGGCGGGTCCGATCTCCTCGGCTGCCGCCGCAAAACGGGTCTCGGCGTAGCGCAGGAAGATGAGCCCGAGCACGATGGGCGAGAACTCGGAGGGCTTGAGGTCGGCATTGGCCCAGAGTTGGTTGGCGGCGTCCCAGAGGCGTTTTTCGAGCTCGGCGTGGGAGTCGTCGGATGAGGCGGGTTCGGTCCAGTTCATGTGTTGAGGTGTTGTTGGGGGCGGGGAGGACAGTTTCCAAAGTGTCCTTCCGTGGGGGCATGGTTGAGAAACGGGAGGGACGCCCGCGCTCCTTCTATTAGTATTCTTCGACGGGGCTTTGGATGGGGGCCGCGGGTTCGAAGCGGGGCTGGCCGATGATTTCCTCGGTTAGGTCGCTGAGCTGTTGGTTGATTTCATCCCAGCGAGCGGAGGTGAAGTCGGGGGCGCGTTTGAGCTTGTTGCGGCGCTTTTCGATTCTGATGAGGGAATCGTGGTGGTCGGGGTTTTCGATGCTGAGGTTTTCGAGAGCGGCGGGGAGGGAGGCCATTTCGTGGCAGACTAGGGCGATGTCGGCTCCGGCTTCTAGGGCGAGCTTGATGTCGTTTCCACGACCGTAGTTTTGGACGATGGCTCCCATGTCGAGGTCATCGGTGAGGATGAGTCCTTCGTAACCGAGTTGGTCGCGGAGAAGGCCGGTGAGGATTTTTTTGCTGAGGGAGGCTGGCATTTCTGCGTCGAGCTTTGGGAAGTTCAGGTGACAGGCCATGATCGCGTCGAGCTCGGGCATGAGGGCGGTGTAGGGGATGAGGTCTTCCTTGAGGAGGTCTTCGCGGGAGATGTCGGCGACGGGGAGATCGTGGTGAGGGTCGCTGAGGGCGAGGCCGTTGGTGGGGAAGTGCTTTCCGCAAGAGAGGATGTGTTGTTTCCGCATCCAGCGGTTGAAGAGGCCAGCGTTATTGATGACGGTTTGGGAATCGCGGCCCCAGCAACGTCCGCGGAGGCCGTTGTTTTGGTCAGGGAAGTGGTCCAGATCGAGGACGGGGGCGAAGTTGAGGTTGATGCCGAGGACTTCGAGGAGCTGTCCGGTGAGAGCGCCGAAGCGGGCGATTTGATTTGGAGTAGCTTTTTCGGTGAAGGTGGCGGCATCAGGTGGAGCGGCGCTGAATTCGCGAGTGCGCCAAACGCGGCCGCCTTCTTGGTCGATGGAGATAAAGGGTCGGTCGAGGGAGAGGGCGGAGAGGGAGTCGGTGAGTTCGCGGATTTGTGAGGCGGACTCGAGGTTGCGTGAGAAGAGGATGTAGCCGGCGGGTTGGAGGTCGCGGAAGAGGGTTGTTTCTTCGGCGGTGAGGGTGGGGCCGGAGAGGCCGATGATGAGGCGGGAGGCGTTCATGGGGGATGGAGTTACTAGGTTACTGGGTTAGTAAGTTATTGGGGGGGATTGGAGAGGGAGGCTTTGACGAAGCCGGAGAAGATGGGGTGAGGTGAGTTTGGTTTTGATTTGAACTCGGGGTGGAATTGGGCACCGATGAAGAAGGGATGGTCAGCGATTTCGATGATCTCGACGAGGCCTTCGTCTTTTGAGACGGAGGCGATGGTGAGTCCGGCGGCTTCGAGTTGCTCGCGATAGGCGGGGTTGAATTCCCAGCGGTGACGGTGGCGTTCGTGGATGGTTTCGGCGCTATCGTAAAGGAGGTGTGAGAGGGTGCCGGGTATGAGGGTGGATTCGCAAGAGCCGAGGCGCATGGATGCGCCCATGTCGGTGATGCCCTGCTGCTCTTCTTGAAGGCTGATGACAGGATGCGGGGTGTCTTTGACGAATTCGGTGGAGTTGGCTTCGGCGAGGTCGCAGACGTTGCGGGCGAATTCGATGGTGGCGATTTGCATGCCGAGGCAAATGCCGAAGTAGGGGATCTTGTTTTCGCGAGCGTATTGGGCGGCGAGGATCTTGCCCTCGGTGCCGCGTTCGCCGAAGCCGCCGGGGACAAGGATGCCGCCGACTTTTCCGATGATTTTTTCAGCGCCGTGTTTTTCGATTTCTTCGGCGTCGACTTTGATCACTTCGACTGAGGTGTCATGTTCGGCCCCGGCGATGGTGAGGGATTCGTAGATGGATTTGTAGGCGTCATTGAGCTCGATGTATTTTCCGACGACGGCAATAGTTGTTTTAAGGGAGGGATTGACGAGGCGGTCGACGAAGCCTTCCCATTTTGAGAGATCGGGTTGTTGGGATTCTAGTCCTAGGACGTTTGAGACGATGCGGTCGATCTTGTCTTTACGAAGGTCGAGAGGGCACTCGTAGATGGTGTTTTCAACATCACGGAAAGCGACGACGTTTTCTTTCTGCACGTTACAGAACATGGCGATCTTGCGGCGGTTGTCGTCGTCGAGGTCGTGCTCGGTGCGGCAGATGATGATGTCGGGTTGGATTCCGATTTCGCGGAGTTTGGCGACGGATTGCTGGGTGGGTTTTGTTTTGATTTCGCCAGCGGCTTTTACCATGGGGAGGAGGGTGACGTGAATGAAGCAGACGTTTTCTTTGCCGACATCGAGAGCGAATTGGCGGAGGGCTTCGAGGAAGAGGTGGCCCTCGATATCGCCGACGGTACCGCCGATTTCGGTGATGATGACGTCGCTTTCGGAATTTCGTTCGGTGGCGAGTTGGAGGCGGGCTTTGATCTCGTCGGTGACGTGTGGGATGAATTGGACGGTGGTGCCGAGGTAGTCGCCTGCGCGTTCTTTTTTGATGACGTTTTCGAAGACTTGGCCGGAGCTGAGGGAGTTGACTTGGGAGAAGTTTCCGTGAGTGAAGCGCTCGTAGTGGCCGAGGTCGAGGTCGGTTTCAGCGCCATCGTCTAGGACGTAGACTTCGCCATGTTGGTAGGGCGACATGGTGCCGGGGTCGACGTTGAGATAGGGATCGAACTTTTGGATTTGGACCTTGAGGCCTCGGTGTTCAAGAAGAGTGCCGATGGAGGCTGCGGCGAGTCCTTTTCCGAGAGAGGAGACGACTCCTCCGGTGACGAAGATGTATTTCATTGCTGGTCTGCTAAGAGAGATTCGATGAGTGGAATTTGGTCTGGAGAGTCGAGTCCGATGGCTTGGTGGTCGGTGATGACCACTCTGATTTTCGCTCCGGATTCGAGGGCGCGTAGCTGTTCGAGGCTTTCGGCTTGTTCGAGGAGAGAGGGTGGTCGAGAGACGAAGTCGTGGAGGAAGTCGGTGCGGTAGCCGTAGATGCCGAGGTGGCGGTAGGTGGGAAGCTCGGGGACGGGGTTACGGCGGTGGGGGATTTGCCAGCGGGAGAAGTAAAGGGCGTCGCTTTGGTCGTTGAGGACGACTTTAACGACGTTGGGGTCGGTGAGGAGGGCTGGGTCATCGACGGGGCTCGCGGCGGTGATCATGGGGAGGGATTGGTCTTCGCGAAGGGTGCGGGCGAGGGAGTCGACGAGAGAGGGGTCGAGGAGGGGTTCGTCACCTTGAATGTTGATGACGTGGGTGGCGGCTTGGCATTGCGCGGCGGCTTCGGCGATGCGGTCGGTGCCGGTGGGATGATCAGCGCGAGTGCGAATGGAGCGAGCGCCTATGGAGTCGCAGATTTCGGCGATGCGGTCATCGTCGGTGGCGATGACGAGTTCATCGATTTCCTGACAGAGAGAAGCACGTTCGAAGACGTGCTGGAGGAGGGGTTTGCCGAGGAGGGGATGGAGGGGCTTTCCGGGGAAGCGAGTAGAGGCCCAGCGGGCCGGGATGATCCCAACGATGCGTGTTTTTTCGTCGTTAATATTAATCCTCCTTGATCGGTTTCTGGACGTTAGAGCGAGGGGGATGAGGTCACAAGATTAATAGGGGGGCTTTGAGAAGAAAATTGTCGAGGATGGACAGATGGGGCGAGAAAGCTAGGGTAGCTCTATGGAATTCACAGGACTGGATTGGGCTGTTGTGGTTGGCTATATGGTTTTTACGACTTGGGTGGGTCATCGGATGTCTGGACAGCAGGCTAGTATTAAAGACTTCTTTCTTGGAGGTAAGACTTTGCCTTGGTGGTCGGTGAGTGGGTCCATGATCGCGACTGAGATTAGTGCGCTTACTTTTATTGGAGTTCCGGGAATGGTTTATGCGATGTCAGGTGATTGGACCTATTTGCAATGGGGGCTGGGTTCAGTTATCGCACGCTTTGCGGTGGCTCATTGGTTGGTGCCACTTTATTACGAAAAAGAGATTTATAGCCCGTATGACTTTATGGGAAATCGTTTGGGAGAAAAGGTGCGCTGGTTGGTCACTGGT
Organism: uncultured Verrucomicrobiales bacterium; assembly: GCA_937928545.1. GTDB lineage: Bacteria > Verrucomicrobiota > Verrucomicrobiia > Verrucomicrobiales > Akkermansiaceae > SW10. The sequence goes on from CALGJQ010000070.1 coordinate 17,709, forward strand.
CTCTTTTCTGTAGGTTCTATTCTGGGGCAAAGTGTTCGGGTCTTGGTGACCGCGATTATCCTTCAGGTGGTTACGGGGCTAGATGCTCGAATTTGTATTGTGGTGATCGGAGTGATCGCTGTTCTGTGGACTTTTATGGGGGGGATGAGGACTGTGATCTGGACGGATGTGATGCAGTTCGTCCTGTTTATTTTTGGAGGAATCCTAGCTTTGAGCCTGTTAGTCTACAACGTTGGTTGGGGAGAGATCGTGCAGGCCAACCAAGTGGTGGTGGATGGGAAAGAGGTTAATAAAATGAGGTGGCTTGATTTGACCTCGGTATTTCAGGAGCCGCAGTTGCGATACACGCTTTGGGTGGGGCTCTTAGCGATGCCTTTCCAAAATTTCACGGCCTTCGGAGTGGATCAACTCAATACTCAGCGGATGTTTTGCTGCGGAAATGTCAGGGATGCTCGGAAAGCAATGTGCTGGAGTAGTGTTTCGATCCTGATCACGATTTTGATGCTCGCGGTAGGAGCAGGTTTGTTTGCTTGGTATCAGAAATTTGAGCCAAGCGCTGAGTTGGCGGCCGTATTTGGAGGGGATTCTAACTTCGTTTTCCCAACGTGGATCGTGAATGAGGTGCCTAGAGGGGTGAGTGGGCTAATTTTGGCTGGGGCATTTGCTGCTGCGGTCTCTAGTTTGGATTCGATTTTGGCGGCACTGAGTCAGACGAGTCTTTCTGTAATCTATGGACGAGAGCGGATGGAGAGTGAAGGTGAAGGGCTAGATATGGTGCGAAAGTCGCGTATTGCAGTTTGCATCTGGGGGGTAGTTTTAACCTTGTCTGGTTTGATCCTCTTTTGGATCTACTCGCAGAATGAGGACAGTGATCTTATCGGGCTTGCCTTTGGAATGGTGGCCTACACATACGGCCCTTTGTTGGGCGTTCTCATTGCGGCTCTTTTGCCGTGGAGAGTTTCGACGAATGGGCTTATTATTGGAACGATTATGTCGGTCCTGTTAGTCGCTTGGTTCCGTCCAGAATTGATGATCGTTTTGGATCAACTTGGAATGGGAGGCTTTGCTGAATTATTGAAGGCTTCCCGGCCCAAGTTGGCTTCGGAATGGTTCTTCCCTTTGAATGCTGCGATCACATACGGTTGTGGTGTTCTTGGTGGATTAGCTTCGAAGTCTAAGTGATCTTAGATGCTTAGTTTACAAGGAGTTCCCGATGATGGAGGCTGAGTGTTTTATCCAATGGAAGCTTGGTGAGGTGAGCTGTCTTGGACTGTTGTTTTTGACTCTCGAAGGAGGTCTCATCGGGACCAAAATGAAGGACTGATTAAGCTGGCTTAAGAAAACAAAATTCAATTTTTTTTGGAAAAAGGCTGTGGATCATTTGTGGAACAAGAGTTGTTTTTTACGTAATTTTTTTCATGCGGAATTTGGTTTCCGATAGGGGGGGAGTCAGTGCATTTTTTTCTCATCGAGAGTGAGTAGCGATTGCTCACAAGGATCGGGAAAAGAATCAAAATTTTTAATAAGCACACCTTAAAAATGAGTAGCAGCACGGGAGGAGATGATCATGAACAACACGCAATCTGGGAGAAGGTCAAAGCGAAGCTAAGCGAGTATATTAGCGCAGACGCTTTTTCGAGATGGTTTAAGAATGCTGAGCTAGTTCAGGCTGATCAGGGCCCGGGGATCGTAGGAGTGCAATCTGACATGCATCAGATTTGGATTGAGACAAATTACATGGACGAGCTGCGAGCAGCCTTCGCCGAAGGGGCTGGAGTTCATTGTTCGCCAAGAGTGATGGTGAAGGGGCAGGAGCTGCCGGTTGAGGAAGAGAAGCCTAAGCATGCCGCGAGGCAATTGAAGGTTGGAGAGCCGGATAAGGTGGTGACGCCTGATTCGACGGCTAAAGGATTGGCTTTTGAGCGCAGATTGAAGCGCCTTGGCATCAATCCGGAATTTGATTTTGAGAGCTTTGTGGTGGGAGACAATAGCCAGTTTGCTCATGCGGCTTGTTCTGCGGTGGCTTACGAAGAAGGGAGGAGCTTTAATCCTCTCTTTATCCATGGCAAAGCGGGTTTGGGTAAAACGCACCTGATGTCAGCGGTGGCTCAGCAGCTTTTGGCGAATGATCCCAAGGCGAAGATTGTTTTTCTTACTGCGGAGCATTTTGCAAATGAGTTTATCGAGGCGGTGCGAAAGGGGAGTTTGGATACCTTTCGGAAGGCTTATCGGCATGCTGATGCCTTGTTGATTGACGATATTCAGTTTTTGTCGGCTAAGGAGCGGACTCAGGATGAGTTTTTCCATACCTTTAACACTCTCTTGAATACCCAGACTCAAGTGATTTTGACCTGCGATTGTCCTGCCCCGGAGATTCAGACCTTGGATCCTCGCTTGGTCAGCCGTTTTGAAAGCGGGCTGACTGTGGAATTGCAACCTCCGGGATTTGAGACCCGGGTGGCAATCTTGAGGCGGAAGATGGAACAGTGGAAGGTGGAGTTGGAGAACAACATTGTGGTGCACATCGCAAACTCCATTAAGAGCAATGTGAGGCGTTTGGAAGGGGCTTTGACCCGAGTGGCGAGTTACAGTTTCCTTTCGTCTGAGCCGATGTCGATTCAGAAGGTGGACGAGCTTTTGGGGGATTTGGTCCGAGATGAGAACACGAATCAAATCACAATCGAACAGATTCAAAAAACGGTGGCAGACTACTACGGACTTCACCTTGGAGACATGCGGAGTCGACGTCGTCCCGCCAGTATTGCGTTTCCTCGTCAAGTTGCGATGTTTCTGTCTCGGAAGCTGACAAAGCTCTCTCTTGTTGAAATTGGGGATGCTTTTGGAAAAAGGGACCATGGAACGGTGATTCACGCCTGTAAGAAGGTGAAAGCTGACATGGAGACTGAAGTTGAGGTGAAAGGGGCGGTTGAAAAGTTGATTGCCCAGCTGGAGCGCTAAAAATTAGTTCTAGAATCCTAAGGAAATACTTGCCAAGGCTTGATGGGCCGTCCACGTTTCCACCTAGCCCGATAGGGCGTGATTTCTATGAAGTTCAGAATCGCAAAGGAAGCCTTCCTAGATGGCCTGCAGCAGGTGCAACATGTGGTGAGTAGTCGTACGACACTCCCTATTCTTTCCAACGTCCTTATTGAGGCAAGTGACGAGGGCTTACGTCTGACGACCACTGACCTCGATGTGGGTGTGAGTGGAGTTACGACAGCCGAAGTTTCCAAGCCTGGAGCGACGACTCTGCCCGTTAAGAGGCTCGTGAATATCATCCGTGAGTTGCCTTCGGCTGAAATCGAAGTTTCGGTCGATGGTAAAAACGTTGCTTCTATTAAGAGTGGTCCAAGTTTCTTCAAGATCATCGGTCTTCCGGATGGAGAATTTCCTCCTTTGGCGGATTTTGAGGACGCTAAGGAATACAAAATCCCTCAAACAATCTTCCGCAATGGTCTGAAGAAGACCTCGTATGCGATTTCGACAGATGAAACCCGCTACGTTCTCAATGGGATTTTCGCTTCCTTCAAGGAAGGTAAGTTGACCTTGGTCGCAACGGATGGTCGCCGTTTGGCGATGGTGGATCATGAGTTGGAATTCCCCTCGAGCCACGAAGTTGACTTTATTGTCCCAACTAAGGCGGTGCAGGAGCTTCAGCGGCACTTGAGCACAGAAGGCGAGATGACACTGAAGCTTTCGGATAACCAAGTTTGCTTCGAAATCGGGTCTAGCATCATTGTGAGCAAGCTCATCGAAGGAAACTATCCGAACTATCGCCAGGTGATTCCTGGTGATTCGAAGGAGCGCCTGACTTTGAGTCGCGAGCAGCTTCTTGAGACAACTCGTCGTGTTTCTCTTCTTTCTTCTGAGAAATCAAATTCGGTCAAGCTGACCTTTGGGCAGAACACCGTCGATGTCATGGCGAATAGCCCAGACATTGGAGAGGCAAATGAAACACTCGAGGTGAAATACGAAGGAAAAGAATTTTCGATCGCCTTTAACCCAGAGTTCCTCATGGCACCTCTCAAGAGCCTAGAAGAGGATGAAATTCACCTCGATCTGATCGATGAGATGAGCCCAGGGGTTCTGCGGACAGACGATGCTTTTCTCTATGTTTTGATGCCGATGAGAGTGACCTCATAAGGGTTGATTATTTTTCTAAACAAAGACGCCGCATCTTCTCGAAGGTGCGGCGTCTTTGTTTGTGTTTGGAACTAAGATACTCGCTCTACCAAGCGACGGTTCAATTGAACGGATTGGTAAAGGAGTCGGGTTTGTTCGACTAAACCTCGGTATCCTTTGGTAGCCCTTCGGCAATCTTCGCGTTTCGCGTTGAGGTTAAGGAATCGGCCGACTTCGCGGAAAGCCTTGGCTTGCTCGTCGTTCAAAAGGCCGAGCTCGGCGCGATAGGTTGTGATGTCGCGATTGGCCTTACTGATGAGCGAGAATGACTCGGTCGACTCGCCCTTAGATCCCTGAAGTTTGGAGTCAATTTGATCTTGGAGATCGCCTAGCTTGTCCTCTTTTTCATCAATCTTCGTTTCGGTCTCAACAATCTTTGATTTACTTTCAATGAACTCCTTTTTTAGGACGTTGAGCTGGTCGAGGCATTTTTGAAGGTTCTCCTTATCAGGCTTTTCTTCTTCTACTAAAACTTCAAATTTCAGTTTGAGAGCGCGATATTTTCGTTTTACTCCCGCCGCTTCGGTCATGATTTCATCCCGTAGGATTCCAAGATCTTCGATTTTTTCAAAGAGGTCTTCCCGCTCTTGGTAAAGCTCTTGACCGACATCTTTCGTGCGGTTGATGATCTCCGCTCGGTTGCTTTGAGCGGAGTTGAGAGTTTCTTCAGCTTCATGCAGCTTTCGAATGAGCTCTTTTTCCTCCCGATCCATGCGGCGGAGATTCCAGTATTCCATCGAAAGGTCCTCAATATCTTCTATTTCCCGCCAACAGCACGATCCCAAGATCTCTTCACCATCTTGCATCAAGTGGAGCTCGAATGCGGCATCAGTGAGACGTTTGGTCTTTCGCAAGACTCCAAACGATTGGAGCATGGCGGCGATGGCGAAGCGGGTACGGGTCATTGAGGTGTTACTTTTTTAGCTGGGCCTGAAGGTCTGCAATGACTTTGTGATCTTCAAGCGTAGTAATATTCCCTGACACTTTACCGGTTGCAACCAGTTCTTTGAGAAGGCGGCGCATGATTTTACCGGAGCGAGTTTTGGGCAGGGCAGGAGTAAAGTAGATTTCATCCGGTTTGGCAATCGCTCCGATGACATGTCCGACATGATTGCGGAGTTCCTTGGCCATTGCGTCTGAGGTTTTCACTCCCGCTTTGACGGTGACGAAGGCGACGACGCCTTGCCCTTTGATCTCGTGGGGGCGGCCAACCACTGCTGATTCGGCGACGACCTTGTGGGAGACTAGGGCGCTTTCGACCTCAGCGGTGCCGAGGCGGTGGCCGGAGACGTTCAGGACATCATCGAGGCGGCCGGTGATCCAAAAGTTGCCTTTTTTGTCACGGCGAGCGCCGTCTCCAGCGGTATAAATGCCCGCGTAGTCGTTCCAGTAGGTGTCACGATAGCGTTTCTTATCTCCGTAGATCGTTCTCAGCATGGAGGGCCATGGTTTGCGGATGACAAGTTTTCCGCCTTCGTTTGGTCCGACTTCTTGGCCAGTTTCATCGAGGATGGCGGCATCGACTCCGAAGAAGGGCAAGGTGGCCGTTCCGGGAGTGGTGGGAGTGCAGCCGGGGAGGGGGGAGATCATGATGGCTCCGGTTTCGGTCTGCCACCAAGTGTCGACGATGGGGCAGCGCTCGCCTCCGATCTTGCGATGATACCACATCCAAGCTTCGGGATTGATGGGCTCGCCTACGGTGCCGAGGAGGCGGAGTGAGGAGAGATCGCGTGATTCGGGGAAGTGGTCGCCCGCTTTGATGAAAGCGCGGATTGCGGTAGGAGCGGTGTAGAAGATGGTGACGCCGTATTTTTCGACGAGGTCCCAAAAGCGGCCGAAGTCGGGGAAGTTTGGCGCGCCTTCATACATGACCTGAGTGACTCCATTCGCGAGGGGGCCGTAGGTGATGTAGGAGTGTCCGGTGATCCAGCCGACATCGGCGGTGCACCAGTAGACGTCGTCATCCTGCATATCGAAGATGTATTTGCAGGTGGCGTAGGTGCCGGTGAGGTAGCCGCCACAAGTGTGGAGGATGCCCTTGGGCTTTCCGGTTGAGCCAGAGGTGTAGAGAATGAAAAGGGGATGCTCGCTGTCGAAGGCCTTTGCTTCGTGCTTGGAGGAAACTTGCGCCGCTTCCTCGTGCCACCAAACATCGCGGCCGCGCTTCATTTTTACGGGAGCGCCTTCTTTGCCGATGCGTTGGTGGACGATGACGGTCTCGACGGCCTTATATTTCTTGAGGGCGTCATCGACGTTCTTCTTGAGGGGAACGACTCCACCTCGGCGGTATCCTCCGTCGCTGGTGATGATCGCTTTGGCTTGGCAGTCCTCAAGGCGGTCCACGATGGACTCGGCGGAGAAGCCTCCGAAGATCACGGAGTGCACCGCGCCGATACGAGCGCAAGCGAGCATGGCAATGACGGCTTCAGGAGTCATCGGCATGTAAATCATGACGCGGTCCTTGGGCTTGATGCCTTTTGCGAGGAGGACGTTGGAGAAATTACAAACTTCGCGGTGAAGTTGGCGATAGGTGAGGGTGCGGTTTTCGCCGGGCTCGCCTTCCCAGATGATGGCGGCTTTGTTGGCGCGGCCGTTGGTGAGGTGTTGGTCGACGCAGCTTTCGCAGACGTTGAGCTTACCGCCAACGAACCACTTGGCGTAAGGAGCCTTCCAATCGAGCGCTTTGGTCCACTTTTTTTGCCAAGCGAGTTCCTTTGCTTCTTTAGCCCAAAAGACGCCGGGCTTCTCGATCGATTCTTTGTGCATGCGCTTGTATTGCGCCATGCTCTTGATGCGGGCCTTTTTGGAAAAATCCTTCGAAGGCTTAAAGATGCGCTCTTCGGTGAGGGAGCTTTTGTTAGGCTGACTCATAATGTTGGGCGGACTCTAACAAGTTCACTTTGGCGGACACAATTCCCGAATCACTGGGATTGGGCCTATTTTTTACGGCCGGACTTCTTTTCAGAGAGGGCCATGAGGGCATCGCGTTCCGCTGGTTCGAGGAAGCGGAATTTTCCGGGCTTGAGGGTATCGAGCGTGAGGTCGCCGACTCGGACGCGGACGAGGCGTTTGACGCGGTGGCCTACGGCTTGAATCATGTAGCGGATCTGCCGTTTGAGGCCGGTATTAAGGACCATTTCCATGCGGCGGGAAGAGAGTCGTTTTACGGAGACCGCGCGGGCTTTTCCGACTTCGGTGAAGACTCCTTTTTCGAGTTGGCTGAGAATCGAGTTCTCGAAGGCGTTCTCAGTGGTGACTTGATAGAGCTTTTTAATGCTGTGGCTCGGGTGAGTGAGCGCTTGGGAGAGTTCGCCGTCATTGCTGAGGATGAGGAGGCCTTCGGACTCGAGGTCAAGGCGTCCTACGTGAGCGAGGTGGTGAAGGCGAGGGGGGAGGAGTTCGTAAATGGTGGCTCGGCCATTTTCATCGTGGCGTGTGCAGACGAGGCCGGCGGGCTTGTGCATCACGATGGACTGAGTTTCCAGAGGCTCGATGCGCTTGCCGCTGGCCTTGATGAAATCACCTGGCTGAACCCGATAGCCGGGATTGAGGCAGACCTCACCATTGACGATGACTTCGCCATCGAAGACGAGTTTATCGCAGCCCCGGCGGGAGCCAACGCCCGCAGAAGCGAGGAATTTGTTGAGGCGGATGCCTTCGGGTGCTGGTGAGTTCATGGCAAAAAAAAGACGGAGCCAAGGAATGGCCCCGCCGGAAATTGTGTTTTCCGGAGATTCCGGAAGGGGGGAGGTTAACCCTCGGCCTTGGTCTTAGGAAGACCGATGGCGCTTTGGCCTTCTTTCCATTCGCCGCGCTCTTTCATGAGCTTGACGCGTTCGAAGCGCTTCATGACTGAGCGTTTACCAGTTGCGCCACCTTTGCGTTTGAGAGAGTTGTGCTTGGACATAATCAGAAGTTGGGTTGAGGGCGCGGAAGCTAAAAAGGACCTGCGGGTTTGGCAAGGATGAAGTTTCGATTAATTTTTGCGGGTTTGGGGTTTGCAGCTTCGGAAGAAAAGGTGAGTTTGGCGAAGGTGACGTTAAATCAGAACACTCTGAGGAAGGTAATCAGCGCTGCGGCGGTGCTGGCGGGACTGTTTTGGATTGTGGTGATGGTGTTCCCGATCGTGTTTACATGGGAAAAAGGAGATCATTTTGGGAACTTGTTGATGATTTTCTTGTCCTTTGTGATGTCGATTCCCGGAGTGATCCTGATTCGATCGGGGGTTCGGCTCTGGCGTGAAATGAGCGTTCAGTTTTTAGGTGGAGCGGTGGGTGGGCTTTGTATTGTGGGTGTTTTTGTTCTTTCTTCGGTGATTGACTCTCTTTTCAGCCGCTTATTTTCTTCGAGTGGATCTCAGATGAGCTTTGTGATCTTCTTTTCGGCGTTTGCAATGGTGCCTGTGTATTTGTTGGCGATGCGGTTTAGTTTAAAGCACCTGACAGGGGAGCAGAGGAGGGTTAGCGAGTTCGTGGGGAGGGGCTTGCTGGGGACTTTGGCCTTCGTCGCGTGGATGGGTATGGGAGATGTAGCCGAGATCTTTAAGAAGAGCTTTGAGCAATCGCCGTCTACAGGTAGCCTTGTTTACCTCCTTCCTGTCTTCCTCGCGTGGGTATTTTATCGAGTCGGTTGCTGGTGGTTTTGCAGTGGTCGGAAGTTGGAGATGAATTGAGCTGGATTTGTGAATTGCAGCGGGGGGAGTGAGGGCGTAGACCGAGCGCGTGTCAGACGAACAGCAAATCAAGCTTGAGTATGAAAGTGCTCGGTTTTTGCAGGCTCTTTTTGGGCATGATGAGAAGGAATTACGCTACCTAGAGGGGAAGGCGAAGGTCCGCATCGTGACTCGGGATGGTTGGTTGACGGCGACGGGGCGGAAGGAAGGCTGTGCTTTGGTGCAGGAGGTTTTTTCGGATTTGGAGGAGGCTCGTCGGAATGGGGGAGAGATTACAGCGCGGGAATTTCGGACGGCGGTTGATTTGGCGATGAGTGGAGGCGAAGGGGTGACGGCGCTGGGAAAAGTCCAGTTGGTGGGCGCGCGGGGTCGGAAAGCGGTGGTGGCGCGGAGTCCGCATCAGCTGGAGTATCTCAATGCGATGTTGGCGAACGATGTCGTTTTTGGCCTGGGGCCAGCAGGGACTGGGAAGACTTATTTGGCGGTGGCGATGGCTTTGGACCTTTTGAAGAAGAAGCTGATTAGCCGGGTTGTTTTGACTCGTCCGGCAGTCGAGGCAGGTGAAGCTTTGGGGTTTTTGCCCGGTGATATGCGGGACAAGGTCGCGCCCTATTTGCGTCCGCTTTACGATGCCATCGACGATATGTTGGGCTTTGAGGAAGGAGCGAAGCGCTTGGAGGATGGCACGATTGAGATTGCTCCGCTGGCCTATATGCGGGGGCGGACGCTTTCGCGCTCTTTTGTGATTCTCGATGAGGCGCAGAATACGACGCGTGAGCAGATGTTCATGGCGCTGACTCGTCTGGGGGAAGGATCGCGCTGTGTCATCACGGGTGATGCCTCGCAGATCGACCTGAAAGAGAATCGGATGTCGGGTTTGCTGGAAGCAGAACGGGCGCTGGAGGGGGTGAAAGGGGTCGCTTTTAATCATTTCGACACGAGCGATGTCGTCCGTCATCCTGTCGTCGGTCGGATCATCGAAGCCTACGAGGGTTATCGTGCAGACTAATTTCCTATGAATATCATCATTGTTGGAGCTGGAGAGATTGGACGTCATTTGGCGATCGAGCTTTCGCGCCAAGATCATGTGGTCTCGGTGATTGAAAATGACGCGGCAGCCGCGGCTGAGTTGCAGAACGAAATCGAGGGCAAGGTCGTGGTGGGCGATGGCTCAAGCGTGAATGCGCTGGCCGAAGCGAACATCGGGGAGTGTGAGTTATTCCTTTCGCTGACGAGTGAGAACTCGGTGAATTTGATCAGTGCCTCGATGGTGAAGTCGATGGGTGTGGAGCGGGTGATTAGCCGAGTCCATCCGGGCTTGCAGCGTGAAGAATGGCTCTTTGATTTTCGGGGGCACTTTGGGATCGATCATATTTTTAGCTCGGAGCGTCTCGCCGCGATTGAGTTGGCGAAGTTTATCCGGAACCCGGACTCGCTCGTGGTGGAGGAGATTGCGCGAGGGCGGATCGAGCTTCAGCAAGTGCGCGTAAGTCCAGATAGTGATGAAGTGGGGCATCCGCTGAAGTCCTTGAAGTTTCCGGCGAATACGCGGGTTGCTTTGATCAGTCGCGATGGGAAGCACGAGGTCGCGCATGCTGATTCAGTTTTAGAAGGGGGAGATATCGTCACGGTGTTTGGTGCGCCGCGAAAGCTGCGGACTTTAGTGGAGCGCTTGCAGAAAGAGGCTCACTTGAAAGAGGGACCGCGAGTGGTGATTTTTGGAGGCGGTGAATACGGGTTTTCGCTCGCACAAATGTTAGAGAGCTGGAATTGCCGCGTGCGAATCTTCGAGCGCGATCCAGACTTGGCTCGTGAGCTGACTGATCGACTTTCGAACACCACCGTGATCAATGCCGATGCCACTTCGGTTGCTGAGTTAGAAGATGAACAAGTGGGAGAGGCGGACTTCTTTGTGGCGGCGAGTCGGAGTGACGAGGATAACGTCATGACCTGTTTGCAGGCGCATAATCTAGGCACGAAAAATTGCCTCACTTTGATCCACCGCGCGGATTATGCGAAGGCGATTAGCACCTCGGGTCGTCACTTCGGGGTGGTGGCTGCGGTGAGCCCGCGCGAGGCTTCGCGGAAAGAGATTTCACGATACGTCACGACTCAGCGATTTCATGTTGTGCGCAAGTTGGGGGACGGGATTGTCCTGCAAACTCATATCGCCAAAGGCTCGAAGGCTGATGGTAAAACGGTTGGTGAACTGAATTGGCCGGAGGGCTGCGTCGTCGTGGGCTTATTGAAGGGGATTCAAGCCATCGTGCCAGGCGCGGATGCGGAGCTTTCAGCGGGGGACCAGGTTTTCGCAATGGTCGCGGATAAGGCGGAGAAGAAGTTTCTGAAGTTGATTCACTAGAGTGCCTTCTACTGATTTCATAGGCCGTGTCATGGAGGTGGATGGATCACTGTCAAGATGGGAGGGAACGTCTTCTTTTATTTTTCCAGCCGTTTCCACGAAATTTCTTTCTGGGAAAGCAGATTGAAGCCTTACGTGCCGTCATCGCTTGGATTTAGGGTAGAGGGATTTTAGTTTGGTTCTAGCATCATCAATTTTGAACTGCCAATCAACTCCTCGTTGATTCCCATTCTGATGGATTCGACAATCCCAAGCTCAACGACTTTGTCTGCCAGAAGTCTCAAGCTCCAGTTGGAAAAACCTTTGGGCTCGGACCCTAGGCGTAAAGCGATCACTTGTGCTTCTTGCTTGCCATCAAGTTTCTTTGCCACGGGAGGGGTTTTACGCTTCTTACCGTTGAGTGCGACCATCAATAACATCGAAGAGGTAATGGGCCATTCGGCGAGGCACGAGCTGAAGTTTGCTCCTCAGCGTAGCGGAGACAATCCCAGTCATCTCACTTTGTTAAAGCTACTGCTTCTCCACCTTCGGGAAGCCTGAGGTAAAGGTCGCGGGCTTTTTGAATGGAATGAAGGCGGCTTCGATCTCCTTGGTCTTTTGAGTGAGTTCTAGGGCCTCGTTGCTCGGCAGGACTCGGAGAGCGGTGGCCCATGCGTCGGCGAGGAGGGCTGATTGGGCGAGGGTGGTCACGTTAAGGCGATCGGTCTTCGACTTGCCGCTGGAAGGATCGATGAGATGAGAATGACGAACCTCGTCCTGTTCAAAGAATTGGTAAGTGTCACCGGAGGTTGAGAGGGCGGTATTGCTGAGCTTTAGGGTGCCGAGCATTTCGCGAGAGGGGCATTCAATGCCGACGGTCCAGCCCATTTTTCCGGGGGGGGCTTCGGTAAAGAGCATTTCGCCACCGATGATGACGGCGGCTTGTTTGATCTTCGCTTTCCTCAGAACGAGCATCAATTGGTCGGTGATGTATCCTTTCGCAATTCCTCCCAGATCAATTTTCACAGGACGACGGAGCAAGATGGTCTTCGTCTTGGGATCGAGAATTAGATCCTTGTAGGAAGCGTGAGTGGCATCTTTTGGAAGTCGCTTTTTCTGTTGCTCGCTTTCACGCCATTTCTGAGTGGCTTGGCCGAGGGTGATGTCGAAGGCGCCATTGCTTGCACTCGAAATTTCCTGTGCTTGTGCGATGACATGAAAGAGCTCCTCGCTGACTTTGTGGGCCAGGTTGATGGGCTTTGAGGACAGTCTTGAGACCTCGCTGTCGGGGAGGTAATCAGAAAAGATCTGGTTGAGCTTTTTCACTCGCTCAAAACACTGCTCGGCTAAGTTTTGAGAGAGTTCCGTGTTGTTTGAGTAGAAAGCGATTTGAACGAGAGTGCCAAGATGAGGCTGAGAGAAGTAGTGCCTTTCGGGCGGGTTTTCTTCCTCTGCTTTCGCTTGGGCTGGTGAGGGATTTGGCAGCAGGCCAAGGAGCCAGATGGCCAAGCCGTAGTTCACAAGCGTGCTGACGAGGGGTCTGCTTGAACAGGCCAATTTTTCGATGGGGCGTGATCTACTCATCCGCCTCTACGCCGGAATTCCAGTAGTGATACATTTCCTCGACCGTTGGGATTTTTTCCGGACGTACGATTCTGAATCCAAGCCACGGAGTGGTGGTGTGATACCACAAACTTCTGGGTCGCTGAGGATCGATTATTTTCCAAACTGGGTCCGATTGATAGCGTGCCGCTGCTGAGATTTCCTCGAGCGACTGCTTCCAATGCCCCCCTTTAGTGACATGAGGATAGGGTTTGGTGGCCTTTACCCAAGGGTTGTGGACTTTGTCTTTGCCGAAGTAGTCCTTACGATTTGGGACGTATTGATCGAGGGTCCATTCAAGGACATTTCCGTGCATGTCGAAGAGGCCTAGGGCGTTGGGCTTCTTTTGCCCGGGAACCTGATAGTGCGTTGAGCTGCCGCCAGCGAACCAAGCGTAGTCGTGAGCTTTGTCCGCGTCAGCTCCCCAAGAGTAGTTGGTGTCACTGCCGGCACGACAGGCGAATTCCCATTCCGCTTCGGTCGGAAGGCGGTAGAAATGCCCCGTTTGAAAGCTGATCCACTGGCAATATTTGTTCGCGGCATGTTGGGTCATGCTGAGCGCCGGGTGGCCATCCCGTTTCATGCCGAAGGTCATCGGGTGATAGGGTGGGGTGGGGCGAGCGATGAACTCGATGTCGTTTTCGATTTGCTCGCGCATGAAGTCCAGGGGCTGTCCGTCCTTTTGTCGAGGAATCTGTGATAGCATGAAGGGCTCGTATGCTTCCCAGGTGATCTCGTGCTTGGCCATCCAGAAGGACGAGAGGGTCACTTGAAGGACATCGCCCTCACTTTCTCCACGCCAAGTAAACTCCCCACCTTTGATCGGGAGCATCTCGATCTGCGCACCTGAAGCGAGGGTGTCTTTAAATTCCACGAGCTTCTCGTCTTCGCCATTGTGGGTCTTTTTCTTGATCCCTTGATAGTCCACAATACGTTTGTGGACTACCTTGGCGAGGCGCATTTGCTCGTCATCAAAGCCGTCTTTTGTGAGGGCTGGTTTAATGTCGGCGGCTGATTCAGCTGGACTGGCCTGGGCGAGCGATCCGATGCAAAGCAAGAAGCTGAGGCAGCTCAAGGCAGTCTTTTTTTGAGAGTCGCCAAGGGGACGTGTCATGGATTTATAGAAATTTAGTTTTGCCGGGAACTGGGTAGGGACGTGCTTCGAAGGGGGTCTCATAGGTCAGGTTCTTTACGTCCTCTAGTAAAATATCTTTCGAGGCCATGATCTGCTCACCCGTGATGAGTTGCCCAGTGTAGGCTGCGCTGCGGCCCATGATGCTGATGGCGTGACTGATGGCGGTTTGATCGATCACATCATTGAAGACCTTACCTTCACGAATGTGTTTCATGAAAATATCGTGTTCTTGCTGGTAACCAAGATTGCTTTGATCTTCCCAGATTTTTTTGCCGTCGACTTCGATGAAAGCAGAGCCTCCCTGTGCTACTGCTCGTCCTTTATTCCCCACGACAATGTCTCCCGAGGCAGAATAGGTGCCGCGGATTTGGCGGCCAAAGAAGCTGGAAGTACGACCGTCTGCGTACTCGTAATTGAAGTTCCAGCTGTCCCAGGTGTTCCCTCCCTTGACGGGGGCGATGTTGGCGCCATTTGCGTAGCAGCGGACAGGGAGCTGATCACCCATCCACCACGACATGCGATCAACTCCGTGAATGTGAAACTCGAGAGCGCCGTCACCGCTGAACTCGAGGAAATTTTGCCAGAAGCGCAGGCCCCATTCCATGTCTGACATGCTAGCCGGCTTAAACTTAGGGTCAGGTAGTTGGTTCGGGCGTCCGGCGCCACAGTAGGATGAGCTGACATTGAGAATGTCGCCAATGACGCCGTCTTGGAGGCGTTTGTGCATCTCCATGAGATGGGGGGTGTAGCGCCAGACAAGTCCAGTGAGGACTGATTGGCCAGCGGCCTGAGCTTTTTTTGCGTTCTCAACGATGCTGTGAAGACCGGGGATATCGAGCGCGTATGGCTTCTCCATGAAGACGTGCTTCCCGGCGGCCACGGCTGCATCAAACTGAACCGGGCGGAAGGCCGGAGTGGTGGTAAGGAGGATAATATCAGCACCGCTATCGATGACTTTTTGGTAGGCATCAAAACCAACAAACTCGCGCTTGCCTCCATTAGTATCGACACGGCCTGCAAATTTCTTCGAGATACCCTCGATCTTTTTGAGGCGGCTTTCGACAATATCACCTGCAGCCCAGAGGACGGTGCCAGAATCGACATTCATGATGTCATTGACAGCTCCAGCCCCGCGACCGCCAAGGCCGATCACGCCGACTTTTAATTTGCCTTTGGGTGCTTTTTCGGCAGCGCTCACCAAGGGAACTCCGAGAGATGAAAGGCTCACGGCCGCTCCTCCGAGGACGCCGTTTTTCACAAAGCTGCGGCGGGAGAAAGTCGATTCGTGATCAGATGGTTGATTTGGCATGGATCGTTTTTGTTTAACTTAGCGCTAATTATCCAGCTTTGGACTCCCTTGCAAAGAGAAATTGATTTTTCGTTTGG
>CALGJQ010000071.1 GCA_937928545.1 uncultured Verrucomicrobiales bacterium
TCATGGCGTATCTAGGTATTTCTAACTTGTTGGATAGGTCTCGCCGCCGTCATGGCAGCGAGATAGCCCACGAAAACCCTAGATGCGCCGCTTCCTCTTTCAAGGTCCGCGCACCTCGTGAACTGAAACCATAGAATCTAGGAACATCAAAAAGCCAAAATCCCAAAACATCCTCATCACCGCCACCGACCAACTCGCTCCCGGTTGATTTTAAGGAAGGACACTTTGGAAAGTGTCCCACCGCGAGGACCAGAAAATGTCACATCTTTTGTATAGGCACCTTCCTCCCCACGAAGCCTGTCGTTCGCACCAAAAGTAAAACTATTGGCTGCCGTTCTCCCCCACCATCCCTTAGCAACTTCGCTCCCTCGCGGTTCACCCTCGTCCCAAGCCTCCTAAATTCCGCAGTTAAAAATCACTCCAACCCAATCCCCTCATAAATATCGCTCACCTTCAAATCAGCCTCCACCTCCGGCAGCTGAATCACATCCTCCATCTCCCGATAAATCTCCTGCACAAACCCTCCGGTCTCACCCCGCCGATCCACCTGCACCCAAAGTTGAGCTGGATCCACAATGATCAAAACCTTCAGCGATGGCACTGCGAGGTAAGCATCCCGCTTCTCGCCTAAATCGACTCTCCGAGTCGAGTCACTCAGAACCTCAATCACCACAACGGGTTGATCTTGAAACATCTCTTCGTCCCCCGTGCTCTCACACACCACCTGCACATCTGGGTAATAAAAACGCGTCTGCGTCGGCAACACAATCCGCACCTTCGTATCACTATTAAAAGGCTCACAGCCCTTACCTCGTAGCGAATTAAATAATGATGCAAAGGCATTTCCAACCGCTTTATTGTGCCGGATCTTCCCACCAGCCATCGCATGCACCTCTCCACCGAGATACTCATGCTTCACTTCTGAAATCAATTCCCCCTCAAGGTAATCCTTCTCGGAGAGCAAGTGTGTTCGCAAGAGTGCCATGAGAGAAATCTACCAGATTTCCCCATCCCTGCAAGACCCGCAGTCCCCCCCCCAAGAGTGATCAAACTAGGGAGAGATAAACCACGAACACCCAAGGGGCACACCGTCTTGGTTGAGGGGATTTTCAACCACGGAATAAACAGATAACACGGAACGGTTAAGAAGTCGGGGGTTCTGGTTTGGTCCCTCTTCGTTCTGGGTTTCGATCTTCCTATTTTGAATTTGTTTAGAGTTTCAAAATTTTGAAATTAGGATTTTCGTCTACACAAATACTGAGTGAGCAGAGTTACTCCCCTATCTCGATCGCCCAGGTTAGCCCCTAATTTTCCAAGATAGACCTCTCACGCCCATCTTGCTAAACAT
This sequence comes from uncultured Verrucomicrobiales bacterium, assembly GCA_937928545.1. Lineage (GTDB taxonomy): Bacteria > Verrucomicrobiota > Verrucomicrobiia > Verrucomicrobiales > Akkermansiaceae > SW10. The sequence continues at coordinate 1,349 of CALGJQ010000071.1, forward strand.
CGAAAGTTTCACAAAACACCATGCACAACCGTCTTCTCTACTGGGCCATCACCTGTTCCTTGGCAGGATTCATTTTTGGATTCGATCTCATGGTCATTTCGGGGGTCGAACAACAAATCGAACGCCTCTGGGATCTCAGCCCGAAAGAACATGGCTGGGCCATTAGCTCCGCGATTTGGGGAACGGTCATCGGTGCTCTCCTAGGTGGCATTCCCGCCAACAAATTTGGTCGCAAAAAAACACTGATGGCGATCGGGATTCTTTACTTCGTTTCCGCGATGGGTTCGGCCCTCGCCACTGACCTTACCAGCTTTTCCATCGCCCGCTTGATCGGAGGAATTGGAGTGGGCATCTCCACCGTAGCGGCCCCCATTTTTATCGCCGAGATCTCCCCCGCCGCCCGACGCGGACGTCTCACCGGAATGTTCCAATTCAACATCGTCTTCGGCCTCCTCATTGCCACCATCTCAAACTTCATCATCAAGGAATTCATCTCTGTTGATTCATGGCGCTGGATGCTCGGAGTCGAAGCGATCCCCGCTCTGATCTATAGCGCGATGTGCTTCACTCTCCCCGAAAGCCCACGCTGGCTCATCACCAAGGGACGCCGCGAAGAGGGCAAAAAGATCCTTTCTCAAATCAATCCCGAATTCAGCGGGGAGGAATTAGAGGCGCAGGTCGTTGAAATCGAATCAACCCACCAAGACGATGCGAAGGCCCAATCAGGTGGCTTGAACTGGGGAAAATTGCGAATACCCATCATGCTTGCCTTCATGGTGGCCTTCTTCAATCAACTCTCTGGGATCAATGCCATCCTCGGCTTCGCCCCTCGCATCTTCGGGATGACCGGAGTGAGCGAGTCAGCTGAGCTCTTCAACGCCAGCTTGGTCACCCTCGTGAACCTCGTCTTCACTCTCATCGGATTACGACTGATTGATAAACTCGGTCGCCGCACTCTGCTCTACATCGGATCCTTCGGCTACATCACCTCATTGGGAATTTGCGCCTGGGCATTCTCAGCATATCAGGCCCCCTTCCGCGTCGCCGCAGCCTCTCTTGATGTGAAATCGAATACCGAACTCGTCGCCTCCACGAGCTTGACTGAAAACCAACGAGCACGCGCCATCGAAGACCTCGAAAAGGCCCGCGTCGAGCTGATCGAAGCTTCAAGCGCTAAAGCCTACCAAGGCGAAACCTTTGAACTCGCCGCCGGACTCAGCCCTGAAGAAAATCTCGCCACCTCCAAAAAAGCCCTCACCAATGCCACCAAGCAATCTGGCTCAGGCAGCACCATCGTTCTCATTTGCATCCTCGGATTCATCGCCGCTCATGCCGTCGGGCAAGGCGCGGTCATTTGGGTCTTCATTGCCGAAATCTTCCCGAACCGCGCCCGCGCCTTCGGCCAATCCCTCGGCTGCGGCACGCATTGGCTCTTCGCGGCTTTACTGACCCTTCTTTTCCCGATGGCCGTGAGCGCCTTCTCAGCCTCCACACTCTTCGCCTTTTTTGCTTTCATGATGATTCTCCACCTCCTCTGGGTCCACTTCCTCGTCCCCGAGACCAAGGGCGTGAGCCTTGAAGATATGGAGGGGAAATTGACCAAACATTAAGGCCAAAAAGCCCCAAATAACGGCTTTCCACCTTGCACTTTGGCGCGAATGTGAACAATTGATCTTTCCTGTCCTTCCCTCAGGCAGGAGATCATTACACACACTCCCCATGAAAGCCCCACGCCTCCTCGGTGCACTTTTTTGCACCCTCGTCTCTTTCGCTCAAGCGGAACAAGTTGTCTTTAGCGAAGTCATGTATCACCCACCCGCTGGGGGACATGAATTTGTTGAAGTTCAAAATCTCACCGCCACCCCCTTCGACATCGCACTCTGGGAACTCAGTGACGGAGCTGAATTTACCTTTCCCGACTTTAGTGCCGGCGCACCGCTCGATACCTTTCTCAAAGCCTTCGAGAGAATCGTCATCTGCGACACCGACCCCGCAACCTTCCGAGCAACCTATAATGTCCCGACCTCGATTCGGGTCTTTGGACCGTGGTTAGGCCAGCTCGCGAATGGTGGAGAACGCATCACTTTAGAGGATAAAAATGGGGTGGCAATGTGCTCTCTTTTTTACGATGACCGAAAGCCTTGGCCACTCGCGGCCGACGGCGCTGGTCACAGCCTTGTTCTCTCTAATACCAGCTACGCGATCGATGACTACCGCGTCTGGATCTCGAGCCCTCCCACTCCCGGCTTTTCCCCTGCTCTCAATGCCGAAGAACCTTTCCCGAATCCCGAGGTCAATCTCTCCACCGGAATTCCCTTCGTGAACTATGCTGATCAGTGGGCCTTTAACGACCAGAACATTGACCTTGGAACAACTTGGAAGGACGTTGCCTACGCCTTCACCCATGCCGGATGGACTTTGGAAAATGACGCCGGAAACAATGGCGGACTTTATGGATTTGAAACTTCCGCCGTCCCCGCGCCCGGAATGCAGACTCCCCTTCTCGACAGCGATAATGCCGCCAACCACATCACCTACTACTTTCGCAAAGAATTCACCTACAACGGTCAGACCACCGGATCAAATGTCACAATCGACGCCATCTGTGATGACTCCGTTTACTTCTACCTAAACGGAACCCCCATCGGAGGAATCGGCACCACCGCCAATGCCGGATGGAAAACAACTGCCACCCGAACGGTCACCAACGCCACGGAAGAACTCGGCGTCGCGACCAACAACGGCTCGGCTCTCGTCAATGGCACCAACGTCATTTGCGCTGAGGTCCACCAAGTCAACGTCGGCAGCTCCGACTGTGTCTTCGGCGGAAAGCTAAGCATCGCTGCTCCGAGCAACCCCAGCATTCTCGTCAATGAAGTCCTCCCTTCCGCCTCCGGCTTTATCGAATTCTACAACCCGGGAGCCTCGGCCATTAACCTCACCGGTTGGTATCTCAGCGACGACCCCGGAAACCTAACTCAATACCAAATCCCAGCCGGGCTTTCTGTTCCTGCTTCGGGACTCTCTTCCATCGACTACGCGACGACCGGTCTCTCGAATGCCGGAAACATCGTCATCTATCTCACCGAGGCCGACGGAACCACCATCGCAAATGCGATCGACGCCGCCATGCCTCTCGATGGCCGCTCTCTTGGTCGAAAAGGCGACGGTTCCTCTTCTTGGTTCCTCTTCTCTCAGCCGAGCGAAAATGCTCCAAATGCCAGCAGCTCAGGCAACCTTAATTTGAAGATCAACGAAGTCGCTTTCGACAGCAACGGAATCAGCACTTGGATCGAGCTCTACAATCCTTCTTCGATTGCACTCGATACGAACGGATTGTTTATCGCCAGCCTCCCTGACTTCTCTGATAAAGTTCCTCTAGGCGGTTCTGTCTCTGGCCTGGGTTATCTTTCCATCTCCGAAACCTTCCCAAGCGTTGGAGGAGAACTCACCCTCTTCATCATCAATGGTTCCAACGCGGTCCTCGAAGCCGTCGCTCTCGATCATGTTGCCCCCCGAAATTATTCTGCCGCCTTCCCCGATGGCTCGGGCACATTTTACGCCAGCGGTTCAGGGAGCCAGGGCACGACCAACTCTCCCGACCGCGAAACCGGCATCGTGATCAGCGAGCTCATGGTCGATCCCCCAACTGGGCATCGCGATGGAGAATTCATCGAGCTCTACAACAACTCAAACTCCACGATTGATCTCAGCGGGTGGAGTTTCTCCGAAGGAGTGAACTTTGACTTCCCTGTCGGCACCTCGCTTGGAGCAGGTCAAAGAGCCGTCATTGTTGCGAACGCAAACTTCACCAACTACACGGGCCTCGTTGGCCAATACACCGGTGAGCTCTCTAACGGCGGAGAACTCCTCCAACTCGTCGACTCTTGGGGAAACATCGCAGATGAAGTCCACTACCACACTGGTGGTAATTGGCCCATGCTCGCCGGAGGGCAAGGCAGCAGCCTTGAACTCAAACACCCCGACATTGATAACTCAAAAGCCTCAGCCTGGGCTGACTCGGATGAATCGAGTAAATCAAGCTTCCAAAGTTATACCCTGACTGAGCAATTTGAGAACATCACCACTCATGGAGGTGTCACTGACTATGAAGAATTACACCTGCAAGCAGTTGGTGATGCGCACTTGGCCTTTAAAAACATGTCCCTCATCCGCAATGGCGGAGGCTCAAACATTCTTCCCGGCGGAGGAAACACCGTCGTGACCAACGGAAATGGCGCAACGGGTTGGCTTTGCCAAGGCACCCACCACGCCAGCACCATTTCGAATGGTGAATTCCACCTCATTTCCAACGGCCATGGCGATGTGAAAGCGAACCGCTGCGAAATCGACGTCACTCAGATTCAGGACAACGACACTCTCACCTTCACCTTCGACGCTCGCTGGATTTCGGGAAAATCCACCGTCATTATCGAAACTTGGGACCGCTCATTTGGAGGAGTCTTCTACCTTCCGATCCCCAAAAATCTCGGCACCCCAGGCGCCGCAAACTCGGCCGCCCTCAGCTCCGCTGTTCCCACCGTTTCCGGTCTCATTCATAGCCCCGCGGTTCCCACGTCTGGCGACCCCGTCCGAATAACCGCCGAAGTCACAGGCGCGAGTTCCGTTAACGTGAGACATCGACTTGATACCTCTGCCGCAAACGGCACTTGGAACAGCTCAATCATGTTTGACGATGGTATCTCAGGTGGAGACGAGGTCGCCAATGATGGCACTTTCTCAGCCACGCTCACGAACTACCAAAGCGACAACGCCATCGTGCAATTCTACGTCGAAGCCACTTCAGCCGGTGGCACGAACATCCAACCACGCCTCGCTCCCGAGAAGCCGGCAATGTGGGTCGTTGACAACACCAATCACCTCTCCGACCTCAGACTCCAACGCTTTGTCATCTCAGCTCGTGATCAAAGCGCCTCCGGAGGAACTGGTGACAGCGCAACATTCAACTACGCATACCCTCGCCTCTCCAATAACTACTTCAACGCCACCTTCATCAGTGACGATCAAGACATCATCTATAACTGTGAAATGCGTAAAAGCGGCAGCCCTTGGACCAGAAGTTCAGGAACCGACTTCTCCCGAATGAAATGGAAACCGCCCGGCGACCGAAAGTTCCGCGGCTACGCCAAACGCGCCGTCGATAACGATGCCGGAGGAGCAAAGGCTTACCATAACCGCATCATTCGCTACTGGCTCTACCTCTTCGGCCATGCCGCCAACGAAAACGAATTTGTCCGCGTCATCATCAATGGCGGCAATGCTTCGATCCGTGAAGACGTCGAGCCAAACTCCACTGACTTCCTCAAACGAAACTGGGAAGATGGCCAAAAAGGAGAACTCTACCGCATCGATGACGAGTGGTGGTTTGACGACAACTGGGGCCGCCAAAACCGAAACGCAACTTGGGAGTATAAAAACACCACTGAACCCGAACGCTACTCATCCGAGTGGATCAAGCGCTCCCGTGAAGCCGAACACGATTATTCCTCTTTCATCAGCTGGACTAAGATGGTCGGCAATAACACCTTCACTCGTGAGGAAATAGAACGCACTGCCGATATCGACATGATGGCCGCCAATGCCGTCGTCCGTGGATGGTGTGATGACTGGGACACGCTCACACGCAACCGCGGAAAAAATGGCTACTTCCTCCGCCGTGCGACCGATGGAAAATGGATGCTGATCCAATGGGATTCCGACAACACCTTCGGTAATTCAAACGCACCCTTCATTGGCAACCTTACCGGAGTCCGTAACTTCTTCGGTAAGCCTTATGTCGAACAGCGAGTGAATCACTACCTCAGCGAGATGGTCAATAAATACACCGCGAACTCCCCTCGCCTCGCAGCGTGGTTCGATTGCGAGGAAGACGCCTCCAACTCCTATCCTTCGAACGAATCGACCTACACCAACTGGAACAACGCCCGAGTTGCACGAGCCAACTCTGAAATGGGAAGCGCCCTCACCACCGCCTTTAATGTCACCTCCGGTAATGGCTCCTCTCTCAGCACTTCCAGCGACGTCATTTCGCTCCAAGGAACGAGCGGTGCCGAGGCCTTCGAAATCCGCGTAGCCAACCAACCTGACGCGACTTACCAATTCTTAAGTGCCACCGGCTGGACCCTCTCTGGAATTCAACTCCAACAAGGAGCCAATTCTATCGTCGTGGAGGCCCTCGACCAGACCGGCCTCGTCGTCGGAAGCGAGACATTTAACGTCACGAAAACGGGCAATGCCCTTCCGGTCGTCATTCTCGATGCCGATCCGAAATCCTTCAACACTCCCGTCGGCAAAGTCTTCGAAATTGATGCCAGTGCTAGCTTCGACCCAGAAGGCACCACTCTGACCTACAACTGGCAAGTCGCCGGTTTCGCTGGAATCACAAACCCCACTCCAGATTCGGCCGAGATGACCTTCACCACTCCCGGTCACTACGACCTTACCGTCACCGTGACCGATGCCAATAATCAGCAAAGCGTCATCAATCGTCAGATCGTTGCCTACGCCAACTCCGGCTGGGATCCCTTCAATCAAGAAGTCTTAGGAATCGCGTGGACCCCGGAGAATCTCGACGTTCGTGATGGCTCCACCCCACCTTCCTCTTACAGCTTAGATGACGTTCCTCAATACCTCGCCCTCAAGGTCGAGGAAGACTTCGCTAAGCCCCTCAGCCTCCCCTCGCCCAATCATCCCATGCTTTGGCGCGAAACTCCTGCAGGAGACTGGTCCTTCACCACCGATCTCGTTCTAAGCTCGGTCCAACAAGGAGACTTCTACACCGGAATCATCGTCGACACCATTCAGAGCGGATCGCCCGTGCGATACACCGTCGGAATGGAAGACGGTGACTTCCTCCGCGTCAAACGGATCACCTCAGCCTCGGTCACGACCTTGGATACTCTCTCGTGGAGCGACAAAGATGCCGTCATTCGCGTTCTGAAAAGTAATACCCGCCTCACCTTCCAATATCGCGAAGAACCGGGAGTATGGGTCGACCTTCACCTTCAAAACTACGCTGCCGGATCGACGACCACCTCGCAAGTCGGTCTCTTTGCCGCCACCGATATCTCACAGGCTCTCCGTGTCGAATTTGACAACGCCCTCTTAGTGGATCCGAATGTCACCAGCCCCACCCTCGATTTCCTCCGCATCACCGAGGTCATGTACAATCCTCTCGGTGGAAGCTCAGCTGAGTTCATCGAAGTCCTCAATACCGGATCAACGCCCCTCGTCCTAGATGGCGCGTCCTTCGATGACACCAAACCCTTTGACGCCTTCACTTTCAACAGCGTCACTCTTGCTCCCGGGCAATATGCCGTCCTTGTTGCTGATCAAACAGCCTTCCAATCAGAATATGGCAACACTCCTCTCGTGATTGGTCAGTGGTCTGGTGGTTCCCTGTCAAATGGAGGTGAAAACGTCGAGTTGCTCGATCCCTTCAGCAACATCATCCATGATTTTACCTACGATGATGCCGCGCCATGGCCCGTCACTCCCGATGGCACTGGCCCCTCGCTTGAAGTCATCGACACCGAAGGCGATTACAACGACCCCTTCAACTGGCGTCCTTCTGCCTTCACGAACGGCAGCCCCGGACTTGCCTTTGCGACCGATATCGACGGTGACGGACTGAGTAACATTCAAGAAAGCGCCCTCGGAACCGATCCTAACCTGATTGATACCGATGGCGACGGCACCTCTGACTTCGATGAACTCATCGCCTGCACTGACCCACTCGATTTCAATTCCTATTTCCGCATCACTGATGTGGGACCGACCGCGAACCCAAATGAAATCGAAATCACCTGGGCCTCAGTCCCCGGAAAAACCTATATCATCGAATCCAGCACCACTTTGTTTGTCTGGAATATTCACGGTTCACTGGTCTCGACCGGCATGACTAGCTCAACGACCGATACCATGACCAATGATCAGAAATTCTACCGGATCAGAGTCACCGGACCATAGCTTACCCTTATCACAGTAATAAGGCGGAGAGGATAAGCCTCTCCGCCTTTTTCTTGGATGATTGCCAACTTCCCCTCGTAGCCATTCTCGATTTCTGCCAAGTTCTTGAAGTGCGTTTAGTGATTTTCCTTCTTTGTCTTAGTGTCATTCCTGCCTTCTCTGATCAGAAATACAAAACGCTGATAGAACTCCCCTACCGCAACAATGTAGAGTCACTCACGGCTTATCAGAAAGAACGCTGTCATCTAGATCTCTATCACCCGACCTCGAAGAAAGGGTTCGCTACAATTATATGGTTTCATGGAGGAGGCTTAACCTCAGGAAAGAAAGAAATCCCCAAGGCTCTCATGGAAAAAGGACACGCCATTGCCGCGGTGAACTATCGACTTAGCCCCAAGGTGCAGGTCACCGACTGTCTCGACGATGCAGCCGCTGCGGTAGCTTGGGTCTTCAAAAACATCAAATCTTACGGAGGCGACCCCGCCCGAATCTTCATCAGCGGTCACTCCGCCGGCGGCTACATCACCAGCATGCTTGGCGTCGATCACAGCCTTCTTAAATCACATGATATTGACGCCACAAAAATCGCCGGCCTTATCCCCTATAGCGGTCACACCATCACTCATTTCACGGTCCGGAAAGAGCGTGGAATCGATGCGAAACGTCCGATCATCGACAAAATGGCCCCACTTTTTCATGTCAGAGCTGACGCCCCACCCTTCCTCCTCATCACTGGTGACCGAGAACTGGAAATGCTCGGTCGCTATGAAGAAAACGCTTACTTCTACCGAATGATGAAAGTCGCAGGCCACAAAAACATTCAGCTCCTCGAACTCGACGGCTATGGACATGGCATCTCAAGCCCTGCTCATCCTCTTCTTCTCAATTTCATCAAAAAACATTCACCCTCTTCTGAGGAATAAATGAATCACTGAAATCTCCGCACCGTTCACAGACCAAAAGTTAGCGACAGAACAGGTGGATCGTCCGGCTCATCGCTCCATGGTGTTTCTCCAAAACCTTCCGAGCATTCTCAGTTTGATTCTTCAAAGGATTCTTCAACGCCGCAAGGAGTTCATCACGATTGCCCACCATCTGAATTCCTCCCGCCTCTTTTAACTCACTCACAAGTGGTTCAAAATTCGCCATGAATCGACCACAAATCACCCGCTTCCCTGCCAAAATTGCTTCCGAAGGATTCTGGCCTCCTTTTGCTAAGAAGCTCTTCCCAATCACCACCACATCGGCGTGAGCAGTCCAATCTCTCAGCTCTCCCGTACTATCAATCACAAAAACATCATCTTCACGTGGAGTTTGAAAACGGCTCCGCAAGACCAGCTGACCATCCAGAGCCTTCGCAACCTCTTCCCTCCGCTCGGCATGCCGCGGAACAATCACTGGCAAAAATCCTGCTTCACGAAAAGCTGCTGCCAAATACTCCTCTTCTCCGGAAAAAGTCGACACCGCCATCGCCACCTGACCTTTTGGAAACTCATCCAACATTGCCCCAAACTCCGGGCGACAACGAGGGAGAGCCGCCCCATCTGGATCAAATTTCACATTCCCAGTCAGTACCGTTGCGTCCTCATTCACCCCGAGACTATGCCATCGTTTCAAATCACCTTCTTCAGGAACTCCAACAAAATTAATCAGCTCCAAGAAGGGCTTCACAAAACGCTTAAAGCGACTCAAACGCCGGCCAGATCGAGGCGAAAGGCGAGCATTCATCAGCCCTATCGGGATTCCTAGGCGATTGCTTTGCGTAATCAAATTGGGCCAAAGTTCAGACTCCACCATCACCACAAGCCGAGGAGAAAAACGCCGCATCACCCGCCGGATTAAAAAACCAACATCCAAAGGAGCGTAGATCATTCTCACTCCATCGGGTGCTTTCTCCCGAGCCACAGCCATCCCTGTCGCAGTCGTTGGAACCAGAACAAAATGATCTGTCGTTTCATGCTTCCACTTAGCGATGAGCTTCAAAGCCAAGAGCACCTCCCCCACACTCACCGCATGAATGTAGACCCCTCCGGACTTCTCGAACTCCACATCACGATCGTAAAAACCGATTCGCTCAAGCAAACCACTTCCCCAACCGTTGCGACGAAACATTTTTAACATCCAAAACGGAGCCACCAAAACGACCACGAATGGGTAAATGACATTCCAGATCAGAAGGACAAAATTGCGCATCATCACTCAGGAGGCACGTTGATAAATTGCGATCCGACTTCTTCCATAGTCCCGCTGTTGCAACAGCTTCAAACCGATTGGATCAGGGAGATCTCCCATCGCCTCTCGCTCCAAAACTAAGAAACCTTCTTCTGCTAGCCATTCCTCCCAACCTTCAAGCGCGACTAAATCACGAGCGGCATCAGTCAAACCATCTGAGTACGGAGGATCTGCGAAAATAAGATCATAACTTCGTTTCTCCCCTTTTAAAAAAGCTCCAACTTCCTGACAGACCACCCTTCCATTTTTCACCTTCGTCTTCTTGAGATTATCCTCGATGACCCTCACCGCTCCCCGGTCTTGCTCCACAAAAACACACTCCGCCGCACCTCGACTCAGCGCTTCAATCCCCAACGCGCCTGATCCTGCGAAAAGATCGAGAACCCTAGCGTCCTCCAAAACCGCAGAGAGAATTCCAAAGACCGATTCACGCACGCGATCCGTCGTAGGTCGAGAAACCTCACGCGGCACTTTCAAAGCATGCCCCTTTGCTGATCCTGCAATAATCCTCATGGCAATGGTGGTTTTGGAGATTTGGAACCTCCCAGAACAGCCCTAACAAGTGGGATCAGAGGAACCCACTCTTCGTCGACTCCCAAATCAACGGCAAGCCCTCCAGGCTGAGACTCAATTCTAATATCACGAAACTCGCGATCTGGCGTTACGAGTGGACTAAATTTGAGAGAAAGTTCGGGAGAAGTATTCCTAATTCGTTTCTCGTGAGAATCGGCTCTCCCCGGACTGGAAACAATCCTAAGCGTAGCGGCTGCTTCCCCACCTGTCGTCACATAACCATTCATAAGCACCGCATCCTCTTCGCCAATCGCACGAATGTCATTTGCGACGATCCCCGCCGAGCTCAAGGTCATCACCGCAGAACCACGTTCAAACTCTGTGTCCCCACCATCTTTAGGATCATGGAAGACCAACCCTGTAAACTGTGTCACACTGCGGCCAGTAAAGCTCCCCAAGTTCGACAAATACCCCTGAAAAAAGTTCCGCGAACTGAGATGTGCAACTTCAAGAGGAGCCCTGCGATCCGGATAAATCGGAGAAAGGTCCATTTGCTGATCAGGAAAATTGAGCCTTACTCCTACGGGAAGCCCTTTGCCAACCCTCATCTCTGCCGCAATTTCAAATTCCAGTCCGAATAGCTTCACTTCGCTTTCATCGATCACGATTGAATCCCCGTCCCATCGCAAAGGGAACATCCTTTCCAAATTTTCAATACAATCTCCAACTTCTAACACCCCCACTCTTAGCTCCCCATCTCGGGCCGCTCCCCAAACAGGAACTGTTGCTCCACAATCCCGCAAATTAAAATCGATCGCTTCTTGTTCTTGAGAGTAGATGCGTAAGTTAACCCCCTGAAAAACCACCGTCCCCTCAAAATCATCAACGGGGACACTTTCTTTCACGACTGAATCCGCACCCTTTTTTTCAGGAGCCTTTTGAGGTTGCACTGGAGTGATTTTTTCTTCGACAGGCACCGCCTTTGGCATCTGAGGTTTCGGTTTTTCTTTCACGGCAGGAGGCGGCTTCTTTTGAGACGCATCTACTACCATCGCAGGATGGCTCTTCTGGTAACGCTTTAAAAAGCCCTTCAATTGCTCAAGCGAGAGCTCACCTAAAACATCCACCACTTCAAGCCTCTCAAATCGTTTTTCCCCTTTCATCAATGAAGACCACGAAAGATCAAGATTAACCTCTCCCACTCGGAGAATGGGGCCATCGGGAGAGCTTTCTTCCGAATCAAAAAGTTCAAATTCACGAACACTCACACCCGCCCAAGGAGACCAAGTCACACTTCCTATTTCGCAAGGCAAGCCGACCTTCTTCTCAATCCTACCTTCCAAGATCCCCGTTCCTATCGCAGTCGAAAACACGACATTCAAAAGACCCCACACAAGAAAAGGAGCCGCAAGTATGAGCAGAAGCCACGTCCGTATACGAAGGCCCAAGACCTTCTTAGCAAGAACAGTCGCTCCAGCGGAGATCACAGCATCTATTTCAGTTCGAACCGGATCACCATACTCTTGTCGTCCAGCACTCGATTCGTTGTGGTAATATACTGAAGTCGATAGACTAGGAGTCCGTGCTTCCCGTCCCCAGTTTTTCCGACCGCCAGATTCTCCTTCGTCTTTCCAAGCCCAGTTTCCTCCTCAAACTTCCACTCCGCTCCTTTCCAAGCGCCAAGAATCGTCTCTTTTGCGGCATCGATATCCTCAATCCGTTTCAATTCACCATTAGGAGAAACCACCAGATTCTTTTTCACATCATATCGCAAAAGCGAAATGCGCGCGCCTTGCCCGGTGACCAAAATGCGCCACTTATCTCCCACTTGCTCTAATCGCAGACCGACCTTCTGAAGCGCCTTAAACTCTCGTTTGTCCCAGAGCTCGCGATACTTCTTATACTCCTTCGTCGTGAGCCCCAGCTTTTCATGATAAGGCAGAGGAACTCCCGCCTTCGCCTTGCCCGAATATTCCTTAAACCACTTTGGGTCTTTCTTCGCATTCTCTTTAACCTTCGTGATATAGGTTTGGATTTCTGGAGGCGGCAAAACGACCACAATCTCGCCCTTATAGTTTTTGTTCGCCACCATATAAGACGAAAACGGCTTTGGAGCCTTTGCCTGGCCCGTCGCATTCGCAAGCGTGACCAGCAGGATCAAAGAAGCCAGCGCCGGGGCGGTTATCATATTTTTCAAGAAAGCAATCATGAGTCTTTTTGGTCAGGGTCTTTGGCTGAACCGCTTACCTCGCGAGATCCAACCAGATAACTTCGAGCAAGCAAGCCTGCGCCAGCCGCCACCATCCCTAGGACAAGTAGGAGCGAAGTCGTCTTCATATTGAGGACAAAGCGAACACGACTCAAAATTTCCACACAAATCACGGCCAGTCCTAGTCCCGAAAGCCACCATGCCCATTTCTTTTGAGCATCATAAAACAAGACCACCACCCCTAATAAAAAGGGAACAAAGATAATGCCCATCGAGGTCGTTTCCATCATCCCATCACCACCACGGCCCATCCGGCGAGAAAGCAAACCATACGGAGCTGAAGTCACCTGAACCGAATCCAAAAAGAGATAAAGCCCCAAGGCAAACAAGATCAAACCCGCGCCCGTCACGAACGCTTGCTCTCCCCCATCAGATCCTCCAGGTTTCATAAGGGAAGACTATGCCTAATTTTCAGAAGACGCAACCTCTGCGGGGTTCTTGGGATAAGCCCAAATCGTCGATTCTAATTCTTCAATAAGAACTGAATCCTCTGCCCTTCCTCCTTCCAGGAAACGCACCTTGATAATCAAAGGCTTCCACAGAGTCTTTTGATTTTCGGGGAAAAGTTTACGAAACTTTTGATCGAGCTCAGTCCCTCGTTCGACATAACCATTCAAAAGTACTTCAGAGCCGCGAAATTTAAGCCGGTAACTTGCATACTTTTCACGATCCTCAAACTCATAGGAATGAAAGTAGTCCAGTGAGACATAAGCCCTAAGAGACGTGGATTTAGTAGGACGATCACGGGCATAGTCGCCCGGTGAAATAGGCTGAAAACAAACGAAAGACTCCCAATCAACCAAGATTCCGTCCTCTCCATCTTCGATAAGAATTGCATGGCTCCCCCCTTCTTCATCTTCCACCTGCAGGGCCAAAAAGGGTAAGTTATCCAAAGGGAAAACCCGATATCTCGCAATTCTATGGTAAGAGAACTTCCGAAATTCACTCCGAGAATAGTAATCCTCAATCAAAGGCAGGACTCTTTCTGGATGCCTCACATACTTCGCTCGCTCCTTAGGAGTCTCAGCACCCATGAATGCTCGGAGAACTTTTTCGGTTTCTAAAAAATGCTCTTCAGCATCCTTCTCGGTGGTCAAGTCTTCCCAAACCGCGAGCGAGCTCCCGTCTTTTGAAATTTCCTGATTCGCCTCAGAACCTGAGCCCTCTCCTGTTCGGCCTTTTGGCTTCGAAGAAATTTGCAGACCCGCCCAAATCACAACTCCTAAAAGCACCGCACCCAACAACAAAAACCATCCCATTGGCACACTTCGGCTCTCCTCCTCCCCCTGCCTATCCAACCATTTCTCCTCAGGATCGAAGGGCCGAGCCACCTCCACTTCCCCCACCTCATCCATATGCCTCGCCTCAATTGTCTCGACTGAAATCCCCCTCTTTCTTTCAACTCGATCCCGTTTAGGACTGCTCTCCAAGCGAACAACTTCCTCGGGGGATTCATCCACCACCCGAATCGAATCTGCTCGGTCTTTGCTCTCCTGATCATCCATATCTTGTCTGCGAGAAAGTTGCCCGTAAATGAGAGTCGACGCAACTACCGATCCCCTATTAGATCCCTCCCTGACATTGTCCGTGTGAAGCCTAAAATCCTCATTCTTTCTGCTAGCTTCGGAGACGGCCATAACAGCGCCGCTCGAAACCTTGTCCAAGCCTTCGAGGGTCAGGCCGAAGTCCTCATGGCTGACCCTTGTCACCTCGGCAATCCTCGCATCAATCGCCTTCTCTGTCGGGCTTATCGCGAAATCACCACCTACACCCCCCGCATCTGGGCATGGATGTATCGCTCGACTGACCAACAAGACTTCTCCGAACCCCTCCCCTTCATTGGCCAAACCGAGGACGCAGTCGGACACCTCCTCGATGATTTCAAACCCGACATTGTCGTAAATACCTACCCGCTCTATCCATACATGCTAGAGCGCCATTTCCAAAATCATTCACGAGTCCCTGTCGTCACTGTGATCACCGATTCCATCGAGGTCAATGCGGCCTGGTCCCGCTCCCCGAGCGATCACTTTCTCGTCACCGATCACCACACTCACGAATCACTCCTCACCCAAAAAATCCCCTCCGAAAAAATCCACATCACAGGCTTTCCCGTCAGCCCTCGTTTCGAACAACTCGCGAAAATCGGCGCAAACGATCTCCTTAAACCCTTCCGCATCCTCTTCTTCCCCATCGCTCGATCACCCCATCTCGATAAAATCATCCGCGCCATTCTCACTCACGATGTTGAAATCACCGTTGTCCTTGGTCGCAATCTTCGCCGCCTCTACAAAAAGACCCACGCCCTCAAACAAGAATTTCCCGGGCGCCTCAAAATCAAAGGCTGGACCCAAAAAGTTCCCGAACTCCTCTCCTCACACCATCTTATCATCGGAAAGGCGGGCGGCGCCACCGTTCACGAAGCCATCGCCGCCCAATGCCCAATGCTCGTCCATCACATTGTCCCCGGCCAAGAGGAAGGAAACATCGAACTGCTAGAACGCTTCGAATCAGGATCCCTCGCCACCACCCCAGCCCTCATCCAAAGCTCCATCGCTTCCCTCTTAGAAAACGACGCCGCTCTTTGGCGCGCTCAAAAAAACCGCCTCGCCTCCCACTCTCGCCCTGCCGCTGCTCGCGATGCGGCCGAATTTATTCTCTCAAAGATCTCTACCTCATGACCTTCCTCTTCGACATCGGCAACGTCCTTCTCAAACTTCACTTCGAACGCTTTCACCAAGCTGTCCTCGGCGCGCCTGATGCTCCGCTCCCCGATGATCTCCTCGCGCTAAAAGATCCCTACGAAACCGGCGCCATCACTTGCGATCAATTCGTCACCCAATCTCTCGCCATTCTTCAAAGCGACCTTTCACCCTCTGAATTCACCGCAGCCTGGGAAGACATTTTCACCCTAAACCAACCCATGTGGGAAGTCGTTCGCCGTCTTCATAAGGAAGGCCATCGCCTCATCTTATTCTCAAACACCAACGCCATCCACGCTCGCGCTTTTCTCAAAAAGTTCCCCGACTTCTCCCTCTTTCACCACCACCACTTCTCCCAAGAAGTCGGAGCGATCAAACCAAACGACGACTTTTACCAAAAAGCTATCGACACCTACCAACTCATCCCAAACGAGACCCTATACTTCGACGATCTTCCTGAAAACATCGACACCGGAAAACGACTCGGCTTTCAAAGCTGGCAATACGATCTCACCGATCATCAAGCCGCTCTCGATTGGCTTGAACCTCGGTTAAAGTAACTCTCTTCACTTCGAGAAACTCACCACCTCTTCATACCCGTTCAAATGAATCACCTTTCCTGACCAGCTCCCTTCTTGGCTCTTGGACTTCTTCAAAAACCACATTGCCGAAACCGTCGCCTCATCACCTTCCCCTCCTCCATTCTCCCAACGGTCCAAGTAAAGAAAGCCTGGCTCGTAATTGAGACCGCGTAGCTCACTCGACACTCCCGAACCCGACTCCGCCCAAGCTCCACGAATCTTTCCATCAGGGCTCCAGCGTAATCTTAACGCGATCTTCGTCCTCCCCGTTTTTCCTCGATAGGTTGACTCGATCACCTCTCCCTCTCTCACCGCCATCACCACTTCCTCCATCGTAATCTTGCCCAGCATCTCAGCACGCCCTTCCCAAAAAACTCTTTCCCCCTCTCTCTTCTTTTCCATCTTCACCTCCGTCCCCTCATCATCCCCCGAAGTCACAAAAAGAAATTCAATCACCCCTTCCTCAACCACATCCCCAAAGACCCGAAAGGTCTTCGCTAGATCCGCACTCGCAAAACTCCCCCTCACGCTCTTCGCATCCATCCACTGCAAAGCAAAAACGCCCCCAGATTCTCCTACCTTACCTCGATACGGCTCAAAGCCCTTCGCAATCGGCCCAATGTGCACCCGAGTGTCATCGATCAACGGTTGACTCGCATACTCTGGACCACCCACTTCCCGCCCCAGCTCACGAGACTTTTGCTCATAGAGCCACGCCTTTGTAATCAACAACAAAGCCTCCTGCTTCCCCACCGGCTCAGCTGCGATCAAATCTCGCGCCTGCATCTCTGCCCACTTCATCCAAGCTTCATGCGTCTTCCTCAAGCGAGAAACATGAGACCGAGTCAATTTCCCCTTCGTATCTCTCGTTTTCTCCACAAACAGCTCCGCCTGAACTTCTAGATACTTCTCAAAGTTCTTCTTAAGCGAACTCTCCTGCAAATCGAAGTCCGCCTGCGCATCTCCAAGCGTCTGCCCCATTGACAGCACTCCCAGCAAGATCCACAGAAGACATCCCAGTATTCGCATTCCCCATTGCTACCCTTTCCTCCCCACAAAACAACCCCGCTCGCCCCAATCTTTTCAATCTCACGACACCCAAAAAAACTCAATTTTCCTCTTCCCTAATCTAGTCAGACTAGTCTAGTCTACTCTACATGAAGCAAGTCGGACTCTATGAAGCTAAATCAAAGCTCTCTGCTCTCGTCTCTGCCCTCATCGAATCAGGCGATCCTGTTTCCCTGACAAAACACGGCCAAGTCGTTGCCGAACTCAGACTTCCTACCTCATCCACCCCCAATCGAGGTAGCCTCACCACAAGGGATTTCTTTATCGATCCCGACTTCGATTCACCCCCTCCCCCTGAAGATCCTCAGCGATGATTGAGCAGCTTCTCGATACTCGGGTGCTCCTCCTCTTTCTTCAAAACGATCCCGCTTTGTCCGACGACATCGCCCGTCAAATCGAGGACCCCGGCCGACGATCCCTCGTCTCCATGGCCAGCCTCTGGGAGCTTGCCCAAAAGGAAGCGCGCGGACTCCTTCTCTTCGAACCCGCAAAGCGACCAGACTTCCCCCGAGTCCTCCTCGAACAAGGCTTCGACATCCTCCCCGTCGAATGGGGCATCATGCGTCGCGCCGCCTCACTCCCCCTGCATCATACCGATCCCACCGATCGCCTCCTCATCGCCGAAGCCATCGCGCGAAACATCCCCATCATCTCTCTCGACCAAAGATTCGACCTCTACCAAGTCGAACGCGTCGGATAAACACCGGCACAAAAAAAGCGGGCCACATGACCCGCTCTTTTGAAAATGGATAAGCTGAACTTTAAATCAAGCCCGCCTTCTTGAGTGTCGCGTAAGCCCCATTCTTGTTAATGGTCTTAAACGCCTTCGCACTCGCCTTCACGCGAACATACTTGTTCAGCTCAGGAACCCAGACACGCTTCGTGTGAAGGTTTGGAGAAACCTTACGCTTCACGGTCTTGGTGACGTGACGACCAATTCCGCCCTTCTTCTTCGCCAAACCAGAACGGTGGATTTTACGTCCAACACGAACTTTGGAACCGCGGATGCTGCATACTCTTGACATAAATCTAAAAACTTGTGGACGGCTGAGATAGGGGAATTTCCCACCGGGTCAAGTCGTTTCCGAGAATTCCCCCATGTTTTTCAACCCGCATATTTCCACCAGATGGGCTGGAATTCACCTCCCCCCTGTGGTCTTCTCTCCCCGTGGCCACTCCTACCCTCCTCGACTACTTGCATCAACTTCGCAAGCAAGGCGTCAGCCACGTCCCCATCGACGACCCTGCCCGCAAGGTCCTCCGCGAACTCTACACCCGTGGCAGCGCACGCTCTCCTGCTTCCCGCCCCCCCAAAAGCCAAAGTTCCCCAACCCCTCCCCCTCCAACAAGCATCACCGCCACTGGAAGCACCCCAGCCGAAAAAATCGCCTCCCTCGCAAGCCTCGCCGACACCTGGGCTCCCCTCAAAAATCTTCGAAGCCTTCGCGAGACCATGGTCTTCTCCGTCGGCAAGCCCGATGCCGACCTCATGATCATCGGCGAGGCCCCCGGCTTCCACGACGAACAGCAAAAAGAACCCTTCGTTGGACCCGCCGGAGAAAAACTCGATCAGATTCTCAAAGCGATGGGCCTCTCCCGCGAGCAAGTTTACATCTCCAACATCTGTAAATTTCGACCCGCCACCAAAAACCAAACCACCAACAACCGGCCACCGTCTCCTGAAGAAATGGCCACTTCTCTCCCCTTTCTCAAAGCCGAAATCGACGTCGTCAAACCACGCGTCATCATCGCCCTCGGAGCCAGCACCGCTCACGGACTCCTAAACTCTGACAAGAAGATCACCGAACTCCGTGACTCTTGGCATCAATTCCAAGGCATCCCCCTGCGCGTCAGCTACCACCCCTCCTACCTTCTCAGACCAGACGATGGCCTCGGCGAAAAACGCAAAGTCTGGGAAGACATGCTCGCCGGCATGGAAAAACTCGGCCTCCCTATCTCAGAGAAACAGCGCGGCTACTTCAAGTAGGACCCTCTAGCTGAAATAAAGCATTCCCGCGATTCCCGCCGCGAAGCAGTAGTAAGAGAAATACTCTAACTTCCCGCGCTTCACCGCACCCATCACCACATAAATCGCGAAGAGCCCCACCACCGCTGCGGCTAATGCTCCCATCAAATAGGGCGTATTAAAACACGACTTAAAGGCTTCACCAAGTGAGCCCGTCTCCTCCATCTGATCTTTCATCGTCAGCACAAAGCCCCCCGCAATCGCCGGGATCGACATTAAAAAAGAAAACTCCGCCGCCTTCTCCGCCTTCACCCCACTCACCAAACCCGCCGCAATCGTCGATCCCGAACGCGAGATTCCCGGCAAAATCGCCATCGCCTGCCCAATCCCCATAACTACCGAACTCTTCAAACCCACCTTTGCAGCCCCTCCCTTAATCAAGCGCGGCACAAAAAGAATCAACCCCGTCACAATCAACAAGCTAGAGACAAAAAACGGCTTCCCCGGTGCGTCATCAAAGAAATCCTTAAACAAAAGCGCCGCCACCACCGCAGGCAAAGTCGCGATCCCTAACCACATGATCATCTTCCGCTCCTCCACCATCTCCTTCTTATAAAGGGACTCCGTCAAAGCCCACAGACTCTTCCGGAAAAAAATCAAAACACTCACCAAGGTTCCGAGGTGAAGAATAATCTCAAAAGACAAATCAGGGCGATGCTCACCACCCACCTCACGAATCCCCAACAGATATTGGGTTAACACAATATGTCCCGATGACGAAATCGGCAAAAACTCAGCCAAGCCCTGCACAATCCCCACAATAATTGCCTTCCAAATTTCCATAACGACTCGCGAAACTACCCCCCTAGCCCCTCGCAAACAAGCCCCTCCTCATTTCATGCGAAAATTTATTTCGCATTTCCATAATTTTCAGGTATCCTAATGCTATGAAAGCAACACTCCTCTTGCTCGCCCCCGTCGCCCTTCTTACTTCTTGCACCACTAACCAAGGACAGGTCGGTGCTCCCGTAGCTCCTGCAGCCAACACCGGAAACCAATACGGTGTCCCCGGTGCACCAGGAGTCAACGTTCCTACCGCTCCGCCGTATCAGCAGGTTGATCCCATCAACCCGCCTGCCCCAAGCTACCCCTCCGTCCCGAGCGTCCCCACTTACACCCCTCCTCCCGTCACTTCTACCCCCGCTCCTACCACTCTTAACGGAAACGTTCATACCATTAGCAAGGGCGATTCACTTTGGGGAATCTCTCGAAAGTATGGCACCTCTGTAGACGCCATTAAATCTGCTAACGGACTCGAAAGCGATACCATCATCGAAGGCCGTACCCTCGTGATCCCAGGTCGCTAATCCTTCCCTTCCGGCACTCAAACCCTTAAACGTGGGCTGGCTTAAAAAACCAGCCCACTTCTCTGTACCCATGAAACGACTCCTCCCCCTTCTTCTTGCACTCACCCTTCCGAACTTTGCCCAACAAGCAAACCACGAGCAACTCATCGAAGCCCTCATGCAAGCGCCCGATGAACAATCACTTAATGACGCCATCACAGCCGGAAAAAAAGCCGGCCTCTCCGAGCAAATTTTTCTCGAAGCGCGTTTCATCCTACTCGTAAATCAAAACGACATCCCCGGCCTTGCCGCCCTCGCCCCCACCTTCGAAGCCCAACTTCCAAACTACTCCCGCGACAACACCATGATCTTCGGAGCCAAGGAAGACTTCGAAAGCATCGTCCACTACACCAAAGCTCTCGGAGCCTTGCAAAAGGACGACACCCCCCTCTTCAAAAAGCACATCACCGAAGCCTACTGGCTCAGTCCCGCCCACGGCACTCAGTTCGCACCTCACATCAAAGCCGTCCGCCTTAAGCAAGCCATGTCAAAAGTCACCCTCGACTTAGACCGCAACTTCGAAGACCAAAAACAAAGCGATAAGAAAACTTCTCTCAAAGAAATCGCAGGAGAATCACCCGTCTTTCTCATCCACTTTTGGACCCCTTGGATTCAACCCTCTCTCTTGGCCATGCCTGAATTTAGTGCCGTCGCCAAAGTTCTAACCGAAAATAAAATTCCCGTCGTATCCTTCCTTCTTGCAGGAACCGCTGACTCACGAAAGGAAGCCGATAACTTCATCGCTGAAAATAAAGACACCCAACTTGGACGCTGGCTCATTGACCCCTCCACCTCATCACTCGCCTCCACCCTCCGCATTGCAGACCTCCCAACCGTTGTTCTAGCAAACAAAGAAGGCCGCATCCTTTTCAACGGAGACCCAGCCAGCATCACTCTCTGGCAAAAACTTGCCGAAATAAATGCCGACATTAAACCACCTACGATAAATCCCGTACTTCCTGAAGACCTCCTCGAAGACCCCCTCACTCCCCAAAAAGAAGACGAGTAAGAAATCAAACTTAGTAAGTTTAACCTTGAACTTTAGTTAGGTCTTCGGCTTTCTTCTTTCAACGAAACCTTTAAGCAACGTGTCACGATACGAAGAACCATCTCCTCAAGAGCTCCACGCCCTCGCCATCCTCTGGAATGAGGGACCAAGTACGGTGGGAGCCGTACACGAGATCATGAATGAGTCTGGCGGGGAAAGGACCTACACCACCTCTCTTGCCGTGATGCGTAACCTTGAGAAAAAGAAACTCGCCATTCGTAACACCCAAGGACGGGCACACGTCTACGAAGCTAAGGTTGATCGCGACACCATCCTTAAGCCACGCTTGAAGGATCTAGTTCAAAACACTTTTGGAGGCAGCCTAGGACAGGCCATCCTCTCCATCCTTTCCTCCGGTGTCATGACACCAGAAGAAAAAAACGCGGTAACCCGCGAAATTAAACTGCACAAAGCCATGGCTGCAAAAAAGAAGACCACAAAAAAGAAGGCCGCCCGTAAGGTCGCCAAAAAAACCGTAAAGCGCGCCGCTAAAAAGGCCGCTAAGAGAAAGCCTGCTAAAAAAGCGGCTAAGAAAAAAGTAGCTAAAAAAGCCGCCAAGAAAAAGGTAGCCAAAAAAGCCGCTAAGAAAAAAGTAGCTAAAAAGGCCGCCAAGAAAAAGGTCGCTAAAAAAGCCGCTAAGAAAAAGCCTGCCAAAAAGGCCGCTAAGAAAAAAGTAGCTAAAAAAGCCACCAAGAAAAAGGTCGCTAAGAAAGCTGCTAAAAAGAAGGCCAAGAAAAAGGCCGCTAAAAAGCGCAGATAAAGGATAGCCCCTCTATCAGAACATTTCCAAGGGACACCCTCGCAAGGGGGTGTCCCTTTTGCTTTCTTTGCCATTCCCATTCCTTTAAACACCCATCAAATGAATCGCAAAAAGCAGCTCACCCTAGCTCTAATCGGAACGCTCACCCTCTCCGCCACCGCAGCCCCCGCCAAACCAAACATCATCGTCATCATGGCAGACGATCTCGGCTACGGCGACCTCTCTTGCTACGGAGCCGCCACCTTCAAAACACCCAACATCGATAAACTCGCGGCCGAAGGTCTAAAATTCACCAGCGGATATTGCTCCGCCTCCACCTGCACCCCCACTCGCTACTCCCTCCTCACCGGGGCCTATGCCTTCCGCAAACCCGGCACCGGCATTGCCCCTCCTAACGGTCACCTTGTCATCGATCAAGACACCCTCACCCTTCCCGATCTCATGAAAAAGGCCGGCTACCAAACTGGCGTCGTCGGAAAATGGCACCTCGGCCTTGGCGAAAAAGGAAAAGGCCCCGACTGGAATGGTGAACTCAAGCCCGGACCTCGTGAGATCGGCTTCGACTACCACTTCCTCCTCCCCACCACCAACGACCGCGTCCCCCAAGTTTACGTCACCGACTCACGCGTTCTCGACCTCGACCCCGCCGATCCCCTCTGGGTTGGGAGGAAAAAACCTTCCCCTGATCATCCCACCGGCGTCAGCCACCGCGATACCCTCAAGATGGACTGGTCACACGGCCACAATGCCACCATTCATAACGGCATCTCACGCATCGGCTTCTACACCGGCGGCGAAAAGGCCCGCTTCCGCGATGAAGACCTCTCCGACAAGTGGGTCGAAAAATCAAATGCCTTCATCGAAGCAAACAAAGACAAACCCTTCTTCCTCTTCTACGCCTCCCATGACATTCACGTCCCTCGTATTCCTCACGAACGATTCCAAGGCGTCACCCCTCACGGATTCCGCGCCGACTCCATCGTCCAGTTCGATTGGACCGTTGGTAAGATCATGAAAACTCTCGATCGCCTCAAGCTTACCGAAAACACCCTCGTCATCCTCTGCTCAGACAACGGCCCCGTCATGGACGATGGCTATAAAGACGAAGCTCTCGAAAAACTC
This sequence comes from uncultured Verrucomicrobiales bacterium, assembly GCA_937928545.1. Lineage (GTDB taxonomy): Bacteria > Verrucomicrobiota > Verrucomicrobiia > Verrucomicrobiales > Akkermansiaceae > SW10. The sequence continues at coordinate 25,005 of CALGJQ010000071.1, forward strand.
GGCGAGCACAAAGCCGCTGGCCCCTTTAAAGGAGGAAAATACTCCCTCTACGAGGGCGGAACCCGTACCCCCTTCATCACCTCATGGAAAGGTCACATCCCTGCCGGCAGCTCTGACAAAATCGTCTGCACCATCGACCTCGCCGCCAGCCTCGCTGGCCTCACCGGCACCCCCGTCCCAGAAACCGCCTGCGGTGATAGTAAAAACGTCCTCCCTGCGCTCCTCGGCAAAGCAGACGCCAAAGGCCGCAGCTCCCTCATTCAGCAAGACAATGGAGGCCGCGGAAACTTCGGCTACCGCTCCGGCAACTGGAAACTCACCAAACACGCCAAAAAATCCGCGCGAAACACCGTCGTCTCAAAAACTCTCACCAACACCAAAGTCCCCGAGTTCCAACTCTACAACCTCGCCAAAGACCCAGCCGAAACGACAAACCTCATCGCCGAGCACCCCGAAGAAGCCAAACGCCTTAAACAAGAGCTCCAAGCACTCATCGAAGCCGGACATTCCCGCTAAACTTCTCAGCAAAAAATACAATTTCTAGTTGCCAGATCCAATCTCTCCTCCTAGTTTTCGCCCGCCGCTCGGCTAGCTCAGGGGTAGAGCATCACATTGACATTGTGAGGGTCGCTGGTTCAAATCCAGCGTCGAGCACCATCTTTCCGAAAGGGCTGCGTTTCTAAAACGCAG
>CALGJQ010000072.1 GCA_937928545.1 uncultured Verrucomicrobiales bacterium
TGAGGTCTGAGGTTGATGGGCAGTCTGGAGACAGCCCTTCCTTTATGGTGGGTTGAGGGGGAGCGGACTCTCCATAGGTAGGGGAAGAGAACTGGGTTGCTATCCGTGGTGGTGAGGGTAATTTTCGCGAGTATGAAAAAATTAATTCTTCTATTGGCCCTGACGGGGGGCTTTGCGGTGGGGCAGGTGGGGCTTTCGGTGGCTGGTCTTCAGGTGGTTAAAAAAGGCTACCAGTCTGAGGGGGATAAGGATGATAAGTTTGGGCAAAGTGAGCTGAGGGCCTTTAATTGGCATGCCGGAACTCGAGTGGCCTTGATGTTGGTGAGTGAAGGGAAGGCGATTGTGTCGCTGGACGAAGATGCTTCTAAGATTACGACCTTTACGGATGATCAGGGGACGGATTTTAGTAAGTCGAAGGCCCGCTTTGGACGAGATGGGGTGAAGTTTGGTTTCGCATCGTATAGCGATGATAAAAAGGCTCTCGTGGTGGATGTCGAATCGGGAGGGGTGCCCAAGCAGGGCGCGGGGGAGTTGATCTTGAAGGGCGAGGTGGTCGTGTCGGTGGCTTCTGAAAGCAAGCTCGAGAAGTCTGAGGCGGTGGCCGCTACGAAGGGGACGAAATTGAAGGTTGGAGAGCGTGAATTTGAAGTGACCACTGCTGGTAAACCTAAGTGGGGAGACGATGAGTTCTCAATCGAGCTGAAAAGTAAGTATAACGACCGGGATTTTAAGGCGGTGAAATTTTACGCAGCTGATGGGACGGAACTGAAAGCAAATCGGTCGATGAGTTCTTCGGGCGGGGTGTTTGGGAAGTCGACCCACAAGGTGACTTTTAACTTCGAAAAGAAGTTCGATAAGTTCAGCCTAGGTCTCGATGCTTGGACTGATCTTGAGAAGGTGAAAGTTCCCTTTGATCTCAAGGTGAAGGCCGGCTTGTAAGAGGCCGGTTTTATTTGCTGAGGCAGTAGAGGAATTCTTGTCGTTCGCCTTTGTCGGTTTTTCCGACGCGGAGGAACAGTTCTTTGTCGAGGGCGACGGGGCTGGCGTAGGTGTCGGTGCCGAGCTGGTTTTCGGCGATGATTTGGAAGGTGGGGCCGGCTTTTAGGATGACGGTGTTGCCGTTTTTTAGGGTGGCGTAGATGTGGTCGCCGACGGCGAGGGGGGAGGCCATGACGCCACGGCGTCCGATTTTTTTGCTCCATTTTTTCTCGCCTGTTTTGGCGTCCCAGCAGTGGGCGCGGCCATCGTCTGCGATGGCGTAGATGAGTCCTTGGTGAGAGAGGAGGGATTGCTCGTAGCATTGCACGATGTTTTTCCAAACGACTTTTCCGGAGCCATCGGCCATGACGGCGGTGGTGCCTCTTTCGGGGAAGCCGCCGCTGGCGAAGATCATGTCGTCATGCCAAACGATGGTGCCGCACATTGATTTGGCACCCGCTTCGGTTTCCCAGTTGAGTTTGCCGGTGGCGGGGTCAAAGCTGGAAAATTTGTTAAGGCCGGAGATGAGGAATTGTTCTTTTCCGGCAACAGTAGCGACGACGGGGGTGGCCCAGTAGTCGTGGCCCTTGCGGTCGATGGTCCAGTTGGCTTCTCCGTCTTTGGTTTTGAGGGAGGTGATGAGGCCGCCTTTTTCGGTGCCGACATTGACGATGAGGGAATCTTTGTAGAGGACGGGGGTGGAACCGTATCCGAATTGATAGGAGGGATTGTAGTCACCGGCGACCTTTGACCAGACGATCTCGCCTGAAGGGGAGACAGCGGTGACTTTAACTTTTTGGTCGTTTTCGAAGACGACGAGGATGTTGCTGCCGTCCCATTGGGCGGTTTGGGAGGCGGGGCTGTTTTCTTTGTGGAGGTGCTGGGGGTAGCCGCTTTGGTGAATGGTTTTTTCCCAGAGTTGTTTTCCGGATTTGCGATCGAAGGCGAGGAGAGATTGAGTGCCTTTTTCGGCGTCGCCGGTGGTGAGGTAGATTTTGTCAGCGACGATGATGGGGGTGGAGTGACCGCGGCCGGGGATGGGGGTTTTCCAGCGGACGTTTTTTTCGGCGGACCATTCGGTGACAGGTTGGGCGTCGGCTGGTGCGTGGTTGTTGACCTCGGGGCCGCGCCATTGGGGCCAGTCGGTGGCGAGGGCGGAGGAGGTAAGGGTGAGGAAGAGGAAGGCTTTCATCCTAGCGGCGAGGGTCATGAGTTGCGGAAATGCGATAGAATTTCTTACGAGCGTCGCGGGGAATTTCAACGGAAACATTGTCCCAGAGGCCTGCAGCAGTTTGGAGGGTCGTTGGAGCTGAGGTGCGTGTCCAGTTGACGAGGTCGTTGGATACTTCGAGGTCGTAGTAGAGGGAAAGGTCTGCCGCGTTTTTGCGAGAGAGGTGATGAAGGTATTGGCCATCTGGAGAGAAGGAGATGGCGAGGAAGTCGGCTGGGGCTTGGTCGTAGGTGGTGAAGTTGGTGCCTTGGAGGAGTTCTAGGTAGTTTGGACGGCCATCGTTATCGGGGTCTGCTTCTGGGCTGGCTTGTGCGGGAGTGAGGCCCAGGGACATCAGGAAGGTTGTGATGAGGCTGTCTTCATCGACGATGGTGTTTCGGACGAGATGGAGTCCGGAGAAGTTATCGGCGTAAAGAGCATCGGCATCGCCATCGTTATCGAAGTCGTGAACGGCGATGGCTTCAAGGGCGGGGTAGAAGTTGCTGAGGTGGTCGCCTTTAAAGTTGTATTTCGGGCTGATGAGGGGGCCTCGGGAGGTGGGGGTGATGAACTGATCGGCAGCCACGTATTCGAGTTCGCCGTCACCGTTGAAGTCGAGGAGTTGGTCAGTGAGGGGGAGAGAGAAGGCGGGGTATGAGATGACTTGGGCCAAGGAAAGATCTCGGGCTGAGGTGGGGTCGAGTTTACGGCAGGTGATGCGTGACACGATGGGGTTGCCGAGTGCATCGGTGGCGGGTTCTGAGGTGAGGATCTCTGCGCGACCATCGAGGTTTAAATCAAGAGCGAGGTAGGGCATAACAAGAGGGTTGCCGAGGGCATCGGTGATCAGAAGATTGGCGGTGAAATCACTGATGTTTTGAACCCCACCATTCCCAGTGTTGAATGCGACGCCAGGATTGAAGGGGTCGGATCCAAAGTTGATTAGGTTAGATGTAAATGGGTCGAAAGGGGTTCTGTTGAGAGCGGGAATAAGAACATCGAGGAAGCCATCGCCATCGAGATCGGCAATTCTTTGAGAGACGACGTTAATGGGGTTTCCCAATACGTCAGTAGTTGCGATGTTTTGGATGAGGGGGTAGGCGCTTTGGCGGAGAGTGCCGTTGATGTTTTCGCGCCAAGCGCCGGGTAGAATTGCGTCGAGGTCACCGTCGTTATCAAAGTCGCGGAACTCACGGATGCCGCAGAAACCATTGGTGATGCTTTGGAAGGAGCCAGCTGGGAGAGGGAGAGAAGTAAAGCCGCCTTGGCCATCTCCCATGGCAATGGTGCAGGCTGATTCGACTGAGTTAAAATTGAGGGAGTGGCTTACGCGATTAACGGTGAAGGAGAGGTCGAGATTGCCGTCACCATCGAGGTCGACAGGGAGATAGCTGTCTATACTGTAGTCGCCGAAAGGGAGGTTGTTGAACTGAAGTTCGGTGAGGATGCGAGAGCTTGGGAAGTCGCCTTGGCCATTGTTGAGGAGGATGCGAGCTTGGCCGTTGATGTCGGGGCCGACGATGAGGTCGAGAAAGCCATCGTTATTGAAGTCGCCTACGGCGGGAGCGTCACAAATGATCGGGGCGACGTCTGAAGCTGGTCCGGGAGTGGTGAAAGAGTTTGGCTGGCCCCAAGAAATGATGACTTGGTCATAGAGAGGGGCTGAGGAGATGCCGATGCCAGGAAGTCCGGGGATGAAGTCATTGGGAGATCTCACACCGGTGAAAATTGATTGAGGTGCAGGGGAGGAGCGGGAGATGAAAGTGACGTCGCTGCGTCCGTCTTGGTCAAAGTCGGCGACGAGGAGGCCGGAGGGGTTGAGGGAGGTGAGAGAGTTCGTCTCGAAGGGGATCTCCGTCAAATTACTGAAGTCAGGAGAGAGTTGAGATACTTTGATAGGGGCAGAGGTCGAGCGAGGGAATAAGTCGATTAAGATGGGCAACGCATCGAGTTGACCAACGAAAGTGGAACTTGGAGATGAGGAGATTGTTCCGAGGGAGGATTCCGAAAAAATGAAATTTCCCTCATTCAGTGAGACTTCTCTCTGAGTTGAATTGTTGAAGAGGTCTGGTCTGCCATCGAGATTAAGGTCGCCGATTGACGCACTCGTGAGATTGAGGGAGATGGGTATTTGAGAAAAGTTTAAGGGAGACGTTTGCTCGTAAATGAGAGTTTGGTTTTGAGATTCGAGTAGGAGGTCAAGGTCGCCGTCTTGATCGAAGTCGGCTGCTTGGAAGTTGTATGGGGTGTTGTTGTCATGTCCGATTACTGGGGGAAGAGGGAACTGGCCAGCTTCTGAAATGGAATCGGGTTGTGCAAGCCAGTAGGTGACGAGGTCTGAGGAGAGTTCTTTTGAGAAGATGAGGGGGAGGTCTGGGTGAGGTGATTTTAGGAACGAAACTAGGTGGTCACTCGGGAAGCGATGAATGACTTGCCAAGAGGGGGAGTCGATTTTTTTTGAACTGAGTTCGATAGATTGAGTGGGGCTGGACGAGGTGAGGTGGAGAAGGGTTGCGGTGTTGGAATTGGGAGACGTAATGAGGGTTTCGGATAAAGACAGGCGTTGGTTGGAAAAGAAGCTGTGTCCCAATGAACGGGGGGCTGAGAAAGTGCGGCTGCCGAGATTCTCGAGCCAAGTGGAGGAGGCGGGAGTGTTGTTTCCGACCGCCCCGTTGTTGAGATAGGCGATGTCGAGGTCGCCATCTTGATCAAGATCATAGGCGACGGGGTCGCCGTTGATGATACCGGTGGCTGGCGAAATCTGGTTGATGCGTGGGGAGGCGGAGGAAAGGGGGCAGAGAGCGAGGGCGAGCAGGCAGGCGGCTTTCATTATTTCTAAATCATTTCAGTTAAGACCTCATGGGCAAGGCGAATATCATTTTTCAGGATACCAAAGTAGGCTTCGAGGCCGATGTGAAGAAGAGAGAGCGCATCATTTTCATGATGGCAAAGCTTGTGGGGAAATGAATGATTGGGTCGATGCTGAGCCGTGCGGTGAATCTTTTTTGGTTATGGACCTTGATTGGGACGGCTTGGGCTTGGTTTGTGCCGGGGCATTTTACGTGGTTCTTGGGAATGATTCCGGGGACGGAGTTGAAGTTCATTCCACTGGGCTTGGGGATCATTATGTTGGGGATGGGAATGACGCTGACTTTTGCGGATTTTAAGGAGGTGCTGACGATGCCGAAGTGGGTCGGGCTGGGGGTGGCGGCGCAGTTTTTGATCATGCCGGTGATCGGGTGGGGAGTTGCAACGCTGTTTGATCTGCCAGATCAGTTTAAATTGGGAATTATTTTGGTGAGTTGTTGCCCGGGTGGGACGGCGTCGAATGTGGTGACTTATTTGGCGAAGGGGAATTTGGCGCTGAGCGTTTTGATGACGATGTGTTCGACTTTGCTAGCGATCGGGCTGACACCGTTTCTGACGAAGGTTTATGCCTCGGCAGTGTTTGAGGTGGAGGCGGGGCCGATGGTGGTGTCGATGGTGATGATTGTGTTGCTGCCGATTGTGGTGGGGCTAGTTTTGAATTCGCTGGCGGGAGATAAGCTGAAGAGAGTGAAGGAGGTTTCGCCTTTGATTTCGGTTCTGGTGATCGTGCTGATCGTGGCTGCGGTGGTGGGGGCGACGAAGGAGAGTATTCAGGAGCATTGGAAGACCTTACTCCCGGCAGTCTTTATAGTGCATGCTCTGGGTTTTGGGCTGGGGTATTTTTGGGGCCGTCTCTTTGGGATGAGGGAGAAGGAATGTCGGACCTTTTCAATTGAGGTGGGGATGCAAAACTCGGGCTTGGGATCGCAGCTGGCTAAGAGTCACTTTACTTTGTTAGCGGCGGCTCCTTGTGCGATTTCGGCCTTTTACCACTGCATGATTGGGAGTTTCCTAGCGAGTGTTTGGCGGAGGAAGAAGGGAGAGTGAAGGTGCTGACGGTCTGGAGACCGTCACTCCGTCTTGAAGTTGGGATCGAGGCGGTGGGTGTAGTCGGGGAATTTTAATTTTAGGGACTCTGTGATTGGGGTGTTTTTGGGTGGGATGGGGAAGGGGGTAGTTTTGTTTTTGAGGGAGTGGTCGGTGAAGGCGTGGAGGAAGTTGAGGAGGTCGGTGATTTCTTGGTCGGTGAGGCCGAGGTCACCGAGGTCGTCGTGATTGACGGTTTCGGGGTAGTCGGTGACGCCCCAGCGTTCGGGTTCGAGGTCTCGTTTGTTGTAGAATTCTAGGACGCCGCGGAGGGTTTTGATGGAGCCGTTGTGGAGGTATGGGGCGGTGAGTTCGACATTGCGGAGGCTGGGCGCGCGGAATTTTCCGAGGTCGGCGGGGTCTCCGGTGACGGCGAAGAGGCCGGGGTCTTTTTTACCGAGGGCGGGGGCGCCGAGGTTGTCGTAGCCGAAATCGGAGAGGAGGGGTTGAGACCAGTTTTGGGGTTCGAGGAAGTGGCAGTCGGCACAGCCGGCGGTGGTGCGGTAGATTTCGAGGCCACGTTTTTGGGAGAGGTTGAGGGCGGTTTTGTCGCCGGCGCGGTAGCGATCGAAGGGGGAGTCGAAAGGGCGGAAGAGGGGGGATTTTAGGAATTCGACGAGGGCGCGGGAGGCGAGGTAGGTGGCTTTTTCGGGGGATTTGGTTTTTGGGAAGTACGAGGTTTGTTGGAGTTTAGTGGCGAGTTCGGCTTTGTCTTTGAGGTTCATTTCGTGGACCTCGAAGAAGGGTTGGCTGACTTGGTGGAAGAGGTCTTTGGCGCGGCCGTCTTGGAAGAGTCCGCCTTCCCAGGCCCAGATTTCGCTGCCATCGGGGAGGAGGATGTCTTCGTAGGCGAAGGGCGGGATGAGGGCCGCATACATGAGAGAGGGGGCGTTGCGGGTGCCTTTGAGGGTCGGGTTGGCTCCGGGGGAGACTCGGCGTGGGTCGGCGAAGGCGTGGTTGGGACTATGGCAGGTGGCGCAGGATTGGCCGGGGGGATTTGAAAGGGTGGGGTCGGTGAAAATAGAACGCCCGATCTCGGGGAGATCGGGCGTGGCTTGAGCTGAGCTTACTGCTCCGCAGGTCATAAGAATGAGGAGGCGGAGGAGCATGGTGAGATGAGATGGGGTTTATTTTTTTGTTCCAAACAGTTTGCCAAGTGCTTCGAGTTCGTCGTGAAGGGTTTTGACTGCAGCTGCGTCAGTGGTCTGCTTACATTTCATTGCCGCGATGATGACCTTGTGGCAGGTGGTGAGCTTTTTGAGGTAGGCTTCTTTATCAGATTCGGCTTCGGCGAGTTTGATGCGCTGAGCGAGGAAATAGTTGGTGACTGTTTCTTGGATCGATTGCGCGTGGGCTTCCTTTTGCATGATCCAGCGGGTAATCTGGTGAGAGTTTTTAGCAGCGTCTTTGGAGAGTTCTTCGATTTGCTTGGAGGCTTTTTCGACGGTTTTGAAGTCGGTGTCGAGTTTGCCGATAATGTTGTCGTTATCGAAGATTCCGCAAGGGACTTGGCAGTGAGCGGAGATGGTTGCGGGAGCGAGGAAGGAGAGGGCGCAGAGTGCGAGGATAGATTTTTTCATGTCGGGGGGAGATTAACGGATGATGGAGGGGGTGCAAGTGACGAAAAAGCCCCCGAGTCCGAAGACGCGGGGGCTTTTTGAATGCGAGAGGGTTCTAGGCAGAGAGGTCTTTGGTGTCGCCGCCGCAGTTTTTACCGACCGAGGCGATGCCGTTGTCGCGGCCGGACTCAGTTTTGTATTGCTGGGATTGGCCGATGATTTGGCCGTTGGCGGCTTTTAGGACGAAGTAGAATTTGCCATTGGCGGCTTCTTTCTTTTCGAAGTTTTTCTCGTCAGTGCCGTTTTTGGCGACGGAGGCGATGCCGTTTTCGGCGCCTTTTTTATCTTTGTAGCCTTGCGACTGCATGATGATTTCGCCGTTGCCAGCTTTGAGACGGAAGTGGAATTTTTCGGTTTTTTCGGATTGGAAGAGTTCGAACATAATCGTGGTTGTTAGTTTTCGCTTTCTAAGGAAGCCGATATTTGGGGCCGTGTCATGGAAAAGTTTAGGGAAGTTGGTGGAGCGGGGTAGGGGAGCGGGTCGTCTGCGTACTCGGACTAAAGTACCCAAGGGGCATGCTATCCAAGCTCCGTATTGGAGAGGTGGTGGAGGAAGATGGCGGAGGCGGAGGCGACGTTTAGGGAATCGACCTCATTGGACATGGGGAGATGGACGAGGTGGGGGCAGAGGGCTTCGATTTCGGAGGTGAGTCCGAAGTCTTCGGGGCCTAGGAGGAGGGCGGGGTTTTTGATTTCGGGGAGCTGGTTGAGGGGGATGGAATTTGGGGAGAGGGAGGTGCCGATGAGGGTGTGGGTTTTGGTGAGTTCTTGGAGGTCGGCGAGGAGGTCGGGGGATTGGCGGACGGGGAGGCGGAAGAGGTTACCGGCGGAGGCGCGGATCGCTTTGGCGTTGAAGGGGGAGGCTCCTTTGCCGAGGATGACGCCGGATCCGCCGAGGGCGGCGGTGTTGCGGATGATGGTGCCGAGGTTGCCGGGGTCGGCGATTTCGGGGAGGATGACGAGGGTGCCTTTGCCGAAGGCGGAGAGGGGTGGGTTTTCGGGTTTGCGGGCGATGGCGAGGTGGCCGCGGTGGAAGTGGAAGCCGAGGAGGGTGGAGGCTTCGGCTCGGGTGAGGTCGGTGCCGATTTGGAGTTCCTTTTCGATGATGTAGGAGGATTCCTTGAGGCGGGAGACGGGGAGTTGGCCTTCGACGATGAAGTGGGTGGGGGTTTCGCGGTTTTTGAGATGGATTCGCCAGTCGGTCATGAGGGTGGGGGATTTGAACCGCTAAGACGCTAAGACGCGAAGTTTTTTAAGGCTTGGTTGAGGGGCTT
>CALGJQ010000073.1 GCA_937928545.1 uncultured Verrucomicrobiales bacterium
CGCTTCGTAACCTGAAATCATGGGATGCTCCGCAATGGGAGCAACCGAATAGAGGTCTTCCTTAATCGCCGACTTACTGGCCTGCATCGTTTCCTTAGTGAAAATTTGCGGCACGTTCTCAGGCGCGTCCGTTTCGTAGTAGCGCCCCTTTCCGGCATCCGCCATCGCGGCGAGAAGTTCGCGCGAAGCACCCTGCCCCATCGCAACGGTCGAAACAGTCATCCCAGCATCTGCCATCTCCTGACAAAGCTCCAAGAGATTCGATTGTGAAGTCTGGCCATCCGTCATCGCGATGACGTGCTTAATCTTGGCACTCGCTCCCGAAAGAATCTCCTTAGCCTGAGCCACCGCTGGCGCGAGATCAGTCCCCCCGCTCGCTTGAATCGAATCAATCGCGGCCGCAATCGCACCTTGGTTCCCAGCAGGCGTGAGATCTAGGAAAAGCTGCGGGTTGCTATCGAAGCCGATCACGGCAACTTGATCCTGCGGACTCAAAAGCTCGGCAGCCGCACGTGCCGCCTGACGAGCGAGGACAATGGGATTTCCCGACATCGATCCCGACTTATCAATCACCATCACCATCGCGAGCGAGGGCTTTTGCTTCTCCTTTTCGAAGCGCGAGACGAGCGGGAGGACTTCTTCGACTGGGGTTTTGAAATAACCTCCGAGACCGAAGGAATTCTCGGACCCCGTCATGATCAAGCCACCGCCGAAGTCAGTGACGTATTGCTTGAGCCACTGCATCTGCTTGGGGTGTATCGAGGTTGCGGGAATATCCGCGAGCATGATGGCATCGAAGGCCAAGAGATCACTCAAGGAATCAGGGAGACCGCGTGCCCTACGGAGCTCGAGCTCAATCCCCTGCTCCCGCAAAGCGCGCGCTGCTTCACGAAGTTGTTGTGGCTTTTCGTGAATCACGAGGACTCGCGGCTGGCCATTCACCGAAACGGTCGTGGTGGCTTGATTGTTATTTGGAAAGTAATCCTCATCCGGCTCCAAGTGAGCCTCCCAGACACTATCGCCTGCTGAAACCATCTCCACTTCGATATACTCCACACTCCCCTCACCCGCCTTGAGCTGCACTTCCTTCTCAGCCACCGCGACCCCGCGATGAAGAATGCGCAACTTGCCCTTCATCGCCTTGTTGGCGCCGAGTTCGACTTTCAGGCGAGCAATCTCTCCTTGGAAAGCAGTGGGAGAGGCTGAAGAAAATCCCGTGATGGATGCCTCGGGTTTTTTCAGCGACTCCAGCTCGACGACTCTGAGGTCCGTCTTTTCCTTTTCGAGCTGGCTAAAGACCCCACCCGGATTGTCGGGCAGAAGTCCATCCGTCAGAAGAACGATTCGCTTACCTCGATCGGCCGGCAAGCTGAGGCGGACTTGAGAAATCGCCGAATCAAGATCTGTCGAAGAACGGAAGTCAGCATCCGCGCGCCCTTTTTCGCAGGCTTCGATGAACTCTGAGACCTCGTCCAGCGAGACCTCACGAACCTCTTTTCCAAAGAGGAAGATTCCGTAGGAATCGCCATCGTCGAGAGCATCCACTCCTGCCTCCATTTGACTGAGCGCGCTTTTCATCGATGAGACATCGACCGACTCGGAAACATCGAGCAAGAAGGCGACATGCACTTCTTTCTTCTCTGCACTCCAAAACGGACGGCAAAGCGCAAAGATAATGAGAACGATCGCAAGAACGCGGAAGCCAAACGAGAGCCACTTCATGCGAGTGGGTCGATCGACGAGCGAGAAGTAAAAAGCAGTGCCTAGCCCCACGAGAACGAGGAGCCACCAGAGAGAGTTCCATCCTAGAAATTCCATTTAACCAAGTTTTCTACGATGATAGAGCACGCTTTCGACAGCGATGATGATGAGGGCGATAATCAAAAGCCATAAGGCAGGAGGGTTTCCACTCGCGACGTCTTGCGCCGAAGCGGCCGGGCCGGAGTCATCGAGCAAGGACTCGCCCGGGTGTAAAAGTGAGGCACCAAAGATGGTGGTCTGGCCGGGAAGCGCGAGTGAGAAAAGGCCGCGTTGATTCAACTGCGTCGGACCCGCTCCCAAAACTTCGCCAGTGGGAGTGGTCAGCTCACCACCATCCGGAACCGTCACCACCGTGCCGGTCGGATAAACCGCGCGCCACTCCCCTTCTCGGGACTTGAGATGGCGGGCGGAATCGTGAACCAAAACGGGGAACCACGGTGAGAGGAAGAAATCGCCCAGCGCAGGATCGAGATTCACGACAATTGCGGTGCGCCCTTCCTGCGAGCTTTTGTAAATGAGGGGCAGGCCGCTTTCAGACTTCGCAAGGATGATGGCACCCTCCGGAGCCTTGAGCGAACGCGCGCCGATGAAGGGAATGCCATCAAGATCGAGGTGCTTTAAAACCGGATGACCTTCCACCACCACTCGCGCGGCGAGGACTTCTACCGTGTCTCCTAAATCGCTCCAGTAAGGTGACTCACCTTCAGCTCCAAAAATCAAAGCAGGCTCTTCGCCATCTGGCGCACCTTGCGAGAGCATGAGTTCGGCATCCTCGGTCGCTTGACGAAGAATACCACCGGAGAGATCGAAGGCCTCGATGCATCGTTGAAAAAAGTAACTCTGCTTCGCGGAGACCCGAACGGGGATTTTTTTCTGAAGCGGAAGAATCATTTCGATCTCATTATCCTTCGTGAAATCATCAGCGATGTTGAGAGAAGCAATCCACTTCCCCGGCTCGGCATCGCCCACTTGCAGAACCTTTGGCTCCGTGAGGCCGGGTTCCAAAACGATGGGTAAGAGTCGGGCAATCCCACCCGTTTCAGCATTGCGGAGTTCCAGCTCAGCTTGCTTCGTCTCGGTAAAGGAGGACGCGATGCGGTAGAAGAAACCAGCAGTGTTTGCCTTTCCGGGAATCCAGCCAAAGTCCGCCTCGACAAGACCGGCATTCTGCATGGGCTCCCCGAGACGCATCACTTCGATGTTTTCATCCAGACCTTCGAGACCGCCATGTCCATCGGTGAGAAGAATGACGCGATAGTTACCATCCCCCTCTTTTCCTTCGGCATATTGATTCAGGGTGCGGCGGGCATCTTCCGAAACTGGAACATCGCGAGATTCTAAAGTGCGGACCGACTGAAGAAGGTCACGCGGGCTATCGGAAAGGTGGCTTACGAACTCCAGACGATCCGCAAAACTCGCGAGAGCCATGCGACGGGTTCCATTGAGAGCGGTCACAATTCCTTCCGCTTCCTGACGGGCGAGATCAATCCCACGTTCATCTTGGGGACCCGCTGACATCGAAGCAGAAACATCGACCACCACGAGGAGGTCACGACCGTCATCTTGATCAACGCGCGGACGGGACATCGCAAAGACGATCGCGGCGGCGGCGAGGAGCATCAGGATCAACGAGAAAAGATCCCGAAGGCGGCGAAAGAGCGCGGAGGACTTTTTCTCCTCGAAGACCTTTTGCCAGAGAAAGAAGGCATTGGTCTGCTTGCGGCGTGGCCGTACCTTGAGGAAGAAAATGGCCGCGATGGGAATAAGCGCGAGCAATCCCCAAAGCATTCCGGGAGCCAGAAAAGTCATGCGACGAGTCCCCCTCTCCGCAAAATCCCCTGCACGACATCCTCGAAGGGAATGTCGTCAGTCGTGCTCGCGTAGCCGATGCCACGGCGGGCGCATTCCTTTTTGAGAGAAGCATTCCACTCCGCCATCACCTCTTCGTAACTCGCGATTTCCTTGCGCGTGACGGTGATGCGTTCCTTTTGGTGAGTCTCGACACAATCGATTTCGACGTCCCCTTTCCAATCGCAAGTGAGGTCCGCCTTGGAGTGCATCTGCAGGCAATAAACATCATGTCCGATTCCAGAAAGGCGCTTTAGGCCATCTTCGAAACCACCGGGGTAAAGAAAGTCTGAGATCACGAGAACGACCCCTTTCTTGCGATGACGAACTTCGAACTCCTTCACGCAAGCGGTGAAATCGGTATCAGTGCCCGTCGTTTCGCCGGACTCAAGATTGCGGAGAAAACTAAGGACCTTCGCCTTACCCCGCGTGGGATTTTGGATCGGCTGAAGCTTATCGGCCATTCCGTAAACGGTGAGTCGGTCGAGACAGTTCAGCGCGATGTAACCCATCGCGGCGACGAGCTTTTTGGCGGGAAGGAGTTTACTCCCCATCGAGTGGCTGGAGTCAGCCAAGATGTAAACGGTGGTGTCTTCCTCCACTTCAAAGAGCTTAATAACGAGCTGATCGAAACGCGCGAAGACCCGCCAATCGATGGCCCGGTAGTCATCTCCCAGCTGATACTCTGCGTAATCGGCGAAGGTAATCCCCGCACCCTTCCGCTTACTCTTGCGGTCGGCCTGCAAAGTGCCGCCCAGCACGCGGCGTGCGAGGAGAAAAAGGCTTTCGAGCCGACGAATGAAGTCGGCATTGGTGAGTTCACCAGATGACTCAGGCATAGACCTTCCGTGTTAGTAGGCGGACTTGATGGCGGACTTCACAAGATCGTCGGGCGAGATCCCTTCGGCTTCACCTTCGAAGGAAAGGATCAGACGGTGGCGCATCGCGGGGACGGCGACGGCGTCGACATCCTCACGCGCCACGTGGAAGCGACCATCGAGGAGCGCACGAACCCGAGCGGCAGAAAGCATGGCCTGAGCAGCACGAGGCGAAGCCCCATGACGCACGTAGTTCTTCACCTTTGGCGGAGCCTTCTCATTTTGGGGATGCGTGTTGCGCACCACCCGAACGAGGTGGTCTTGAATCTCTGAAGCAATCGGAATTTCGCGGAGCGTCTCACCGAGCTTCACGATCTCAGCGCCATTGGCCACTGCACCGATCTTCGGCTGCGTATTACCACCGGTGCGGTTCAGGATTTCAGCGAAGTCATCGTGACCCGGAAGCTCGACGGTCAACTTGAAGAAGAAGCGGTCGAGCTGCGCTTCCGGAAGCGGATAGGTTCCGTCGTTCTCGATCGGGTTCTGGGTCGCTAACACGAAGAAGGGCAGGCCGATGGGATGCGTTTCATTGGCAACGGTGACGCGCTTTTCCTGCATCGTTTCGAGCAAAGCGGCCTGCGTTTTGGGCGTGGCACGGTTAATCTCATCAGCGAGGAGGATATTGCAAAAGACCGGTCCGGGCTGGAACTTCAGACCGCGATGACCGTCCGACTCTTGCAGAACCTGCGTGCCGACCACATCACTGGGAAGAAGGTCAGGCGTGAACTGAATTCGGTTAAACTTGAGATCGAGGGCCTCTGCCATCGTGTTCACCAAGGCAGTCTTCCCCAGTCCGGGAACTCCTTCGAGAAGAACGTGGCCCCCGCAGCAAACTGAGATGAGGACGTTTTCAATAACATCGTTTTGGCCAACGATAAACTTGCCGACCTCGTCGGTGATCTTTTGGAAGGTCGCGGCAAACTCGCCCGCCCTCGCTTCAATGGATTCAGTCATCATAAAATTCGTAGGTGTTTTTGATCTTAAAATTATTTCCCTTCGCTCACTTCGTGAACGCGTTCGAAGTATTCTTTCACGCCCATTTTCACATCCTCAGGGACATCATCACGGCGAACAAATGATTCCATCTGGCGGCGGAACTCGCGCTTTTTGGTCTCGCCGGAGCGGCTCGAGATTCCGGTTCCGGTATCTGCTTCCTCAACGGCGGTGATGGATGGGCCGGAGCCTTTTTGTCCTTCTAAAGAGGCCACGTTTTCAACTTCAGGAGAGTCATCGCGTTCCTTCCGCTTCGATTTATCCGTGCCCACGCCAGGCTTTAAACCTCCTGGCATCTGCGCGAGTCCGAGCATCTGTGCTTGGCCATTCGCAAAACGCTGCGCCTTATTGAGCTGGGCTCGCAAGTCAGCAAGCCGACGCTTCGCGAGGTTCTTGCCATGCATCTTGCGGAGATTTTTATTAAACTGCTTCAAGTTCTTATTAAAATTCTTCTCGAACTTCATGCCCTTGTCCCAATCGCCCTTCTGCCAATTCTTCTTAGCGATTTCTCCCAACAAGCCCTTTGCATCGGCGTCCATCGCATCCATGAGTTGTCCCATATCACCGCCATTGCCGGGAGCCATCTGTCCATTGGCATTGCCGAGCTTCTTTTGCTGACCCGCGCCCCGCTTACGAGCGGCATTGGCCATCCGCTTGGTCACCTCTCGGAGCTTTTTCAATTCCTCGAGTTTCTTCTTCAACTCCTTCGGATCCATCTTTTTGGGATCTTTCAGCTTGGCGGCTTCAGCCATTTTCTTGAGGTCTTCCTCAGCCATTTTAAATTCTTTGAGATCTAACTTCTTACCCAGCTGGCGAGCTTTCGCTTGATCAGATTTGGCAAGCTCCGCCGCCGCCGCTTTCATCGCCTCTTCATCCTTGCGGGCTTCCATATTCGCCATCGCTTCCGAGACTTTTTCTTCAAAGCGCGCAAGCTGCTTCATCGCCTCTTCTTGATTTTTGGTCTTCTTGAGATCTTTGACCCACTTTTTTAATTCATCAGGATTGAGAACTTCTTTCTCATCATCATCCATGTTTTCGATGAACTCTTCGACATACTTTTGCAATTCAGTCATAATCTCTTCGCTCCGGTCCTCGGTGAGAGATTCGCGATCCAGACGAGCTTGCACCGCGTCACTATTAGGCAGAAAGCCCAAGCCAAGGGCGATCGCGGCGAGAATTCCTCCAGCGGCAAGCGAGCGAGTGGGAAGAACGATTGGAAGATCTTTGGCCTTCTTCTCATTGAGCAATTTCTCGGTCTGCTTGAGCTGAAGTTGATGAACTTCACTCTCGTTCTCTTCAAACTCCATCGCCGTAGTGAGCGAGTCCTTAAGATCGAGTTGTTGATCAGCAATGAGAGCACTCTCGCCCGAGTTTCGCAGTCTTATCAGCCAAACCCCCGCTCCAATCGCGAGAGCATAGAAGGAGATCATCAAAGCCCCTCCCCAAGGGACTTCCATTCCGTTGAGCCGGTAAATAATGGCATGAGCAAGGAGCACCAAGCCTGTGATCAGAGCGGCCCAACCTGCGATGCGCCACGCTAAGCCGCGATTCAAGCGACGCGTCACCTCAGTGAGAAATTTTTGAATTCCTTCGTTTTTCATTTTTCAACAGGTGCTTTTGGTTCGGCGTCTTGCTTTGATTCGACCGCTTTCTGAAGGGCGGCTTCTTTCCATTTTTCAGAATCAGTGGCGAACCACTTTTTATCAGGTTCAGGAAGATGAGTGACATCCACTCTCTCCCCAAACTTCCATGATTCTGATATACGGTTTTTTTGCCCCAACAGGCGAGCATGTAATGCGTCAGAAAGATGAACGATCTGATCATTCTTTTGCTCAAGGGCGAGCGCGCGGGCTTCTTCGTAGAGTTTTTCAGCCTCTTTCACCTTTCCTTCCTCGCGCCAGCCAATGATTCCCGCTTTTTCCATCAGGAATTCCGCCTTACGCGAGTGATCTTTGGGCAAGGCATCGATCACTTCAAAAAGCTCGTCCTTTCGAATCAAACCCACATCCATAAAAAGAGAAAGACGCGTGTAATAAGTCATCACTTTCTCAACAAACACCGGATCACCAAGTGCCTTGGTCAGAAGACTAACGCGACTTTCGGAACCGGCATCGCCCTGTAAGAACTTCGCTTGAACCACTTGCTGCAAGCCCCATCGATCTTCCTTTCCAAGCGGCCCTTCAAAAACTGAGCGTTCTTCCTCTGACAGCTTTTCAACACGTTCATACCAAGCTTTAGTTTCTCCAGCCAGTAAGTGGATAAAGAGATCCGCCCAAATCAAGCCTTTCAAATCAGTATCACGAGCTCCTTGATCGAAGACGATACGATAGTCCAAATTTTTTCGCGATTGAGCGGCTATCGCAGGCGCCTTTTCAGGAGCATTAAGCGCCTCTGACAAAAGAGCCGTCGACAAAAGAGTGGTCATCTCTTTCCCAAGGTATCGAATGCTGTAGGTATTGTTCCCCTGAGCCTTCTTTGTCAATTGCTCCAGTTCTTTGAGCATCACTTCGGGACGCCCTGCTTCGACCTCATCTTTCAACCAAGTCTTAATCACCTCTACAAGAGCCCCCCCATTGGTGGAACCACTCCCACCTTCATCCTTCAGAGCCAAAGCGGTTGAAAGGCTCATGAGCGTCGCCTCTTTTTTGAATGAGGCGTTCAATGATTTACGAGTTTCTAAATCTGACCCAAGCAAGTTGAGAAGCTGCCAGCGAGGTCCGTTGTCACTCGGTGCTTCCTTCTCAAAACGGGTCGCAATTTTTTGAAGACGCGCGGGGCGAAGGATCTCCGCGACCTTCTCCTTATCTGCGGTGTCATTCAAACCAGCGACCAAAACCTCAAAACGGTAGCGATCCCTCTTTGGGAGCACTTCCAAAACTCGTTGTGCAGCCTCTTCTGTTTCTTTAGTATAATTGGGCAGATTTCCCGTCTTATACGGCAAGCTTGTCGCTTGCGCCAGCTTGGCAGCAGTCTTCGCATCGACCGATGAGGCTACGTCTAGCATAACGGCGAGGTCACCACGAAAGCTTGTTGTGTTCTGTTGAATCAAACGTTTTGCCAAATCAAACTCCCCTGCTTCCAAGGCAAGAGGCAAGAGGCTCTTCACCCAAGAATTTGAATTGTTCCGCGAGTTCAGAAGAACCTCAGGAGTGATCAACTTTTCCGAGATCGTCGCGATCAACTTTTTAGAGGACTCAACCTTTTCCGGGAATTCTAATCTCACAAGATAAGGAAGAATACCCAAAGCCTGGCTCGTCTCGATCTTCCGAACGCCATTGGCATAGTCTCCTAAAACTCCCGATAACCAGGTCCACTGCACCGGACCGGCGAAGAGTGCCTGCCCGTCCCCGGAATTCACGGTGGCGAACGCAAAGCCAAGCGCTAAGGGAGCTGGTAGTTCGAGACGCGGAAGTAACTTTAACATCGCCTCTCTCGCCTTCTTCTCCATCGGCTCTCGCTTTTTCGAAGAGCCTCTCGAAGCCCCACCTTTTTGCATGATGACGATGAGTGCTTCCGCCATGAGCTCGGATTCTTTCCGCAATTCCTTGTCGGCCCACCTTGTAACCCCCTCGACATCCTTCGAACTAAAGCTCCAATTTTGAAGTAAGGTGGGAACCACAATACTCACAAAAGTGGACTCTTCTTGATCGCTCAACGTTTTCGCCCACTCCAGAAACGCAAGTTCCACAGCCTTCCTCTTGCTCTCTTTCGGCGGGTTAAATGCGCTGATGCCATCGCTAACACTCTGGCGGAGATAATACGAAAGATTGCCGCCTCCAGATTGAAGATCCACAAACTTCTTGCCCAACTCACCTCGATAAAGACGATCAATGATTCGGGTCTTATCAATAAGAGAAACTGAGTTACGTTTCTCGACCAATGCTTCAAAAAAGGTTCTAGCCCAGAAGGCACTCCCAGATCGACTCGCCCCAGAATTATAGCGATTTAGACCTACGTTCTCATCCGCTGCTTCAATAGCCTTAAGCGCGATTTTCGATGCTAAGTCGGCATCGACCTCCGCCACCTTGGTGACCTCCGCCCAGAGCTTTCTTCCCTGATAATCATTCGGATCAATTTCGATCCCATCGGCCAACCATTTTTCAGCCTTTTCCATCGCATCCTCACGCTTCTTCTTTTCGAGGCCTGCTAGGAGCTCCTTCAAGTTCGGAGCCTCATCAGAAACTTCAAGATTCGGGAACCATGATTTCATCCTATTCATCACGACTCCCTCATTTTTCTCAATCATCGCCCTCAAAAGTTCCGTGCGCTCCTCCCAAGCTGCCACCAAACTCTTTCTGCGATCAGACGAGCCCTCGTAACGCATCAAGATCAATTGCTTCACAAGCGGATCCAGCTCCATCTCTTTGATTGCTTTGATGACTTCCTTCGTATGATCACCTCCATTGTGAGGAAAGCCATCGATGATCCCCAGCAAGCCAATAATATTGACGGCCGCGGAAGGCCCTTCCGACGAGTTCACAAACATTCCACTCTTTTTAATCCAAGCGAGGAGGCTTTTGGCATCCTGGAGACCTTGCATTGCTTGATAAGTGGCATTTTGCACTGAAAAATTTGGGACAATTTTCTCCAAATTATTTTCTGCCGCCAACTTCATCATCGGAAAGAGGGCCTCATCGAATACGCAAAAGGAGTTGAGCTTAGAAGCGAGAGCATAGCTTGTCCGTCGATAGGGATCAGGAAAATGATCCTGTCCCAATTCAGCAAGGATGGGCCATTGCTTCTGTGGACCCAGCGCTTCTTCGCAAACCTCAACAATGAATTTATCGAGGGCCTCACGGTCTTTATTTCGAGCGATCCATCGGAGCCACCTTACACTCAAATGGGTCCATCCACTGGAATCATTATATTGCGTGTTTTTAATCGAAATCAGTTCCTTCTCCAGCACCTCGGACAAGGCGGACGGCTTAAGTTCAAACAGAAGAGCATACGATGCAAAGTCTACCAACTCCACCGAACTCTTTTGAGGATTCTCCTTCGAAGCTTCTTCTCCCTCTTTGGGCTTCGCTTGCCATTCCTGAAAAAGCTTAACCCCCTCTTCAGCTTCCGCGTTCACAATCTTACGGGCCAGCGTGATCGTCTTAAATTTTTCCTCCTGATTCTCCTTCAAAATCGGAAGCAGCTTATCAAAGAGTTCCGCCCGATCACTTCCAGCCGAAATAAGATAGTCCAGTGGACTTTCTACATCGGTGAGCGAGTTACTGCTATTCGAGGAGCCGTTCGCCCGCATCATCGACCAGAGAGATTGGCGGCGAGAATACCCACTGTATCTATTCCTATTCGAGAACCTCTTTCGACGCATCACCTCACCAACTGCCTCTTGAGCATAGGCCTCAATATCTTCATCCTTAAGTTTAAGACTCTCGCGAGCCTTTAGCAGCATCATGAATCCTTGCTCGGCTGTTTGTGGATGTTTCAACATTGCCTCAAAGACCTTCTTCGCCACTTCATCAAAGAGCGCTGTCTTGGCCTTATCCATCGTCTGATTTTTGCGTGATCGGAAAAGGGCCCCTTTACGAATACCATCGAAATAGTCGTCACTACTTGCAGAGAGAACATGGTAGGGCACCCAGGTGAGGTTTCTCTTCTCATCAGAGTCCGGTTTCAATGCTTTGAGAAAATCATGAGTGATTTCCATCATGACTAATGTCTGATCAAAACGATCGTCAGCTCGTTGCCAAAGTCCCGACATCGACACCAAAAGATTTTCAAAATCAATCTTACTTTGGTCTTCACCGAGAAAGTTGAGAACCTTCCGTTCGGAGTCAGGTTGACAGATAAAGAACCCCACCTTCGCCTCAACCATATCGGGACGATCTTTGATCAAGGATTCGAAAACCGGGCCGGCCAATTCCTTTTTGCCAACTCCGAGAGCTAAGTTCGCGTAAGCCAACCGACGCGAAATGCTCTCGCTCTCGCCAGGATCAATCTTCTCCAATGTGGCATCCACCAAGTCTAACTTAAGCAAGCTTTCGGAGAGCCGCTTTAACTCGTATTGGGAATTTGAGCTCTTTTGATAACTCTTGATTAATTTCGCGGCCTCTCGTGAAGCCTCTTCTTTACGGCCATCACCCATCAATTGCATCACCTTGGGAAGACCTGCCCTCACCGTAGATCGACTTGATGCCCTTGAGCTAAGACCACCTGATGGCTTCTTCCCCACCTTCTCTGCCTCTTTCTGAAGCCCCAACTTCACCAAGACATTTACGAGAGCTTGTCGATCCCCCGTATTAGTTAGGGCTTTGCGCAATCGTAAGGCGGCTCGTTGCGCGGGCTCCTTCGCCCACTCGATTTTCTCGTCCTCCCCTTCTTTCGCCTTCTTTTCCTGATCAGCAAGAATGGAACCAACCTTGGCTAACTTCCCATCCACTGCTTTTCGTTCAATTCGAGAAAGTGTCAGCATCCTCATCCGACAAAGAAGCTGATAGGATTCTTGGTATTTCTTCTCCTTCCAAAGATAGCCCGCTGCGAGATCCAGCTCTTCCAAATCATTCGACTCCGCCACCAGGTCTACGAACTTAGGAAAGGCTTCTTCATCACCAAGAGCAGCCCCAATCAAAGCCTGCAGAACGGGGATCTCAATTTGATCAACCCTCCCCTGAAACGCCTCTAGTGGCTCCGGCTTCTTTTCGGCGGGACCGTCTTTCTTTTCAGACTTTGGCTTGAGCTGAGCGAGCAACTCAGCTCGTCGCTGATTCACCTCTGAAACCGCAACCTTCCCTACCTCAAATTCCTTCGCCACCAAACTCGCAACTGATCGACCAAGACCCTTGACCGTTGCTGGCGGGAAGGAAGGAACAATCAGAGTCGTCCCCCCTGATCCATACCTTCCAAACGATGAATAATGATTGCGCACATTCACTAAAGAAGCTCCGCTCCCCTTGTTTTCGAGTAACCAGGCAGAGGTCATATTTAAGAGCTTCACCGCCGAATCCCCGTCTCCAAGATTCATCGAAATCAGCAAAGCCTGATCAACCCAGCCCCACGTTTTCGGCTTCTTTTCTACCCCTTTTGCTTCTTCAATGAGCTTCCGAGCAAGCGGATGAAAGCTCTCGCTCTCAGGCTGGTTTAGGTTTCGAATCACAAAATAAGCAAGACTCTGAAGCACCGCCCCTCTCTCGTCGCCAACCGGAGTGTTCTCATAAAGCTTCTCCATCAAGGTGGCCACTTCCGCATGCTTGATCTCCTTTCTTTCTAGCATTCCGCTAATCAAGGAAATCATCGTCTGGGCATCCAGCTTCGCAGCGGTCTCAATCAATCGATTCAAGCTCTCCGGATCACTCTTGTAATCTTCCCCCGCAGATCGGCGATAGGAGATCCAGAGCTTAAGATACTTCGGATTCTCCGGCTCGGCCTTCAGGAGTTCATCGATCTTGGCAAAATACTTCGCCCGATCCCCTCTCGACATCCGATAAAGCTCAAGCTGCTCCACTCCATCAATCGTGAGACTTTTCAGAAGTTCATCCTGCTTCCCTTTATCAAAGCTCTTCACCAAAAGCGTCGCTCTTAAAAAACTAAGCATTCGCACCTCTTCTGCACTCCCCGGTAAACTTACGAGGGCTCTGCCATAAATCGATCGGCGGTAACCATCCCGCAACTGATTTAAGGCTCTCGCATCATTGCTCACAAACCTGCTCATAACCCCGAGCTTCGTCCATCCCTTCATCGCACTTGGTAAATTCTCCTGCTTCAAATAGTGCCCATTCCGATACACTTTCGGATCATAGAGAACCTTAAGACCTTTGATTTCTCCATCGGCCTCCAACAACTTTCGGTAGAGTTCAAAGGCTTCCTCTTCGCCCCCATCCATCTCGGTTGCAATCGCGTAGAGATACTTCAATCGCCAATCTTCCGGATGTTTCGACAGTGCCTCCGCGAGATGTTTCACCGTCAAATCCCACTCCGACATCGCCAAAAGAGAGAGCGCCGTTGACTCCAGTTTTCGAGGGTCATTCGCTTGATCAGGAATCTCGTTCAGCAAGCGCAGCCCTTCGCCAAACTCCCCGTTTTTCAAATACAGATCGGCAAGTTTCTGCTTCGTCCCCGATGTCGTATCACGCTTCGCGGCATCTTTCAGAAGCCCCACCGCTCGGTCTATCTCGCCGGCACGAACCTCAACCTCCGCGATATTCTGCAACAATTTGATGTCGTTCGGACGACGACGTGACGCCTCCAATAGCGCAGAACGACGCTCCTCGTATTGGTTCAAACTATGGTGAATTTCAGCAATCGCCAAAAGGGGCGCGACCGAATTTGCATTCTCACGCTTCCGTCGCTCAAAGTCCTCCAAAAGCTCATCGAGAGTCCCTTCTTTTTTCGCAACCTTCGCAAGCTCTCCCACCCATTTGAGCTTCACCGCGAGGTCATCACCTTCTTCATAAAGCTGCTTATAGATCCGCTCCGCCGAGCGATGTTCATTGGCCTCCAAAAGAGCCGCTGCCAATTGCGCACGCGAGTCCTCCTCCGCTCCGAACTTCCCAATCATACGGCGGAGTTCCAAAACCGCTTTATCAGGCTCTCCATTGTTAGAAAGCAACTCCGCACGCCGCGTCCAAGCCGCCTGATCTCCCGGAGCCATCCGCTTCCAATCATCCACCGCTTTCAAGGCACCTTGCAAGTTATCCGAACTCTCTAACAAGCCCACAAGCCTCCGCACGTGCACCGTTTTCCGACCTTCCGGAAGCTCAATAATGGCACGCAGAGCAACTATCGCCTTCTCAAGTTCCCCACGACTTTCTTCATAGCGAACGCGATAAAAACGCGCCAAAAGACCCTCATCATCCTTCTCCGCTGCCGTCAAAACTTCGAGCGCTTTCATCGTGTCCCCTTCCTCAAGGTAAAGGTCCGTAATGAGACATCGCTCCGAAATCGTCGCATCAGTCTTCTCCTCCAGCTGCTTCAAAATCTCATCCCCCGTGCCCGCTTTTTTAATCACTCGTCCCGCGACCTTGATCGCACCCTCTAAATCAGTCGGAGTAGCCGATTGCCGCACCATCTCCAATCCATAAGGAACCGCAATGACCGCCTCCTCATCGCTAAACGCTAAAGCGCAAAACTGCCCCAAAATTAGAGCATCTTTCCCAAACTCATCCATCCGGCCTTGGAGGAGTTTAAAGGCTTCACCGCTCTTCCCGTGACCCGTCAAAGAACGCGCCACCCGCAGCAAGCCCTCACGATCCGCACTCTTCGCCATCTCGGTCCAAATCTCCAAAGCCTCTTTCTCCTTTTCGTTCTGAATCAAAAATGACGCCAGTGCCTCGGTCACTTCATCAGATTCTCCAAAAGTCTCCCACCCATCTCTCAGAAGAGCTTCAGATTCTTCAAGCAAGTCAGCTTGCGAATAAAGAGCGGCCACCGCGATTAATCCCTCTGGCGTTCCCTTCTTCAGATCCCGCACCTTCCCAAGAGCCTCTTTCACCCCATCAGGGTTCTTTTGCTTTTCCTCAATCTGCGCCATGCGCTCCCACAAAAGAGGATCGTTCTCCCGCAGCTTCAGCAACTCCGCCAATTCCTCGCGGGCCTCTTTCCAGCGCTCGTTCGTTTCTAAAAAAGCGATGAATTCCTCCCGATTCCCCACATCACCCGGCGTGATTTTTAAGACCTCCCGAAAAAGCGCGACCGCTTCATCCATCTCACCATTCAACGCCATTTGACGAGCCAAGGCCTTACGGACCGAAACCCTCCGCGGGTGCGTCTCTCGAAGCTTCTGGAAAAAGTCCCGCAGCCCCTGAATGTCATCTTCCCGCATGAAGACTCGCTCGACTTGCGCGAGCACCTCGCGCTCCAACCAAGTCCCCGCACCCGTCGCCGCCATGATCGTCTCGTAAGTCGCCAAACCATCCTCACGCTTGTTCCCGAGAATCTGAATATCCCCCAAACGAAGCTGCCGCAGCGCCTTCTTGTAAGGATCTTTTGTCATCCCAACCAAGGCCTGTGACGCCGCAATCGCATCATCATAAAGTCCCTCCGCTACTTCCACTTCGATCAAGTCCTCGCGCAATTCCTCATCCTTCGGAAAACGCTCAATCACCTCTTTCCAAGCCTTCACTGCCTCATCAATCCGACCTGCCCGCGCGAGATAAATCCCCGTCAGCTTAGAAGCCTCCACCCCCAGCTTCTCATCCTTCGTGGCCACCTTGAGATCTTCTAAAGCCGCCTCAAAGGAAAGCAGCTTCGCATGCAACTTCGCCCGATCGAGACGTAGCGCGGCATCCTGATCATTTTTAGTCACCGCCTGATGAAAGGCATCGAGAGCGGCCTCATCTTCGCCGAGATACTCGTGAAAGGCTGCCAAGACCCGCCACTCAGGTCCACCGCCCGACTTTGCCGACTCCTCGAGCCAAGCCTTCATCTCCTTCTTATCGCCCGTATCCAACCAAGCGTCCACAAAACGGCTAAAGACCGTCGGATTCCCCGGACGCTTCAACAAAAGAGTATGATAACGCTTCGCCTTTTCGTTGGGCCCGGCAGCCTCTTGCGCAAAAGATAAACCTCCGATTAGGAACACTCCTGAGATGAGAGTTCCAATAAGCGCATTCTTCTTCATATGGTTTGATATCAGGAGATTGTGGAAACAGGCCACAAGAAAAGAAGCGCCTCCGAAGACACCCCTAGTCTATTAAAGACTCTCGAAGCCAAGATTTGTTGGGGGAAATTTTATGAATCTCACCACAGCCCGCCCGCTCTTAGTGTCAGCACTTTGTAAAAAGCCCTAAACCAGCCAGCAATAAAGACTGATCACCACCACCCCGATTAAATTTGAAACCACCCGTTCAGACCTAAACCTAGTCGTTTTATAGTTCATTAGATCAACCCTATATCTAAGAGTATTCACTTTGACAGATTTCCAAAATCAGCAAGAGTGAGGCCATGATCTCCAAATTCGCGAGGCTTACCCTAATTCTATTGGCTTCCCCTCTCTATCTGTCTTCTTGTGGCGATCAAGAAAAGGCTCCTGAAAAGGAGGTGGTCCGCCCCGTAAAAATGATCACCATTGAGACGGTGGATCATATTCAGGAGATTAAGCTTCCTGCGGTGATTCAGGCCAGCTCTTCGGTTGATCTCACCTTTAAGGTGTCGGGACAGTTGATTGAGTTCCCCATTTCCTCCAGTCAGGATATTACGGAAGGCGATCTCATCGGGAAACTCGACACCCGCAGCTATGAGAATGAGGTGACATCAGCGCAGACTGACTTTGATTCAGCGAAGCAGGATTTTGACCGTGCCGTCACGCTCCTCGCTCAGGATGCCATTGCTCAGAAAGTCCACGATCAACGGGAGGCTACATTCAAAGTGGCGAAGGCCCGCTTGGACAATGCCAAGAAGGCGCTCGAAGACACGGTTCTCCGCGCGCCCTTCGATGGCATCATTTCCAGGAAGCATGTCAGCCGGCTCGATAACGTGCAGGCGCTACAGGAGATCGCCACGATTCAGACGATCGGAGCAGCAGAAGCCTCGGTCCAGTTGCCCGCGTCTCTCATGGCAAATTCTAACAATATCGAAATTCTGGAATCTTTCGTGATTCTGGATGCAGCCCCTGGCTTGAAAATGCCCACAAAGTTCGTCTCGGCATCGACCGAAGCGGACCCTCAGACTCAGACCTTCAAGGCCACCTACGGTTTCACTCCTCCAGAGAGTCTGGTCATCCTCCCGGGGATGACGGGCTCCATCGAGGCCAAGATCACCGATAAGGAGGCGGCTACGGCCCGCCAGATTCGCGTGCCCATCGCCGCCATTTCTGCCGAGGGTGAAAAGACTTTCGTCTGGATCATCCAGAAAGATTCCATGACCGCCGAGCGCCGCGAGATCACCGTAGGAGAAAGCCTCGGTCAAGAGGTCCTCGTGACCTCTGGTCTACAAGTCGGAGAGACCGTCGCCGGGGCTGGGGGTCAGTATCTTCACGAGGGCATGAAGGTGAGCGAATTCAAAAACTAAAGCACCGGCATGAATCTCGCAGAATTCTCCATCAAGAATCGCCTCCTCTGTAGCATCGTCATTTTATTGGCGACGGCGGGCGGCTGGTTTGCCTACCAAAATATGGCACGGTTCGAGGACCCTGAGTTCACCATTCGTGAGGCTCAGATTTATACTTCTTATCCCGGGGCCTCGCCCATGGAAGTGGCTCAGGAGGTGACCGAGCCGCTCGAGTCCGCTCTCCAACAGCTCCCCGAGGTCAAAAGAATCACCTCCACTAATACTAATGGAAATTCCCAAATCACCGTCGAGGTGAAATACGAGTTTTCTAAGACTAAGGCCGATCTCCAGAGCATCTGGAGTAAGCTCCGCAATAAGGTCAAGGATGCCGAACTCCAGCTCCCGCCGGGCGTGTCCACTCCCTATGTGAATGATGACTTTGGCGATGTCTTCGGCCTTTATTACATGATCACGGGCGAGGGATTCACGCCTAAGGAGCTGCACGACTATGCTAAAAAACTCCGCACCGATCTCCTGGCCGTGGAAGGTGTCGGTAAGGTCCGTATCAGCGGAGATCAAAAGGAAGCGATTTACGTGGAGATCTCCCGCGCCCGCGCATCTGCTCTCGGCGTTTCCGTCAGTCAGATCTATCAAGATCTAGCTCAACAGAATTCCGTGATCTCTGCGGGCGATGTAAAAATGGGTGACCGCCGCCTCGTCATCACACCTGCAGGAGCGGTTGATTCCATCGAGTCTATCGAGAACGTCATCGTCTCCACTCCGGCGGACGACACCATTGTCTACCTCAAGGACATCGCCACCGTGCGCCGGGATTACGTCACGCCCCTTTCCTTTGTGCAGCGTTACAAAGGAAAGCCGGCTCTCGGGTTGGGCGTTTCCAATGTGCCCGGGGCAAATGTGGTGAAGATTGGTCAGGCCATCGATGAAAAGCTCGCCGACACTCTTGGATTACGTCCTCTCGGGGTCGAGGTTCACGAGTTTTATCATCAGGGGAAAGTCGTCGATGTCGCGGTGAAGGACTTTGCCTTCAATGTCTTCCTCGCTCTGCTCATCGTGCTCGTCACCCTCTTTTTCTTCATGGGACTGCGCTCCGCCATCGTCATCGGAGCGGTGCTTCTCTTCACGATCGCGGCCACTCTCACCACGATGTATCTCATCGATATCCCGATGCATCGCATCTCGCTCGGTGCGCTCATCATCGCCCTCGGCATGTTGGTGGATAATGCCATCGTCGTCACCGAGGGCATCCTCGTCGGCACCCAACAGGGGAGGAAGAAATTAGACATCGCCAAGGAAATCGTCCGCAAAACGATCTGGCCTCTCCTCGCGGGAACCCTCGTCGGCATCATCGCCTTCGCTCCCATCGGCTTCGCTCCCGGACAGACGGCCGAATACACTGGTCACTTGTTTTGGGTCGTCATGATCTCGCTCTTTTTCAGCTGGATCTTCGCCATCACCCTCGTCCCGCTCTTTGCCGATCTCCTTTTCAAAGAAGCCTCTGGAGAAAAAATCGAAGTGAAGCCCGAGGGGAAATTTCTCCTCGCTTACAAGGCCATGATGCGCGGCGTTCTGCATGCTCGCTGGATCGTCATCGCCGTCACCGTCGGACTTTTTCTCACCTCAGTTTGGGGCTTCAAATTTGTCAAAAGTGGCTTCTTCCCCGCATCGACCACGCCGCAGATCGTCGTCGATTATTGGCTCCCGCAAGGCACCGATATCAGCACGACCGAGGCCGATATGCTAGCACTCGAAAAAAGTATTTCAGAGATGGAAGGCATCGAAGGTGTGCAGACTCTCATTGGCGGTGGATCGCCCATCCGTCACATCCTTGTCTACGCTCCGGAGTCTAACAACAGCTCCTACGGTCAATTCCTCATCAAGACCAAGTCCTACGAGGCCATCCCCGGCCTGTTGCCAAAGATCCAGTTTCACATCGATCAGAACTACCCAAATGCCCAAGGCAAGGTCTGGCAGTTCACCCTAGGACCCGGCGGTGGATCGAAGATCGAAGCAGAGTTCACCGGACCAGATCCCGTCGTCCTGCGCCAGCTTGCCACCCAGGCCAAGGCTGTGATGGCAGCTGACCCGAAGGCCATCATGATTAAGGACACGTGGCGGCAGCCCATCCCTTTCATCGAGCCCCAATATTCAGAGACCCGTGGCCGCCGTCTGGGCATTTCCCGTGAAGATCTCGCCGCCGCCTTGGAGACAAATTTCTCTGGAAAAAACGTCGGCGTTTACCGTGAAGCCGACACTCTCATCCCCATCGTCGCCCGCGCGCCAGAAGACGAGCGCCAATCGCCCGAAAACATCGCCAATATCCAAGTCGCCAGCTCCACCACCGGCAACACCGTGCCTCTTATCGAGACCGTCGATGGCTTTAAAACCCTCTGGCGCGATGGCCGTCTCATCCGCGAAAACCGTGTCTGGCTCATCAAGGCTCAGGCCGATCCTGCCGTAGGTGAACTGTCCTCCGATCTCTTTGATCGCGTGAGTCCAGCTGTCGAAGCCATCAAGCTCCCCGAAGGCTACCACCTCAAGTGGGACGGTGAACACGGCGACAGCGCCGAAGCCTCCGGCGACCTCGCCAAGACCATTCCGCTAGGTTTCCTCGCGATGGTTCTCGTCGTAGTCGTCCTCTTCAATGCCTTCCGCCAGCCTATCGTCATCTGGCTCGCCGTCCCGCTCTCGCTCATTGGCGTCGTCTCCGGCCTCCTCATCATGGGAGTCCCGATGGAGTTCATGGCCATCCTTGGATTGCTGTCTCTCTCTGGTCTTTTGATTAAGAATGGCATCGTCCTCGTCGATCAAATGGATCTCGAAATCAAAGAAGGCAAACCTCGCTTCGACGCCATCGTCGACTCCGCCGCCAGCCGCGTCCGCCCCGTCATGATGGGCGCACTGACAACGGTCCTCGGAGTCATCCCACTCTTCACCGACGCCTTCTTCAAGTCCATGGCCGTCGTCCTCGTCTTCGGCCTCTCCTTTGCGACCGTTCTCACGCTCATCGTCGTTCCCGCATTTTACGCAGTGTTCTTC
>CALGJQ010000074.1 GCA_937928545.1 uncultured Verrucomicrobiales bacterium
CGAATCGCACTCAACGCGTTGAAACGAGCGACGGACCACAGCAAGCGCAAACGCCCCAGCAGCCTCACCAAAAAACAGCTCCGCGCCGCCCAAGACGAAACCTACCTCGAAGAAGTCCTCTCCCTTGTGTAGGGACCCTGCCCTTATTTACTTGCTACGGAGTGAGCGTGGTGCTAGTTAATGGGGATGCAAATAAATGCAAAAAATGTCATACTAATTGCAATCTTCGCGTGCACACAATTCGCTCAGGCAAGAGATATTAAAATCACCCCCAGGCAAAACCTGTACAATACCGTTATGTCGGCAAACCCGGGTGATCGCGTTATTCTCTCTAAAGGCTTGTATAAGATCGGTAATAGGTTCCCCTTTAAATCCGGCGTTAGTATTGTTGGCACCGGTAAAAGCGAAACATTCGGGCAGAATGTTAAGAATCAGATCACTATCCAAGCCAGCAAGGCCACGAATTACCGATCTCCCAGCAGCCTCTCTTCTATGACCTTTGAGCGTCTTGATTTTAAAAATATCTATTTCTCATACAATGGAAAATTTATTAAGAAATTCAATCTTGCGCCACCGCGATCCATCAAAAATATTAGGTACCTAAATTGCCGATTTTTCGGAGGTGCCGCGAAATCACTTTCTTACATTGACTTCCAGCGTGCTGAAAGTGTCATCATCGCTGATTGCCACTTCCGCGCAGACTTTAGAACTCTTCGTCCTAATGAAGGCGGGATGGGATACTACGGAGACAATCGTTGCCCGTCCGCAGTGACTGGTGCAGACAGTAAGAACATCACCTTTTCTCGTAACGATGGATATGGGAGTATCAGAAAGTTTTGCGGATTTGGACGTTCACTCAACATCAAAGCTCAACAAAGCAGGATAGATTTCAGAATGCACCCGGGGCATACCGATCATGGAATCTACTTTGCCTCTGGTAAAAATTATACCATTGACCGGGTTATTATCAGAAATTTGAACCGCACCTTTGAGCAATCTTTCAAATTAAAAAATACTCACAACTCCGTGGTAAAGGAGAGCAGAGGATTAGGAGGAGGAGGGGCACATCTCCTTGTGGTGAATATGCCAGATGATCGTGACCTAAATGGCTTCATCGTCAACGGCACCAGTAACCTCGTGATTAGAAACGTCCTCTTGGAAGGCAAAGCATCCAATATTGAGTTTGCCCAATCTCCATGGCAAGATGGCCGATCGGGCAATGATTATAAAAGATTTCAAGGCATTGAGAAATCCATTCAGATTACAGACACCACCGTCAAGACTGGCAGAATTCATATTAAAGGCACTGAAAGTAAAAGACTCTTTTCGAAAGATCAATTTAATACACCTTCAAGCTTCCTAGGGATTAACGGACACGCAAAGTATAAAGGTTATGGTGGAATTTTTAACTGCAGAACAAAATACTCACATGACATGAAAGGGGTTCGCACGAGGGTCCCATCAGGAGATCCTCCGGTAACGATCGACCCTTCAACACCACCACCTAACAATAACCAAGCCTTTCTAAATAGTATTATTGGCAAAAAGTTCGCCTTCAAAGCGAACAACGGAAAATTCTTCGCCCACATGGACGGTAGGAAAGATCTTATCTGTAACCGTTCGACAGCGGGTTCGTGGACAATCTTCACGGTCATCGATGTGGGTGGCGGCAAGATTGCTCTCCGTGGCTCTAACGGCAAATATGTCAGCTCTCAAAATGGAGCTAAGGATATGGTCTGCAACAGCAGTCGGATAGGCTCGTGGGAGAAATTTATTCCCGTCTCTACCAGCGGTAAGATCGCCTTCAAGGGGAACAATAACCGTTACGTTACATCAAATAACGGCACTAAGGATATGAGATGTAGCAGCTCAAGGATTGGCAGCTACGAACGATTCACTCTTGTTAGAAAATAGGAGTGAACTCATTCTTCAACTGAGGGAAAGCTCTGGCTCATACCTTTCTCCCTGCACATGAATAGGAAATTTCTCATCCTGATTGGCGTGACCATTCTTGGTGTCACAGCCCTTTTGGTCGTCACAAACAAAAAGGGGGGGAACCAAGAAAAGGTGGCCTCCAAAAGTAAGAAGATAAGCGAACGGGAACTTCCCCTCTCCCTGCCCGAAACTGCTCCTGATGATGAGACATTCATGCAAGGTGATCCCCCACCAAACTATCGTGCTCTCACTCGCGAGGAATTGCTCAAGCGAGTGAATACCATCATTCTTGATGGCTATTTTTCCGATTCATCGATTACGCCTGAGGAGCTTGAGAAAGCTTTTGCCAATATTAATCCTCCCTTATCAAATGAAGAATTTGAAGCCCTCTCACAAGGCCTTGCGGAAAAGCTAAAACAGGGAGAACAGCTTCAAGCCCTTCACATCTTCTCCTTCTTCGGACAATGGATCTCTCAGTATCAGAATGAGGCTCTGAGCCACCTTAATACCAACTACGGAATCCAGGAAATATCTGATGTCCTTTCCAATATTTCCTCGACTCCCAAAAGGCCCCAATTTGATAAAATCCTCCCCCTTTTATCTCAAGTGAGTCCTGCTCACCAACGAGATATTTTGAGTAACTACGCAGACCAGCTTCCGCAAGCCACCGCTGAAAACTACATGGAGATCACCAATCAATTCCTCAGCAAGTTTGAGGACTTCGAGGTTGCTTCATCAGCCCTGCATACCTCGCTCATTTCACTGGCTTCTCAAAGCCCTGAACTAAGTACAAGCATCTTATCTGATATTGTTCATCAGAAAATTGAACTGGAACTGGGAGAATATGTGAATGAGGACGCGACCAATGATGTCATCATGGAAATCGCCATGAATTACAGTTACGACGAGCCAGAGGCTGCCTTTGATTGGAGCCTGCAGCAAAACGACGTCCTACAATCAGATCTCAGCAAAATTTTGGTAGAAGGGACATATGCAAACCTCGTCCGCAAAAACGAAGATCGAGCCCTTTCCCTAATCGAAGCACAAAAGGCTGGCAGTGAGTGGCATAGAACCTTCATCGAAGGCTATGTAAGACACAATAGCTCCTTCCCAGAGGAAAACCTCGACTTCATCCTAGAACACCTTAACGGAGAAGAGATCGACAAGAGCCTGGCCATTAACTTGCTCTACGATATTAGCAGAGAAGAGTTGATCTCTGAATATTCTCAAAAGCTCAAAAATGCTGGGGTAGACTTATCCAAGCCACCAACGGTCAGCGAAACTAAGTCGATCTCTCTTCCAATCGATGATTCTCATGAGGTCATTCACGATGACACAGGTGAAGTCAGCGAAGAATAGATAGGAGTCTTGAGCAAACCCAAATCAGATCGGCAAATCTCCTCCGATTGTGTCACAATACCATTGCGGAAAATGAGTTGAGAGAAAGGCGGAGCGCCCTTGTGATGCGAGTATCTCAGGATATTTGACGTCGACGCCATCGGCTCAAAGGACCAAGTGAATTTTGACAGATCATTTTTTCAAGTTGGGGTGAGCAGAAAATTCAACCTGTCGTCGTGACTCCGCCACCATTCTCGTCATAAGATCCGCCCAGCAATGAAGACCCCCTTTCTAAGCCTCACCAATGGAGGCATCCTTGCTATCCTCCTCGGACTAATTTTCTTGGGAATCGGATCTTACCATTCTGGCAAGAATGACGAATTCCTAGAACGCGGACTCCTCCGCGAAGGCCGCGTCGTCAGCCACCAAAAAAGCGACCACTCCCCTGAATACGTCCTTCGTCTCATGACCAATGTCTCCCACAAGGTCACCGGAGCCGACATGCAAATCATCGAGCTTGAAGTCAAAGACCGCGACTTCGAAAAAGCCCCCGTTGGCTCACTCGTAAAACTCGTCCTCATCCCCGGCAATCCACCCCGCGCCCGCCTCGCCGGCTCCGCAAAGCGCACCAACTACCGCTTCAGCTACGTCCTAGCCTCACTCTGCATCTGCCTCGGCGCCCTCATGCTCTGGCTCGCTTGGCACCGCCATCAACCCGCCCGTACCCAAACCACTCACACCCCTCCGGACTCAAAAAAACCCATACAAAATCAGGAGGCCCCCGCCCTCGCCACCCTTTCTGACATCATGGAAAAACAGATCATCAAAAACCCCCTTCTCTACGATGGTCCCTTTGAATTTTCCTACAGCGCCGAAAAAACCACCGTCGAACTCAAAGACGGCAGCAGCATCCGCATCTCTCATTACCGGCCCATCACCGAGCTCCCAAAAGTCCTTGCCGACAAAGACCTCCTTCACGTCCTCCGCAGTGCTCAAAGCGATTGGACACTCGTCGATACCATCAAAACCGGCCAACTCGCCCTCTCCTTCCTCCTCAAAGAAAAACACGCCGACGAGAAAACCGACCAGTTCTTCATCAACGGCCCCTACCTCGGCCTCCTCTACCGCGACGAGATTGACACCGGTCAATGGTATTCCTTCATCCGTGGCATTTGGAAAATCACCCCCCTCAGCCACACCATCGCCAACCTCACCTCGGGCGATCCCGACCTCGCCCGCAACGCCGCATTCGAGATCCTAAATCACCCCGACCTCACCCTCATCGCCAGCCTCGCCCCCGGAGTCTCACACCTCCGTGGTGCCATCAAAGACACCCCACGCACCGGAGAATTTGCCGACGACCGGCGCTTCATCACCCGCGCCGCCGACGTCATCGAAACCCTCGCCAGCGGCAACTGCTACTGCCAAGTCTACGCCAAAACCTCCGACCCTCCCGACATCCTCGTCAAAAAGGGAAAATTTACCCTCAACACCCCCAGCATCCTCGACATCGGTAAAAAGGAAGACAAGAAAACCGAACTCACCTGCAAGCATTGTCAGAAAAAATACCAACTCACCGAACACGTCGGCAGCTACGTCCCCTACTACGTTTGGGAAGAAATAAAAGTAGCCCTTCCCCCAGAGAAAGCTTCCTCATAACGAAGATAACCAGCGCCCCCCTTACTCAGTTCCGGAAAGAATAAAGGGTCACCTTTGAACAATCTCGTTCTTTCTCACTCTAAAAAACGATGACACTCCCTCGCACCTTCTTCCTCCTTCTGGCCGTAACCTTCCTAGTAAGCTGCGAGTCCCAAAACCCGGAGGCCAAAGAAAAAGCGGCCCACCACTCCACCGCAACCGTCCAACTCTACCCCTCTCCCCTCTTCCCCCGCTCTGATCGCTTCATCGCGAATCAAAGCGCTCTCCTCACCTCCGACCCCCTCATCAAATCCGCCTCCAAAAACTGCGACCTAGATCCCGAGACCCTCTCCTCTTCCCTCGTGATCGAACAAATCCCCAACACCGACCTCCTCACCATCACCGTCTATCACGATGACGAAAACCAACCCAAAGTCATCGTCCAAGCCCTCCTCGACACCTACCGCGACCATCGTAAAAAAATCGAAAGCACCACAACCACCGCAAAGTTAAAAACCCTAGACAAAGAAATCGCCACCCTAAAGAACCTCGTCGAACAAAGGCGTAAAGACATTCCCATCCGGGCCTCCGGCATCCCTCACCTTGACAAAAATTCCAAAAATCCGCTTGGGGCAACCGAAGAACAAATGTTTCAAACCGTCCGCCAAAAACTTGCTGACTTCAAAACCCAGCGCGATCAAATTACGTTGTCACGTGGGAATCTTGACGATTTAAGCACCGAAAATTTGGTCACTTATGCCGCCGGCCTTGACCTCCCCGAAAACCAAGTCACCCACTACTACACCCAACACCGCGAAGCACTCGAAACACGGCGCACCCTCATCGCCAAGGGCCTAGCCGCGAACCACCCCGACGTTATCGCAATCGAAGAAAAGGCGGAAGGAGCCATGCAATATGCCAAGCAAGAAGCTGTTTCACTAAAAGAGGTCCTCAAAACCAAGCTCGAACTCATCAACCGCCAGATCGAACGAATGAGCGAGATGGTCAAGGACCGTGAAAAAAATAGCGCCGACCTGAACGCCCGCGACCAAAAATACAATCTCGCCAAAGAGGCCTACGAAGACGCCCGTAAAGCCCTTCAAAATAGCCAAACGAATCAACAAACCGAGCGCTCCAAGCTCTCTTCACCCGCCCGCCCTCTCATCATTCACGGCTGGGAACATGAGTAAACTTAGAGCCAAACTAGCCTCCCATTATCAAATCGAACACCAAAGGCGCGAAGGTGAAATACCCTCGGGAGCAAAGGCGTAAAACTTGAAGGGTGCTCACGAAAAGACACTCTTTAAAGTATCCCCCCGCCCTGTTTTTACCAACCCACCCGTCCCCCAAGGAAGGGCTGTCTCCAGACTGCCCACCCTCAACCCCAACCGCCCAAGCAAGATTCGTCCCTGAAAACTAACAAACTCAGTCATCCATTCCCAAAGCCTCCGTAATCCTCTTCGCACTCACCTTCCCCACACGCGGCACCCCCGGCGCAAAAAGCGACAACCTCCACTCCTCCAACATCCAACCAATCTCCCAAAGCCGCACCGCCTCCGGCCTCTCCCGACAAAGTCCCCACCACTCATCCCACAGTGGTAAAAATTGATCCTGCTTCTCCTCATCCTTCACCAGCGGCTGGCTCTCCAACCTCTGAATCCGCTCCTCCATCCCATAAAAATACCGCTGATACCTCCGCATCCGCTCGTAACCCGACTTCCACCCAAATCCCTCTCTCAGCAACCACCCTCGCTGCTCCTCCAACTGCCGCACCACCTCACCCAGATGGCGATCTTGCCGATTCCTCTCCATCCACTCCCGCACCCGACCATCCGCATCCGCCAATCCCTCCATCGCCTCCCCCACCTTCTCCGCACAGCCATACCACTCTCCTCTTCCCAAAGCCGAAGCCTCCGCAAAGCCCTCCTCATCTCTCGGCAAGGCGCCCATTCCACCCTCCGCTGAAACACGTACGAGATCTCCTAGAGTTTCCTCCGGCAAGAGCGACATCATGAACCTCCCCGCCATCTGCATCGGGAAACCCTTCCTCACATACTCCCCGTGCTCCGCATGTTCTAGCAGGAACAACTTTACCACCCCGGCCCGATGACTCTCCTCCGCCTCTTCCACATCTAAAAAGGCCCGCATTCCCACCGTCTCACCCTCATCCACCAGCCCCGGAAACACCCCATCCGCCTCCACCGGCACCTCAGCAAAACTCCACACCTCACCCCCCGTCATCTCCCACTCCTCATTCGCCGCCGCCTCCCGTCGCGCGCGCAATTCCGCCGCCAACTTCTCCTTAATCAACTGCACATCTTCCCCAAAGGCCATCACCTCCCCCTTCTCATCACGCACCCGCACCTTCGGACGCAAATGCACCGGCAGTCGATCAGGCTCCAGCCCCTCCAAGGAATTCCGACCCACCCTCTCTCGCAGATACTCTAACAAAGCCTCCTCCAAGCTCCCTTGCGGTTCCCAATTCTCCCACTCCTTCAGAAAACCCTCCACCTTCTCCGCCACCGGCTGACACTCCCGACGCCAATCCTTCGGCAAAGTCCGAATCAACAACTCCACCCGATCCCCCAAAATCCCCGGCACCCCCCAGCTCGGCAGATACTCCGGAAACATCACCAGCTCATCAATCCCCACCTCAAAAGTCAGCCCATCATCCTCCGCCTCCAAATCACTGACATAGTTCACGCGCCACTTCCGCCCGCCATGCTCCAACTCATCTGGAAAGAGCTTCAAATGTTCCTCCACCCCCTCTTCCCAGATCAGATCCGAGAAGCGCACCATCAACTTCCCCGCCTCTTCCGAATTCTCCGTCAGCTGATAAAACTCCTTCGTCGTATTCGTCGTCGCCGGCAGCCGCTCAAAAAAGAAATCATACGCCGCCACCTCATCCCACAAATACCCCACCCGCCGTAACTTCCGCTCGCCTCCCAAAATCTGCTCCTTCACCCAGGCCAAATTCTGCGTCACCAAATTATTCCCCCGCATCTTCCCCTCCACCAGCGCCTCCCTCACAAAAACCTCAAAAGCCAACTTCGGATTCACCCGCCCAAAGTAAACCCGACGCCCCTCCACCACCGTCAGCCCGCCGAGTACGACATCCTCCGTACCATACACCGCTCCCTGCTGTTCATTCCAATAGGGCGAGTGGTATTTACTCCGACACAAATGCGGTACCACTTCCTCGACCCACTGCGGATCAATCTCCGCCACCTTCCGTGCCCACAATCGTGAGGTCTCCACCAACTCAAAACCCAGCACCCACAACGCCCGCTTGGCTTTAAACAAGCCCGACCCCGGAAAAACCGCAAACTGCCGATTCCCCACGCTGTGATAAACCTTCTTCTCCTTATCCCACACCCCGATCTGCCTCGGAATCCCCGTCAGCACCGACTTATGCACCTCCGCATAAACATCCGCCGCCGTCTCGATCGCTTGGCCGAGACCTCCGGTCTCCTCGCCCTTCTCAGCCCCCTCAACCTTCCCAAGCTCCCGCCCCTTTCCTCTTCGCACCTTCGCGCCTTTGCGGTGAAAACTCCTCCGCAACTCCGCATAAACCCCCAACCACTCACGCACCCGCCGGTAACTCAAAAAATGCTTCTCACACCACCTCCGCAACTGATTCGACTGCATCTTCCCCTTCTCCCCTCGGAAATCCTGAATCCCATTCCACAGATTCAAAAACACCCCAAAGTCCGACCGCTGATCTAGAAAATCCTTCTGCCTCTCATCCGCCCGCTCCTCCTTCCCCTGCGGCCGCTCCCGCACATCCATCGCCGACAGCCCCGACACAATAATCAAAACCTCCTCAAACACCCCCCGCCGCTCACTCTCCACCAACATCCGCCCCAACCTCGGATCCAGTGGCAACTTCGCCAAAGTCCACCCAACCTCACTTAACCCACTTTGCGTCTTTGCGCCTTTGCGGTTCACTCCACCTCCCGTCCCAAGTGCCCCCACCTCCTCCAGCGTCGCCCAACCCTCATTCACCGCCCGAGGCCCCGGAGGATCAATAAAAGGAAACTCCCTCACATCTCCCAACTTCAGCGAAAGCATCCGCAAGATCACCCCACTCAGCGCACTCCTCCGAATCTCCGGATCGGTGAACTCGCTCGCCATCTCCAGTGTCTCCTCATCGTAAAGCTTCACACAAATTCCCTCCCGCACTCGACCACATCGCCCTCGCCGCTGACGCGCACTTGCCTGCGAAATCATCTCAATCTGCAAACTCTGCACCTGCCGCGTCGGACTAAAACGACTCACCCGCGCCATCCCACTATCCACCACCGAAACAATCCCCGGAATCGTCAACGAAGTCTCCGCCACATTCGTCGCCAAAAATACCCGCCGCTTCCCACTCTTCTGAAACACCTTCTCCTGCTCCGCCAAAGACAGCCGCGCAAACACCGGCACCGCCTCGGTATTCGCAAAACCCTGCCCCTCGATCAATTCGGCACACTCGCGAATCTCCCGCTCCCCCGGCAAAAAAATCAGCACATCCCCATCCGGATCTAAGTCCGTCACATACTCCACCCCGCGCACCACATGCTCGCGCAAACTCTCCCCATCATAACCCGGCAAAAATACATCCTCCACCGGAAAGGTCCGCCCCTCCACCTGCACCACCGGACACTTCCCAAAGAACTCCGAAAACCTCCCCGCATCCAGCGTCGCCGAAGAAATCACCACCCGCAGATCCTTCCGCCGTTTCACCAACCGCTTCAAATATCCCAACAAGAAATCAATATTCAACGACCGCTCATGCGCCTCATCAATAATGATCGTATCATACTGCCGCATCTCCTGATCCCCCTGCGTCTCCGCCAGCAGAATCCCGTCCGTCATAAACTTCACCACCGTCTCCTTAGAGCAAACCTCCGTAAAACGAACCTGCCAACCCACCTCCTTACCAACCTCCACCTTCAACTCCTCCGCCACCCGCCGCGCCACCGAAGTCGCCGCCAACCTCCGCGGCTGCGTACATCCAATTCTTCCCATTGCGTGCTGACCGTCTTGTCGGCAGCCGCTCTGAGAACCCATCTCCCGCGCCAACTCCACCGCCATCTTCGGCA
>CALGJQ010000075.1 GCA_937928545.1 uncultured Verrucomicrobiales bacterium
CGCCGTTTTTCACAAAGCTGCGGCGGGAGAAAGTCGATTCGTGATCAGATGGTTGATTTGGCATGGATCGTTTTTGTTTAACTTAGCGCTAATTATCCAGCTTTGGACTCCCTTGCAAAGAGAAATTGATTTTTCGTTTGGCTATTGAAGGAACAAAAGACTTCAATGATGCCCATTCTTGGGTCAGGGAAGTTGGGATTTTTTTCCTTTTTTGATAACCTATTCCTGCTTTTTTCGAAAGAATAGATAAGATGATGAATCCACGCCTTCTAGCCTTCTTATTAGCCGCCAGCACTGGTGTCTCTCAGGCCATTCCGTTGCTTACACCTGGTGATCCGATCATCGCGATCGGCGAGATCGATGGGACTTCGGAGAGTAACTATCCGGCAATAGAGTCGCCAGCGGCGGTGCTCGATAGTGATCCCGCGACGAAGTATCTGAACTTTGGCCAGGCGAACTCTGGCTTCATTATTACGCCAGTGAGTGGTTCCTCGACCCTTGCGGGCTTAACTTTTGTCACGGCGGGCGACGCCACGGAACGTGATCCTGCGAGCTACGCAATCTATGGCACGAACGATCCGGTTAGCAGCATTGAAAACAGCCTTGGTGATCAAGAGACATGGACCCTGATTCAAGAAGGGGCGCTCGATTTGCCGCTCGGGCGAGGAGAAAGCGGGGAGATTGAAGCGATCAGCGCAACGGCCTATACTTCCTACAAGTTAAAATTTCCAACCGTCCGAGACGCTACGATAGCGAACTCGATGCAAATCGCGGAGGTCGCTCTGGTTTCCAGCTCGGGTCCGATCACGGCGCCAGGCGACGCAATCATCGCGTTCGATAGTGATGTAGCAGGCGATACCAGCAGATACCCTGAAGCTGAGTCTCCCGCCTATGCGATCGACGGCACCCTGAACAAATATTTAAACTTCGGCGGCGCAAACACCGGCTTCATCGTCACGCCTTCGGTCGGTAAGTCGCGCCTAGAGTCCTTTGTCATCACCACTGCCAACGATGCCGAACCCCGCGATCCGGTGCATGTGAAAATCTACGGCACAGACGATCCGATCACGAGCCTCGACAACAGCGCGGGAGACTCGGAAAACTGGACCTTCATCAGGCAAAGCTCGCTCACCCCACCCATTGAACGCGACACCGCGGGCAGTGAAATTTTCGTAGAATCGAGCGTGCTCGCGACTTCCTACAAGGTTGTCTTCAGCCACCTCCGCGGCGGCCCTGCGGAAATCATGCAGATCGCCGAGATCGCTTTCGAAGGCACCGTGGTTCCACCGAACGACTTATTCGAAGACCGCATTGACCTCGGCTCGACCGTCCCACAGACCATCACTGGCTCCAACAAGTTGGCGTCTACGATGGTGGGAGACTCGATAAACAGTGTCTGGTGGACTTGGACGGCGCCAGCCGATGGTAAGTATGAGATTAGCACGAGCGGAAGTAGCTTCGCTACGGTTTTGACCGTTAGCACAGGAGCCACTCAAGCTTCGCAGGTCGACCTTGTGTCTAATTTTTCTGTTTCGGACAGCCGGGTGGCGTTAGATGGAGTCGCTGGAACACAATACCATATTCAAGTAGGTGGTTTTGAGCAGGGCGACATCGTATTGAATATTTCTGAGGGGATGCCACCCGCGAACGATGATTTCGCAAACGCAGAAGAACTCGCTCTCGACGGGAACAGCACCGGACGGATCGATTTCGCCAGCACCGAAAGTGGCGAGCCGAATCTTTGGTATCTCGATCGAAGCATTTGGTGGAGATACACACACTCGGGTGAGGCTAGCGATGTCTTTGTCGAAATCCCTGATTCGTATTTTGAGCTGGAAGTTTACGAGGGGGAATCAATGGAGAATTTGGCCTTAATTGCGTGGGGTCAGTCTCGCATCGATTATGGAGTGCGAACCCACTGGCGCGCTGAGACGGGAAAAACCTACCGAATCCGGGTGGGAAGCGATTACCCTGGCGACTTCCAAATCGAGTTTCGTCAAGCACACGAGCCAACGAACGATGACTTCGCCAATGCGGCCTTGCTGGGCGGCGCAGAGCCATGGGCAGCCACGATGGACACTGGCTTGGCAAGCTTCGAGCTCGGCGAGCCCACGACGCTCTACGGTGATCGAGGGACGATCTGGTGGAAATGGGTCGCTCCAGAGAGCCGCACTTATGGGGCCACGGGGCTAGAAGCATGGTCAAACGTAAGCACTTACACGGGAACCTCTTTGGCGACGCTGGAGCTCGTCGGGCGCAGCGGTTCGAGAGGACACACCTTTGACGCGGTGGCAGGCGAAACCTACTACTTCCAAGTTGGCGGCGAATACGAGGCAGTAGGGCCGGTGACATTTTTCGTCGGCCCGGCAACACGGCCAGCGTATGACGCTTGGCTAGCGGCGCAGACCCCCGCCTTACCC
This sequence comes from uncultured Verrucomicrobiales bacterium, assembly GCA_937928545.1. GTDB lineage: Bacteria > Verrucomicrobiota > Verrucomicrobiia > Verrucomicrobiales > Akkermansiaceae > SW10. Next base: position 2,421 of record CALGJQ010000075.1, read on the forward strand.
GCAGGACAAAGCGGAGTGCATGATGATCCCGACAAAGACGGTTTTACAAACAGCGAAGAGTTCGCCTATGGCCTCGACCCGAACCAGCCAAGCTGGGGCCACGTCAATGCTCCGGTGTTCGAGCGCGACTACGACGAGTTTTACCTCCGGGCGAAACTCTCGCCGGAAAATGTGGAGGTGGATGGCCGGTCAACGGTCTCACTGATAGGTGAAAGATCTGCCGACCTAAGCGCCTGGTCACGTGCCTCTGTGGGAGGGGCCTACCCGCTCAGAGAAATTCGGATCGCCCCTTCGTATAATTTCCAAAAGCGGATCTACTATCGTTTCTGCCTCACGATCCACCCGAACTTCATTGGCGAAGTGCCTGGAGATTAGAACTCCTTTTTCTACTTGTGAAGCGGGGCAAGTGAGCCGCGTGGATGTTCAACTTTTGCCGATGCACCTTCGGTGCTTTTGGAAAGGGTGAGAAGAGTGGGAGAATTGGAAAAGACGTAGGGCGGGACGCCAGCGCTCCATATTACTTAACGCGCTCGATTTTCGAGAATTCGGAGCGGGTGTTCTTTGCGTAGATGCCGATGTAGGTGACTTGCTCTAGGCTCGCGGGGAGGGATTGCTCGATGGTGGTGTCGCCGATTTGGAGGGTCGCTTTTCCGTGGTTGAGATCGATGGTGATGGTGGCCTCGAAGGTTGCGGTGGGTTCGAACTTGGCCTTTTTTGAGGTGCCGTTTTTGACGTTGCCCCAGCCGCCATCGAAGATGCCGTGTTTCTTCATGCCGATGAGGGCGCCGGCTTTGTAGAGGGCGTTATTGGTGGGCTCGGGGCCGAAGCAGAAGCAGGCGTTTCGGGTGGAGCCTTTTTCGATGACGGAGCGGAATTTGACTTTGAAGGTGGCGGCTTCTTGGAGCGGGATGGCAAGCTTTTGGAGGGCGAAGCCTTCGCTGTCTCCGGTGTCGAGAAGGTAGCCGAAGTCGCTCTTGGTGACATTCGCTCCTTGGACGATGGGGAAGTCTCCGGTGGTGTCTTTTCCGGCGAGAAGCTTAGGAGATTTCTTTTTGCTCTTTTGTTTTTTGCGTCCTTCGGCGGCTTGGTTTTTCCACCATTCGCTGGGGCCTTCTTTTTCGACGTCGGCCCAGACTTGGAGAAATTTTTCTTTCAGCTCGGCGAGTTTTTCGGGGTTCTTTTGAGCGAGGTCGTGCTCTTCTTTCCAGTCGGTCTGGATTTGGTAGAGCTGGAAGTTTTCGAGGGCTTCATCGGCAACAATTTTCCAATCGCCGATGCGCATCGCGGCGTGGCTTTTCGAGGGGGCGATGTGGGTGCGCCAGAAGAGCGGGACGGGGCGGGCGACGGGCTGACCGGCGCAGGCGGGGAGGATGTTGACGCCATCGATCGTGCGGTCAGTCGGGACAGGGACGTCGGCGACGGCGAGGGCGGTGGAGAAGAGGTCGGAGCCGATGATGGGGATGTCGCTGGTGGTGCCGGGTTTGATGTGGTCAGGGTAGCGGATGATGGCGGGGACACGGATGCCGCCTTCGTGGCTATCGCGCTTACGGCCGCGGAGTCCGCCGGTGGATCCCCAGGTGCGATTTTGTTGGGACTGGGGAGCGGAGAGTTTTCCTTTGCCGTTGCCCTCGGGGCCGTTGTCGGAGGTGAAGACGACGAGGGTGTTTTCGCGGAGGCCGAGGTCGTCGAGGGTTTTCATGAGCTTGCCGAAGGCGTGGTCGAGCTGGGTGACGTTTCCGTGATGCTGTCGGACGCCGGGGTTTTCGATATCGGCGTAGGGTTTCTGGAACTTGGGGTCGCTCTCGATGGGGAGGTGGGGTTCGTGAGTCCAGACGGTGATGAAGAAGGGCTTGCTGGGGTCGCGTTGTTCCTTCAGCCAGCGGTTCGCTTCATGGGCGACGAGGGGAGCGGCGAAGCCTTTGAGCGGGCCGACCTCTTTGCCATTGCGGACGAAGTTTTTTGGGTCTTTGTGACTGGGAGAGGCGTTGTTCTGGGTGGCGAACCACCAGTCGTAGCCGTGGTCGTTTGGCTGGGGTTGCTTGGGGCTGTTGAAGTGGCCGTTGAGGTGCCATTTTCCACTGTGCATTGTTTCGTAGCCGACGGGCTTGAGGAGCTCGGGGATCGTGATCTCGGAGGCGCGGAGGTGGGCTTCGTTTCCGGAGGGGAGCCAGCGCCAGACGCCATTTCGGTAAGGGGTGCGACCGGTGAGGATGGAGGAGCGGGAAGGTGAGCAGACGCCGCAGGAGGAGTAGGCTTGGGTGAAGCGGACGCCCTCGGTGGCGAACTGATCGAGGTGGGGAGTTTTGATACGCGGGTGGCCGTAGCAGGCGAGGTCTCCCCAGCCGAGGTCATCGGTGAGGAAGATAACGATGTTGGGCTGCTTCGCAGCAAACCCTAAATTCGAAATGAGAAATGCTAAACAGGCGAGGGAGAGAGAGCGGATCATTTTTTGAATGATGGCTTTTTTGATGGGGGCTTGGGAAGTTCATTTCGTGGGGGGATGGTCTCGAAGGTGGAGGTAGGTGAGAGACGTGGGCTGGAAGCGCCACGCTCCTTGGTGGTTGGCGTGGAGTGTTTTAATTTTGGGCGAGATCTTGGAGTCCCTTGAGGTCGAGTTTTCCGGTGCCGAGGTAGGGGAGTTTTTCGACTTTGATGAATTGGGAGGCTTTGGGTTTCCAGAGGTTGGGGATGGGGGCGTCGTTGAGTTTTTCTAGAACTGTTTCTAGGAGATCGGCACTGGCGGTGTGGATGACGGCGAGGCGTTCGCCTTTTTTGTCGTCGGGGAGGCCGGTGACGGCGAAGATTTGGCTTTCTTGCTCGGAGAGTTTGTTGAGGGCTTCCTCGACGGTGCCGTGCGGGACCATTTCACCGCCGATCTTGCTGAAGCGGCTGAGGCGGCCTTCGATCCAGAGGTAGCCATCAGGATCTTGGCGGACGATGTCGCCGGTGTCATACCAACCGTCTTGGAGGACTTCGGCTGTTTTATCATTCATGCCAAGGTAGCCTTGCATGACGTTGGGGCCTTTGACTTGGAGGAGGCCGGGGGAGTCGATGGGGAGTTCTTCGCGAGTGTCGGGGTGGACGATTTTAACTTCCATTTCGCGGAGCGGGCGGCCGATCGAGCCGGGGCGATTTGTGGTGGGATCATTGACGGCGACGCCGGGCGAGCACTCGGTGCAGCCGTATGCTTCGAGCGGGCGACAGCCGAATTTTTTCTCGAAGGCATCGGCAATGCGGGGTGGAAGTTTTTCGGCTCCGACGATGACGAGACGGAGTTTTTTGAATTGCTCGGGTTTAAGGCTGCGAAGGTAAAACTGAAGGAAGGTGGGGGTTGCGATCATGAGGGTGACATCGTGCTTTTCGGCAAGAGGTCCGATTACTTTGCTTTCCATGGGGTTGAAGTGGAAGGCGGCGGCGAAGCCAGCGACGGCGGGACCGGCGATGGTGGCCATGAAGCCGAAGGAGTGGAAGAAGGGGAGGACGCCGAGCATGCGGTCGTCGGTGGTGAATTGGTAGACTTCACGCACTTGGTCGACGTTACAAATCACGTTGTGGTGGCTGAGCATGACGCCTTTTGGGGCGCCGGTGCTGCCGCTGCTGAAGATGATGGTGGCGAGGTCTTTTGACTGAGCCGTGGAGCCGCCGAGGCGCTTGAGGAGGGCGCTGGGTGAGGTGAATTTGGAAAGAAAGCCGGCGCGGATTTTTTCGCTGAGCTTGGGGGCGGCGGCGAGGTCTTCGAGGCGGTGAATGCGGACGGGGAGGTCGAGCTTGAGTCGCTCCATGAGCTTGCCGGAGACGACGAGGTCGGTGATGCCGCATTGCTCGAGGCAGGAAGCGATGCCTTCGGGTGAAAGCGTGTAGTTGAGGTTGACGGGGATCTTACCCATGAGGAGGGCGGCCCAGTTCACGAGTGCTCCGCCGACGGAGGGTGGGACGAGGATGCCGACTTTATCTTGGTTTTTCCAGATGGGCTGAAGGCGGCCGGTGAGGAAGATGCTTTTGGCGAGAGCTTGGGAGAAGGTGACCTGGGCGCCGCTGGAGTCGGCGAAGGCGAGTTGGCTGCCTTGGGTTTTGCAGGTCTGGAGGAGTTGCTTTTGGAGAGTGGTCTTGCTCATGAGAGTGAGACCTTAAGCTGAAGGGTGGGATATTTATAATCAATTAAATATTGTGGGGTATTGATAGGATCGATGTTTCCGTGGGTGGTTTGGAGACAGCTCTTCCTTGGGCTTGGGTTGAGGGGAGGGTTCACGCAGAGGCGCATAGGCGCGGAGGGTTTTGGGGCTTGGTTGAGGGGGAGGTTGAGGGGGACTCGGGCTAAAGCCCAAGCTCCGTATCTTTGCTAGCGTCGGCGTCGGCCGGTGCTGCTGTCTGAGACGCGGCCACGGGATGATCTGCCGCCGCCGCCGGCGCTGTTGTTGCGACTGCGATTTCCACCACCACCACCTTGGCGACCACGGCCTCCTCCTCCGCCTCGTCGGCCACCGCCGCCTCCTTTGTTGCCGCCGTTGTCGCGGGTGGAGAGTCGGGATTTGAGGCCTCGGCTGTGGAGGTCTGCGAGTTCTTCGTGGTGATAGGGATGGTCTAGGTCAACGGGGAGCTTCTTTTGGATGAGCTTCTCGATGTCCATGTAGAATTCGTGTTCTTCAGGTGAGCAGTAGGAGACAGCGGAGCCGCTGGCGTCGGCACGACCAGTACGGCCAATGCGGTGGACGTAGGCTTCGGCTTCGTTCGGGATGTCGAGGTTGATGACGAGGGTGACGTCTTTGACATCGACTCCGCGAGCCGCAACGTCGGTGGCGACGAGGATGGGGAGGCGGCCTGCTTTGAATTTTTCGAGGGTGCGTTCGCGCTGAGGTTGCGAGCGGTTTCCGTGGATCGCTTCGGCTTCGAAGCCGGAGGCGTTGATCGATTTGCAGAGCTTATTCGCGCCGTGCTTGGTGCGGGAGAAGATGATGGTGAGGCCGTTGTTGCGTTGGTCCTCGAGGTGTTGAAGGAGGAGTTCCTTTTTGTTGTCCTTGTCGATGAAGCAGACGCGTTGGTCGACTTTTTCGGCGGTGGTGCGCTTGGGCTCGATGGAGACGTGAGCTGGGTTGTGAAGAATGGTGTTCGCGAGGTCCTTGATGGAGGGGGCGAGAGTCGCGGAGAAGAAGAGGGATTGCTTCTTGCGCGGGAGGGCGGCGACGATTTTTTTGACGTCACGGAGGAAGCCCATATCGAGCATGCGGTCGACTTCATCGAGGACGAAGAACTCGACGCCGGAGAGATCGACATCGCCTTCGTTCATGTGATCGAGGAGGCGGCCGGGGCAGGCGACGAGGACATCGACGCCATTTTTCATGGCGCGGACTTGTGGGTTTTTACCGACGCCACCGAAGATGAGGGTTTTACTAAAGCGGATGCCTTTTCCGTAGGTGTCGAAGGACTGGGAGATTTGGCTAGCGAGCTCGCGAGTGGGGGTGAGGACGAGGACGCGGGCGGAGCGGCGCTTGGGGTGTTTTGGCTCCTGATGGAGAGCGTTGAGGATGGGCAGCGAGAAGGCGGCGGTTTTTCCGGTGCCGGTCTGGGCGATGCCAAGGAGATCGCCTCCTTCGAGAAGGATGGGGATGGATTGGGCCTGGATGGGCGAAGGGGTGAGGTAGTTTTGCTCGGCAAGAGCACGTTTAATGGGAGCGGCCAAGGCAAGCTCCTCGAAGGTAGTCGGGATCATATTTATTGAGAGGCCGGATGACCGGAAAATGGGGTCAGCGGGCGGGGCTCGACGAGTGAGTTAAAAAGCCCGGAACCAGTCTCTCATCGACTAGATTGGAAAAGGGGGAGGAAGCGAGAATGCTCCCAAGAACGAGGTGGCTTTAACGGAGATCATGGGAATGGCAAGGATGGAATGAGTGGGAGTAGTTCAGGGCGATCAAGCTAGTGAATTTTCAGCGACCAACTCACCAGCCCCAATCGGGGCGATCTAACGTAGCCCAGTGGCAAAGCGTAGCGTCGCCCTGGGTCTTGGGGTCGAAGAAACGAGGCGCGAGCCTTTGATCTTGAATCGGATATGAGGTGCCCGAAGCGCGCC